>JBFWXW010000016.1:0-109566 GCA_050187075.1 Kofleriaceae bacterium | reverse complement strand
CGAAGTCGAGGTGCGTGACAGCCTCGAGAAGGCGATGAAGATCCTCAAGCAGAAGATGTCGAAGGAAGGCATCCTGCAGGAGCTGAAGCGTCGCCGGTTCTATGAGAAGCCCAGCGTCAAGCGCAAGCGCAAGACGCGCGAGGCCCGCAAGCGGCTGCGCCGCGAGATGAAGCGCCGGGTCACTCCGGCGGCGCCACGCTGAGCGGTGGCCGACTGGGTCGAAGTCGTTGTTCCCGTTGGTGCTGCTGACGTCGACGACGTCGCAGCGCTGATCGCAACCGAGATTCCTGCCGCGGCTGCCGGGACCGAGCAACGTGGGGATGAAGTCGTATTCTGGGCGCCCGCCGGCGACGCCGAGGCGGTGCTAGCGGAAACGCGAGCGATCGTGGCGCGCTGGCAAGACGCCGGCACGGCCGTGGACGCGGGCAAGGTCAGGATCGCGAGCGCCTTGCCGGAGGCCGAGTGGCGCGATGCCTGGAAGCGCTACTTCAAGGTGAGCCACCTCACCCGCCAATTCGTCGTTGTACCGAGCTGGGAACGCTACGAGGCGGCTTCCAGCGAGGTGGTCATCGATCTCGACCCCGGGATGGCATTCGGAACCGGGACGCACGCGAGTACCCGGCTCGTGCTGGAGGAGATCCAGGCGCTGGCCGATCAGGGTGCCGCGCCCACGCGCGTCCTGGACGTGGGCTGCGGGTCCGGGATCTTGGCGATCGCCGCGGTGAAGCGGTGGCCGGCCGCACATTGCCTCGCGATCGACAACGATCCGCTCGCGCTCGCCGCGACCCGCGACAACGCCGCGCTCAACCACGTGGGGGCGCGGATCGAAACCTGCGGTGAGGGCCTCGCGCCGTTCACCCAGGCGTTCCCGCTCGTGCTCGCCAACATCCAGGCGCATGTCTTGCGCGAGCTGCGCGCCGACCTGATCCGCCTCACCGCCCCCGGCGGCACGCTGATCTTGTCCGGCCTGCTGACCCCGCAAGCCCGGCCGCTCGCCGACGAGTTCGTCGCAGACGGGATGCACTGCGTCCACGTCCGGCCCAGCAGCCACGACCCGCAGTGGTCGGTCGTGACGCTGCGGCGCTGACATCGAGATGCGGATCTTCGTCGCGCCAGAGCTACTCCGGGCTGGAGAGCTCACCGTCGCCGACGACCATCACCACTACCTCGCGCGCGTGCGTCGCGCTCGCGCCGGCGACCCTGTGGAGCTGGTCGACGGCGCCGGTCGTCGGGCCGCGGCAACGATCGTCCGGATCGGCGAGAACGCGACCGTGATGTCGGTGTCGGCCCCCGAGGAGGTTGCGGCGCGGCTCCCGTTCATCCGTGCGTTGGTCCCCCTGATCAAAGGTGATCGGATGGACAGTTGTATCGAGAAGCTGGTCGAGGTCGGCGTCGACGCCATCGTCCTTTGGCCGGCGGCTCGGTCGGTCGTCCGACTCGAGCCGGAACGTCGCGCAGGTCGCCTGGCCAAGTACCAGCTCGCGGTTCAGGCCGCCGCGCGCCAGTGTGGACGCGCACAGCTCCCGGCGCTCAGCTGGGCCGACGATCTCGGATCCGCCATCCGTGCGGTTCCGCCCGGACTTCAGCTGGTGCTCGATCCGGCCTGCGACGACGAGCTCACCGGCCCGATCCCCGACGATGTCACGATCGTCAGTGGTCCCGAGGGGGGGCTAGCGCCCGGCGAGCTCGAACAGCTCCGAACATTTCGCTCGGTTGGGCTCGGGCCGCGTGTGCTGCGAGCCGAGACCGCGCCGATGGTCGCCATCGCGCTGATCCGTGCGCTGACCCGGAGCTGAACGGCTTCCGCAACTCCGCGTTCTATTTGCCTTCCGACGCTCCGCAGGGTTATCAATTCGAGATGTCGGAGCGTCAGCCGGCGGTGCTACGCGACCACGCGGAGGAGGGCAGCCTTCCGCTCGAGCCGATGCCACGACGTGCCGAAACGCCGACGCGGTTGTTCCGGCGCGACGCGACGACGGTCTACGTCGCCGGATTCTGGAAGCGACTCGCCGCAGCGGTCGTGGACCTGTTCGTGGTCGTCCCCGCGGCGCTGTTCATCACGCTGATCGTCGGCAAGATCGCGGGCGTTGCATTGCCGCCGAGCAACCTGCGTGTCGTCGACATCGACATGTGGATCGACCTGATGCTCGGGACCGATCCGGCGCTGATCATGGGTCTGGTGCTGATGCTCGCGATCGGCGCCGCATACGTGCTGGTGTTTCAGATCGCGCTCGGGCGCACGCTCGGCATGCGGCTGCTCAAGCTCAAGATCATCGACGTCTACGGTGATCGGCCATCGCCGGCGCGCTGCGTGGCGCGCTGCGCGGGCTACCTCGCGAGCATCGCGACCCTGTTTCTGGGGTTTTTGTGGATCGGGTTCGACAGCGAAAAGCGCGGTCTCCAGGACTGGATCGCAGGAACCTACGTGATCCGCGCATGAACGGCGGGCGATGCCTTCGCGACTGAGCTCGCTCCTGGTCCGCGACGGCCTGGTGGGCGTCAAGCGCATGGAAAAGGCGTTCCAACGCCAGGTCATCTACGGAGGAAGCCTCGACACGATCCTGCTCGAGATGAACCTGGTCCCCGAGGACCGGTTGACCCAGTACCTCGCGCTGGCCTCGGGGCTGCCACCCGCGGCCCGTGACGAGGGCACGACGATCGATGCGACCGGGCCAACGATCATCGCCAAGGAGCTCGCCGAGAAGTACCGCGCGGTGCCGCTGTCGGTCGACGGCGAGAGCGTGCGCGTGCTGGTGTGCTCGCCGCTGGAGATCAGCGACCTCGAGGATCTCGCCGACCAGCTCGATCGGCCGCTGCAACCGCTGATCGCCCCCGAATACCGCTGGCATCTCGTGTTCGCGGCTGCGTACGGACTCGATGCACCCGCCCGGTTCACCACGCTCGCGCGTTCACGAGATCCGGACGGCACGACGATTCCCGTAGGTCGCGCCCGCACGGTGATCATCGACGAGCTCCGCCCGGAAGCGAAGCCGGTGGCCGCCGACGTTACATCGCCCGCGCCGCCCGAGGTCATTCCCGAGGTCGTGTCCGACGCCACTCCGTTGCCGATCCCCGACGATCCGACGGAGCGAACGCCTGCGCTCGCCGAGGCGACGACGCGCATGGATGCGAGCTATGCCGCCTCCGAATCCGATGCACCGAAGGTGGTTGCGGCCCCCGAGCACAGCGGTCGCGACCGACGGATGACGCTGGTGGGGGTGATGCCCAACCGCATCGCGGTCACGCCGGGCCGGGCGATCGCGGATGCGACGTCGATCTCGCCGCGGCAACCGCTGCCGACCGATGGCTCAGCACACGACGTGGTCGGCGTGACGTCAGGGTCGAATGCGCAAGCTGTTGGTGCGCTCCGGCCACCCGCCGCCCCGCGATCGACCCGACCCGCCAGCACACCGGTCACGACGGCCGCCTCGGAAGCGCCGGACACCACGTCCGCGCTGACGATCGTGCGCGCCCGAGAGATCCTGGCGACTGCCGAGGATCGCGACACGGTATTTCAGACGCTGTTGCGTGCGGCGCGTTCGGTGTCGCGGTGGGCAGGACTTCTCACGGTGCAGGGCGGTGCCGCGATCGGCCGCGTGGCCGTCGCCGAGCCCGAGCTCGATGCCGCGGCGATCAACACCGTGTTGATCCCGCTCGACATGCCGTCGGCGTTCTCCGCGACGGTGCAGAGCAAGCGTCCGTACGTCGGCAAGATCGTATCGGGAGATCCGAGCATCGACTCGATGCTGGTGCGGATGGGCGGCTCGATTCCGCCATCGGCGCTGATCCTGCCGATCGTGATCCGCGAGCGCGTGGTCTCGCTCGTGGTCGCGCATCGCGGGCAATTCCAGCTGCGGATGGCGCACGTGACCGAGTTGCTGCCGCTGGCCAACGCCGCCTCCGAGGCGATCGGCCGGCTGATCATGAAGCACAAGTCGACCGGCTCGAGGGCGCCGGAGCCGGTTGCGGTGGTCGCCGAGGCTGATCCGGAGCAGATCGACACCAAGAAGCTACCGCGGACCAAGGCCCGCTCGATCGAGCCTCCGACCCCACCAGTGGATCCAGCGCCCGAGCCGGCGATCGAGGAAGGCGTCGAGGTCTCGATCGTGGCAGAACCGCCGCGACCGATCGACGACGTGCTCGATGACATCGAGGCAGCCGCCGAGGGCGCCGCCGACGAGGCCATCGATGAGGCCGGCGAACGCCCTGCCGAGACGATCGGCGCCCTGATGCGCCGGTTCCCCGGCAAGCTACGCGTCGATCGATTTGCGATCAGCGGGCGCGCGCTACGTGCCTCGCAATACGGCGGGCTGCTCGAGCTCACGATCCGGCTCGGCTCGGTCGCCGCCGAGCTGTTGATCGACAAGATGAACGATCCCAAGCGCGACGTTCGGTTCTACGCCACCGTGTGTGCTGCCGAGCTGCGGCCGCTCACCGCCGTATTCGCGCTCGCCGAGCGGTTGTTCGACCAGGACTTCGGCGTGCGCAGCAGCGCGATCGAAGGACTCGCGGGCTACCCGCTCGCCGATCTGAACCACGCGCTCCATCGCGCGCGGCGCGCGGTCGATTCTCAAGACGCAGAAGTCGTCGCGGCGGCGACCGCAGCGATCGTCGCGCTCGGTGACGTGGATGCGATCCCACACTTGATCGACGCGGCCGAGCGCTCGGATCGCGGAGGCGATCACGCACGCAAGGCGCTGACCGCGCTCACCGCGCAGGACTTCGGTCCGAACGAGCGCAAGTGGCGCAAATGGTGGGATGGCGCGCGCAAGCACCATCGGATCGAGTGGCTGATCGAAGGCCTCGGTCACAAGAGCGACCCGATCCGAGAGGCTGCGATCAATGATCTGCGCCGGTTGACCGGCGAATACTTCGGCTATCACCACGATCTTCCGCGGCGCGAGCGCGACGCCGCCGCCGCTCGCTGGGCGATGTGGTGGAAGGACACCGGCCTGCGGCGATTCGTGATCAAGGAGGACGAGCGCATGCGGCCGACGGCGATTCTCCCCGGCCGCGAGTAGGCTGCGACCGGAGCGTTCGTGGCGCCTCATGACGTACCTCCGATGCTCCTTCGTCACGTGGAGGAAGGTTCTGGTGCTCGATCTCCATGCGAGAGTCGCCAGATCACGTCACGTGGAGGAACCACACTCCTCGCTCACAGGTCGGATGCTCGCTCGTCGCGGTGGACGACCACGCTCCTCGCTCACAGCTCGGATGCTCGTTCGTCGCGGTGGACGACCACACTCCTCGCTCACAGGTCGGATGCTCGCTCGTCGCGGTGGACGACCACGTTCCTCGCTCACAGGTCGGATGCTCGCTCGTCGCGGTGGACGACCACGCTCCTCGCTGCGCTGCTCACAGGTCGGATGCTCGCTCGTCGCGGTGGACACCACGCTCCTCGCTGCGGGGGGGTGTGCCGCCTGGTCCTGCGATGGCTCGCCTCAGATCGGAGGCTGTAGCAAACCGAGGCTGTCAACGTGAGCCGGCTCTAGAGCCGAAATCGGTACGCGTTGGTCGCCAGACGCTCGAAGCCGAGGCGCTGGTAGAGCCGATTCGCAACGACGCGCTCGGGACGAGAGGTCAGGTTGACGCTGCGCGCGCCGGCCTCGCGTGCGATCCGGATCGCTTCGCGAGACAGCGCCTCACCGATGCCGGCACCACGCGCGGCTTCGTCGACGACCACATCGTCGATCCGTGCTTGCAGGCCGGTGAGGATCCGGTACAGCGTGAGGATCAGCGCACCGACGATCGCGCCGCTCGGCGTGCGAGCGATCAACAGGCTGGTGCCGGCAGAAGCGACCAGCGCAGCGAGCTCCGCGTGGGTGGGCGGGCGTGCCGACGACAGCTGCGGAATCAGCCTCGTGATCGCTGCGACCAGCTCATCATCCACCACCGCGACCCGCTCGACTTGCATCCACCGGTGCATAGCTCGACCTTCGGGCGGTTGGCCATGGCTGACCCGCGCGACTTCGCGGGGATCCCGATCGACCGCTTTGACGGAACGTGCGCCCACCGTGCGAATGCGTCGCGTGGTTCCGATCCTGGTTGTGCTGCCACTCCCGGTGGCGTGGAGGCGTTCACCGCAAAGCGCGCTGACATCACTGCATGAGGGTGTCGCTGGTGCCAAACGCCGCCGGGAGCGCACGCGCGGACGCCCGGCGCGAGCCGAACACCATGATCCAGCCGCCATCGGGCACCTGCTGGATCCCGAGCTGATCGGTTTGACCTGCAAGCCGCTCGGCCACCGCTTCGTCCTGATATGCGGCTTGCGTCACGCCGACGGCTGCGGGCGGCGTCACCGATGCGGCCGCCACCGCCAGCTCGACGTTGCGCCCGAAGTAATCCAGCCGGCCCCCCTGGGTCAGCGCCATCATCGGGCCGCGATGCACCGCGATCCGGCAGCGCAATCCCGACGTGACCGGATCGGCGTCGACGGCGGCCTGAAGCCCGAGCGCCGCTTCGATCGCCGAGCCTGCGCGCTCGAACCCCGCGACTGCGAGGCCGCCGAACGTCTTGATCAGCGAGCCACCGCAGTCGCGCGCGATCGTCGACACCTGCTCGTAGAACCGTGCGGCGACCGGAAACGCCTTGGCGTCGCCGAGCTCGCGGAACAGGGTCGCCGCATCGTCGACCTGCGCGATCAACAGCGCCGCCTGCGTCACGGCCATCAACCGCCCGGGCGCGAGCGCCTGGTCGGGAAACAGATCGCGAAATGCCGCGCACGCCATCACGCGCGCGGCGGTCAGCGCATACACGCGTTCGCCAACGCGCTCGACGCGCACCACGAGCTCGCGCTGCTCGGGATTGACCAGCGTGATCAGCTGATCGCCCGCCGTCATCGCCGGACACTCGCCGCGCTCACCGACCGTGAGGTCGATGCGCCGAACGCCGCCCTGGCTGATCACGCGAAGCTCGTGACCGCGCGCGAGCTGCGGACTGCGGACGACGTAGTAGCCGGCGGCCAGCGCCAGCGGCAGCGCGAATCGCTCACCCGGAGCGAGCCGGATCTGGGCCGCGACGTGAGGAAAGTGGCCCGGCCCACCGAGGCAATACGTGCGGGTCTCGACCTCGCGGATCTCGGGGGCGGCGCGGAACACCAGCTCGATCGCGCGGCTGAAGTCGACGCCATAGCTGAGGTTGCACGCCTTGCATCTGGCGTGCTCCTCGATCTTGGCGAGCGACTCGACGACCGAGGACGGAATCCGGCACGACGGGCAGATCACGTCCCACACCATCGCGAGCACGCCGAGCCTGGTCGCATGGAGCGCCGCGTCGATCATCGCGTCGGCTGGCACACCGAACTTGGCCGCGAGCTCGAGCGGACGGATCCGCGCGACGTCTTGATCCGATGCGCCGAGCAGATATGCTGCCAGCGCGTCAGCCGCGGCGGGGTCGACACCGGCGACGCGGAGCTGCTCGACCGCACGCGCGACCTTGGCACGCACCGCCGGTGAGATCGAGACCTCCGGCGCGATCGGATCGACCTCGGGTGACGCGCCGGTTGCGAGCACTCGATCGATCCGTTGATAGACCGCGCCGATCCGCCGTCGGTACTTGAACCCGACCTCGAACTTCGAGATCCACGTCGCGAGGAAGCTGCGCGGCTCGATCCGGATCGTGTGACGGAGCTTGGTGCCGCCGGTCGCTAGCCGCTCGAGCGTGGTCTCGGCGATGTACCAGCGCAACAGGCCGCCCTGGAATACGCGCAGCACGACCTGCCGATTACCCTCGATCCACTCGAACGGGTGCTCGCGCCAGACGAGCTGGATCCCCGCGACGCGCTGGCGGCCGGTCTGCACCTGATCGGGGACCCGCGTCGGATTCTCGACGGTCTCGATCTCGAATCGCACCGGCGTCATTCCGATCGCGCGGTTGAGCTTCTCGGTATTGGAGATGTACGGCCACAGCGCCTCGGGCGAGGCCTTGAGCTCCCACGCGAAGCTGTAGGTGATGATCCGTTTTTCGCGATGAATCGGCGCGGCAGGATGTGCGGTGATCAGCGCGGCAGTTCCGCCGGTGAGCTGCTCGATCGCAGCCAGGAGCTCGGTCGCGTCGGCCGGGCGATTGCGAGGATCCTTGGCCAGGCAGCGCTCGACGAGATCAGCCACCGCCGGCGTCGCCTCGACCAGCACCACGTCGAGCCGCTGCGAGGGCTGGTTGAGGTGCTGGAGGATCACCTCCATCTGGCGATCGTCGGTGGCCACGAACGGCGGCCGGCCGGCGATCAGCGCGAACAGGCAGCAGCCGAGCGCGTAGACGTCGGTGGCGGCGGTCACCTGCGCGCCCTGGCACTGCTCCGGTGCCATGTACTCCGGCGTGCCGAGCACTGCGCCCTCGCGCGTCGCGCCGGGCACTTCTGCCTCGGTGGCGCGCGCGATCCCGAAGTCGCCGAGCTTGATCAGCTGCCCCTGCGGCTGCGATTCGAGCTCGATGCCCTCGCGGACGAACATCATGTTGTCGGGCTTGAGATCGCGATGAACGATGCCGAGACGATGCGGCTCCGCGAGCGCGCGGCACGCGTCAGCGACGATGCCCAGCGCGAGCTTCTCGGGAAGCTTTCCGAGCTTGCGCAGCGCGACGCCGACGCTGCCACCGGGAACCAGCTCGAGCACGAGATAGTGCTGGCCGCGATCCTCGTTGAGATCGACGAAGTTCGCGATGTACGGGCTGCCCACCTTGGTCAGCACGCGCGCTTCCTTGCGAAACCGATGCAGCAGCTCGCTGTCGTTGGCGATCTCGCCCTTGAGCAGCTTGATCGCGACGTCGGGCCCGCCGGTGGTGTCGCGCGCCCGCCACACCTCGCCCATCGCCCCGGCGCCGAGCTGACGCTGCAGCTCGAATCGTCCGAACTTCGTGCCGATCGCGAAGGTGCCCGACGGACGTGGCGGAGGGTCATCGTCGAGCAGCGTGGCGCGGCCATTGCCGTTGGTCGCGCCGTGGCTGCCGAGCGCGGCATGTTGCAGGCGGCGCACCAGCTCGGTCATCGCGGGTCGCGCCTCGGGGTCGGTCGCGGTCGCGTCGCGGATGATCGCGCGCAGCTGGTCCTCCTGGGCCTTGCCGCCCCTGGCCGCGAGCTGTTCGAGGATCGCTCCGAGCGCGAACACGTCAGCCGCGGCGTCGATGATCCCATCCGACGCTTCCGCCGACAGGCAGCGTTTGGCGGCGTCGTGATTCACGGTGCGCGTACGCAGGCGGGTCAGCTCGATCCGCGGGCGATCGCCAGGGCCGATCCAGATCGACCATGGATTCAGATGACCGTGAAACACGCCGACGTGGTGCGCCGCCGCGATACCGCGAGCCACCTCGGTCAAGATCCGAAGGCCGCGCAAGACATCGACGGAGGCCTGATCGAGCAGCTCGGCCAGCGGCGGGTAGCTGTCGCCTTCCAGCGTGACCGTGGCTTCGTCCGCATCGAGCGCCAGGACGCGGCGGACGGTCGGGTGATCGACCGCGCCGATCGCGCGGATCCGCTGGTCGAGCTCGGGCCACCGCGGGCTCTTGGGCCCAAACCGGAGCTGGTGCAGCTCGATCAGCCGGTCGCCCTGGCGACACAAGGTAACGTTGCCGTCCGGGCCGGCGCCCAGCTGGGTCAGCGGGACGAACGCTGCGTCGCCACTGGCGCCGCCGAGCAGCTGCATGGTCTGGTCGACCGGCCCCACGGCCGAAGCATAGCCGCGTTGCTCAGTCTTTGCAGACGGGCCGCGAGTCGAATGGGTTGACCTGGTTCGCCGGCTGACACTCGCCTGACGAAGAGGCGGGCGCCCTGGGGTCAATGCGGTGATCGATACATATCTGCGCGAGCTGGAGCGAGGACGCGGGTAGTTGGAGGTAGTACTTCCACAAGACTTGCGCGCGGGTAAGCTTGGTTTCAGCGGCGCTCTGGAATGGATCCACCGAGCGACTGATCGAGACGGACTCCGCGTTCAACGCATCGAAGGCTTCCTTCGCCGCTCGGAGCCGATCGCGATCCTGCGCTGTGATCGAGCCACCACTCGATCGCGCGAGCGCAGCCCTTCGTAGCACTACTCCGGGAGCGCGATGCGCTGCTCGACGCCCGCAAAGCTCGCGATGATCTCTGCACCCTCGGGTGCGGCCTCGTAGTCGACGCAGTTGCTGAGCGTGGAGCTCGCAATGACGAAGTCAGGCCTGTCCGTCGAAAACCGCCAGCCGCGCCCCATCACGTGGCGGCCGTCGTGGACGCCGTGAAAGCAGACCCGATGACCTGCGCTGGTCGTGTCTACATTCTCGGCGATGATGTTCTCGACGCTGCCTACCACGATGACATCCTCGCGCAGCTCGCCGATCGCATCCGAGGTGAGCACGAGCGGGTACGTGCCCGGTGTCGCGTCGATGCTCAGCTGGTCCCACGCCCATTGCTCGAACACAGGATCGGTGCCCTCCCCCATCGTCAACGACGTGTCGACCAACAGGTCATCACTCGCACCACGGATCGCGACCTGAACGGTGGGCACGGAGCCAAGAAACGCACGCCCGGGCCCGACGGGATTGTGGTAGTCGGGAAGATCGAGCGACACGCGATCTGCGGCGAGCACACGGTACGCAAGGGGAGTGACGTCATCGTTCACCGACACCAAGAGGCGGCCTTCGCCTTCCCAGATGCCGCGGACGATGGCGCTTGCCTCGCGCGCCGCGACCGTGATGGTGAGCGGTGCAAGGATGCTCGTGCTGTCCTGAGGAATCGAGATCGACATGGCAGCGTTGGCGGTCACGGACGCTTGCACTTCGATCGCGCCTCCCAGTGCAATGATCGTCTCGGTCGAGTCGACCGGCGTCGTCGAACGCACGGTCAAAACGGGATCCACCTGAGGCTGAATGGGCGGAGACGGCGACGGGCTCCTGCAGTACGGCTCGTCGGAGCTCCAGCACTCGTCGCAGCCGGAGGTCATGGAGAGAACGAGGATGATCGCCGGCGCAACAAGAACGAGGTTTCGCATGCGGGGCCGTACAGCAATGGTCGGACCAATCCCTACGGCTGTAGTAAATCCCTATTCAGCAACGGGTTGCACGAACCCGGGGTACTTCGAGGGGTCAGATGTTCGACAGGACGGCGGATATCCGGCAGATCCCGACACGCGGCTCGATCACGCCGAGCGTGGGTTCACGTCCAGGCTGCGTAGCACGGCCTCGCGAACGGCCTCGTACGTCGCCGGCAGCTCGACAGGAGCGTTGCGATGCGCCGGCGCGACCCCGGCGAGCGTTGCCTCGTGATAGCCGACCTTGAAGTCGGCGAACTTGAGCCCGCTCGCGGTGGAGATCACGACGACGCGATGGTCGCGGGTCACCTCGCCGCGTTGCGCGAGCTTGGCCAGCGCCGCGAGCGCGACGCCGGTATGCGGGCACGTGAACAGGCCATCGCGATCGGCGAGCGCTGCGGCATCCGACAGCTCGGCTTCGCTCGCGATCTCGACGACGCCATGGAACGCCTGGAGCGCGCGCACCGCCTTCTTGAAGCTGACCGGATTACCGATCTGGATCGCCGACGCGAGTGTCGGCTTCGCCTTGACCGGCTCGAGCGGGGACCAGCTTCGCTGGTAGCTGTCGAACAGCGGGCTGGCGTTGGCCGCCTGGCCGACACAGATCCGAGGGCGACGGTCGATCAGCCCGAGCGCAAGCAGCATCTCGAACCCGGCGCCAAGCGCGGACACGTTGCCGAGGTTGCCGCCAGGGATCACGACCCAGTCGGGTACGTCCCAGCCGAGCTGCTGTGCGATCTCGATCGCCACGGTCTTCTGGCCCTCGACGCGGAGCGAGTTCATCGAGTTCGCGAGGTAGACCCCATCGCGGTCCGCGAGCTGCTGCACGAGCTGCATGCAACCATCGAAGTCGGTGTCGACGGCGAGGACGAGCGCCCCCGCTGCGAGCGGCTGGACCAGCTGCGCCGTCGAGATCTTGCCGCGCGGGAGGATGACGATCGCCCGGATGCCCGCAGCGGCCGCGTACGCCGCGAGCGCTGCGGACGTATCGCCGGTCGACGCGCATGCGATCGCACGGATCGGCCGGCCGCTCGCGATCATGTGCTTGACCATCGAGACCAGCACGGTCATGCCGAGATCCTTGAACGACCCGGTGTGCGAGGTTCCGCATTGCTTGACGCGTACCTGCGAGAGCCGCAGCGCCGCGGCGAACCGAGGTACGGCCGTCAAGTGCGTGCCGCCCTCGAGCATCGAGACAATATTGCGCTGCTCGATCTGAGGGGCGACCCATTCGTACTTGCCCCACACGCCGGAGCCCCACGGCTCCTCCACCGATCGCCAGCGCTCGGCGAATAGCCGCTTCCACGCCTCGGGCGAGCGCTCGCGCAGCGCTTCGAGATCGTGCGTGACCTCGAGCAGATCACCACACCGCGGGCAGCGGTAGATGATCTCATCCAGCGGATAGCTGCCAGGACAACCCGCGCTGCAGCGAAACTCCGCCGAGAACATGGCTAAACACTACTGCGTTCGGTCGATGCGAGCAGCCAACCGGACGGGCAAACCTGTGTGCATTCATCGCGGGGCGCGGCGCGGGTTGACGCAGGTGCAGGTGCAGGTGCAGGTGTTCACGGTCAGGTGCCAAGTGCCAAGTGACTCGTGCAAGTGACTCGTGCAAGTGCATGTGCATGTGCATGTGCATGTCCCTCGTACCAGCTGCTGTTGGCCTCGTACTGAGGACTGCGAGCCACGCGCGCCTCGTGGGGCGTCACGTCTTGGGCTTCGCCTTGATAATGACCTGGTTGTCTTTGACCACGATCGAGAAGTCGACGGCCTTGGCCTTGTACTGCTCCATGATCTTGGGAGCCTGTGCGTTGATCGTCTTGAGTAGCTTGCTGTACGCGCCCGGGCCGGCCTGCTCACCGACGAGCTCTTTGGCCTTGACGTATTTGGCGTAGAGCGCGTTGACGTCCGCATCGGACATTCCGGGCGGCGGGCGGACCGGGGCCGCAGGCTTGCTGCCGGCGGCCGCGGGCGCACTAGGACGGGGCCCTGGCGCGGAAGCGACCGTGGCTGATCCACCGGGCCGCGCCGGCGTTCCACTCGGCGGCGTCGCCGCACTCGCAGGTCGCGCCGGAACCCCGCTCGGAGGCGTCGCCGCACTCGCAGGTCGCGCCGGAACCCCGCTCGGAGGCGTCGCCGCGCTCGCAGGTCTCCTTGGCGTTCCGCTCGGAGGCGTCGCCGCGGTCGCGGGTCGCGCCGATCCTCCACTCGCCGCGGCGCTCGCCGGTCGCGGGGCCCCGCTTCGGGGTGTGGCTGCACTGCCAGGTCGCGCCACGGTGGAGGATGCGGCGCTGGGGCTCGCTGGTCGAGTCGGGACGCCACTCGCGGGTGTCGCCGCGCCCGCGGGTCGCGACGGTGTTCCGCTCGGAGGCGTCGGGGTGTGAGCGGGTGCTCGCGGACTCGCTGAAACACCGGCGAGCCGCACGGTGGTCGCCGCGGGGGTTGGCAGCGGTGGCTCTGTGGTCAAAGGCGTCGCTCCACCCTTCGGAGCCCGAACAAACGACCCATCCAGGCTCTCGACCGCCACGGGAGCGGCCGCGCTGAATGACCCCGGTGCGATCGGATTTGGGCGGCTGATCTGAGATGGCGCAGCCGCCGGGGCTGCCGGGCGACTTGGGGGTGCGGCGGCGGGCGGCTTCTGGGTCGGCGCAGCCCTGAGCGACGACGAAGACAGCTGCGCCTCGACGTCGGGCTCGCTCTGGATCTCCTGGAAGAATGCGTCGACATCGATGTCTTCGGATTCGTCGAGCAGGTACGCGCCGCCGCGATCCATCGCGCCGACGGGATTCGGCGACGAGATGATCGCAGCCTCGTCGTCCTCGAGTGCGCCGCTCGCATCGGCTCCGTCGCCTGCACCCTTGTGCCGGCGAGCTGCCACCGCCAGCGCCACCTCGCGGTCGCGCAGCACCTGCTCGCGCATCCGCTTGGGCATCGCGGCGAGGATCTCGTCGGGAATGTTCGCCCCGGTGCGCGCGGCCTCCCGGCCGATCTTCGACAGGTTTCGCGCATACGTGCCGTTCTCGATCTGGCGCAGCGTGCGCCGCCAGTACGAGTTATACGACCCGAACTTCTGCTGCATGGTCGCAAACCGGTAGCGCAGCGCGGTGTTGCGGATCTGCATCTGCATCAGCTCGCGGATCTTGCGCTCGACGTCGGTGTGGAGGTGTGCCGGCGGCTGCTTCTGAATCCCCAAGAAATACTGCTCGTAGAGCACCTTCAAGCGCTCCAGCGTGGTGTCGAGGTGATCCAACATCTCCTCGATCACCTCGGATTTTTCCGGGGTCTGCTGGGCCGACTTCGTCGCCACGCTCGGACAGGATACCAGTTTCTGCTATAGCCTCGGGCGGCCAAGGACGCCCCGAGCCCGTGTCGGTCATCTACTTCCTTCTGCTCGTCGGTGTGCTCGTGGTGATCCACGAGCTAGGCCACTTTGCCGCGGCCAAGCTACTGGACGTCAAGGTATTGCGTTTTTCGATCGGCTACGGGCGGCCGCTGTTTCGCGTGACGCTGGGCGAGACCGAGTACCAGGTCGCGGCCTTTCCCATTGGAGGCTACGTCCGGATCCTGGGCGTCGAAGACCAGCCCGACGACACGACCGCGCCGTCCGAGCCAGGAACCTTGGCCTCCGCGTCGGCGGTGGGCGCGCGCCGCTCGGATGCCCGCCGCAGCTTCTCCAGCCGGCCGCTGTGGCAGCGCCTGGTCATCGTGTTCGCGGGCCCGTTCGCGAATTTCGTGTTGCCGGTGACCATCTACTTCGTCCTGTTCGCCGGCCAGACGATGTTGCCGGCGGCGGTCATCGGCGACGTGCTCGAGCATGGGCCGGCTGCGCGCGCGGGGATCGAGCCGGGAGATCGCGTGCTCGAGATCAACGGCCAGGCGATTCGCTACTGGGAGGACATCGAGAACACCGTCCACGATTCACCCGGCCAGGAGCTGCGATTTCAGATCTCGCGCAACGGCAAGGTGTTCGAGCGCTACGTGACGCCGATCGCCGACACGATTCGAGATCGCCGCGGCCAGGTCTCGATACAGGGTCGGATCGGCATCACGCGGGCACCGTTCATTCCGATCGTGGGCGTGATCGATGGCCAATCCCCCGCCGCGCGCGCCGGGCTGGCGACGGGCGATCTGGTGATCAGCGTCGATGGCCAGCCGGCCCGGACCTGGAACGATGTCCAGCGTCGCCTCGGCAAGCTCGCGCGCCGCACCAGCATCGTCTATTTCCGGGGCACGGAGATCCCGGGCATTCCGCAGATCGAGCTGCTCGCAGCAGGATTTGCCGATCTGATCCCAGAGACCCAGGTCGATCCCGTGCTCAATCGCCACAGCTACACCGGGCTCGAGCACGCCGAGATGTTCGTGGCCCATGTCGACGCCGGTTCGCCGGCCGACAGTGCGGGCCTCAGGCCGGGCGATCTGGTGCTGGCGCTCGACGGCAAGCCGGTCACGCGCTGGATGGATCTCGAGCAGCGCTTGCTCGAGCAGCCGACGAAGACGTTCAAGCTGACGTGGAAGCGAGCCGTCGGTGGCACGACCGAGACCACGTCCGCCGAGTTCACCCAGGTCTCGCGCAAGGAGCTCGACGAGTATCGCCACACCGTCTCGCGCCTGGTTTTCGGAGCCAGCAACGACGTGGAGCGCGGCACGGGAACCATGATCGCGATCGACGGGCGATTCGGCTACGCGTTGTCCAAGGCGCTCGAGCGCACGGCCGAGACCGTCTCGATGATGGCCAGCGGCATGTTCCAGATCCTCGCGGGCGATTCGCCGCGCGACGCGTTCGGCGGGCCCCTGTCGCTCTACATCTTCTCTGCGACCTCGAGCCATCAGGGCTGGGAGACGTTCATGCGGCTGATCGCGCTCGTCAGCGTGAACCTCGGACTCATCAACCTGCTTCCGATTCCAATGCTCGACGGTGGCCACCTGCTGGTGTTTGGGGTCGAGACCGCGCGCCGGCGGCCGCTGTCCCGCAAGATCCGCGAGCGAGTTCAGCTCGCGGGCCTGATCGTGATCTGCTTGATCATGATCATCGCGCTCTCCAATGATGTGATCCGGTTGTTCCTGTGATCGTGCTCGGCATCGACACCGCGACGCTGCTCGCGGGCATCGCGATCATCGATGACCACCATGTGATTGCCGAGGCGCGCCACGATTCGCGCGGCCGCAGCTCGGACTTGCTCGTCGCGATCGACCGGATGTGCCGCGAGGCTGGCATCGTTCCGAGCGCACTCGACGCCGTGGCGATCGGCTCCGGACCGGGCTCGTTCACCGGGCTGCGGATCGGGATGGCCACGGCCAAGGGGATCGCGTTTGCAGCACGGCGGCCGCTGTGGGCGGCGTCATCGCTGGCGGCGCTTGCGTTCGATGGGCTACTCGAAGAGCCGTCGGCTCCCGAGGTTGTCGCGGTCCTCGATGCGCGCAAGACCGAAGTGTTCACCGGGTGTTACCGGCGCGATGGCTCGTTGGTTGGCACCGAGCGAGTGATGGCGCCAGCGGAGCTCGCGGCGTGGTCCGCTGAGACCTGCGGGTCCGACGCGCGGTTCGCAGGCGATGCGATCGCCGCTTACCCGGAGATCCTCGGCGCGCTCGCTCCGCGTTGGCTACGGGCCGCGACTCCGTCGGGGACCTCGGTGGCAAGACTCGCGCTCCGCGGCGCCAGGGTCGACGTGCTCTCGAGCGGGGCACCGACGTACATCCGGCCGTCCGAGGCGGAAGTGAAGTACCCCGATGGTGTACCGGGCGCGCTGCGCCGGCGGTAGCCGAGCCGGCACCTGGCACCATGTCGCAGAACCGCCCGGACCTGCGAAGTTCCACACCCTGCCGTGCATCCAGCGATTGCCCGGACCCGATCCCCGGTCTATCGTTAAGGAGCCTGCTGGATGCAGGTGGAGGATGCGTGAGCACACCGACCGAGGTCTCCAAGCAAGCTCTCCTCGCACAGCTGACCGCCGAACATCGCCGGCTCGACGAACAGGTTCAGTTACTAGAGCGCCGCCGCTCGCTGACGCCGACCGAGCAAGCTGAGGTCAGCCGACTAAAAAAGCAAAAGCTGTTGACCAAGGATCGGATCGCGCGCCTGGCTTGATCGCCTCTTCCCCAAACCGGGCCCAAACCGGGCCCAAACCGGGCCCAAACCGGGGCCCGTCCGGCCCGTCCCCTGTTTTCTTATGCTGACGCCCGAACAGATCGAACAGATGCGGGCGATCGGCCTTCGTCTCGATCGCTCGGGCACGTTTTGGCATCAGGGCTCGCCGATCACGCACCAACGGCTGCGCCAGGCGCTGCTGCGCTGGCTCGATGTCCTGGACGATGGTCGCGACATCGTCCGGCTCGACGACAAGCGCTACGCGTACGTCGAGGTCGAGGACGCCCACCTTCGCGCGAGCTCTGCGCGGTGGGACGGCGATCGCTGCGTCGTCCTTTGGGACGATGACCAGGAACAGGAGCTGGACTACGGCTCGCTGAGCCAGGGTGAGGACAACGCGCTGTACGCACGCGCCCACCAGCGACTGCGCGGCCGGATCGCTGGGCCTGCGTATCACGCGATCGCGTCACGCGTCGTCGAGCGCGATGGCAGGTTCGAGCTCGAGGCCGCGGGCCGCGCCTGGCCGCTCGCAGCAACGTGAGCTACGTCGACCACGGTGGCGTGGCGATGCGCTTGCCAGTGATCGGGAAGTTCGTCCCGTCGCACTCGTAATAGTGTTCGCTCTCATCGGGGCCTTCGACCGCGCGGTACTGAACCTGCGAAGCAGCTCCCTTGACCACGAGGTTGCCGAATTCCAACCGTGCCGAGAGCTCGACCCCGTTGTTCTGCCGCAGCTTGAGGTCCAGCTGGCACGGCCCCGCACGTTTCACGGTCTCGACGGAGGAAGCTCTCGGGGCGAACGGCGTCGAATACGTGGTGGTTGGCGAATACACGTCGTCGACCGTGACCTCGCCCGCCAACCACTCGACGCGAAGGTAGAGGGTCCCGACTCGTTCGTTCGGCGTGCCGCACTCCGGGGTCTCCCACTCAGCCTTCGGGCCGAGCTCGAGGGCATAGACGCCCGGCGCGATGCACGCGTCGGCAGCGGCGAGTGTGGTCTCACCGCGCACGCCGTACACGTTGATGAGGTCGCTGCCGTCGTACCACTTCAGATGTCCGGTGACCTTGCTGGTCGTGGGATCGAGCACCAACACCACCCTCGAGTCATTGGTCTTGTCGACGGGGGTCAGCGTCAGCTTGCACGCAGCCGGATCGGCAGCGAGCGCGATCGTTCCTGGATTGAACCCGAAAATTCCTACGTCGTTGGTGATCTTCAGCTTGAGCGGGTCGCCGCTCACGCTAAACCGCATCCACTCGACCTCGTCCTCGTTCCGGCGGCGATAGCGAACGCGATAGTTGCCGGTGAGCTCACAGACCGCGGGCGCCAGCGGTGCGTCGGTGGGGGAGTCCGCCGACGAGCCCGGTCCAGCGCTCGGCGGCGGGGCGATCGCCGATCCAAGATCGCCGGGCGACGCCGCGGTCCCCGACCCGGCCGCCGGCACCTTGGCCCCATTGCACCCGATCGCGACAAGGACGACCCATCCGCGCGTGCTTCGCATGGCATCGGTATCCCATCCCCGCGGCGGCCCGCCGATAACACGCCGATAGCAGCTCGCTCAGGCCCGCTCAGGCCCCGCGGTACTCGCGGATCGCGGCGACCACCTCGTCGTCCGAAAGTACGCGGTTCCCGCGCTTCGCAGCGCCGAGAACGGCAGCGACCAGCTCGGGCGTGGGCTCGTAACCCCGCTTGTTGAGCCAGTACACGACGTTCGACTCACCGGAGTAGTGACCGATCTCGATCTCCTGCTCCTTGCCGAACATCCCTGCCGGAACGCCGGAGTAGATCCGGTCGGCAAGCCACGAGTCGCCCTTCTTCTCGGCCTTGATGATCGCCGCGGCATGCACGCCGGTGGCGGTGCGAAACGCGTCGTGCCCGACCAGCGGATACTGCGGATGGATCGGAACGCGCGTCGCTTGCGATGCGGTCTTGCACCACAGCACGAGCTTCGTGAGATCGTGATCGGGCAGCTCGCCGAGCAGCTTCAAGTTCAGCAGGATCTGGTCGAGTGCGGCGTTGCCAACGCGCTCACCGATCCCGAGCGCAGTTCCATGGATCCGATCCGCGCCGTATTCAATCGCGAAGATCGAATTGACCACGCCCAGCCCGCGGTCGTTGTGGCCGTGCCAATCGATGCCGACGTCGGTACGGCCGATGCCGTCGAGCATGTTGCGGGTGAACTTGAGGAGGTTCTTGATCCCGTCGGGGGTCGCATGGCCGACGGTGTCACACACGATCAACCGCTGAGCGCCGTGCTCGACCGCGGTGGTGAACATCTTGGTGAGGATGTCGGGGCGAGATCGCGTGGTGTCCTCGGTGACGTACGCGACCGGCAGGTTGTACTTGCGCGCGAGGTCGATCGCGTCGGCGCTCAGCTGGAGCATGCGGGGGAGATCCCAGTTCTCGGCGTACTGGCGAATCGGCGACGAGCCGATGAAGCACAGCACCTCGATCTCGATGCCGACCTTCTGCGAGATGTCGATGATCGCCTGGATGTCGTTCTGGTGCGTGCGCGCGGCGCACGATGCCTTCACGTTCATCCGGTTGTTCTTGATGTGCTCGGCGATCGTGGTCACGTCCTCGACCGCGCGCCTGCCGGCGCCTGGCAGGCCGATATCCATCGTGTCGATCCCGAGATCATTCGCGAGCTCGACCAGCCGCAGCTTGTCCTCGATCGAAGGATCGACGACCGATGGCGACTGGATGCCGTCGCGCAGGGTTTCGTCCAGGAACTGGATCTTCCGGCGCGGCGATAGCGGCGCGACCTTCTCCACCGAGTTCCAGTCATAGATCAGCTCGTGATCGTTCATCGCTTCCTCACATGATCGAATGCAGGATCACGATCGCGATCACCGTTGCGGCGACCACGATCGACAACATCAAGAACCACCCCAGCACCAGCGCCGCGGCTGCGAGACCGATGCCGATCAGCCAGAGCGGATACGCACCGCGCTCTCGGCGTGCGATCGAGATCAACGACGCGACCGCCGTGACGACGAAGCCCGGCACGGTGATCCGCCAGTCGGGCGTCGCGCCGAGCTCCGGCTGCGCGATCAGCGTGACCAGAAACGCGAGCGCACCAAGCACCGCCGCGGCAACCGCCGCCGGGCGCGCCGCAAGCCAGCCCCGCTGCGGATCCGCAGGCTGCAGGTGCGCAGGCTTGCTCAGGGGTGGCTCGTGCACGGAGCCACTATAGCCTCGGACCACCACGCCGACGCCAGGGAGAACTGCAGCGCTGAAGCGCCGACAAATCAGCCACGTAGGCTCGGACGGAGGCGTGCCGTGATAGTGCCGCAATGGCGATGGCTCGCCGGCTCGCTTGGGAGAGGTGCGCAGGCGAGCTGACGCGCACGCGCACCCCGATCATCAGTTGTCTAGCGCCGACCTGACAACCCGAGCTGCGCGCGCAGATTCACATGCGCCGCGCTGTAGGCGAACTCCACGAGATCGTGATCGACCTCGCCGACCTCGGCGGCGCCGGTGAACGCAGCGGGTACGTCGCCGCACAGCAACATGCCGGCGCGGTCGGCGGTACGCGACAGCGACTTCGCCCACAGCGACAGGTTCAGGCCCCCGCCGCGCGACAGCACCCGCATCGCCGCCGCGCGCGCCTGGATGCGCGACTGCGGTGGCAACGCGCGAATCGCCTTGCTCGCCGGCTCCGCGAGCGCGTCGTCGAGCCCGACGTCCGAGCCCGAGGCCTCGCGAAAGATCGCCATCACGATCGCGCGCATGATCCGGCCGGGACGCGACGCGCCGACCGCACGGCCTGGCCACAGAAACGTCATCGCACGGACGAGGCGGAACGCCAGCTCGGGACGCTCGGGCGCGGTGAGCGCTTCATCGCCGGCCACCAGCACCGGCGGTTCGCACGCGACCACGTGGATCTGACTGCCGAGCTCGACACGTGCGAACACCGGCGCGGCCGGAACGCCCAGTAGCTCCGCGCAGCGCGCACGCATCCGCGAAAACACCGCGGGCACGTCGGTGTCATCGAGTCGCTGATGCGGATCCAGATCGCTGTCTGCCAGCGTCATCGGCGCGAGCGCGTGCACGGCCGGCGCCACCAGCTCCATGAGGCCGCCGAGCTCGACGCCATCGTCTCGATGACGAAGCATCGCCCACTGATCCCGGTCCAGCGGCCGCTCCGGCAGCACCAGACCACGCACGCGGTTCTGCTCGTACAGCGAGGCCATCTGCGCGTCGGCGGTGCCCATCGCAACCATCGTCGACGCAGCGAGGAACGCCGCATCGATGTGGCCGTGCTCGGCGGTGGTCTTGACGAGGGCGGCGCCCGATGCGGGGTCGGTCAAGGCCTCGCGCCAACCCGCGCGCAGCGGCTCGGTGTGCGCGGGCCGCTGCTTTTCGGCGCGCCCGATCAGGCTGCCGACGTCGGAATCCTTGGGCGAAATCCGTCGCGCGTTTGCGACCGCCGCGGCGCCTGCCTGCGGATCATCGAGATGGTCCAGGTACAGGCGAGCGAGTCGCGCCCACGCCTTGGCTTCCGCCACGCCGCCGCGGCCGCGCAGCCGGAACAGCAGGCGCTTGAGCAGGCGCTCGAGCCGGCGCAGCTCGCCCCGTCCGATCAACAGCGCTTCGATCACCGCCACCGGCTCGGTACGGTTCGGATCCAGGTCGATCGCACGCTCGAGATAGAACATCGCCTCGGCGTCGTCACGCCGCAGCGTCGCTTCGATCTGACCCTTGTAGTCGTGGGCCGCCGGATGGTCGGGGT
Organism: Kofleriaceae bacterium; assembly: GCA_050187075.1. Taxonomy (GTDB): domain Bacteria; phylum Myxococcota_A; class Polyangia; order Haliangiales; family Haliangiaceae; genus JABFXX01. The sequence goes on along the minus strand of JBFWXW010000016.1, from coordinate 87,754 downwards.
TGATCGCGAGCGCCTGGTTGAGATGGCCGTACGCAGCCTCGCCCGCGGCGGGTTGCTGCTTGCCCAGCATCCACTCCGCCCAGCCCAGCGCCGCGTGGTAGTCGGCCTCGCCGGGCGATCGCGCGATCACCGTGCGCAGGTGGCCGATCGCCTGGCCCCACTGCTTGCGCGCCATCAGGTCCTCGGCGACGCGAAAGCTAAGCTCGGTGTCGATCGCCGGCGCCACCTGCATCAGCTCGCCGCCCGCGAGCTCGCGATCGTACGCGGCGCGCTTGCGATCATCCAGCAGGGTCGCGCGCGCCGCCTGGTATGCGTTGCGAATGTCCTCGACCTTCTGGCGGTCGCGCGCATCGGTCATCAGCGCCGCGTCGCGCTCGAGCAGGCTCGTCCGGATCGAGTGCGCGCCGTCGATCTCGTTGAACGACGACCGCCGGCCCACCATCAGCACCGCATAGTGATCCGCACCGCGGACCCGCTGGTGCTCGACCGCGAGCGTCTTGCGCGCGATCAGCTGCTTCTCGCGATCCGCACTCGCCGCGACCACCTCGGCGTTCGACACCACGCCCGAATCGAGCTCGACCTCGGTGTAGGTCAGATCGATCGGAGTGGACCCGCCCTCGGTTTGAAACCCGAGATCATCGAACAGCAGATCGAACAGCGCCGGCGACGAGGCATCGCCGACCGGCACGGACTCGAGTGCTGCAGCCGGTTCGGGCATCGGACGCGGCTTCGGCGGTTGCGGCTTGAGCGGCTTTGCCGGCTCGGGCCGCGGAGCAGCGCCGGGACCTGCCCCCAGCGGGACCGCGGCGACCGCATCGCACAACATCATCGCATCGAGCGCGAGCCTTCCGCCGGCGCGCTCGGGATACGCGCGGTCGAGCTGAGCGATCGGTGCGCGGCTCTCGAGCAGCGCGATCACACGCTCGCCGAATGCTCGGCGGAGCTCGCTTGAGATCCGCTTGCCTCGCGGTGTCAGCTCGAAGCTGAGCTTGTCGAACCTCGCAAGCCGGCCGAGGTCCTCGACCGCGGTCTCACGCAGACCGCCGAGCACGACCTCGATCATGTTCAGCGATCCGCCCTCGAGCGGCGGACCGTCATCGAACCGCCACGCGCCCTGCGGCCAGCGCAGTGCCTGGACGATCTTGTGGCGAGCCTGTTTCGCGAGGAGCTCGGCGAGCTGTGCTTCATTCGCGACGATCTTGAGCGCGATCAGCGCCTGGCCGAGCTTGCCACCGTGTTCCGCTGCTTGACTGATCGCATTGCGATGCTGGTCCTCGGTGATCACCCCGCTGTTGACCAGGAAGTGGCCGAGCGTTTCATCACGTGGGTTCGACGCGGTGCTGACCGGGTTGCCGGTCACCAGGTTGACGTCCTTGGATACCCGGCCGCGCTTGAGCACCAGCTTGCCGGTAGCTTTGTCGTCGTACAGATCGAGCAGGACCGCCGGTAACGGCCGCGTCGCGAGCTCCCCCGAGCGCGAAGACATTGCCCAAGAATTCTACCTGGTTTTACTCGGCGACGTGGCACGCCGCGCGGCTGCCGTTCGAGAGCACGCGGAGCTTCGGGAGTTGTTCGAAACACTCCTTGGGCTTGTCCTTGACAGGGCAGCGTGGATGGAAGGGGCATCCAGGCGGTGGTGCGAGGGGACTCGGTACGTCACCTTGCAGAATCACCCGCTGGCGGCGGCCGGTTGCCTCGATTCGAGGGACGGCCGACAACAACGCCTGGGTGTACGGATGCTTGGGCGTGCGGTAGAGCGTAGGCGCATCGGCGAGCTCGACGATCCGGCCGAGGTACATCACGGCGACGCGGTCGCAGATGTGCTGGACGATCTTGAGGTCGTGCGAGATGAACAGATACGTCAGCGCATGGGTCTGTTGCAGGTCCTGCAGCAAATTCACGATCTGCGCCTGGATTGATACGTCGAGCGCGCTGATCGGCTCGTCGCACACGATGAACTGCGGACGGCATGCAAGCGCTCGGGCGATCCCGACCCGCTGGCGCTGGCCGCCGGAGAACTCGTGCGGGTAGCGGTCGGCTGCGTCCGGACGAAGCCCGACCTGCGCCAGCAGCTCCTGCACGCGCTGGGTCCGCTCGGCGCGTGACTTTGCGAGCTCGTGGATCACCAGCGGCTCGGCGATCGCATTGCCGACCGTCATGCGCGGATTGAGCGACGCATACGGATCCTGAAAGATCATCTGCATGTTGCGGCGCAGCGGCCGGAGCTGGCGCTGGCTGAGCTTGGTGAGATCGGTGTTGTCGAAGTTGATCGATCCCGCGGTCGGCTCGAGTAGGCGGAGCAGGGTCCGGCCCAGCGTGGACTTGCCGCAGCCCGATTCACCGACGAGCCCGAGCGTCTCGCCCCGCGTGATCTCGAGATCGACGTCGGAGACCGCGCGCACGGTGGAGGACTGCCGCGTCAGTGCGCGCCACAACTTCACGTGCGGTGCCGCAGCCGTCTTGGGCCACGCGACCTTGGTCGGGAAATGCATCGACACTCCGGTCGCCCGCAACATCAACGCCGAGCCGCCGACCGATTCCGTCGGCGAGCCACCCGTACTCGACATAGCGGCCGATTCGGGAGCCGATTCGCTGCTCACGATGGCTCCTTCGCCAGCGTCTCGACTGGAAAGTGACAGCGCACGCGCGATGCACCGAGCTGAATCAGCGCAGGCTCCTCGTCGCGGCAGCGCTGCTGCGCGGCCGGACAACGATCAACGAACTTGCAGCCCTTCGGCAGCGCGTCGAGGCTCGGCACCATGCCCTTGATCTCGACGAGACGGGACCGGATGTTTTGCTCGCGATACGGTGTGTGCTCTTGCCCGTAACTCGGAAGCGAGCGCAACAGCCCCGCGGTGTAATGGTGGCGCGGCGAGGAAAACAGCGCCGCCGTGGGCCCGCGCTCGACGACACGTCCGGCGTACATCACCACCACTTCGTCGCAGGTCTCCGCAACGACGCCGAGATCATGCGTGATCAGCAAGATGCTCATCCCGAGCTCACGCTGCAGCGACTTGAGGAGCTCGAGGATCTGCGCCTGGATCGTCACATCGAGCGCGGTCGTCGGCTCGTCGGCGATCAACAGGTCTGGTTTGCACGCGAGCGCCATCGCGATCATCACGCGTTGGCGCATGCCGCCCGACAGCTGGTGCGGATAGTTGTCGACGCGTTCCTCGGGGGACGGAATTCCGACCAGCCGGAACATCTCGATCGCGATCGCGCGTGCCTCGGCCTTCGACTTCTTCTGGTGCAGGCGCACTGCCTCGGCCACCTGGTCGCCCACGGTGAACACCGGGTTGAGCGACGTCATCGGCTCCTGGAAGATCATCGCGATCCGGTTGCCACGGATCTTGCGCATCTCGTCGGGGCGAAGCGTCAGCAGGTCTTTGCCGCTGTACAGGATCGAGCCCGCTGCGATCCGGCCGGGTGGCGATGCGATCAACCGCATGATCGAGAGCGCGGTCACGCTCTTGCCGCAGCCCGACTCGCCCACGACCCCGAGCGTTCCGCGCGCCGGGATCTCGAACGAGACCTGATCGACCGCGCGCACCGTCCCGCGCTCGGTGCGGAACTCCGTCACCAGATCGCGGATCTCGAGCAAGGGCGCCTGAGGGGCAGCCATCGCCCGCAGCGTACCCCGAGCGGCCTGCCAATTCACGTTGCGGCGCGGAGTGATCGCCAGCGATCTTCAGAACCTGGCCTTCGTGCCGCGACCAGGGCTATTCAGCCGGCGGCGACAGTTTTGCTGTCACACCCGGTGGTGCTCGCGCCTAAACCAGGACCATGAGATTCATCCGAGCCATCAGCCTCGCGTTCGCCCTTGTCGCCCCCGCCGTCGCCGCCGCGGCCCCCGCCTCCGACAGCTGCTGCCCCGGGCCGTGCTGTCCCAACTGCCCGCAATGTCCCAACGGCTAAACTGATTCCCTGAATGGACCGTGCGCAGCTCGACCGCTGGATGGCGGCAGCGGCCGATGGCGATCGCACTGCCGTCGAGCCGCTGTTTCGAGCGCTATGGCCGATCGTGCTCGGCTATGCCACGCGATTCTTGGGCGACGCGATGCTCGCAGAGGATTGCACGCAGGACGCGCTGGTGAAGCTGTTTGGCCAGCTCGATCGCTACGAGCGCGAACGCGATGCCCTGACCTGGGCATTGACCCACGCGACCTGGCAATGCCGCACCGCGCGCCGCCGGGTGTCTCGCCGCGGCGAGGTCGCAGAGCTCCCGCCGTCGCACATGAGCTTCGACGGTGCGCTGGTTGCAGAGGAGCGCGAGCTGGTGCGTGCCGCGCTCGCGACGCTCGACGCGCTCCAGCCGCGCGACCGCGACGTCCTGCTCGCGGTGCTCGGCGATGACAGCGAGCTGCGCGCGGCGATCGCGCCGGCGACATTTCGCAAGCGGCTCGAGCGTGCACTGGCTCGGCTGCGCACTTCCTGGAGGTCTCGCCATGGCACGCTCTGAGCTCGCGCTCGCTCGCGCTCGTCGCGCATATGAATCCGCTCATGTCGTCGCGGGCGTCCGCGGTGTCGCGATCGGCGCGACGCTGGTCGTGCTCGCCATCGGCCTCCACCGCACCACCGACGCATCGTGGTTGATCGCCGGCACGCTCGCCGCGTCGCTCGCCGCGCTGGGGTGGCGAGGCGGTGCCTGGAGGCGTGGCGCGATGGCCGGCGTGATCGCTGGCCTTCCGCCGCTGATCGCTCCGAGCATCGTGTTCGCGCTCAGTCAGGGCGGACACTGCGCGAGCTGCGAGACCAGCGCGAGCCTGCCATGCATGATCACCTGCTTCGCGACCAGCTCGCTGGTCGGCATCGCGGTCGGCTATCGAGCCATCATCGACACGATGCCCCGCCGCTTTGCGGTGGCCGCGCTCGCGACGGCCGCGTTGACCGGCTTGCTCGGCTGCGCAACCACCGGCCTGGGTGGGGCACTCGGGATCGTGGTCGGTCTGGTGGCGGGGGGCGTCACCGGGTGGGTTGTCGCAGGGCGTGCGGCCCACGCTTGAGCTCGACCGCTTGGTCTCGCACGAGATCCGGTTACGCAGCCCCTGCATTTTGCGGCCTGTTTGTTGGCATCGAGGAGCACCTGGTGCATATCGGCAAGGTGAACGTGTTGGTCCGCGGTCTGGTTGGCATGGTCCTCGTCGGTTGTGCGCCGTCGTATCGCGAGCTGCGTGCGCCGGTGGACGCCGAGGTTGTGCGCCGGCTTGGATCTCCGTTCGACCCGCGCCAGCGGCCCAAGCTCGATGAGCTACTTGCTGCGCCGATCGATGCCGCCACGGCGTCGAAGATCGCGGTGATCAATAGCCCGCGGCTCGCAGCCGCGTTCGACGAGCTCGGGATCGCCGGGGGCGCGGTCGCGAGCGCGATCGGTCTGGGCCCGACCGAGATCCACGGCTCGTATCGGTTCGGCGATCCGAACGAGCTCGAGCTCGACGTCGTACAGAACGTGATCGGCCTGATCGGTGGAGGCAGCCGGCGTGCCGCTGCACGCGCCGAGCTCGCGGGTGCCCGCGCCGCCGCCGCGGCCGCAACGATCCGGCTGGTCACACGGGTCGAGATCGCGTTCACCGATCTGCTCGCGGCGCAGCAACAGCTCGCGCTGCGCCAGACTGCGTTCGACGCTGCCGGTGCCGCTGCGGCCGTTCGCGAGCGGATGCACGATGCCGGCAACACCACGGATCTGGCACGCGCGCGCGACCGTGAGGCGCGCGAGCAGGCGAAGATCGCGCTGGATCGCCAGGCTGCCGTCGTGCAAGCGCGGCGCGAAACGCTCAATGCACTGCTCGGTCTCGCGGGGACCCAGACGGCGTGGCAAGCCAAAGGAGCGCTGCGAGCGCTCCCGGCCACACCGCCCGCGCTCGACGACCTCGAGGCCACCGCGGTCGCGGCGAGCCTCGATCTCACGACCGGCCGCGCTCGCGTCGCTCGCGCCGAGCATCAGGCCCGCGATCAATGGATCCGCACGTTCGTACCCGAGCTCGGCATCGGTGTGTCGGTGCACGGCGATACCGACCACCAGTCGATCGGACCGCTGATCGAGCTCGGGATCCCGCTACTCGACTGGCGCAGTGGTGAACGTGCGAGCGCCAACGCGGCGCATCGCAAGGCCAAGCACGAGCTTGCTGCGTCCGTGATCGAGCTCGGCGCAGCGGCCCGGGCCGCGCGGGTCACCGCCCTCGCCGCTTACGAGGAAGCGCGCCGGATCCAGACCACCGTGCTGCCGCTGCGCCAGGAGATCTACGACCAGACGCTGCGCCACTACAACGCGATGGACGCGAACCAGTTCACGCTGATCGTGGCGAGCCGCGATCTCGTCGAGGGCCAGCAACAGCACGTCGATGCCGTGCGCCGCTACTGGACCGCGATGGCCGAGGTCCAGGCACTCGAGCGCGGCGTGATGCTCGAGCCCATCGTCCTCCACCAGACCGAAACCGCGCAGCCATCGTCACGCTCCGACGCTCACTAGTCAGCCACGCTCACTCCGAGGCCTCATGTCGATCTCTCGCCGAACCGTGCTCTCGTCCAGCGTGCTCGCCGGCGCCGCGCTGATCTCTCGCAAGGCTCCGGCACAACCGCACCCTGGTGCACCTGGAGCGCCCGCCGCGCCGCCGGCCCCCCCGGCGCCCGCCGCGGCGCCACCGCGAGCGACCACGAGGGGCCGCGTCATCGTTCCGAACGGCAGCACGCTTCCGTTCAAGGTTCGCAACGGCGTGAAGATCTTCCACCTGCGCGCCGAACCGATCCGGCATCAGATCGCGCCGGGCCTCGACATCGAGGCATGGGGGTACAACGGCTCGACGCCCGGTCCGTTGATCGAGGCCACCGAAGGCGATCGAGTGCGGGTCTACGTCACCAACGCACTACCCGAGATCACGTCGATCCACTGGCACGGGATCGTGCTGCCCAACGGAATGGACGGCGTGGCGGGGCTCACGCAGCCACCGATCGAGCCCGGCAAGACGTTCCGCTACGAGCTCACGTTCGATCGCGCGGGCACGTTCATGTATCACCCGCACGCCGACGAGATGACGCAGATCGCGCTCGGCATGATGGGAATGATCGTCGTGCATCCCAAGAAGCCCGAGACCCGGCGCGTGCGCGACTACGCCCTCATGCTGCACTCGTGGCACGTCCCGCTCGGAACGCGACGACCCGATCCGCTCGCGATGAACGAGTTCAACGTGCTCACGTTCAACAGCAAGTCGTTCCCGGCGACCGCGCCGCTGGTCGCCGAGCCCGGAGATCTGGTGCGGATCCGGCTCGCGAACCTCGGCCCGATGGATCACCACCCGATCCATCTGCACGGACACTTCTTCGAGGTCGTCGGTACGGACGGCGGACGGATCCCGCCGAGCGCTCGCATCCCCGAGACCACGGTGCTCGTGCCGGTCGGTACGACGCGGACCATCGAATTCACCGCGGACGGCCTGGGTGACTGGCCGATCCACTGTCACATGACCCACCACGCGATGAACCAGATGGGCCACCACTCGGCGAACCTGGTGGGGATCGACGAGCGTGATCTTGACCACAAGATCGGGAGTGTGGCGCCCGGCTACATGACAATGGGCGCCAGTGGGATGGCTGAAATGTCCCACATGCGCATGAAGCAACCCGCGAATTCGATCTCGATGGTCGGCGCCCCAGGCCCGTACGGAATCATCGATATGGGCGGCATGTTCACGATTCTAAAGATAAGAAAGCGACTTACCGGCGACGGTGACCCCGGCTGGTACCAGGCGCCAAAATCCTCCGTCGCGGCGGAGGCAACTGGAGAGGAGCTTGCAAGGGACGGTGTAACCCCCTAGACCACACTTCAGGCCCCCATGACGTCCAACAAGCTTCTCCTCGCTGCATTGTTCACGGCCGCGTGCGGAACGTCCTCAGATGGCGGTCCCGACGGCGGCACCTTCAATCAGAACCCGGGAGACGGCGCGCTCGCAGAGTGTGACCACTCCGATCTGACCATGACCGTGACAACCCTCGCGGGCTGCAACGAGAAGGGGATGGTCGATGGTGCCCGAGCGGTCGTCCGGTTCTCCAATCCGGTCAACGTCGCGGTCGCGCCATCCACCGTCACCTACGTCGCAGACTTCGACAACAACCGCCTGCGTGCGGTCGAGTCGAACGGCGCCACGCGCACGATCGTTCAGGCGATGGGCTTCGCGCGGCCGTTCGGGCTCGCGTTTGCGGCAAATGGCACGACGCTGTACGTCGAGACGGACGACAACCCCGACGCGCAGCACACAGATGAGACCGGAACCGTGTGGAGCGTCGATGTGAACACCGGCGCCGCGACCGTCATCGCGCGCGACCTCGGGCGTCCCCGCGGGCTCGCCGTGCTGTCGGACGGCAAGATCGCGATGGCCGACTACGTCCATCACGTCGTCTCGATCCTCGACCCCGGCACGGGCGCAGTAACGCTGCTGGCCGGAACGCGCAACACGGCAGGCCACGCGAACGGAACCGGCGCCGCGGCGAAGTTCGCACAGCCGTACGACGTGGTCGAGGTTGCCGGTGGCGACCTCGTGGTCTCGGACATGGACAATCACCGGCTGCGCCGCGTGACCCGCGCAGGTGTGGTCACCGACTACGCAGGCACCGGTGCCGTAGGTGGGGATGACGGCCCGCTGGCCGCATCCACGTTCGCGATGCCTCAAGGTCTCGCGATCGAGAACGGCACGATCTACGTCAGTGACGTCCAGAGCCGCACGATTCGTCGGGTGACGGGCGGTGAGGTCACCACGATCGCAGGTGATGGCCAGCCGGGATTCCAGGACTCGAATACGGCGCTCAGCGCGCGGTTCTACGGCCTGGAAGGCATCGATGTGCGTGCCGGCCGTCTGGTCGCGGCCGACGGTAACATCGGCAACGACGCCGAGCCGTACAACCGGATCCGCGTGATCGATCTGCAGAAGCTCTAACGCTGCACCGTCGAGCACGCGAGCCAGGTGTCGCCGTGAGTGCGAACGCGATCGGCTGCAGCACCCTCGCCAGCTTCAGCGCAGAGAAGGATGCCGCCGGGGGCCAGCGCCGCCGATAGCGCGCGCTTGAACCGCGCGGGATCGTCGTGCTCGGCGACCGTCGAGCCGACGGCGGTGATCACATCGAATCGCCGACGGCCGAGCGCGCCATCGCAGACGTCGCCGCAGATGACCATCGCGGGGTGAGGATGGCGCTCGCGGCGCTGGCGCAGCGCAAACAGCCGACCGATCTCGGCGTCGCGATCGACGCTGGTGATCGGTGCGCCGACCACGTGGCCGAGCCAATCATCGAACAACCCGACGCCGATGCCGACGTTGCACACGGCGAGCGGACGGCGCGCAGGCAGCTGAGCGAGCACGAACGATCGCAGCTCGTAGTCGAGCCAGGCCGCCTCGACCGAGACGTTCCACGGCTGGGCGCCGCGTTCGATGTAATGCTCGAGGAGCTCGCGATCTTCCGAGGTCACATCGCGGTAACCGACGAGCCGCGTCAGATGTTCCCGCGCTGGCCGCGGTCAGGGGTTCGGCGGGGATGGCGTCGCTCGCGAGGCCGGCGGCGTACCTTGCTGGCCACACACCGGCAAACCGGCCGGCGGCGTGATGTGAAACCGGGCGTCGTCGAGCGGGACGTTGAGCTGGCGTTCCTTCCACTCGACGATCAGGTCGCTGTTCTCGTTGGGTGCCTTGAACTGGGTCTTGGTCGGCCAGCGCTTCGTGCCACCGCTGGCATCGGGAACCTCCTCCCACGCGCGATTCTTGACCGACCACACCACGCGGCCGTCGCGCAGCTTGAGCTCACTCGCCATCACGTCCCAGCGGCCGTTGGAGGCGTCGATGTCGATGGTCTGGCTTCCCGTCGGCCCTTCGAGCACGACGTGCTGGTAGCCGTTGTTCGCGTCCCACGTCACCTTGCCGGTGGCCTGCTCGATCACGGGCGGCGTTCCGACCGCGAGGTGCAGGAAGTCCTCGGGCTCGAGCTCGACGTGCAGCAGCGATGCGATCGACGAGCGATCGCACGGCCCCGAGAGCTGACAGTTGTTCTGGTGATCGATGTAAACGAAATTCGTGCCGTCACACGCCATGTCGGCGAGCACGCTGCCGCCGGCGGGCGACAGCGCATTGAACCGGAGCTTCTTGCCCTCGGTGCCCATCACCAGCACGGTGGCCTTGACACGTTCCTTGCCGCCCCAGAAGTCCATCACGCTCTCCGCGGTGAACGACGTGCGGGCCTCGCGCTCCTTCGCCAGCCGCGCGACCACCTCCTCGGCGGTCGGCAGGTTCGACGGCGGTGGATGAGAACCAGGGCCACAACACGCGAGCACCACGCCTGCAACAGCCAGTCGAGCTTTCATGCCCCGGTGATACCAGACGGTGGATCGCCGCGCTTCTCACCGCCGCGTTGTTCCGACTGCGTTGATCTCCCTCACGCATGGAGCCGAGAACCTGAACGTGTGCACCACCACGTGCAGCCGTAGGTGCTAGTCAACACCTGCCGTTGCACCTGCACGCGTCGTCGTGGACCTCGCGCTGGTCAGCTGCTCCCTCGGCGCTCTACTTGATCTGGCTCTCGAGAAACAGCAGCTGATCCGCGACGCGCTCGACGGTCTGCTTCACCATATCGGCGCCACCATGACCCGCGTTGCGCTCGATCCTGAGCAGGATCGGACGATCCCCGGTCTGCGCGGCTTGCAGCACCGCGGTCAGCTTGCGCGCGTGCATCGGATCGACACGGTCATCGTGATCGGCCGAGTCGAACAGAACTGCCGGATACCGTGTTGGACCGGCGTCGACCGCGCGGCGATACGGCGAGTAGCCATAGAGCGCCTTGAACTCGGCCGGGTCTTCCGCCGAGCCGTACTCCGGCACCCAGGTCTTGCCGGAACCGAACTTGTGAAACCGCAACATGTCGAGCAAGGGAACACCGCACACCACCGCGCCGAACAGGTCCGGCCGCTGGGTCACCGCAGCTCCGACCAGCAGGCCACCATTCGATCCTCCCCAGATCGCGAGATGGTCGCGCGAGGTCCAGTTCTCCTTGATCAGGAGCTCGGCCGCCGCGATGAAGTCGTCGAACACGTTCTGCTTGTTGAGCAACATGCCCGCGCGATGCCACTCCTCGCCGTATTCACCGCCGCCGCGTAGGTTGGGCACCGCATAGACGCCACCACGCTCCAGCCAGACGAGGCGCGACGACGAGAACGCGGGTGTCATGCTCACGTTGAACCCGCCGTAGCCGTACAAGATCGTCGGGTTCTTGCCCGAGCGCTCGATCCCCTTCTTGTGGATCAGGAACATCGAGACCTTGGTGCCATCCTTCGAGGTCACGAACACCTGCTCGGTCTCCATCGTGCCGGTATCGATCGGCAGCTTGACGCGCGCCCACTCGCCGACCTTGCCGGTCTTGATCGACGTCTTGTAGACGACCTGTGGCTCGGTGAACGACGTGTACGAGACGTAGCCGGTGTCCTCATCGGGATTTCCCATCACCGTCGTCACGGTACCGAGCGGCGGGAGCTCGAGCTTGCGCACCAGCTTGCCCGCGAGATCGTGGACCTCGAGCTCGCTCGCCGCATTGCGCAGGTAGCTCAGCACCAGGTGCTGGCCGACGATGTCTGCGCCCTGCAGCGTCGCGTCGCTCTGCGGCACGATCTCGGTCCACGCCGTACGGTCGGGCCTGGCAGGGTCGACCTTGAACAGGCGATAGCGCGGCGCGCCCTCATTGGTGAGCACGTAGAACTTGTCGCGCCACACGGTGACATCGAACGTCGCATCGACCCCGACGACCAGCGACTTCCACTGCATGTCCTTCTTGCGAGCGTCCTTGAAGTAGACGTCCGTCGAGTTCCAGCCGTGCTGGATCGACACGATCAGCCAGTGCCCATCGCGCGAGATCGCGCCACCGATGAACGTCTCGGGATTGCGCGTCGCCGGATGAACGACGACGTCGGTCTGCGGATCCGCGCCGAGCTTGTGGAACCGGACCTCGGCAAAGCCCGGACGATCAGCGATCGACACCTTCTCCGAGATCGGGGGAACCCAGGTGTAATAGAAGCCCTTGGCGTCCGGCGTCCACGACACGTTGGAGTACTTCGTGCCGGCGATCGTGTCGGGAAGATCCTTGTTGGTCTTGAGATCGAACACCCGCGTCGTGGTCTCGTCGGAGTTGTTCTCCTTCACCGCATACGCGACGTAGCGTCCGTCGTAGCTCGGCGTCCAGCCACCGAGGCCCTTGGTGCCATCGGTGCTCCACTGGTTGGGATCGAACAGCACCTTCTCGGCGCCCGCCTCACCCTGCTTCCAGTAGACGATCGCCTTCTCCTTGTCGGCATGCTTGCGGGTATAGAACAGCCGGCCCTTGCGGGTCGCCGGCGCGCTGATCGCATCGTAATAGAACAGCTCGCGCAGCCTTGCGACGAGTTGATCGCGACCCGGCTGCTTCGCGAGCTCGGCACGGGTGAGCTCGTCCTGCGCCCGCATCCAGGCCTGAACCTCCTCGGACTTCTCGTCCTCGAGCCAGCGATACGGATCGGAGATCTTCGTGTTGTGAATGGTCTCGACGATCGGCTCCGAGCGCGTCGCGGGCCAGGGGTGCTTGGGTGGCATCGGTTCCTTGGAAGCGCCCGCGGGATCGGTGGGTGCCGGCCGTGATGTCGTACCCTCGATGGGCTCACGAGTGGTCGAGGACGAGCCGCCACAAGCGGCCAGGGCGACGAGAACCAGCGCGCGCGTTCGCATGCGTCGGATCTAGCACGAGCCCCGGGTGGATTGACCGTCGCCGCACGCGGTCGCACCACTGCCGCAGTCAGCTATCTACAGGCTGCCGTACTGCGGCATGTCGATCAGCCAGCGACCGCCGTATTTCACGAGATCGATCCGGGCGCGGCCGATCGGCGAGACCACCTCCACCACCGCCGTATCGCCACGCTCCTCGACGAGGGTGATGTCGGTGGGCATTACCACGGTGTCGCTCTTGCCCAAGCTGACCAGATCGCGCGCCGAATAGCGAACGGCGGCGCCCACGAGATCCGTGGCGCGCTTGGCTTCGCGGTCGAGCCGTTCGCGGGTAGCCGGCGAGAGCATCTCGAACACCGCATCGCGATCACCCGCCTTGGTCGCTCGAAGCATCTCGCCGACGGCGAGCTCTGGACCTGGCCGGGTGACGTTGCAGTTGCGCCCCGCGACGGCCGCCGCAAGCGCCATCGCTGCGAGTGCGCTGGTCACCGCGGCGATCGTCGAACGACGAGACGTCAGCGCGAGGCCCATAGCCCCAGCTTCCCGCGCACTTCAGCCATCGTGCGCTGCGCGATCACCCGCGCCTTCGCCGCGCCTTGCTCCAGGACCTCGGCGATCCGACCCGGATTTGCGGCCAGCGCCGCCCGCCGCTCGTTGTAGGCCGCGAAGTGGCGCAGCATGTTGTCCGCGAGCTTACCCTTGCAATCGACGCAGCCAATGCCGGCGGTGGTACAGCCGCGATAGACCCAGTCGAGGTCCTCCTTCGGTGACAACGCCTTGTGCATCGTGCCGACGTTGCAATCATCGGGGTTGCCAGGATCCTCGCGGGTGACGCGCTTCTCGTCGGTCACCGCGCGGCCAAGCAGCTTGCGCAGCTGCTTCTCGTTGCTGAACGCGGTCAGCGGGATGTGATTGCCCAGCGACTTGGACATCTTGTGCTTGCCCTCGAGGCCGAGCAGCTTGGGTACGCTCGTGAGCAATGCTTCGCATTCGGGGAACAGCTTGCCAAACCGATGATTGAAGCTGCGCGTGATCCGGCGCGCGAGCTCGACGTGCTGCATCTGATCCTGTCCAACGGGGATCAGGTCGGCCTTGTAGAGCATGATGTCGGCCGCCTGCAGCACCGGATAGTCGAACAATCCGACGTTGATGTTGTCGGGCTGATGCTCGGACTTGTCCTTGAACTGCGTCATCCGCTCCAGATCGCCGAACCCGGTCACGTTGTTCAGCACCCAGCACAGCTCGGTGTGCTCGGGAACCATCGACTGAACGAACAGCAACGAGCGATCCGGATCGACACCGCACGCGAGCAGATCGATGACCATGTCGCTGACCCGGCGCGACATCTCCTTGGTGTCGTAGTCCTGGGTGATTGCGTGATAGTCGACGACACAGAAGACGCAACGGTACTGGTCTTGCAGAGTCACCCAGTTGCGAATCGCACCCAGATAGTTACCGAGGTGGAGCTCGCCAGATGGCTGAATCCCTGAGAACACCGTTTTCATCGATTTTCTGTGTACTTGTGACACGGGGAACCGTCAACTACACTGTCGAGGTTGTGGGGATGCACGCGGTGAAAATCCGCGGCGCCTCCAGGAGGAATGCTGATGCGTAAGCAACTTGCACGAGTCCTCGGGGGCGTGGGCCTCGCGCTCGCTACCCAAGCCTGTGTGGTTCGCGAGACCACGCCTGTGAACGCTGGTTACGGGTATGGCTACGGACAGCCGTACGCATCAGCCAGCGTCTCCGTCGGGACGCCGTCGCCGTACACCGTCTCCAGCATGCCGCCGGAGCCGCTGTACGAGCAGATGTCGCCGTCACCGGGTTACGGCAGCGTATGGATCGACGGCTACTGGCACTGGAACGGATATGAATGGGTCTGGGTCAGCGGACGCTGGGAGCAGGAACAAGTCGGCTACGTGTACGTCGAGCCCTATTACGACTACTCGGGCGGTCACTACGTGTACACGCCGGGGTACTGGTCGCGTCCGGATCGCGTGCCGCGTGGCTGGCACGTTCACGGCGATCGCGATCATCGCGATGGGCGACCGGTCGTCGCTCGTCCTCCGACCGGCACGGTGCGTCCGCCGCCGACCACGGGTGGTGGCTGGCGGCCGCCGACCCGTCCGGTGACGCCGACCAATCCCGGCTCGCAACCGCCGGTCCATGGCTCGCGCCCGACCACCCACGATCCGCATCCATCGCCGACGGCGCCGACCAATCCCGGTTGGCAGCCACCGGTCCATGGCTCGCGCCCGACCACCCACGATCCGCGTCCGGGAACGCCGGCAACGCCCGCGACGCCAGCCACTCCGGGTTGGCGGCCGCCGGTGCATGGCTCGCGCCCGACCACCCACGATCCGCGTCCGGGAACGCCGGCAACGCCCGCGACGCCAGCCACTCCGGGTTGGCGGCCGCCGGTGCATGGCTCGCGCCCGACCACCAACGATCCGCGTCCGGCGCGACCGACGCCGCCGTCAGCGCCACCCACGGGCTGGCGCCCGCCGGTCCAGGGCCCTCGCGCGACGACGAACGATCCACATCCGACCGCGCCGCCACCGCGGGCGCCGGTCGCGAATCCGCGGCCTGACACCAACTCGCGACCTACCGGTGCGTCGGCGCCAGGTCGTGCGGCTCCGCCGGCACGGCCGAGTCCTCCGGCGCGGGCCACACCAGCGCCACCGCCACGCGCGGCCCCGCCGGCACGGGCGACTGCTCCGGCGCGCGCCACGCCGTCGCGGGCCACGCCAGCGCCGCGCGCGGCTCCACCGTCTCGCGCGCCGAGTGCGCCGTCACGCCGCCGCTAGCGTCGGACCTACTCGACGCGTAGCGCGCGCTCGAACTCTTCGGGATTCGACGACGCGTAGATCGCGGTCTCCATCGAGATCACGCCGCTGTTGACCAGATCGATCAGGTGCTGGTCGAACAGCTGCATCGAGTAGAGATCGCGGCCCTTGCGCACCAGCTCGGGGATATCGCCGAGCCGACCGGCGCGAATGCATTCGCGGATCGTTCGCGTCACTCGCATGATCTCGACGGCCGGAATGCGCCGCCGCCCATCTTTGCTGGCGAGCAGCCGTAGCGAGATGATCGCCTGCAGGCAGTCGCCGAGCCGGTCGCGGATGACATCCTGCGCGTCGGTCTCGAACAACCCGACGTAGCGCTGGATCGTCGCCGCGCTGTCTGGCGTGTGGATCGCCGACAGCACGAGGTGGCCGGTCTCGGCCGCCTTGAGCGCGGTACCGGCGGTCTCGCGATCGCGGATCTCGCCGACCAGGATCACGTCGGGATCCTGGCGCATCGCGGCGGTCATGGCATCGCGGAAGCTCTCGGTATCCGCGCCCACCTCGCGCTGGATGATCATGCACTTCTGCGGCTCGTGGATGAACTCGATCGGATCTTCGATCGTGACGATGTGCGCGTGCCGCGTCTCGTTGATATAGCGCAGCATCGCCGCCATCGTGGTGGTCTTGCCATTACCCGTCGCGCCGGTGATCAGCACCAATCCGCGGCGCGCATCGGCGATCTCCGACAGCACCGGCGGCAGGTTCAGCTGATCGATCGATAGCACCTGGATCGGAATCAATCGCATCACGATGCCGACCGCGCCGCGCTGGCGAAAGATCGAGGCGCGGAACCGACCGCGTTGCGCCAGCGAATACGACACATCGATCTCGGTGAACCTGCGCGTGAAGTCGACCGTGATGTTGCGATCCTCGAGGATCATCCGCGCGATCGACTCGGTGTCTTGCGCGGTGAGCGGCGGCACCTTGATCGCGCCGAGCAGCTCGCCATGGAGCCGGTAATGCGGCGGATAGCCAACCTCGAAGTGGATATCGGACACTCCGCGTTCGATGCCGAACGCCAGGAGCTTGTGGAACGCGTTCCGATCCATGGACTACCGATTATTCCACCCGTTTCGCGACAACACCAAGTGAAGGGACCGCCGATTAGGGCGCTCAGTTCAAGCCAGGTGTCCCGGGACCGCGCTCGCCCTCCGGCGCAGGTGGGTCACTGGAGCGCTTCTTCAGGCTCGATAGCAGTCCCTCGGCTTCTTGCGGCCCTGGCTCGTCATCGCTGAGCGGACGCCAGACCGGCAGCGGTGACGTCGGGGGTTCCGAGCCACGCGAGCGGCGGTGGCCCTCGGCAGCCGCCATGTCGTTGGTGATCTCGTCCTCGGGACGTCCGAACGCGTTGCGCGGGATCGCGCTGCTCGAACCCGTACCCAGCACGCGGAATCCCGGGTTGGAGCTCTGCGCGAGCGGGATCGCGAGCTCGCGATCTTCGTCGTCTTCGTCGTCGCTCGGGATCAGCGCAACCGGCGACACGCCCGGCGTGACGCTGCGAAGCTCGGCGCGCACTCCATCCTGAAGCACCGGGAACGAGGGGCCCGGATGCGCCATGTAGTAGCCCTGGCCGTAGCGCAGGCCGAGATCACGCAACGCGATCACATCCTCGACCTGCTCGATGCCCTCGCCGACCATCACCGCATCGATCGTATCGGCGATGTGACGGAGCGAACGCAGCATCTCGCGCTTCACCGTCGAGCGCGCGATCCCGCGGACCAGGACGTCGCTGATCTTGATGAAGTGCGGCCGCAGCGACATCAAGGTCTCGAGGTTCGAGTGGCGCGTGCCCACGTCGTCGAGCGCGACGCCAAAGCCCATCGCGGTGTAGCTTGCGAGCGCGCGCTTGAACGACGCGAAGTTCTCGATCGCGAGACGCTCGGTGATCTCGAACACGATGTTCGCCGGGGTCAGCCCGGCAGCCGCGATCAGGTTGCCGACCTCTTCCTCGATGAACGCCGAATCGTAGAACGACATCGGCAACAAGTTCACGAACAGCCGGTGGACCGGCTCGAGCGTCTTGGCCGAGTGCAAGGCCCCGCGAAAGCACGCGCGATCGAGCTCGACGGTGAGATCGACTTCGTCGGCGATCGCGAACAGCGTCGCTGGAGCCTCGAGCGTGGTGCCGCGAGGTCCGCGGGACAGCGCCTCGTAAGCAAAGATGTCGCCGGTGCCGAGATCGACGATCGGTTGATACACCGTCGAGATCCCGTGGCCCAGGATGAGATCCTGCAGCGTCGACCGATAGCGATGCGCCTTGCGCTCGCGCAGGTTGCGCGTGTTGTCGATCGCATCGGCGACGAGCCGGGCGGTCAAGCGCTCGGGTCGCAGGAGCGAGTTGCCGAGCACCCGCGCCGAGCCCACGGTGATCCTCGGTTGCTCGCGCAACATCTCGTTGACCGCCGGTGACAGCGCCTCCTCCACGGCCTTTTCGACGCCAGCTGCCAGCGCTTCGAGATCGACGCGACTGCCGGGACGCGGTGCCAGGATGACGAAATAGCCGTCGCCATCGCCGGAGCGGCAGATCAGATCCTCGGCGGCGAGCAGCGTGCCGCGCAGGCGATCGAGGACAACCGCGGCGCTGTCGTAGATCTCGCTGTGGTGCGCGACGCCGAGGTCGAGCTCGACACGATGCAGCCGCGAGAGGTCCACCAGCAAGCACGACAGCGAGCGATCGCGCGCGAGGATCGCGGTCACCTCGTTCATTCGTTCCTGGTAGTGACGAAACCGATCGACATCGGGCGGCCGGCCGAACGTCCGCGTGACCGAGCCGCGAGTTCGACCGTTATCGCTCGCCGCGAAGAACTGAACGCGGCCTGGCCCGCCGCGCTTGGCCCCGCGCACCGCTGCTTCCGCGGCCGTCAGCAGGCCTTCGGGATCCGCGGCGTCATCGGGCAGGCTCGCCACGCCAAACGACATCGTGAGCTGACGGCCACCGGGCATCTGCGCGATCGAGATCGCGTCGCGCAACCGCGCCGCCCGCGTCAGCGCCGCTGACTTGGACGTGTCCGGCAGCAAGATCGCGAACTCCTCACCGGAGAATCGCGCCACCACCTCCGTGCTGCGATCGGGAGTCTCGCTCTGCAGCAGCGTCGCGATCCGCCGCAGGATGTCATCGCCGGTCTGGTAGCCGATCTCGTAGTTGATGTTGGCGAACCCGTCGATATCGGCCAGCAACAGCGACAGCGGCTCGGCAAATCGGGTCGCGCGCGACACCGCGTCGCGCAACCGCTCCTGAAACGCGAGGTGCGAGTACAGCCCGGTCAGGCCATCGCGCAGCGCCATCCGATCGAGCTGGTGTCCCATCTGCGCGAGCCGCTCGGTCGCTGCGGTGATCTCGTGACCGCGCGCGATCAGCTGCTCCTGTAACACCTGTTGATGCTCGTGAAGCTGGGCGAGCAGGCGCCGATTATCGATCTCGAGCCGAAACGCGGTCGTGAGCTGATCGACGACCTGCGCCAGATCATGATTGGTCCACGGCTTGGCGATCACGTAGTGCACATGACCTGCGTTGATCTCACCGATCAGATCGGCGGAATGCGGTGCACCCGCGATCACGGCGCGGCGGCAATGCGGCCGCGCGGCGGCGACTCGAGCAAACAGCGTTGCGCCGGCGGTCTGCGTATCCGCCAGCACGCACGCAACCTCGGGCAGTGCCTGGATCAGCGTGAGCGCCTCGATATCCGAGGTCGCGAGCACGACGCGGTAACGCGTCCCCAGAATTCGTTGAAACGTGAGCAGCTGCGCTTGGTCGCTATCCACACAAACAACGACCGGTCGCTCGGGCTGGACGTGAGAATCGGACTCGACTGCCAACGTTTCGCAAGTATCGTCCGTAACGATACGGGTTGGGAAGCCGTGGTGACCCGCACAGCTCGGGGCCACCTAGGCGCCGTACGCCTACATGAAGCATCGTCGCCGACGAGTCACACTTCGAACACACGTTCGATCAGCCACTTGATTCCCAGCAAGATCAGCGGGGCGCCTGCGACAGCCAGTGCGACTCGGCGGTAACGGTCGGCGCCAAGTCTGCGGGCAACGAGCCAGCACACCGGGAGTGCGATCGCGACGATCGAGAGCTGTCCGAGCTCCACCCCGACGTTGAATCCAAGCAGCGGCGCGATCACGTGGGTCGGAGGCAAGTGATCGGCCAGCACGCTCGCGAACCCCAGGCCGTGGACCAGACCGAACCCGAACGCCAGCGCGAATCGCCAGCGCACGTCGGGCCGGACCATGTTCTCGACCGCGGTGTAGACGATCGACAGCGCGATCGCGCTCTCGACCAGCCGCGACGGTAGGCTCACCCAGCCGAGCGCTGCGGCGATCAACGTGATGCTGTGGGCGATCGTGAACGAGGTGACGATCATCGCGGTGCTGCGCAGCGCGGCCAGCGGCGTTCGCACTCGCCAGCGGCCGTCCTCGCGCGACAACACGACCACCAGCAGCAGCGCGAGCACGAAGCAGATGTGGTCGGTGCCGCCATAGATGTGGTGGATCCCGAGTCCGACCCACGACGCCAGCGAGCTGACACCGCCGACGTGAATCGTCACGCGCCCGCGATCCGAGCGAACGACCTGCGGCTCGACCTGCTCCCCCGCGCGATGCACCGAGACGATTGCCTCGTGGCGCTGGTCGATCGCGAAGAACCGCGACAGGTCGACCGTGACCTCGGTGAGTTGCTGGCTGCACGCGACGTCCCACGCAACCACCACGAACTTGTGATCGAGATCCGGACCCGCGCGCTCGTTCGTCGCCTGGCACGGCCGACCTTCGGGTGCCTCGAGCGCGAGCCAGGCCGCGACATAGCTGGCGACCGCCGGCACCGTAGCGTCGTGGATCGCGGGCTGTGCGTCTGGTGGCAACGCGAGCGGTTCGGTGACGTCGCTCGGCGCAACCGTGAACCGCACCCTGGCGTTCGCGCCGTCGACCGCGATGTCGACGTACTTCACCGCAGTCTGGTGACCGTGCGCCGCTCCCGCGGAGGCGGCCACCAGCGCGAGCGCGAGAACAGCCATGCGTACGGTCACCGCGCGGTTCTAGCGCGGCACCGCGAGGCGAGTGGCAGTCGATCAGTGCTAATTTCGCGCAGAATATGAGCCGGCAATCACCTCTGGTCTTCATCATGGCGGCGGGCCTGGGCACTCGAATGAAGAGCGACATGGCCAAGGTCCTGCATCGGATCGCCGGCCGGCCGATGCTGCATTGGGTCGTCAGCTCCGCGCGCAGCGCTGGGGCGCAACGCGTGATCGCGATCCTCGGTCATCAATCGGACGCGGTGAAGGCGTCGCTCGATGCCAGCTTCGGTGCAGGCAGCGTCGAGGTCGCGCTGCAGACCGAGCCGCGCGGCACCGGTCACGCCGTGCAATGTGCGCTGCCGGCGGTGGCCAACGAGCCGGACGATCGGATCATCGTGATCCTCACGGGCGACGCTCCACTGCTCGCGAGCACGCGGATCGCCGAGCTCACCGAGGCATGCGCGAAGTCGCCCGCGAAGATGGCGCTGCTGTCGACCGTGCCACCGCGACCGATGCCGTATGGCCGGCTGGTGCGCGATGGCGCTGGCAAGCTGATGCGGATCGTCGAGCACGCGGACGCTACCGAGGATCAACGCAAGATCGCCGATACCAACGCCGGGTTCTATGCGATCGAGCTCGGCCAGCTCCGGCGCGGGCTGGCGACGCTGCGCGCCGACAACGCCAAGGGCGAGCTGTATCTGACCGATCTGGTCGCGCATGCCGCCGAGCGCGGAGGCGCGATCTCCATCGACACGCCATTCACCGAGGTCGCAGGGATCAACGACAAGGTCGATCTCGCCGCGGTCGAGCTCGAGGCGCGCCGGCGGATCAACGAGGCCTGGATGCGCAACGGGGTCACGATGGTCGATCCGTCGAGCACGTATATCGACGCCGACGTCGGTCCACTCGGCAAGGACGTGTGGATCGCGCCCAACGTGGCGCTGCGCGGCAAGACCAGCATCGGCGATGGCGCGCGGATCGACCTCGGCGCCGTGCTCACCGACGTGGCGGTCGCGGATCACGTGCACGTCAAACCCTATTCGGTGATGACCGAGACCCAGCTCGGATCGCGTGCCGAGATCGGTCCGTTCAGCCACTGCCGGCCTGGTACGCGGATCGACGAGGACGCGCGGCTCGGTAACTTCGTCGAGACCAAGAAGGCGCACCTGATGGCCGGCGCAAAGGCCAACCACCTCGCCTATCTCGGCGATGCATCGATCGGTGCGAAAGCCAACGTCGGCGCCGGCACGATCACGTGCAACTACGACGGATTCGCCAAGCACAAGACCACGATCGAAGCCGGCGCGTTCGTCGGCTCGGACACCCAGCTGGTGGCACCCGTCACCGTCGGTCGCGATGCGTACGTCGGCTCGGGCTCCACGGTCACCAGGGACGTTCCACGCGGCGCGCTCGCACTGAGCCGCGTCAAACAGGTCAACATCGAGGGCTGGGCTGATCGCTTTCGCGAGGCGCAGGGTAAGCGCAAGTCCAAGGACTCGTGACCTCGGCGTCGCGCGTCATCGCGGCGGCGATCGCGTTAGCGCCAGCGTGCAAGGACAAGTCACAGGATGCCGCGCCGCCCGAGCCACCGCCGTCGGTGGCCACAGCCGCACCGCCCGCGCCGATCCTGTGGCCCGAGCTCGCGGAGCTACCGCGCACCGAGCCGCTGCGCGTGATCGCGTTACCTTCGCGCACGGATGTTCCGCGATTCGACGTCGGCGGCCCTGCGCTAGTCGGCGAGCTCGCGATCGTCGGTTGCTCCCAGCTCGGCTTCGCCGCGGTCGACTGGCAGCGCGGACAGCTGATGTGGACCAAGCCCGGGGGGCCACATCTCGCGCCCCCGCTCGTCCAGGGCGAGAACGTCGTGCTGATCGCAGAGTGTCCGCCCACATCGTCGGTGCCCGACGGCAACATGTTTCTTGGCTGCCTCAGGATCGTGACGGCCGCGGGACGAGATCTGTCGCAGATCGCACTTCACGGGCCCACCGCCGCGGTCGAGCGATTCGCCAGATCACCCGGACGACAGGGCGTGTGGACGATCGACGATCGGACCGTTCGCTGGCGACGCGGCGATCGCGCGGTCGATGTGGATGTGGTCACCGGCGTCGCGCGCGAGGCACCCTCGACCCCACCGCCGCTGATCGTTCGGCATCGCGATCGCACGTGGGAGATCGAGCAGATCGACCGCAAGATCGTCGCGTTTCATCCGGGCCAACGTGCGCGGCCGGCGTGGTCCACCAAGCGCGAATACGCGGCGCTGCTCGGCGCGGTGTACCAGCCGGAGCAATCGCCGATGGTCCGGGTCGCCAATTTTGGCGCGTTCGCGGGCCAACCGGAGCTTCGGCTGTTCGATATCGACGCGACCGGATCGCTCGCCGGTGCGGTGTCGTTTCCGGTTCCAGGGATCAGCACGATCGGGTTCGGCACATCTTCGATTGGAGACGTCGCGCTCGCGGTGCGCCTCGATCGGTCGATCCAGCGCGACTTCATCGCCGCGTACGCCGCGAACGCGGTGCTGCTGTGGGTGTACCCGCTCCCCGAGGTCACGCGCGCGGATCCGGTGGGCATCGCGCTCGCCGATCGTGCGGTGGTGGTGTTCCACGACGGAGACACGATCACCGTCCTGCCGGAGCTGTCGGCACCTCCTACAACGCCGGGAGCCGCGCGAGCACCGTTGCGAAACTCAACACCGTAAGCCGTCGAGATTGCTCAAATGGGACTGGTACGCGACCTGCTCTTAGGGTCTTCCGTCAGCCAACCCCAGGAGCTTCGATGAGCATCTTCACCAAGAGCCTACTCACCGCTGTTTGTGCCTCCAGCCTGGTCGCCTGTGTGGTCAAGCAAGATGAGGCGCCCGACGATCTACGGCGCGCGATTCCCACCTCTGATCAGGTCCGGATCAACCTGCCCACGGGCACCGCCCGGAGCCTCGGCGAGCTCGCCGAGTGGTACGTCGCGACGCGCAAGGTCACGACCACATTCAATGGCGGTACCGCGTGGGTGCTGGTGTTGGTCCACACGATCGTGCAGTTTCCCGTGACCTCGGTCGACGGCGACACGTACACGTGGGGCCCGTGGAGCGATGCGCTCGATCCCGCGGAGTACAAGCTCGACGTGCGCGCGCTCGGCGATGGCACGTATTCGTATCAGCTGTCGGGTCGATCGAAGACCGTCGCCGGCTCGAGCTTCGAAGTGGTCATCGACGGCTTCGCCGATCCGCGACCCGGCGATCTCAAGGGCAACGGAACTTTCATGATCGACTTCGATGCCGGCAAGCGGGTGAACCCGATCGACAGCGATCCCGATGCGCGCGGCCAGGTCGACGTGAACTACGACCTGCTCGCTCGCCACCTCGACCTCCACATCATGTCGACCGACGACGCGGGCAACCCGGTGACCGCGGACTACGCGTACAACGAGACGGCGACCGGCGGCGGCGACATGGTGTTCAACATCGAAGGCGACGCCGGCGGCACGCCGCTACTCGAGCAGATCACGCTGCGCTCGCGGTGGGAAGCCTCTGGCGTCGGCCGCGCCGATGGCCGGCTCGCAGGTGGCGATCTCGCCGACGGTGCCACCGCCTCGGAGTGCTGGAACGAGACGTTCGCGCGCGTCTACTACGAGGACTCGGCCAACTTCGCACCGACCGAAGGCAACGTCGCGGATTGCGCATTCGCGACCCAGGACCTGCCGCCGCTCTAGGCGGTGAGTGATCAGCCCACGAAGATTTGCCGCCAAGACGTGCGCTGAAATTGCCTGACAACACCGAGCGAATGCGAGCGGCTCGTCGACAAGACGCTGCGGTTCAAAACGAGGACCATCCGGTTCGGATCGCACGGATTCCACGCGACGGCCACTCGCTCGGTACGTTCGGGATCTCGGCGAAGTTGATCTGGCCGATGAACGAGAACGGGCCAAACGGCGGCTCATCCGCGGCCACCCATGGACGGCCGCCGAACTTGCTGCGCTCCGGGCCGAGCTGTGGCTGTGCGGTGCTTCGACCGACAAGCCGCCCGAGCCCCGAGCGTCTCAGCGGTTCGTCGGCGACGCGTCGAGCGGTGACATACGTGCACGGCCGGGCACACGTTCGTAGAAACTCCAGGACGCGATCCGCATCATTCGACGGATGCCTCGCGAGCAGCTGGAGGATCTCGTCGGGGGGGTCGATCGGCGGGGGCTCATTCATCGCTCGCGGTCGGTAACCTAGCCGGATTCCAGGCGCTGTCACTGGATTCTCGCGGCCCTCGTTGACCGCTCCCTGCGCCCGGGGTAACACGCTCGTCGGAGGAAGCCATGCCACCGGTCACGATGCCGAAGGACGCGCACGACTTGTTCGACAACCTGGTCCCCGAGGGGCTCAAGCAGTACCCGGACAAAGCGCGCGAGCTGAACGCGGCGTACTGCTTCAAGATCACGGGCGACGGTGGCGGCGAGTGGACGATCGACTGCACGGCCAACCCTCCGACCTGCACGCCGGGCGACACCGGTAAGGCGCAGTGCACGATCGAGGTCTCGAACGAGGACTTCAACACGATGCTCAAGGACCCGAACGCGGCGATGCAGCTCTACTTCCAGGGCAAGTTCCGCGTGACCGGTGACCTGATGCAAGCGATGAAGCTGCAGCAGCTGTTCGACCTCGCGAAGATGTGACCGCGCCGTGATCGGCCCCCTGGCGGACGCACTCGCCGGCATTCGCGTTCTCGATCTGACGCGCCTGCTCCCCGGCCCGTTCCTGACGATGGTGCTCGCCGACATGGGCGCCGACGTCGTGAAGGTCGAGGACCCGCAGATGGGCGACTACCTCCGCCCGATGCCGCCGGGCAAAGGCGGCATGTCGGGCCGGTTTCTCGCGATCAACCGCGGCAAGCGGTCGCTGATCCTGGACCTCAAGTCACCGGCGGGTCGCGACGCGTTCCTGAAGATGGCCGAGCGTGCCGACGTCGTCGTCGAGAGCTTTCGGCCCGGCGTGATGGCCAAGCTCGGCGTCGGCTACGACGCGCTCGCTGCGCGCAACCCCAAGATCGTGATGTGCTCGATCAGCGGGTTCGGCCAGACCGGGCCGTACGTTCATCGCGCCGGCCATGACGTCGGCTACTGCGCGGTCGCCGGAGTGCTCGCCATGGGCGGCGTGCCCGGCGGGGAGCCGATGTTACCCGGCGTACAGATCGCGGATCTGGCCGGTGGTGGGCTGTGGAGCGCGACCGCGATCCTTGGCGCGCTGGTCGGCCGACACCGCACGGGCCGCGGCGCGCACCTGGACATCTCGATGACCGAAGGTTCGCTGGCCATGCTGACGGCCGAGCTTGGCAACTTCGACGCAGGCGCACGCCCGACGCGCGGCAGCGAGACCCTCAACGGCGGCGTCGCCGCGTATGGCATCTATCGCACCAAGGATGATCGCTACCTCGCCGTTGGCGCGCTCGAGCCCAAGTTCTGGGGCGCGCTGAACCAGGCGATCGGCCGCCCGGTGAACCTCATGGAGGTGATCGCGCCGCCGGCGGATCAGATCAAGGTGCGCGCGGAGCTCGCGGCGATCTTCGTGACCAAGACCGCCGCCGACTGGCACGAGATCCTGTTCAAGCACGACTGCTGCGTCGAGGTGGTCACCGAGCTCGACGAGCTCCCTGAACATCCGCTTCACCGCAATCGCGAGGTGTTCTTCACGATCGATGGCGGTGATGGTGTCGGACCGCTGATGCAGACCCGCACACCCGTCGGTCGCCCCAGCAACCCCACGCCGCCGCCGCGTCACGGCGAGCACTCCCGCGAAGTGCTCGCCGAATACGGATTCTCCGCGTCCGAGATCGCAGCCCTGATCGGGAGCTGATCGCCCGGCGATCGTCCCGAGCACGCATCGCGGTCCACGAGGGATCCGGTATGGTGCGCATCATGCTCGATCACATCGGAGTTGCCGCTTCGGACCTCAAGGCCAGCATCGCGTTCTACACCAAGGCGCTCGCGCCGCTCGGCTACACGCTGATCATGTCGTTCGAAGGCCACGCTGCTGGGTTTGGCATCGCGCCCAAGCCAGATTTCTGGATCGGCAAGGCCGACAAGCCTTCGTCGCCAACCCACGTCGCGTTTCGCGCGAAAGGCCGTGCCGAGGTCCGCGCGTTCTACGAGGCCGCGATGGCAGCCGGCGGCAAGGACAATGGCCCTCCCGGTGTTCGCGCGGAATATCACCCGGATTACTACGGCGCGTTCGTGCTGGATCCAGACGGCCACAACATCGAGGCCGTGTGTCACGAGCCGTACCTCGGCTAACTCAGCCGGCGCGCGGGGCCATCGCCAGCTCGATCGCGACGGGACCGGGCTCGACAAGCTCGCCGATCCGAGCTCCGGGCAGCCCGGATGCCCGGAGCTCGTCGACGCACGCATCGGCGCGCTCGGCGGGGACGCACAGCAGCAGGCCTCCGCTGGTCTGCGCGTCGCACGCGATCGACGCGAGCAACTCGCGCGGTGTGGCTTCGACGGGCTCCGCAACAAATGGTGTGCCATCGGTCCAGCGCACCAGATCGGCGACGAACGCGCGGTTGGCCTTGCTTCCCGCGGGGCACAAGTTCTCGTTCAACAGCGCGACGACATCAGGCAACAGCGGCAGCTGATCGAGGACCACGCGTGCGGAGACGTTCGAGCCACGCGTCAGGTTGCGCAGGTGGCCGAGCAGGCCGAACCCGGTGACGTCGGTGGCCGCGGTTGCTCCGTGGGCACGACCGATCCGCGCCCCATCGCGGTTGAGCGTGGTCATCGAGCGGATCGCGGCACCCATCGCATCCGCGCTCGCGCGCTGCTTCTTGATCGCCTGGCTGATCACGCCCGTCCCGAGCGCCTTGGTCAGCACCAGCGCCTGTCCCGGCTTCGCCGTTCGATTCGACCATAGCGATCCGGGCGCGACCTCGCCGGTCACCGACAGTCCGAACTTGATCTCGGGATCTCGCACCGAGTGACCTCCGACCACCGCGACGCCGGCCTCCGCGCACGCGCGCGCGCCACCGGCGAGGATCGCGTCGAGCACGCTCAGCGGCAGCTGCTCGTCGGAGAAGAACACGAGGTTGAGCGCGAAGCGCGGCTCGCCGCCCATCGCCCATACGTCCGACATCGCATTGGTCGCGGCGATCGCACCGAACGTCTCGGGATCATCGACGAGCGGCGCGATGACATCCGCGGTCAGCACGAGCCCTCGACCGGCGGGGTGGTGGACGACGGCCGCATCGTCGGACAGCTCGTGATCGACCATGACATCGCGGCGTAGCTCTCCTGCGGCGCCCGGCAGTCGCGCGAGCACCTGGGTGAGCTCGCCCAGTCGAAGCTTGGCCGCGCAGCCGCCGCCGCGCGCGTATTGCGTCAGTCGAACCGTACCGGCGTCGATCGTCATCGCCGCGGATTATTCACCACGGAGACCGCGCCGGCCATGCCCAGTGGCGATGCGATTCGCGTCGCGATTCGCTACCCGAGCCGACCGCCCCACCCCCACCCCGTGTTCTTCTTCTTGTCCTCGCGATCCTTCTTGTCGGATCCACATAGCCGCTCGACATCCTTGGTCGGGCGATGCTTGTTGACTTCGAAGCACTCGTTACGGTCGCTCGAGGTCTTCACCGAGCCGCTGACGCCGTGCGTACCCACGCTGCCCGAGACCTCGCTCTTGCCGCCCATCACCTCGGTCAGTGCCTGCGGCTCGATCGTCGCGGCCTCGCCTCGATCCTGTTCGCGCTCGGTGTCTGATTGATCTGTGTTGCGGTTCATCGATTCACTCCTGTGAGGTGTGAATGGGATGACTGCAGCCCACATGCCGACTCGCGCGACCGCGCCAGCGGCCAGTGACCGCGGTTTGCGCGTGCGGACACCAAACCTCGTGCTACTCGACGGCGACGATCCGACTACTCAGCTCGACGGACACCCGCTGGCGGGCCACCGCCGATCACGATCCCAGAGAAGCTTCAGGGCCACGCAGCGGCAGGGTCACGACGAACCGTGCCCCTCCGGTAGGTGCCGGTTCCTTCGCGACCGAGAGCTCGCCACCATGCTCGATCGCGATCTTGCGCGCGATCGCAAGGCCCAGCCCGGTGCCGGTCGACTTGGTGGTGACATATGGCTCGAAGATCCGCTCGCGATCGCTCGGGCTCACGCCCTTGCCTTGATCATCGACGGTGATCGACACGGTATCGCGTGCGCGATCAGCGCCCCAACCGATCGTCACGTCCCCAGTGCGGCCGGCTTCCTGACCGGCATGGATCGCGTTCTCGACGAGATTGACGAGGACGCGCTTGAGCAGCAACTTGTCCGCGCGCACGGTCACCGGGTCGCTCGGCGGATTCAGCGCGATCCTGGTGGCCATCGTCGGATCGAGCTTGAGCTCCTCGATCAGCTCGCCGAGCGCGATCGGCGCCTTCTCGACCTTGGGCAGCGCTCCCAGCGTGCGGAACGTGTCGACCAGCCGGCGCAGGCTCGCGATCTCCTCCTCGACGATCTCACCGGTATCGGCCAGCAGCTTGCGGAGCCGCGCGTCGTCGCCCTTGTACGACGAGACGCACTGCTGAACCGCGAGCTGGATCGGCGTCAGCGGATTCTTGATCTCGTGCGCGAGCCGGCGAGCGACGTCTTGCCACACCCCCATCCGCTGGAGATATTCGACCTGCCGCCGCGACTCGCCGAGGTGATCGAGCATCGTGTTGAACGCGTCGCCCAGCTCGGCCATCTCGTCGCGATGGCGGCCGGGCAGCGCGACGCGCGCTTCGAGCTCACCGTGGCCGACACGCCGGGCGGTGTCGACCAGCGCGGTGATCCGGCGAGTCACCCGCCTCGACGCCAAGATCCCCACCGCTGCCGCGATCGAGCCGGCGATGGCCAGCATCGCGAGGAACGCGCGCCGGTAACCGTCCGGCAGCGCGGTGCTGATGTGCGCGATTCGCCGGGTCTCGTCGATCGTGGTCTTGAGCTCCTCCAGGTATGGAGTGTCATGGATCGGGAACGTCACTCGCAGCATGGCGCCGGTGGTACCGATCGGCTCGTCGACGATGCGATCGCGCCAGCCCGGTCCGGGCAGGGCTCCGTCCGCGCGGGCGAGATCGTTGCCGTCAGCGCCGACGATCGCGATCGCATGCAGCCCTTCATGACGAACGATCATCTCGAGATCTGGGTGCGGAGCGAGCGTGGCGACCGCGGGATGAGTGGCGAGCCGCTTGGCAGTCTCGCTATGTAATCGCTTGGTGGTCTCGATCAGCTCGCGATAGCGATCCATCGCCCGCTCGAGCGTGGCGATCCGTTCGGCCGCGTCGCTCGCGGCAACGTTCGCTGCCGCCGCGCCGAGCTCGCCGACGAAGTACGCGGCCAGCGCAAGCGGCGCCATCACGAGCAACGCGAGCGTGACGCTGAGCTTGATCTGCAGCGGAATGGTCGGGGATCGACTACTCATCGATGGGTCATCGCCTGGGCCGGAAGAACGGTTGTGATCGCAGCCGGACGACACGGTCCGCGGCAGGAATCTTGGGATTGACGAACGCCGACACGAACGAGCCGAAGAACGCTCCCCCGCGCTCGAGTCCGCCGCCGTTGCCGCGGCTCAACCACTTGCGAACCTCGGCCAGCGTCTCCTTCGAGACCGGATTGAGCTCGACCTCGATCGCGACCGCATACAGATTCTCCGTAGCGCTGCCGTAAGGAATGTCCGCGAGCGCCGCGACCGGAAGATCAATGATCTCGGTGAGCATCGTCAGCGCGGTCGGCTGGCGCTTCTCGCGGACGGTTCGACGCCCTCCCGGATCGTCGAACTCGAGCACGTAGACGTCGTCCCACAGATCGTAGCGGACCTGTCGGTGCAACAACCTGAACGAGATCGGTTCGGTCGAGCCGCGCGGATAGACCCACAATCGGATCACCACCGTCGACTTCGTTCCGCTCGACAGCGCTTCGTAATTGCCGAGGTCGAACAGCTTGCCGATCGCGGTCGTCAGATGCAGCGCCTGGCCGCGTTCGATGAATTGCATCTGCTGGAACGCTGGTTCGACGTCGGCTCGCGCCACGGAGCTCGCGAGCGCGACACCGAGCACGGCGAGCAGGATCCGCATCCTCCCGGAACGTAGCGCACTGCCGCCGGGCGGTGCTACCTTCGTCGTCCGTGCCGTGGGCGACGCTCACACCAGCTTCGTCGGGTGATCCACCGTTGGCACGGGTTCGCCGGGTGATCGCACAGATCGACGAATCTGCCTGGCGTTCGCACAGCTTGGCAGCGCCGCCCTGGGTTGCGCCGAGGCGCTGCACCGTTGTACGGGATGTCCTGCGCCAGCCGACCGTAAACGATTCGTAACGAACCGTAAAACTTCCCGCTAACCGACCATCCACCCACCCCGCCGACCACCCGTACTCGCTGCGATGCCCTGCCCACACTGCACTGCCCCGACGGCCACCGAAGCTCGCTACTGTGGCGCGTGCGGTAATGCGATCTCGTCGACCGAGCCGTCCGACGCTGGTGTCAGCGCCGCATCGCTCATGCTGGGACGGGAGATCGCAGGCCGTTATCGCATCGTCGCCAAGCTCGGCGAGGGGGGCATGGGTGCCGTGTTTCGCGCCGAGCAGATCTCGCTCAAGCGCGCGGTCGCTGTGAAATTGTTGCGTCCCGAGGTCGCGGCGAGCCCCCTGCTGTTGCGCCGATTCAATGCGGAGGCCGAGGCGGTCGCCAAGCTCAGCCATCCCAACACCGTCAACATCTACGACTTCGGCCAGGACGTCGACGGCACGCTGTTCATCGCGATGGAGTACATCGAGGGCACCTCGTTGCGCAGCGTGATCCATCGCGACGCTCCATTGCCCTTGCGTCGCTCGCTGGCGATCGCGACCCAGGTCGCGGCCTCGCTCGTCGATGCCCATGGCCATTCGATCGTTCATCGCGATCTCAAGCCCGACAACGTGATGCTGCAGGAGCGCGGCCGGATGCGAGACGTCGTGCGCGTGCTCGACTTCGGCATCGCCAAGCTTCGCGACGAGAACCGCGCAACCCAGATGGCGATGACCCAGGCCGGCGACATGCTCGGTACGCCTGCGTACATGTCGCCCGAACAGATCCGGGCCGATCATGTCGACGGGCGGACCGATGTCTACGCGCTGGGATGCATGCTGTACGAGATGATCACCGCGCGACTCCCTCACGAGGCGCCCACCGTGATGGCCCTGCTGTCGAAGCATCTGCTCGACGTGCCGATTCCGCCGTCGCAGCGCCGGCCTGACCTCGGACTCAGCCCGCAGGTCGATCATCTGATCATGACCGCGATGGCGAAGGATCCGAACGCGCGCCCCGCGACGATGGAGCTGTTCGGCGAGCAACTCGCAGCGATGATGGCGACGCTGCCCGAGGAGCCGTCACGACCGACCCAGGCGTCCGTCGCGACTCCGAGCGTGCCGATGGGAACCCCGCAGCTCACGCCGATGACTCCATCGGTGGCGCCCGCACCGGCTCATGCGCCGAGCCATCAGGCCTATGCACCGGGACCACCAGGGTCAGTGGCGCCCTACGCGCCGCACTATTCGCCCGTTCCGGCGATGGTGACACCGCCGATCGTCAATCCCACGGCGGTGGCCCACCGGCGCCAGTTGTACCTCGTGCTCGGATTGATCGCGGTCGTCGGGATCGCGATCGCGCTGTTCGCGGTGTTGTTCTCGTCGAGCGACGACCCCAAGACACCGAACGAAGGACCGGGCCCAGGCAGCGATCGCTGGGGGCCGGCCCCGGGCTCCGCGGATGGCGATGATGACGACGACGAACCGAGCGCTCCGGACGACCCGTGGAGCTCGACGCCGTCGCACCCGTCGGCCCCGTCGGCCCCGTCGCAGAGCGACGATCCGTGGAGGTAGCGGCTCAGCTCGCTCGCTAGTTGCCGCTACCCCGGTGGTGGCAACAGTCGGAACAACAGCGCGTCGTTGTTCTGCGCAGCCGTCGCGACGGTCACCTTGAGGTCGGCGAGCGCGCGGATCGCAGTCTCGGCAAGCATGCGGCCGTCATCCCGCCGGCGCGGTGCGTCTGGGATCGTGGCGATGTACTTGACGAACTCGTCGTACTTGTCGAGCAGCTTCTGCGGATCGTACTCCTGCAGCATCGGAACGAAGTGCGCCGGGTTGATCACGACCCAGTCGCCCTTGCCGATCTCGAGCACGTTGCGGTCCGCATAGGGCGTCGTCAGCTGCTCGTGAGGAATCGTCCCCAAGAAGCCTTCGTCGTCGGCCTGGAACTTGTGAGGCACCACCTCGACGAAGAACGCAAATAGCTCGATGCCCTTGCGAAGATTGCCGAGGTCATCCTCGTCGAGCGGCGGGAATGATTCCGGCAACCCGACGTGCATCGCCGGCATCACCACGCGCTCGAGGATGTCGATCGCGATCGGCGCGGTCGCGCGGCGCAGACCGACGATCTGCGCGATCGCCTCGAACAACCCGCGATCGTTGGTCTGCTTGGCGATCGGCGCGTCCTGCTTGGCGCGAGAGATCGCCGCGACCACCTGTTCGACGACCTGTGCGTTGCTCGGGCCGAGCCGAGGACCTGCCTCCTTGATCGACTCGATCAGCTTGGACACCGGCTCCTCGTTCCACAGCTTCGCGAGGCGCGCGAAGTCCATCGACATCCACTGGCCGAGCGGCACCGTGTGGAGCCGGATGTAGTGCTGGGCGGAGAACCGATCGATCGACTGGCCCTTGTCGCGCTCGTTCTGCTCCTCGTGAAGCTGACGGATCCGCTCGATCTCGGTCACCATCTTGCGGGTCGCACCAGACCCCATGCGCAGCAGCTGCTCGGCGAACACGAACGGGGCGATCTCGAGAAAGATCTTCGAGAATCCGACGCGCCAGGTGTGCGGATCGTCGCCCATCATCAGCCAGTGACCGCCGTGGCGGCGCCGCATGGTCTCGCCGATCCACGCGCCAAACGTGAACCAGACCTCCCAGTGATCTTCCGCCTTGAGGTTGAGCTCCTCCTGGTCGCCGATCTGGCCGAACAACCAGGTATCGAACGTGATCAGCTCGAGCGATTGGGCGAGCGCCACTGCGCCCTGATCACCCTCGACGTCTGCGATCGACGCGACCGTATCCCCTTCGGGGTCGATCAGCTCCTCGATGATCAGCTCTGACTGACCACGAGCGCGGGACGAGAACTTGTACGCGCCTTCGCGAAGCTCGGTCATCGCGCGCTCGAAGCGCTCCTTGGCCTGTTGCTCCGCCGCGGCGAGTTGCTTGGCACTCTCAGACTGCTTGCCCGTCTCAGACACGAGGCGCAGAGTATACGCGTGTCGGCCGCCTCTCCGCCGGAGTCGGTGCCCGGTTTCTACGAGCGGGCACGTCGAAGCCTGCGCGGTGGCGGACTGCCGATCGGCGAGGCTGTTCACCCGGTCACGCTGGCGGCGGTGCTCGTGCTGCTGGTGAACGACTGGGTGCTCAAGCCGCGGTTCGGGCCAAGCCCCGTCACCGGTAAGCTCAGCGACATTGCGGGGCTTATTGCTACACCCGTGCTGTTATCCGCGCTGATCGGGCTCGTGCTGCTGCTCGCCAACAAGCTCGGCGTCCGTGTTGCCGCACCGCTCACCACGCGCCGGCTCGCCTGCTGCGTCGCAGCCACAGGACTGGCGTTCACCGCGGTCAAGCTGAGCGAGCACGCCGCCACCTGGTTCGTGCGCGCGGTCGAGGTACTCGGCAGACCTGCGGAGGTCTATCTCGATCGCACCGACCTGTTATGCCTGCCGGCGCTCGCCGTGACGTGGTGGATCGGACGCGACGAGCTCCGGCGCCAGGCGATGTAGAACCACGAGCGTTGGGATCAGGTCGATCGCGAATCCCATAGCGGCTCCGACTGGCCGTCCTTGAGCGCGCACCAGCGCCCCCACACAAACAGCGCGTCGGAGAGTCGGTTCAGGTACTGCACCGGCAGATCGCCGCCGATGTCCTCGGCCTTGCCGAGCCCGACGACAAGTCGCTCGCAGCGCCGGCATACCGTGCGCGCGAGGTGGAACGCCGCCGACGCGGGACCACCACCCGGCAGCACGAACGACGTCAGCTCGGGCAACTCATCGTTGACCGCATCGATATCGCGCTCGAGCCCGTCGACGTGGCGCTGCTCGATCCGGGGCAGCTTTGCGCGACGCTCCGCGCTCGGCGTCGCGAGCTCGGCGCCGAGGTTGAACAGCTCGTTCTGCACGCGACGGATGATCGGCAGCATGTGCTCGCCCGCCGCCGACGATCCGAGCGCCACACACACCAGACCGAGCGTCGCGTTGACCTCGTCGACGGTGCCGTAGCACTCGAGCCGCGGATCGTTCTTGGCGACGCGGTCGCCGCCGATCAGAGAGGTCTCGCCCTGGTCACCACCTCGGGTATAGACGCGATCAATGCGCATGCCGTGGCGTACCACGGCGCAGAGCGGCCTCAGAAGTCAGAAGCCTCCGGAGGAACCTGGACGAGCCGCGGCCGCAGTGCGGCCTCAGAAGTCAGAAGCCCCCGGAGGAACCTGGACGAACCGCGGCCGCAGAGCGGCCTCAGAAGTCAGAAGCCTCCGGAGGAACCTGGACGAACCGCGGCCGCAGAGCGGCCTCAGAAGTCAGAAGCCTCCGGAGGAACCTGGACGAACCGCGGCCGCAGAGCGGCCTCAGAAGTCAGAAGCCCCCGGAGGAGCAGAACATGATCCCGCTCTGGCTGTTGAGGGCTGCCTTGGCGACGTCGAGCATCACCTTCGTCCACTGCTGGCCAGTCGGCGAACCGGGAAACGGCTCGAACAGCTCGCGCAATGGATCATCCCGGCGTGCGGTGGCCGCTTCGACCAGTGCTCGAAGCTTCTCGCTCGACAGCGTGAAGCTGGGCTCGTTCGCACCGAAGATCTCGTCGATCCCGATCGACCTGCTCGCGAGCTGCGCGAGGCGGTGCTCGATCTGCGGCAGATCGGGAACGTAGCGGTGCTCGGAGCCACGAGGGAACAACAGATGGATGTGCCCGGGCGCCAGGTTACAAGTTCGGATCTCTTGATCCGATGCGATCCAAATCCTCACCGTCCCCCCACTGTAGCCGCCGCTAGCTTCGCGCGATCGGAAGAGAGAGTTTGCGTCCGGGTAGCGACATCATCGCCGCTGGATCTGCCGGCACCGACTCGCCGGATGCCAGCTCGAGCTCGAACCCGGCGTCCTTGATCATCTGGTGGTCGGCATGCGGCGTCGCTCCACCAGTGGTCAAATATCCCTGCGTAAAAATCGAGTTCGCCGGGTAGAGCGCCATCGCCTGGAGCGCCCGCAGCGTGATCTCGCGGCCGCCCGCCACTCGCAGATCGGTGCGTGGATGCACGAACCGGAACATGCACAGCGCCCGCAACGCATACCCCGGCTCCACCAGCGCGCGCTGTGCAAGCGGCGTGTCCGGCCGCGCGTCCAGGAAGTTCACCGGCACGGAATCGACGTCGAGCTCGCGGAGCGCGAACGCGAGGTCGAGCAGATCGTCCTCGGACTCACCGAGCCCGACGATCCCACCGCAACAGGTCTCCATGCCGGCACGCTTGGCATGTTGGACGGTCTCGACGCGATCCTTCCAGCTGTGGGTCGACACGATCTTGTCGTAGTGGCGCTCGCTGGTCTCCAAATTGTGATTGAACCGATCGACGCCCGAGCTCGCGAGCCGCGTCGCTTTCGCCTCGGTCAGCAGGCCGAGCGATGCGCACAGCTCGATGTCGAGCTCGGCTTTGATCCGCTGCGCGGCCTCGCAGATCGTGTCGAGATCACGCTGCGACGGACCGCGCGTGGCGGTGACCATGCAATAGCGCTTGGCGCGAGCGGCGTGCGCGCGTCGGGCGCCATCGACCAGCTCGTCGACGGACTTCATCGAGGCTTCGCCGCTGGGCGACGCGTGCTTCGACGACTGCGAGCAGAACCCGCAGTCCTCGGGACAGCCGCCGAGCTTGGCGTTCTCCAGCACGTGGAGCGATACCCGGAGCCCCCAGTGTGCGCGGCGCACCCGGAACGCTGCGTCGAGAAGCGCGAGCAGCTGTTCGGCAGGAGCGTGGAGCACGGAGCGCGCGTCCTCGCGAGACAGCGCAACTCCCGCCAGGGCTCGATTGGCGATCGCGGACCAGACCATAGGCCGGCACGCTAATCGAAAGGCTAGTTCGAAGCTAGCTTCACGAGCCGGTCGATCGTCTTTCCCGCGGGTTCCTTGTTCTTTCGATCGACGAGTGCGAGCAGCACGGTCCCGTTTGCCTGCGACAACCCGCTGGCCTCACCGACCCAGCTCAAGCCCGCCGGTTCGGCGGCCTTGGCCTCGGCCTCCGTCGGAAACACGCACAACAGGACGTCGATCGCTTGCACGCTGCCGCGCTGGCAGTCCTTGCCCACGGGCGTCGTCGCGGCGGAAAGCTTCGACGGTGCGAGCCCCGCCTTGGTCCACGCCTGAACGATCTGATCGCGCGCAGCAGCGCCCTCGGGCTTGGCCTTGCTGCAACCGAGCGCGAGCGCGATGACGATGAATAGGAGGCTTCGCATCAGCGACCTCGCCGCTTGTGCTTCTTGTGCTTGCCGCGGACGCCTGCGCCGACGCTACCGCGGACGCCGACACCCACGCCGACGTTCACGCTGATGCTCGGCATCGGTACGTGAACCTCGGCGCCGACGCGAACGCGCGCTGGTGCCACCACGCGTGGCGGCGGGGGCGGCTCGACGACCACGGCAGGAGCGGTGATCGCATAACCGGCACGGACCCCGATCCAACCGGCAGGCGCCTCGACCTCGACCACCGGCCGCACATAGACCAGCGGGGTGTACACGGCGTTGACCTCGATCAACGCGGGCCGCTGTTCGAGGTACACCTTCGGAGGCTCGGCCACGTAGAAGTATGCGCCGCCCACCTGCTCGAACTCCGGCCCCTCCGGCGGTGCGAAGTAGTGGTAGTGCGGGCCGCTCAGGTAGCAGAACTCGAGGGTCTCGCCGTCCCCGCCCACGGTTGCC
This sequence comes from Kofleriaceae bacterium, assembly GCA_050187075.1. Lineage (GTDB taxonomy): Bacteria > Myxococcota_A > Polyangia > Haliangiales > Haliangiaceae > JABFXX01. Next base: position 50,225 of record JBFWXW010000016.1, on the reverse strand, counting down.
TCGACGTGGATCGGATGGTGGCCCTTGTACGAATGCTTCGGCCCATCCCAACCGTACGCGACCGGGTCGCCGACGAAGTAGCTGGCGCCGTGGTAGTCCCGATACTCCAGCTTGTTGGCCGCGTAGACGTGAACATGCGGCGCTTCGATGTGGCAGACGCCGCCACCTTGGCCTCTGGGGACGGGGTGAATGCCGACGTAGCGATTCTGGCGTCCAGCTTCCGAGGTCGACGTCGAGACCGCCAGGAATAGCAGGACGATGACGATGTTGCGCATCGCAGCTCCCTACGGCTCTCCACTGAGCCGAACGGCCATTCTCGACCTAACCCGCGGCTCGGTCCACCCGACATGTCTGGGGTCAGACAACGTGCGAGTACACGTTGGCGAAGTGTGCCCGCCTACTGCCGATTACTGATCGTGAACTTGCGCGGAAACCGTGAAGCTCCGCACGATCTGATCGAGCTCTGCGGTGAGCTTGCCACTGAGCGTGAGCGACTTCGTCGGCGGCGCATCGAGCGGAACCTCGACCACGACCGCTGCGTTCGGCGGAACTTCACGCGAGAGGTCGACCTCTCCCTTGGACACCGTGGCGCCCTGTGCGGCAAACGTGTACGCAAGCTTGGTCAAGCGCATCGGCCGGCTGGCGGGATTGGTGACCTGCACGAACACCACGTCATGGCGCCGCGCTTCTTGTACTCCGAGCACCCGCAGCTCGGGAGCCTTGTTCGCCGCACACCCACCGGCACCGAGTCCGGCGAACGCGACGGCGAGTAGGCAAACGATGGCGAAAACTCCTCGGCGAATCATCAGCGAGCGACACATTGTGCTGGTTCCGTGCCAGCGCGCAACTTATCGCAACCTCGATCGGAAACAAGCTGACCGCCAGGTTTCGTTCACAGCTCCATGCCGTTGCTGTCGCCGTTCCGCCGCGTGTAGGGTCGACGTGTGAAGATCGAGAAAGGTTGTCGAGTCACCGTCAAGGTGGATCTGGCCGTGTTGGGGGGACAGCAGCTCGAGAAGAGCCAGGTGGAATACATCCATGGCGCCGGAACGATGCTCGCCGGGCTCGAGGCGGTGCTGAGTGGACTGGAGAAGGGCGCCAAGCGAGAGGGCGTGATCCCCGCCAAGGACGCGTTCGGAAACCCCGCGATGCACCCGGTCAAGCACCTCAAGCGATCCGAGTTTCCCAGGGACGCGCAGCTCAAGGTGGGCGAGCAATTCGCGGCCAAGGGCGCCAACGACATGAACGTGGTGCTCCGCATCGAGAAGATCACCGGCGATGATCTCGAGGTCAGGATGATCCATCCGCTCGCGGAGAAGGACATCAAGTACACCGTCGAGGTCGTGCAGGTCAGCGATCCGCGCCCGCCACCGGTGCCGGCGGCCGCGCTCGAGCTCGAAGAAGAATAGCCCATGCACGCGCGCCGGCTCTACGCGCATCGCGGGGCTTCGGCAGAGCGGCCCGAGAACACGATGCCCGCGTTCGAGAGGGCGATCGAGATCGGCGTCGACTCGCTCGAGATGGACGTCCATCTCACGCGCGATGAACAGCTGATCGTCGTGCATGACGACGACGCGGCCCGCACCGCTGGCGTGCAGGTCGCATGGAGCGATCTCGAGCTCGCCGAAGCGCGGCGCCTCGACGTCGGCTGGGGGTTCGTCGCCCCCGACGGCACCCGGCCGTTCGCGGGCAAGGGGATCTGCGTGCCGACGTTCGAGCAGGTGCTCGATGCGTTTCCGGGCGTCGCGATCAACGTCGACCTCAAGGGGGAGCGCGCGGTCGAGCTCATGCTCGCGCTGCTCACCCGCAAGCAGGCGGCTCACCGCGTGACGCTCGCGAGCTTTCAGACCCGTACGGCCGTGGCCGTGCGCCGCCTCGGCTACACCGGCGAGACCGCGCTGTCGCAAGGCGAGGTGCTCACGCTGCTCGGCCTGCCGGCGCTGCTCTGGCGCCAGCTGCCATACACCGGAACTGCCGCCCAGATCCCCGTGCATCACGGCGCGATCCGATTCGATCGCACGACGTTCATCGCGAAGTGCCACAGCCTCGGTCTGCGCGTCGACTTCTGGACGGTCGACGATCCGCGCGAAGCGGCGCGGCTGCTGGAGCTCGGCGCGGATGGAATCATCACCAACGACCCGGCCGCGATCCGCCCCGTGTTGTATCCGAGCGGTTAGCGCAGGCGCAGGCGCGATCGATTCGCGTTACAGTCGTCGGGTGGAGGGCCAGCGCGTCAGCTGCGTCGTGATGATCGCCGATGGTGCATCGCGGCGGGTCGGGCCCAACGGGCTCATGATCGGCCGCAAGCATGACTGCGATCTGGTATCCGAAGATCCAAGTGTGAGCCGGCGCCACGCGTTGATCAGGGTCACGTCCGACGGTGCCGAGGTCGTGCCGCTCGGCCGCGGCCCGATCGAGGTCAACGGCAAGACGTGTGAGCAACCCAAGCCACTCAGCGACGGCGATCGCGTGGCGGTGCCTGGACTCGAGGTCACCGTGCGCGTCGAGGCATTACCACCCAACAAGGCGGGGAGCTCGACGTGGCGGCTGATCCGTGTCCGCGGTGGCAGCTTCGGCATCGTGCACAGCCCGTTCTTGATCGGCGGTGGCGGCGCTGACGATCTGATCGTCAAGCGCTGGCCGCAGGGCGCGTTGCGATTCCATCTCGCACAGGGCGATCTGTACTTCGAAGCCGCGGTGCCGAAGGTGAAGCGTAACGGCGCGGACGTCGAGGTCGGTGCGACCGAGCCGGTGGCCGTTGGCGACGAGATCGAATTTCGGGGCGAGACGTTTTCGGTGCGCCAGTCGGGCCACGCGGCCACGACGGTGGCGACCCGAGCGCCGGGGTTTCCGACCCGAATCGCGATCGAGATCTTGCCGCGCGGCGGGCGCGCGGTGTTCGACATCGCCGGCGAGCAACGCGCGGTGTTCCTTTCGGATCGCCGGCTCGATCTGCTGGTCGCGCTGGTCAAACCGCCCGAGGGCTATGCCGCTGGCGAGTTCATCCCCGACGAGGTCGTGGCCACGACGGTATGGCCACGCAACCCCGGCGTGACCCGCACCGAGATCAACGTGTTGATCAGCCGGCTTCGCCGCGACCTCGTGGAGGCCGGCCTGGCGGGGGCTCGGCTCGTCGAGCGCGCACCCGGTGGAGGTGCAACACGCATGGTGCTGGCCAAGGGTGCCGATGTAGTTGTGGAGTCATAGGGGCGCCACCGCCGGAGCTCTCGTCGGTTGATGCTATCCTGGTCGTGCCGTCCGCACGCTGCATGGCACAGCCGGCTGCCTCCATAACCTTCGGGCGTTACGAGCTACTCACCTCGCTGGGACGAGGTGGGATGGCCGAGGTGTTCCTCGCGCGCATGGCAGCGGTCGGCGGGTTCTCCAAGCTGTTGGTGATCAAGCGGATGCTCCCGCATCTCTCCGACAGCCCCGAATTCGTGGACATGTTCCTGACGGAAGCGCGGATCACCGCGAAGTTGCTCCATCCCAACATCTGCCAGGTGTTCGAGCTCGGCGACGTCGACGGCGTGCTCTACATCGCGATGGAGTACCTCGATGGGCTCGCGTGGGCGGATCTGGTACCGCTGATCCCGCGTGTGGGCGGTGGTTTCGAGTTGCGTTGCGCTGCGGCGGTGGTCACCCAGGCCGCCGAGGGGCTGCGCTACGCCCACGACCTCCGCGACGCCGATGGCAACCCCACGCCGGTGATCCATCGCGACGTCTCCCCGGAGAACCTGTTCGTCACGCGTGAAGGCATCGCGAAGGTGCTCGACTTCGGCGTGTCGAAGATGCTGACCGAGGTGACGCGCACGCGCACCGGCACGATCAAGGGCAAGTTGCCGTACATGGCGCCCGAGCAGATCGAGGGTGGCACGTTCGATGCTCGCGTCGACGTGTTCTCGCTGGGCGTCGTGCTGTGGGAGGCGTTGACCGGTGAGTTCCTGTTCCGCCGCGATACCGAGTTTCAGATCTGGAAGGCGATCACCGAAGAGATTCCGCCGCCCGTGACGTCGCGCCGGCCAGACCTGCCGCCCGACGTGGATCGCGTGGTGGCACGCGCGCTCAGCATCGATCGCGAGCATCGGTATCCAACGATCCGCGCGCTGTCCGCCGATATTCGTCAGGTCGCCAACCAGGTCGGCGGACCGCTCGATCAACAGGCGCTCGCCGAGGCCGTGCGCTCGCTCGGCGCCGAGGTCCTCGCGCAGCGCGATGCTCGGATCCGCAAGCTGATGGGCGACGCCGATCGCATGTCGGCGAACAGCTTCGACAGCTTCCTGGTCACCGCTCCGCGCGCGAAGAGCGTGGATGCGCTGGCGATCGGCGATGCGCGCGCGCCCAGCGGCGAAGCGTTGCCGGCGGCGAATCCGCCAGCGCCTGGCGGTGCGGCGCGCATGCAGGCACGTACTCCCGTTCCGCAGGCCTTCGCGGGCTCGGGCGAGCCCACCATGGCAAGCGCGCAGATGGTCCAGGTCTCCAACGACGCCACGGTGGGGTACCGAGATCAGGCCGTGCCGCTGTCCCGGCCGCGCTGGCGGTTCAACGTGCTCGGCGCGTTCGTGTTCTTGCTGGCCGCGGGAGGCGTCGTCGTCATCGCCATGGCGATCACGGGCGAAGATGTTGCGCTCCACGCGAGCGATACCGCCCTGGGTGTACCCGAGCCCAGCCCCGCGCCAGGCCCGGCTTACTCATCCGACACTCCAGTCGCGAATCACGTGCGCGGGGATGCTGCCATCGCGCCGGTCCAGCCGGCCGCTACCGGCGGCAGCCATGGCGAGACGATCACCAGGAACGCGCAGGCGGCCGCCGCCGACACGGCCGCGGCGCTCGTCGACGGCAACCCCGGTGCGCCCGTCGTCGCGACGCCGGCGGTTCCCGATCGTGACACCACGCGTGCTCGCCCGCGCGCACCTACGCGATCCACGAGGCAACCGGCCAAGCAGCATGCGGCCAAGCAACCACCGCCGAAGGAACCGCCGGTCAGACCCGAACCGACGGTGCCGTCCAGGCCGGGTCGCTACAGCATCGATTCCAAGCCGTACGCCAAGATCTACATCGACGGTCAGCTGATCGGAGATACTCCGGTCTACCAGGCGGAGGTTCCGCCCGGCCGTCACCGCGTGAAAGCCGTGCTCGAGAGCGGAAAGACCAAGACGTTCGAGATCGACATCGAGTCGGGCAAGCGCACGTCGTCCGGTGTGCTGACGTGGTGATCCGCTGGCTCGTGGTCGGCGCGTTGCTGATCGGCGCGACCGCGCGCGCAGATGCACCCAACCGCCGGCTGATCGCCGCACGCAAGGCGGTCGAGGAGATCCGGTACGACGACGCGCGACGGCTGCTGCTCGAGGCGCTCAAGCATGGCGGCAACGTGCCGCGCGAGCTGGCGGAGATCTATCGCATGTCCGCGGTGACCGCACACGTGCTGGGACAACCCGAGCTCGCGGAGCGCTACTACCGAAAGCTGCTTGCGATCGATCCCAAAGCCACGCTGCCCGCAGATTCCTCGCCGAGGTTTCGCGCTCCGTTCGAGGCGGCGCAGGCGTACATGGTCGCGCAGCGACGGCTGGAGGTTCGCGCTCGGCGCACCGACGACACGATCGAGGTGACGATCGTCAGCGATCCGGTGAGCATGATCGTCCGCGTGATCGCGCGCGCGGATGGGATCGAAACCGCCAGCGCGCGGCTCGAAGGTCAGCGCGCCACGCTGCGCCCACCGGATCCCGGTGACGTCGACCAGGTGGTCGCGCTCGACGAGTTCGGAAACGTGATCACGACGATCAAACCCTCCGCGTCCCGAGAGGGCGAGCAACCAGCTTCCACGGCAGAGCCGGGCGCAAGCTCGATCCCGATCGTGCGCAGGTGGTCGACGTGGGCGATTCCGGCGGCGGCATCCGCGGCCGTCGCGATCGGCTTCGGCGTCGATGGCATGCTCGCGAAGCGCCGGCTCGACGACATCGTGGGTAACAGTGGCGAGCATTTTCTCGACGAGGCCGAGACCGAACGGAGGCGCTGGAAGCGCGACACGTTGGTGCGCAACATCGCGCTGGTGGGTGCCGGCGCGTTCGTAGCGGTCTCCGTCATCGTCTATGCGACGCGTCCCGACGAGGTCTCGCTGGTTCCTACCGCGTCGAGCGGAGAGCTCGGGCTCGTGTTGACCGGCCCACTTCCGTGACCGCGGCTGCGTAATCGACGTGATATCGGTTCGCCGCCGTCGCGGAGGGAAGGTGGGAACATGTGGTCGATCACGACGCCGGGTCTCGTGGCGCTTGCGACTGCGCTATTGTGCGCGACGGCTCGCGCCAACCCGCGCGTGGCTGCCGCGCCGCCCTGCGAACGCGTGGCAGGTGCGATCGTCGAACCGCATGACGATGCCAGCACCTGCGGGGTCAAGCTCGCGATCGACGAGGACAATCGCGGCGCTGGCTTCGATATTCCGGTTGGTCAACGGCCGCGATATGTCGACCGGATTGCGGTGTCCGGTTGCGTCCAGGTGAGGTTCGGTGCGCATGCGATCGACCGCCTCGAGCTGACCGCGCGACCCGTTGCCAACGCCTGCGCCAAAGTGAACACGCCGTGCGAGCCGGGCTATTGCGGCAGTGGAGCGGAATTTTACGTGTTCACCGCGGCGCACCCGAAGTTCGGTCGATCGATCGCGTGGCGGCGAGCTGGCGTGGTGCGAATCACCGCGCCGCGCTGGGCCGAGTATCGGCTCGCGCTGCCCGATGCGAGCCCGCTGGTGATGGTCTGCCGCGGCGAGAGTGCTGCTCGACGCGACGATCTGCTGCTCGATGCGGTGTTCGGTTGCGCGCACGGAGGGCCGTGAGCCCGCCTGCGCGAAGCTCAGTTGACGCCGCGGCCAGCGAGCAGATCGCCAGGGTTGATCCCGAGCGACTGGATCGCCGTGTCCCACATCCGCTCGGGCGGCGTCTCGAAGATCAACCGAGGCTCGGCGGCGGTGTGCAGCCAGGCGCCGCGCGACATCTCGGCGGCGAGCTGGCCCGGTCCCCAGCCCGAATAGCCGAGCAACAGGCGAATATTTCTCGGCGGCGAGCTCGCGATCGCGCGGAGCCGATCCGGCGAGGTCGATAGCGAGATGCTGGAGGTGATCGCGATCGTGCCCTGGCCGGGCTGCGCGATGCCCACCGGCTCGTGGAGCACCCAGCCGGTGCTAGGGCTGACCGGACCGCCCGCCCACACCACCGCGGTGTCCTCGCCGCGCCAGTGCATTTCGAGGCTATCGAGCAGCTCGCTCGCCTTGATCGGGCTGGGATGATTGATCACAAGACCGAACGAGCCCTGATCGCTGTGCTCGATCATGAGGATCACGGCCCGGGTGAAGTTGGGATCCGCCAGCTGCGGCATCGCCAGGAGCAGCCCGGGCGCCAGGTTGGCCGATTCCAGCACTTCTAGCGAGTGTTCCGCAATTCGCGCGCAAACGCTGCACAATTCGTCGCCAAATCACGGCCGAGACCGTGCGGGAGTGCTGTGCGCGGATGTCGCAGATCCCCGCCCGGGCCGCGACGCGCGTCAGTGCACCTGCGGATCCGTGCTCGGATCGAGCCCCGGATCGGTCGCGCCCTCCTGCTTCACCACGGGCGGTGAGGCGGCGGCCTCCTCGTCAAACCCGAGTCTCTTGGCGAGCCGCTTGTAGAGCGCAGAGCCCAGGCTCAAGCCGAACCCCGTGACCACCGCACGAACGAAGATCTTCATGCCGACGAGCTTAGCGTGGATCGTGACCGCGACCCACCGCGTTGATCGCCGCGACCAGCATCAGCGGTCGACGATCTGGGTCGGCGGATCGCCATAGAGGTCGAGCCAGGCGGCGCGCGCAGCGTTGCGCAGCTGATCGGCGGTGGCGACCGAGAGCGGACGCGCGAGCTGCTCGAGCTGCCTGCGATCGACCGTGTGATCGTTGACCAGCCGCACGGTTCCGGCAGCTGGAACACCGAGGTGGAACGCCAGGCGCTCGATCATCACGACGCTGATCACCGCTTCAGGGGCATGCCAGTGCTCGCGATCGAACGCGAACGAGACGGCATTCCACAGGCTCAGATGCGGCGTGACGGGATCGTTGATCAACTGACTCAGGTACGCCGAGAGCTCCGCCCGAGCGAGCTCGACCTCACCGCGTGGCTCGCCATTGGGTTGCGCCGCCGACCCCAGGTAGGTCTCGAGCTGCGGTGGATAGCGGAGCGGCCGCGACCGAAGATCATCGAACCCGTGCTGGGCCTCGTGGCGGCGCACACTCGCGACTACGATCTGCTGACATCGCGAGGCGATCCGTGGCCCCTCGGCCCGGGCGATCGCATCCTCCAGCGCCCTCGCCTGTTGGCGCTGGCTGGCCGGAATCACCTCGTCGACGTTGGTGATCAGTCCTTCGGGGAGGAACAGGCCGTCGGTGCGCGACATGCTGAGGCCGCGATCCGCGAGCAGCGCCCGCCACTGCGCCATCAGGTGGCCGCGCTCGACCAGCAAGGCGGCGACGTTGGCCGCGGCGGCACCGTCGGTGTCGAGGCTCGCCATCAACTCGCCGCGAATCGCTCGACCCGCGGCGAGCGCCAGCGGCATTCCCTCGGCCGCGCGCCACTCGTCGTCACCGAGCGAAAATGGCGCCTCGGGCGCGAGCACGGGCATGACCCGCGCCGCGACGTGCTCGTCGACGGGATCGAGCATCACCAATGGATCTCCAAGCGCCGCGGCCTGCACACCCATCGCGGTGCGCGACAGCTCCATCTGATCGAGTCTGCGGAGGCTCAACACACGAATCGGCCGCTGCTCGGCGAGCACGAACACCACCTCTTCGACGCGATACACGTAGATCACCGCGTGCGGCACACCCATCTGCACGAACATGTCGCCATCGAGGTAGTAGCCAACACCGACACCCGCGAGCTGGTCGTTGACCGCGCGCACGCGGGCGGTCAGCTCGGCGGCGATCTCCTTGACGTCGCGGGTCGCCATCGGGATCTGCGCCCACCGCTCGAGCCCATCGAGCAGGTCGCGCCACGCCGCGGTCATGCCTGGGCCAAGGCTATTGATCACGGGCGACCGCGCGAGCTCGTCCGAATGAGCGCGGCGCTCGATATCGAGCGTCCCGCGCTGGCGCTCGCGATCTGCCTCGAGCACGACGGTCGTCAATCCATCGACCAGCAACCGCTCGATCGCGGGGTCGCGAAGCGGCACGCCTCCATTCTTGAACGCACCGGATGCCGGGGGTGGGAGCGGACGGGCATAGACCCGATTCGACCGCCCGGGGATCCCGAGCACGAACATCGCACCGCCCGCGATCGCTGCGAGCGCAACCATGATCACGGCGATCGTCAGCACGGGCGTGCGCGACAGCCGCTCCACCCTCACCCGGCGATAGGCGGCGGCCACGCGCTCGCGATCCATCAGGTCTGGAACCGTCTCACCCGCGATCGCGAGCGCCGCGATCCGCTGGAGGTGACGCGACAGCTCCGGATCGGATGGGTGAGGCGTATTGATCGCTGCACCGGCGGCAAACAATGCGCGCTCGAGCTTGTACAGCGCGTAGCCTCGCAGCACCCAGTCGATGGTGCGGAGCGCGGCGCGCGCAGCGTCGTCGCTACCGGCCTCGATCCCGATCGCGAGCGCGGCAAGCAGGTGGCGGCGAATCACCGTCTATCGAGACCACCGCACGGCGCGCGGCGTTGCAACTGCAAAAACGCAGGGGAGCCCATGGATCGAACGTGTTGGGCGATCGTACTTCGAACTACCTCGAGGTGCACGGCCAATCGCTACTTCGTCAGCGGTCCGTAGAGCGACGGACGGCGGTCCCGGAAGAATCCCATGCTCGCGCGAATCGCGCGCAGCCGCTCGAGATCGAGGGTGGCGAGCGCGATTCCAGGCTCGTTGCGCGGAAGCTCGGCCAGCTTGTCACCACGCGCGTCGCAGATGAACGAGCTGCCGTAGAACGTGATCGCCGATGGTCCGCTGCCCTCGGTGCCGATCCGGTTGGCCGCAACCACGCCCACGGCGTTGGCGACCGCGTGGCCGATCATCACGCGCTGCCACGAATCGCGGCTGTCGAGCTCGGGATCCTCGGGCTCGGAACCGATCGCGGTGGGATAGAACAACAGGTCCGCTCCCGCGAGCGTCATGGCGCGAGCTGCTTCGGGAAACCATTGATCCCAGCAGATCCCGACGCCGATGGTCCCCCACTTGGTCGCGAACGCACGAAACCCGGTGTTTCCCGGCTTGAAGAAGAACTTCTCCTGGTAGCCCGGGCCGTCGGGAATGTGGCTCTTGCGATAGACGCCGAGGCTGGTCCCATCCGCGTCGATGATCGCGATCGAGTTGTAGTGCTCCGGACCCGACCGCTCGAAGAACGACACCGGAATGACGACGTCGAGCTGCTTGGCAAGCTCCTGAAACGCACGCAGCGTCGGGTGCCCGTCAGCGGGACGAGCGCGGCCAAAGTCCTGCTCGCGCTGTGACCGGCAGAAGTAGTGCCCTTCGAACAGCTCGCTCGGCAAGATGATCTGCGCACCGCGACCGGCCGCCTCGCGCACGAGGTCCGTCACCAGCGCGACGTTGGTCGCGACATCGTCGGTCAACGCGGTCTGTAGTGCGGCGATCGTGACGAGCTCGGCCATGACGAGCGCACTGTACCCGATCCCGAGCGGCTCGCGATCACCGAGTGCCGCGCGCGAACCGCTCGTGAGCACCGGCCAGCGCATCGACGATCCGGGTGAGCTCGCCGAGTGAATCACCGGTCGCTTCGGGCCGTGCGTCGCCGACGAGCAACATCCCGTGGAGCTGGTTGCTGACGATCACCGGAGCCGCGGCCAGGTTGGTCGCGCCTCCGAGCAGGATCCCGAGCTCGCGCTGGATCTCGCTCGCTGGAGCCTCGGTCGTCGCCGTGCGCGTCTGTGCAGCGCGCTGCAGGATCGACGGCGCATCGAGCTGCACGGCGATGTCGGTCGCACCATCGAGCTGGCCGCCATGGCCGCGTAGGCCGACGGCTCGCCCCTCATCGATCACGAACAGCAGCGCAGCCCGCCAGCGCGACGCGGCGTACGACATCACGAGGCGCTCCACGGCTCCGAGCGTGATCGCGCGGTCGACGTCCTCGAGCATGCGCTCCAGCGGCCGGGGCGAGGTGAACGCGTTGCGCAGCGGCGGCAACTCCGGCGTGGTCTCGCTGATCGGAAACACCCGCGATACGGTGCGAGCGCGGTTGTGGGTTGGCGGCTGGTCCGGGTCGAGCGTGAGGGCTCCGATATCGGCGACCGACGGTCGGCGCTGCGCGACCGACTCCTCCGGAATGTGCTCGACCGAGTGGATCGACCTGAGCAGATGCTCGAGGTGAAGACCGGGCACGACTGCGAGCGTGATCGCCGTCTGGATCGCGTGCTCGAGGGCGGCTTGCAGGATCGGGGTCGGATCGCGCGCGATCACGACCAGTCGCTCGTCGTGTGCGCGGCCCAGCGGGAGCACGCACCAGCGCACCGAAAGCTCCTTGGGGATCAGCTGGACGCTCGAGCTGTCGCGCCGCTCGAGATGGCGCACCAGCGCCGCTGGATAACCGAGCTGCTCCGACAGCGCGAGCGCGCCATCATCCGGATCGAGTTGCGCACGGCTGATCAGCAGCGAGACCAGGCGCTGGCGTGAGGGCCCCGGGTTGCGCAGCGTCTGTGACAGCACCCACGGATCGACACTCTCCCTCATCAGGAGTACCTCCCCGATGCGCCTCCGCTCGCTCACGTCAGATACATACCTCGGTGCCGAGCCGCGCGCGTGCGAGCGGGTCTGAAAAACCACGACGGCTGGGTCGGCGGCCTAGACGCTGGGCTGCTGCTGCGTCGAGCAATGGAACGCACCGCCGCCGACCACGACCGATTTGCCGTCGAGCCCGATGGCTCGGCGCTGCGGAAACAGCGCGCCGATTGCCGCCACGGCCGCATCGTCGGCAGCCACGCCATAGGTGGGAACGACCACCGTGGTGTTGGCGATGTAAAAGTTCAGATAGCTCGCCGGGAGCAGGGCTCCCGAACGATCCGTCACCGTCCCGGGCGACGGAATCGTCACGACCTCGAGCCGCCGGCCGCTCGCCGTGGTCGCTGCTCGCAGGTCGGCAACGATGCCCTGCAAGGCCTCACGGTTCGGATCGTTCGCCGCAGGCTCCATGCATACGACGACGCCTGGGGCGATGAACCGCGCGAGTGTATCGATGTGTCCATCGGTGTGATCATTGATGAGGCCGCGATCGAGCCACACCACATGATCGACGCCCAGCGCCCAGCGCAGCCGCGCGTCGAGGTCGGCCTGATCGAGCCCTGGATTGCGCGCGCCGCCGAGCAAGCACTGGCGTGTGGTGAGTAACGTGCCGGTCCCATCCACCTCGATCGCGCCGCCCTCGAGCACGAAGTCGAACGCCGCGCCGCGCACCTCGACCCAGGCCATCACGCGAGCTGCCAGCTCGGGATCCCCGTCCATCAGGTACTTGCCGCCCCAGCCGTCGAACCCGAACCGAGCCGCGGTGATCCGATCGCCGCGGGTCATGAAGATCGGGCCGGTATCCCGCAGCCACACGTCGCCGTAATGCGCATGTCGGAATCGAACGCCGAGCACCGCCGGGCCCAACAGCTCCCGTGCAGCGGCTTCGTCCGCGGCATTTCGCACGAGCAACTCGACTCGCTCGCCACGCGGGCCATCGCCATCGAGATCGACGATCGCCGCGACCATCGCCATCAGCGCGCGTCGAGGCGCCTCCAGGCCTTCGAGCCATTGCTCCGGATCATGGGGCCACGCGGTCCAGACTGCGTCGTGCCGTGTCCACTCGGCGGGCATCGTGTAGCGATCGGGCACGGTCATCCGCTGCTTCTATCGTCGAGACGGCGTGCCGGCAAGAGCCAACACTACCGGCGGCGATCCCTTGGTCGGGTCGCGCCGCACAGCTAAGGTCTGGCGCATGAAGGGTCGCCACATCGTCGTCACCGGGGGCCGCGGCGGCCTGGGAAGAAGCGTCGTCGAATTGCTCGAGGCTCGCGGCGGGATCGTGCATATCGCCGATCGCCCCGACGTTGCGCTGGACAACGAGGCGAGCGCGACCGCGTTCTACGCCGGGCTGCCGGCGTTGTGGGCGTCGATTCACCTCGTCGGTGGCTTCGCGATGGCCCCCATCGCCGAGACCTCGCTCGCCGACTTCGAGGCGCAGTGGCGGCTCAACACGGTCACGTGCTTCCTGTCATGTCGTGAGGCAGTGCGAGCGATCCGCAAGACCGGCGGGGGTGGGCGGATCGTGAACGTCGCGGCGCGGCCCGTCATCGCGCCGGTTGGCGGCATGTCGGCGTATCTGACCGCGAAGGCTGGCGTCGCTGCGCTCACCCAGGGGCTGGCCGCCGAGGTGCTCGACGACAACATCCTGGTCAACGCCGTGTTGCCGTCGATCATCGACACACCCGCCAATCGTGCGTCGATGCCCAAGGCGAATTTCGACAAGTGGCCCAAGCCCGGCCAGCTCGCCGAGACCATCGCGTTCCTCGCGTCGCCCGAGAACGCGCTGACGTCGGGGACGCTGGTGCCGGTGTTCGGGCACGGGTGAGCTCGGGGATCGCGCGTCGGGCCACGATGGATGATGCGCCCCCGTTATCGAGGATTGTCCGACGACGTGCGTTCTCGTTGCTGTGGGCGTTCGTCGGGCGGCGGTTCCTTCAGGACGCGCGGCCGAGCGAATTCGTCGTCGGCAGGCTCGGTGGCGGCTGGTGTCTGGGTTGACGGCTCGCTGACTGCAGGGACACCGGCCGTCGGCTTGTCATGCGCATTCGGACCGCCGGACCACACGACGTATCCGAGCGGGACGGCCACTCCGAGCGAGATCAGCACGGCGCCGCGCCACTTGAGGCCGAGCCGGCCCTTGATCATGAAGATCCCGCTGATCGCAAGGTAGAGCAGCATCACCGCATAAACGTCGGCGACGTAGGTCCACGCTTGCTTGCCCCGGTTGTAATGCAGCCAGTTCGCGACGCGCAGGAAGAACCGGTCCGAGCGAGCCTGGATGGTGACGTCGCCGCCGATCGCGGTGATCGACGTGCCGTCGGAATACGTCAGGCGGATCTCGTCTCCTGCGCGAAACACGTCGTCGGGCTTGCCCGTCCCGGTGGCGTCGGTGACCCGCTTGACCGCCTCGTCATCGGGCAACTCCGCCGGGATCGCGGCGATCTTCAGCGTCCGTTCCGATGACCGGAAGTTGGGGTCCCAGTCGGAGATGTGATTGATCGCGAGTCCGGACAGCGCATAGATCACCGTGAACCCGACCGCGACGTATCCGAAATCGCGGTGCACCGCGCGCAACCAGGCGCGCCAGCGCTTGTGCACCACGGTCCACATGCCAGTCGTTCTGTGGGACTTCGCGGCCGATTCGGCCAGCTCAGGCATAGCGCTCCTCGGTCCACGGATCCGCGTGATTGTGATAGCCCCGGACTTCCCAGTAGCCAGGCTTGTCGTCCTTCACGAACCGGATCCCGGTGAGCCACTTCGCGCTCTTCCAGAAGTAGAGATCCGGAATCAGCCCACGCACCGGTGCGCCGTGCTGGCGTGCGAACGGCTTGCCGTTGAGGCGATAGGTGACCATGCAGGTTTCGGCCGTCGCTTCCTTCAACGGCACGTTCGCCGTGTAGCCGTGCGCCGCTTCGAAGATGACGTGACGCGCATCGCTGGTGACACCCGCCTTCTCGGCGAGCAGCGCGATCGGCACGCCCTTCCATACGCCACCGAGCATCGACCATCCGGTCACGCAGTGCACGTCGGCCGATTTCTCGACCTGCGGCAGCTTGAGCAGCTGTGCGTAATCCAGCTCGAACGGCGACTTGACCAGGCCGTGGACCTTGAGCCGGAAGGTCCGCACATCGCCATCGCCCTCCTCACCGCCCATCGGGCGCAACGTGCTGATCACGCGCTGCCCCGGCGGGAGTCGCGGACGACCATCGCTCCGCCGCTCCGCTCGCGCTGACTTCGTCAGATCGTCAGCGGCGATCCGTACCACAGCTCCGCCCAGCGCCATGAACGCCGTGCCTACCGCCGCAGACTTGATGAACTTGCGGCGATCCCACGCGTTGGCCAGCTCGGGATAACGATCGAGATCGGGTCGGCGAGAGTCGCTCAAAGGGCCTCCTCGGCGCTTCGCAAGCGTACCGCGCTTGCGGATGCCGCGTGATACCGAGTTCTACGCCCCTCCCCGCCCGCGGTTACGGCTGCCAAGTGCCCGCCGGCCCGACCATAGGGGAAACTGCCACATTGCCACCGGCGGGGCTCGATCAGCTACGGTCCGCGGGTGCGCGCTGATCTTCCGCCTGCGGTGGCCTCCACGATCGACCGCTGCGAGCGCCCCTCCCTGGTGTTCGACATCGCGACGATCGAAGCCAACGTTCGCGCGATCGCCGGTGCGGCGCGCGAAGCGGGCGTCACGGCGCTGTTCGCCGCCAAGTCATTTCCGCACCCCGAGGTGCGGGCGATCGCGGCGCGCTGGCTCGATGGGTTCGACGCGGCCTCGAGCGCCGAGATCGCGGAGCTGCCTCGGGTGGGCACGCTCTCGATCGCCGATCCGACCGGACGTGCGATCTCGTGTGCCGGCACCTGGCCGCATCGCGTGATCGTCAGCTGCGATACCGTCGAACAGGTCCGTGCTGCGCCGGCACGAGCCGCGATCGCGATCCGGCTCTCGGCGTCCCTCACCGGCCGAGATCCCGCGATCGGCGCCGTGCTCGATGGAACCGGTCACCGGCGATCGCGGTTCGGCCTCGACGTTGCGGTCGCGCGGCGCTCCGAGCTGATCGCCGCGATGGCACGCGAGGCCGACAAGCGCGCGATCGGCATTCACGTCCATCACGGACCGATCACCGCAGGTTCCGCCGAGCGGTTCATCGCCACCGCACGCGCTGCGATCGACGGTGCGGCGGCGGCAGGGGTCTCGCCGGCGTTCCTGAACCTCGGTGGCGCGTGGCACGCGATCGGCGACGTTCGCGCTGCGCTCGGCGCGATCCGTGCTGCGGTCCCCCGTGGGATCGAGCTGCTGATCGAGCCGGGACGATCGATCAGTGACGCCGCGGGATTTGCATGTGGCCGCGTCGCGATCGCGCGCGAGCTCGACGATCGCCCGCTCCGGGTCGTCGACCTGTCGCGGATCTGCCATCTACGCTGGAGCCAGATCGAGCTGGTCGCCAGCGCGCCGCACGCCGGCACCGGTCAGCGCGGCCTGTTCGTGGGACCGACGTGTTTCGAAGACGATGCGCTGGGTGACTGGATGATCGCTCCAAACGGCTTCGGCGCCGGTTCGCGCGTCGTTGTCCGCAACGTCAGCGGCTACGCGCTCGCGTGGAACACCGGATTCGGCGGCCTCGCGCCGGCCGACGTCGTGCTGGCAACCGGATAGCCGGTTACTCGAGCCCGCCGGGGACCACCGGCTCGGCGCCGAGCATGTTCTGATCGCTCTTGTCCGCGCGTAGCGAGTTCTTGCGGCGCTTGGGCATCTGCGCGGCCACCTCGGCTGGGTAGCGCAACGACAGCGTGGCAAAGATCGTGTTGCGCCAGAACCCGGGCAGATTGACTGCCGCCGCCGTATCACCGGTCTGGTACATGAACTCGTACCGAGCGCCATAACTCAGACCTGGGCGCGGCGTGTACATCACGCCGATATCGATCCGCGCAGCCTTGAACGAGCTCGCCGTGTCGTCGGATTCCAGATCGAGCAGCTTGGTGCGTTGATAGCCGAGCACGCCCATGCCGACGAACCGCGGCTGCAGGCGATGGCCTTCGTTGAGCCACGGCAGCGGGACCGATGCGGTCAGGATCGCGCTGTCGTTCACGGTATTCTGCGCGATCAGCATGTTCGGCGACACGTCGCGGCGAAAGCTCAACGTGGCGAGCCCCCAGGTGTCGGTGTACGCGCCCTGGATGCCCACGATCGGAAACAATCCGGCATGACGATCCTTGACGCCCGGGTTGTATGGGTCGGTACCGTACGGGATCACGTAGGCGGCACCGCCGTCGACGCTGGTGGATAGATGCTGGTCGATGTCGTGGCGCCATTGCAGGCGCGCGCGCGGGATCAACTGGCGCTCCAGCCGGCTTCCCATCTCCGCACCGATCGGAGCCACGCGTTCCATGCGCAGCACCGAGCCGCCGACCTCGAGGCCGAACGAATTGTTCACGTACGAGCGCTCGGCGTTGAGCGTCAGCCCGGCTTCGGCAGATTCGACGATCGTCGGATCCATCGCCTCGTCGTCGGTCTTGTTCCACCGCGCGAACACGCTTTGCCCGATGCTCATCTCTCGCGTCGCGACGTATGACATCGACTCACTGACGTCCGCGGCGGTCACGCGCAGGTTGCCCGTCGGTTGCAGCTGGACCACGGATTCGTCGGGCGCGGAGCGAGAGGTGATGCCGGCGAGCTGCGCCGTGGACGCCGAGACGCTCAGGCTCGCCTCCGAGCGCGGGCCGGGCACGAACACGGAGCGCCAGCCGCCGCGCGCAGAAACCGACGGCTCATCGCTATGTCGCGTGTAGTCGAGGACCTCGAAATCGGTGCTGAGCTCCTGGATCATCCGCGGCGATGCGTACGTGAACATCAACCCAGGGCGGATCTGGAAGAACAGATCGACCTCTCGGCTTGCGGAGTCCGATCCGGAGAACACGTTATCCGTGGCCGCGGCGTCCGTATTGAGTGTCCCGTGCCAGCTCGTGCGCTCGGCGACCGCGGTCGCACTGAGACCTGCGAGCACGACCGCGATCACGGGGACTGAATGCACGAAACGGTTGTATCACGCGCGGTTTCGCCGGCCCGTTGTTTAAACCGCGCTCACCGAGTTGACACACCATGCGAACCGCATGCTTAGAATTCGGCCGGAGCAACCTGACTATGCGCGCTGAACTCCTCGAAGAAATCATTTTCCCCTCCCGAACCATCGTTGCGCCGCTGCGCGCGGACCGCGACGAAGATGAGGACGAGGATGACGACGATGAGGACGATGAGGACGAGGACGAGGACGAGGACGAGGACGAGGGTGCCGATGGTGGTGACGACGACGACGATGACGATGACGAGGACGATGGCGACGACTCCGAGCCCAGCGGATGGAGTGGGGACGACGAGGAAGAGGCGCTGGAGGAGGACGACGATGATGATGATGACGACGACGAAAAGGAGGCCGGTGGATGGCGCGACGGATCGGATCCGCCGTGGGGCGTGGACGAGGACGAGGACGAGGACGACGAGGACGAGGACGAGGACGACGAGGACGACGAGGACGACGAGGACGACGACGACGAGGACGAGCCGCGCGTCCCTCGAGCCGTCGAGGCGGATGACGACACGGCCGACGAGTACGAGGACGAGGACGAGGACGAAGACGAGGACGAAGACGAGGCTGTGCGTGAGCGCGTAGCGAGTGACGACGACGAGGATGACGAGGACGAGGACGAGGACGACGACGACGACGACGAGGACGAGGAGCCCGAGGAGCGTCCCCGCCGCGGTCCCATTCCGCCGCGTCCAGCCAAGCCGTTGCCGACGCCGTTGAAACCGATCGTGGTGCCCGCCAGACCTGCGCAGACGCCGGCCAAGCCCGCCACGCCCCCCGCCGCAAAGCCCAGGCCCGCAGCCAAGCCCGCGGCCAAGGCACCGGCCAAGCCCGCCAAGCCCGCGGCGTCGAAGCCGACCACCAAGAAGGCGCCAGCGAAATCAGCGGCGAAGAAGGCCACAAAGCCCGCTCCGAAGAAGCCGCCTGCCAAGAAGAAGAAGTAGGCCGCCTCCCCGCGGCCTTGCGCTCAGGCGCAGGACAGGTACCTGGCCCGCTCTACATCTCGCCCTTGTACATGAGGAAGATGCGTAGAAACACGAACGCATACATTCCGCATGACACGAACACGACGGAGAAGTCGAGCAGGGTCATACGGACCTGAAACTCCGGCAGGTGAGACTTCACGGCGGAGTACCACGCACCGACGAGGCCGAAGAAGATCCACAGCACCGAGTGGTACGCAAACGACAGCGTGTTGCTCTGAAACAGGACCCCGCACATCGATGCAAGCAAGGCCATTCCCCACACCGTCGCGACGTGCGCCTCGGGGATGGTTCGGAGCTGGATCAACCCCGAGATCAACGTCTTGAACGTCAGATAGACGACCGAGCTGAACAGCACCATGCCGATGAACCCGAGCTCCGCGAGCGTCAACACGAACGAGTTATGCGCGGTGAGAAAGTGGTGCTCGGTGAACAGCCGTGCGCCGACCCCGAAGATCGGGCTGTTCTTGAACATGTCGAGCCCGGTCGCCCACGCCTCGTAGCGAAGCGCCGTCGAGGTATCGGCGTTGGAGTCGCTTCGCCCACCGAACAGCAGCACCGGCAAGGCGCACACCGCCATCGGGATCAATGCTCGCCAGCCGAACCTGCGTAACAGATACACGGACGGCACCATCAGGAGCGACACCTGTGCGCCGCGCGAGCGCGTGAGATACACCGTCGCGATCACCAGCATCACGGCGAGCCACACGAACACGCCCCCGACCGAGCTCTCTCTGCGCCGCCCGAACGCGACCAGCAGCGACAGCCCGCCCGCGACGATCGTCAGCCCGACCTCGTTGGGATCGTGGAGCTCTCCACGATAGCGCACGCGATTCTGGACGCTGTACGTCCCGAACACGCCGACGCGCTCGCAGCGATAGTCCTTGCCGGGCTCCGCATCGGGGCCGCGGCATTGCTCCACGGTCTCGCACGCCCGACCATCGGGCTCGCCCATCACCTCACCGTCGAGCACCTCCCCGGCAACACACTGCCGCGGCGAGATGCCCTGATGAAAACACACCAGCGAGATCACCAGGCATGTCCCGGCCAACACGCCTGCGACCAGCTGAAATGTTCGAAACTTCTGGATGCCATGCGCGATGGTGCCGTACAGCGCAAACAGGATCGCGAGCTCGATGCCGCGCTGGATGAGCTGCGCGGGAGCGACCACCGCCATGCCGAGAAACGCCCATAGCAGCAACGCTCCGACCCAGGGCAGCGTCGGCACGGCGAGCGGCTGGAGCCGGCGCAGCCGGATATCGATCACCCATCCCAGCACCGCAAGCGCGGTGAACACGTGGAGAAATGGCACCCGCTGAAGGCCGATGAAGAATTCCTGCGGCCGCGCCAGGATGAACACGATCAGGGCGGCGATGCCGGGAATCGCGAACACGTTCGAGAACCATACACCGTGATGGGCTGAGGTATGGGTGGCTGCGGTATGCTGACCGTGGATGCGCGAACGGGTAGCTGAGCTCCTGCATCGAGCCGGGGCACTTGGAGCGATCATGCACGTGCGGCGGTTCGCGCCATTCGCGGTGGTCCCGATCGTCACGTACCATCACGTATCCGCTGACGATCCCGCCTACCCATACGATCCCGACACCGCGGATGCGACTCCCGAGCAGTTTCGCCGCCAGCTCGAGACCGTCGTGCGTCACGCGACACCGATCGGAGTCGATGATCTGATCGGTGCGATCGACGGCAAGCCGCTACCGACGAACGCCGTGATGATCACGTTCGACGACGGCTACCGTAGCTGTCACGACGTCGCACTGCCGATTCTCAAGGAGCTCGGCGTCCGCGCGACGTTCTTCATCTCCACGCGCTTCGTCACCGACCGCGCGCTGTACTGGTGGGAGCGAATCTCGTTGATGGTCAAGCGCGCCACGCGCAGTGGTGTGATCACCTACCCGCAACGCATCGAGCTCGATCCGCGAAACCCGAGCGCACGGCGCGTGCTCAACCAGACCATCAAGAACACCGCCCACCTCGACGTCGATCAGTTCCTCACGCAGATCGCAAATGCGCTCGGCGTCGAATGGAACCCATCGATCGAAGCGAGCCACGCAAACGAGCTGATCATGACGTGGGATCAGGTGCGCACGCTCGCCGCTGCCGGGATGGACATCGAATCACACACCCGCAATCACCGCGTGCTCCAGACCCTCGACCAGGACGGACTGCGCTCCGAGCTCGAAGGATCGCGCAAGGACATCGAGACCGAGATCGGCCGGCCGGTCCGCGCCTTGGCCTACCCGGTCGGGCGGCGCGTGCATCGCAGCGCGCAGATCCGCAAAGCGCTGATCGACGCCGGGTACCGGATCGGCCTATCGAACGTCAGCGGCGTCAACTGGTTGTGGCCGAGCTCGCTGCGGACGATGCGCCCGATCGATCCGTATGACCTGCGCCGGTTGGCGACCGACCGTGAGATGTCGGACGCCATGTATTTCACGCAGTTCGCGCTGCCTGGTCTCGCGCACATCCACGCGCAGAACAAGGACTGAGCGGATCGCCGATCGCCCAAAGTTGCCCACCGTCGCTGGGCGGCCGAAAATTTTCGGATGCATGACTTCCGCCGCGAAAGTCCTCGGATCGACGTAGAGGCGATGTGCTGGGAGCTGGTCGATGGCGAGGAGGCCACCGGACTGGCTGTCGATCTGTCCTCGATGGGTGTCCGGATCGAGCGGCCGTATGTCGGAGGACCCACGCGCAGGGAGGTCCCGCTGCAGCTCGAGGTGCCCGGGATCGACGAGGTGATGTGGGCCAAGGGCGAAGCATGCTTCGACCTCGTGGTGCCTTCAACCACGCGTCGCGGTGGCGTGCTCGGTCTGGTGCGCCGAACCGGCTATCGGATCGTCGCGGCCGCATCACGCGATCTGCGCATGATCAAGGAGCTCGTGATCGAAACCCATCGCGAGCGCCGCCGCGATGTCGAGCGCGATCTCGAGTGGATGATGGCTGGCCGCTACCTGCGTGCATAGTCGTAGAGCTCGAGGTACGCATCGACCATGCGGTCGTGACTGTATCGCTGGAGCGCGACCTCGCGAGCGCGGCGACCCAACCGGCGCGCCAGCTCATGGTCCGCCGTCAACCTGGCGAGCGCTGCCGATAGCGCCGGCTCATCGACCGGTACCAGCAGTCCGGTCTCGCCGTCATCGACGACGCTCGGCAGACCACCGACGTTGGTCGACACGATCGGGAGCGCGGCAGCCATTGCCTCCGGCACTACGAGCGGAAGCCCCTCGGACTTCGACGACAGCGCGAACACGTCGAATGCGTGGATCAGCCGCGGGACATCCATCCGGCGGCCCGTCATCACGACCCAGCGCGGATCGGGCAGCGCCGCGACGGCCGCTTCGACCTCCGCGCGCGCATCGCCTTCACCGATGATCACGAGCCGCACGGTCGACGACAAGAGGGGAGCGACCGCGCGCACGAGCAGCGCTTGATTCTTGTAAGCGTCGAGCCGGCCGACGGTGCCGATCACCCACGCATCGCCCAGCCCGAGCTCGACCCGGGCGGCAGCACGCGCTTCGGGATCCGGCTGGTAGCGATCGAGACGGATCCCGTTGGGAATCGTATGCAGCTTGGCCTGGGGCGCGTCGCCAAGCGCTCGCGCCTGCGCTGCGGTGGTCTCCGACACCGCGACGAACGCGTGGGTCATCTGGGCTGCGACCCGCCGCAGCACGCGATGGCCCCGCGAGCCGGGATTCGCCCCATGCTTGGTGTGAATCGCCGCCGCACCGACGAGCCGCGCCGCAGGAGCTCCATAGATCAACGGGAGCGGATTGTGGGTGTGAACGACGTCGGCGTGCTGGCGAAGCAGCGCACGCGCGAGCCTTGGTACCAGCGTGGCGTCGAGCCCTCCCCGCTTCGGCACGCGCTCGACGTGGATCCCGGCCTGGGCGAACTCCTGCGCCATCGCCCCATCCGGCGGCGGGGCCAGCGAAACCACACCGACCCGGTGACCGCGTGCTCGCTGGCCGATCGCCAGATCCAGCGCCACCCGCTCCTGCCCACCAACACCGTACGACGACAGCACGTGGACGATCGACCACACGTGCACTGCGTACCGTGCAGCCTGGCGGGTCCGCAAGCAGCTGGTTCGGTTTCCAATCGGGCGGCGCAGCAGTGCTACGCTCACCTCGTGGCCTCGAGCGATCCCGTCTCAGCAAGCGATGATGAGATCCTCTCAGCGCTCGGCATCGCGATCGATGGCAACGACCACGGCGAGGTGCGCGCCGAATGCTCCCGGATTGCGCGGCGGATCCGTGCGAGCCGGCTCGGTGCGATCGGATTCGTGCCCAGTGGCGACAAGGTCGCGGTGCCGCCCCTGATCATCCAGATCGGGCTCGCGCTGTGCGATCTGAGTGGAGCGACGGTCGCGGTGGTGGACGCAAATGTTCGATATCCCGGACTTGCGGTGATCGGACAGGGCCACAGTGCCGACGCTGAATCGGTGTTCACGACGCGATGGCTGCGCGGCTCGCTCGCGCTGCTCAGCGCACCGCGCGTGGAACGCGCAGGCGACGTGGTGCCGCAGCTGACCCGGGTGCTCGAATCCGGCAGGGAGCTGTTCGCCCACATCCTCGTCGACCTCACGGGGTTCGATCTGCTCGGCGAGCACACCAATGCCGCGTCGCAGATGGATGCCGTCGCGATCGTTGGCCGCGCCCACAAGACGCGCGAGGCCGAGTTGCTCCAGCTCGCTCAGCTGATGCCGCGCGGGCGATTCCTGGGCGTGTTGCTCGTCGGCTAACGTAGCGTGCGGCCGGCGCGATTACCCCAGACCGAGGACGATCTCGCCGAATGGTCGGTCTACGCCGACTGGCTACTCACACGCAACGATCCACGGGGCGAGCTGCTGGCACTCGAGCTCGCGCTACCGAGCGAACCGAGCGCCGAACAGCTGGCCGAGTTTCAGACCCGCGTGGGCTCACAGTACCGAGGGCGAAACACCTCGTTCATCGCGTGGACCTTGTTCCATGCTCGCGCCGTCGAGCTCCATGGCCGCCCACATGACACGGCCGACGCGGGTACCATCGCCTCTGCGATCGAGCTGTTTGCCAGCGACGCCGGCCAATTTGTCGAGCACGTCGGATTCGGGATCACCGAGCTCGACCAAGCAACGCGCAGGTTGATCTGGCGACTCCCGCATAGCTGCACCAGTCTCTCGATCTGGCTCGGTGAGCGGTCTCACGCCCTCCGCATCGAGGACCTCGTCGGCATCATCCCGGCGACCGTGCGCCGGATCGAGGTCGTCGACGACTGTGTCGGCACCCGGAGCGGCCGTCTCGATTGGCTGATCGACGATCGATGGGACGTCGTGGCGTTCGGGAGCGGCATGAACCTCGATGCCATCACGCAACTGGCAGCACGACTCGCGGTCACCACACATGTGAAGCTCGCGATCGAGGACACTCGCCGTGCGCGACTTGCGTGGGGCGAGCTGTGGCTGCCATGGGACCGCTGCGCGTTCGGCACGCCACGAGACGCCGTCATCGTGCAACCCGCGCGGGGATCGGCCGCGCTCCTCCCCCGGTGGGGGCAGGTCGACCTGCAAAGACGCTATGGGCCGATCCCGATCCGCGCGCAGCTCGCGGTAGCGCTGCCCGAGGACCATGGGCTCGCTTTCCGCTTCGATCACAACGGCGTCCCAGACATCCAGCGGGTACGGGGCTCGACGCTGGTGAGACGAGGTCGATCATGGACGTTGCGACCGGATCAGATCGGCAATCACGTGCTCAATGGTGCGTCGCTGCGCCCGGGTCAGATCGTCCCGATCGCGCATGGCGATCGACTCGCGATCGAGTCCGCGGAGTGTGTGTTCCTGACACACGACTGGGCGCAAGCCGTTCGGTACTGAGTCGGCCGGACCGGCCCGCTCGTTCGGCTGCCCGGCAGCTTGAATCGCGATCGAGAACCGTGGTGATCTCGTCGCTGATGCGAACCTTGGAGCAAGAGAAGATCGCAGTCATCGGCCTGGGCTACGTCGGCCTCCCGGTGGCGCTGTCATTCGGACGCAAGCTGCCGACCGTTGGCTTCGACATTCGCCAGCGCCGCGTCGATGAGCTCAAGGCCGGTCACGACGAAACCCTCGAGGTCACCACCGAGCAGCTGGCGGCCGCAACCAAGCTGGAGATGACGGCGGATCCGACGCGGCTCGCGGACTGCACGTTCTACATCGTCGCGGTTCCCACGCCGATCGATGGCAACAATCGCCCGGACCTCACGCCGATGATCTCGGCGTCCAAGACGATCGGACCTCACCTCAAGAAGGGCGACGTCGTGGTGTTCGAGTCGACGGTCTACCCCGGCGTCACCGAAGAGGTGTGCGGGCCGATCCTCGACGACAAGAGCAAGCTCAAGAACGGCGTCGACTACTTCCTCGGCTACTCGCCCGAGCGCATCAACCCCGGCGACAAGGAGCACACGTTCGAGAAGATCATGAAGGTCGTCTCGGGCCAGAACGCCGAGACCCTCGAACGCGTCGCCCGGGTCTATGCCTCGGTGGTGGTCGCCGGCGTACACCGCGCGCCATCGATCAAGGTGGCTGAGGCCGCCAAGGTGATCGAGAACACGCAACGCGATCTCAACATCGCGCTGATGAACGAGCTGGCCCTGATCTTCGATCGGATGGGCATCCGCACCGCGGACGTGCTCGAAGCCGCGGGCACCAAGTGGAACTTCTTGCGGTTCAGCCCCGGTCTCGTCGGCGGCCACTGCATCGGCGTCGATCCGTACTATCTGACCACCAAGGCGCAGGAGCTCGGCTATCTGCCCGAGGTGATCCTCGCCGGTCGCCGGATCAACAACAACGTCGGTCCGTTCATCGCGCAGAAGTGCGTCAAGATGCTGACCCAGTCCGACGTGCCGCTCAAGAAGGCCAAGGTCGGCATCTTCGGCCTGACGTTCAAGGAGAACGTGCCGGACCTCCGCAACTCGAAGATCCCCGACATCATCGGCGAGCTCGCGCAATACGGGATCGATGCGATGGTCAACGATCCGCTGGGCGATCCGCGCGAGGCGCACGAGGAGTACAAGATCGAGCTCACGGCGCTCGACAAGCTGGTCGGCCTCGATGCCGCGATCCTCGCGGTCGCGCACAAGGAATACATCTCCAATCCGGGCGCGATCTACGAACGCGTACGCGACGGTGGTGTGGTGATCGACGTCAAGAGCGCGCTTCCGCCAGTTCCCGGCAACAAGGGACCGCGGGGAATTCGGGTCTGGAGTCTATGAACCGCACCCGATACGACGCGGTCTGCGAGCAGCTGGTCAATGCCCCGCGGCGCTGGCTGGTGACGGGAGTGGCGGGGTTCATCGGTTCGGCCTTGCTCGAGCGCTTGCTCGATCTCGGGCAGACCGTCGTCGGTGTCGACAACTTCATCACGGGTCACAAGAAGAACCTCGACAGCGTGCTCGCGATCAACCCTGACGAGCGGCTGCAGTTCCGGTTCATCGAAGGCGACCTCCGCGATCCTGCGGTGGCAAAGGACGCGTGCGCCGAGGTCGACATCGTGCTGCATCAAGCGGCGCTCGGCTCGGTGCCGCGGTCGATCAAAGATCCACTGGCGTCGCACCAGCACAACGTCGACGCGTTCTTGAACGTGCTGATCGCGGCAAAGGACGCCAGCGTCGGTCGCGTCGTCTACGCCTCGAGCTCGTCGGTGTACGGCGATCATCCTGGCCTGCCCAAGCACGAGGATCGGATCGGCAAGCCGCTATCGCCGTACGCAGCGACGAAGCGCGCCGACGAGATCTATGCGCAGGTGTTTCACGACGTCTATGGCCAGCAGCTGATCGGCCTGCGCTACTTCAATGTGTTCGGCCGGCGCCAGGACCCAGACGGCCCGTACGCGGCCGTGATCCCGAAGTGGATCAGCGCGTTGCTCGCGGGCAAGCCGTGCGTGATCTACGGCGACGGCACCAATAGCCGCGACTTCTGCTACGTCGATAACATCGTGCAAGCAAACCTGCTCGCCGCGACCGCGAGCGATCCGAGCGTGGTCGGCACCGTGTACAACTGCGGTTGCAACGGCCGCACCGATCTCAAGGCGCTGTTCGCGATGATCCGCGATTCCCTTGCCAAGGACGTCCCCGAGATCGCGAAGGCCGAACCCGCGTTCGAAGAGCCGCGCCCCGGTGATGTGCTGCACTCCCAGGCATCGATCGAAAAGATCCAGGCCGCGTTTGGCTACGTTCCGACGCACCAGGTTGCCGATGGCATGGCCGAGACCGTGGCCTGGTTTTCGCGGCAGCTTCGCAAAGCGTAGCCGCAACGGCCGGGCTAAGCTCCGCGCGATGGCCGACGACCTGCCCAAGCCCGAGCCCAAAGAGATCGACGAGAAGCTGGCACTCCAGCTGAAGCACCTCGCCGAGGACGCGGTCCTCAAGGGCCAGCCGTACGGCGACGAGAAGTGTGACAACTGTCTCTACTATCTGAATCCCGACGAGGCACTGTCGTACTGCTGGCACCCGAAGCTGCGCATCCTGGTCGGCGGCAACTGGTGGTGTCAGTGGTGGGAAAAGACCGAGTAGTCGCGCGAGCCGGCGCTACATCAGGCGAGATCCATCGTCTGCATGGAGACGAGAAGGTGCGGCATGAACGACGGTTCGAACAGTGACGTGGTCAAGAGTGGGGCGCGAACCAACGGGATCATCCTGGGGTTGATCGCAACAGCGCTCCTGGGATTCGCGGCGATGTCCAAATCGTGGCTCGCGCATCCCCAGATGGGGATCAGCTTCGGTCCGCTCGGATGCCGCAACTGCAATAGCTGCTTTGCAACCCGTGCGACGGTGTTCGACCGTGACTCACCCGATCGCACCGAGGAGATCTCGTCGGCGCGATGCATCTATGCGAGCGAAGGCATGTCGAACGGTGCGTTCGTCGAGCAGCTGAGGGACAGCCACAACGTATTGGGCGAGGACGTCACCTCCGATGCATTCGCCCCGCTCGGCTGGGTCACGTTCGTTGGCTTGATCATCGCCACGCTCGCGCTCGCGACGTCGGCCGGGCTCGCGCTGGCCAACAAGCGGCCGCAGCTACGGATCTCACCCGCCAGCCTCGCGACGATCGGCGTCATGGTCAGCTTGATCGCGGGGTGCATCTTCGTCGGAACCAAGCCGGGCGGCCCCGGATTCGTCGCGATGAGCCACGGGTTCTGGGCGTTCGGAATCGGCTCGGTCGTCGGGATCGCAGCGGCCCAGATGCTGTCGAAGGTGATCCGGCCGCTCGATCCAGACCTGATGGCCGACGCGATGAACCCCGACCAGTTCTGATCAGGTGCGGTAGATTCCGGGGATGTCCCTGCGCGGAAAGACGCTGTTCATCACGGGTGCCAGTCGCGGCATCGGGCTCGCGATCGGCCTGCGCGCCGCGCGCGATGGTGCGAACGTCGCGATCGCGGCGAAGACCACCGAGCCCAACCCCAAGCTCCCGGGCACGATCTTCACCGCCGCGAGCGAGATCGAAGCCGCCGGCGGCACGGCGTTGCCCCTGGTGTGCGACATCCGTTCCGACGAGCAGATCGCGGCCGCTGTCGCGAAGACGGTCGAGACGTTCGGTGGCATCGACATCCTGGTCAACAACGCCAGCGCGATCAGCGTCACCGGGACCGAGCACACCCCGATGAAACGGTTCGATCTGATGCACCAGATCAACACGCGCGGGACGTTTGCGTGCTCGCAGGCCTGCCTGCCGCACCTCAAGAAGTCCGCCAATCCGCACATTCTCAACATCTCACCGCCGCTCAACATGGAGGCGCGCTGGTTCGCTCCACATGTTGCCTACACGATCGCCAAGTACGGCATGAGCATGTGCGTGCTGGGCATGGCGACCGAGCTCGCGGGCGTGGGCGTGGCGGTCAACGCACTGTGGCCGCGCACGACGATCGCCACCGCCGCGATCCAGAATCTGCTCGGCGGCGACGAGGCGATCCGCGGCTCGCGCAAGCCATCGATCATGGGTGACGCGGCGCACGCGATCGTCACCAAGCCGTCCCGGTCGCTGACCGGCAAGTTCCTGATCGACGATGATGTGCTGCGCGGCGAGGGCATCACCGACCTGACCAGCTACGCGGTCGATCCGAGCGCACCGCTCACGCCAGACTTCTTCTTGTGAAGACGTCAGCGCTTGAGCGTTCGTGCAGCCGGTAAGCCGAGGTTCTTGACGTCGGAGCTCCGAGCCGATTTCGCGCGCGCGCCGAGGAATCCGAAGGCTGCGCCGGCGCATCCGCCGATCAGGTGAGCCATGCGCGACACGTTGTCGTCGCTGGTGACCGCGCGATAGATCTCGCCACCGAGATAGATCACGGCCACGGCGATGAAGGTCAGCGGAATCTCGCCCTGGCGAATGTTCGCGGTCGACGCCAGCAGGATCATCATGAACACGATGCCGCTGGCGCCGAGCAACACGTGATCCGAGAACGCGACATTGATGAGCCCTGTGACCAGCGCGGTGATCAACATCATCAGCAGCAGCGACACCGAGCCATGGCGCTCCTCGAGGATCGGGCCGAGCAGCAAGATCAGCATGAAGTTGCCGAGCAAGTGGTCCCAGCTGCCGTGACCGAGGATGTGGCTGAACAGTCCAACGTAGCTGCCGGCATCGACGAAGCGTGGATGCGCCGCAAACCAGTGCACCCGGGTCTCGGTCGGCAGCAGGAACACGAGGACTGCTGCGATCGTGAACGTCAACACAACGGGGGCGTTGTAAGTGATCCGCAGCTTGGACACGCGAACAAACGTAGCACGCAGGCAGCGCTGCCGCCGGTGTCGGGGCAGCAGGGCACGCTGCGCCGGTTGTCACGTGTGCGGGGCTGGAGCGTCGCGCACACGAGCCCTGCTCGCCCTTGCGTGCCAGCCGTAACCAAGCCAAGTTGTCGGAATGGCCACTGTCGAGATCACCGCGGAGAACTTTTCACAGACGATCGAGAAGCCCGGCATCGTGCTGCTCGATTTTTGGGCGGAGTGGTGCGGCCCGTGCCGCGCGTTCGGCCCGGTGTTCGAGAAGGCCTCCGATTCGCACACCGACATCGTGTTCGGCAAGGTCGACACCGAGGCGCAACAGGAGCTCGCGGGTGCTGCAGGGATCCAGGCGATCCCCACGCTCATGCTGTTCCGCGATGGCGTGCTGCTGTTCCGCCAGTCCGGTGCGCTACCACCGGCGGCGCTCGAAGATCTGGTGACCCAGGCCAAGAACCTCGACATGGAGAAGGTGCGCGCCGAGATCGCCGAGCACGAAAAGGCCCATCAGCACGGTCCCGGCTGCGATCACGATCACTGACCGGCGCTACAGCGTAAACCCTGCTGCGTTCTGCAGCAGCGATGTCCTTCGGTCCCACGCTCGCGCTTGACGAGGCAGCCGGCTCACCTCGAGCCGCACATCGGGCTCCACGTCGTTGCCGGCAGCGTGTCCACCGTTCCTCACACTCGAGGCTCCCAATCGAGCATGGCCGTGACGCACAGCCGACGGTCGGCCTGTTAGTGTCATGCGCCAGGGGAACATCCATGTACGGTCACACCGCTCGCCGCGCCGCTATCCTGTTCGTGGTCGCGATCGGGTTCGGTGCTTGCTCGAAGCAAGCGCCGCGCTCGCCATCCAACGTCTCGGTCCCGGGCCTGTTCGCCCATGTTCCGGCGGATACGCCGTACGTGATGGGTTCGTTGGAGGCGCTCCCGCTCGAGCAGTACACGCAGATCAGAGACGCGTTCGCGCCGATCACCCGGCGCTTGCTCCACAGCGATAAGCCCACCGGGGTGGTGTTCAGGATGCTCGATGAAGAGCTCGGCGGCAGCTGGAGCTACGCCGGGTTTGCCAAGCTCGGCTTCGCGGAGCGGCCGCGGTTCGCGGTGTACGGCCTCGGGCTGCTGCCCGTGATGCGGTTCGAGCTCAGCAATGAAAAGACGATGGTCGACACCATCGGGCGAATCCTGCGCAAGCTGGGTACCACCATCACGCCCGAGACCCGCGACGGCGCGACGTTCTGGCGATTCGACGGCGGCAAGACCACGACCGTGGTTGCGGTTGCCAGTCGTCAGCTCGTCGTCGCGATCGCACCCACCGCCGTGATCGAGCTGATGCTCGGTCATGTGCTGGGCAAGGACTTGCCATCGGCCAGCATGGCGGACGGATCCGGGCTCAAGCAGGTGATGCTCGCGCATGGCTTTGGGCCGAACCTCGTCGGCTATGCCGACACCCGCCTGCTGATCTCGAAGCTGACCGATCTGATGTCGGGGGAGCTGCCCACGTCATGCCAGGTCGAGCTGAGCTCGCTCGCCGAGCGCGTGCCTCGGGTCGTGGCCGGGTACACCGAGATGTCGCGCACGCGTGTGGCGTTCGGGATGGTGCTCGAGCTCGCCGAGGATCTGCTCGCAGATGTCAAGTCGGCGAAGATCGCGGTTCCCGGACTCGACATCGTGATGTCCGGCGATCCGGTGTTCGCGCTCGGCGGTGGCGCCAATGAGAGCGCGGTCCGCTCGCTCGTCGGGCGGTTTGGCGCTGCGGTGATGGGGATCGGCCGTTCGTGTGAGTGGCAAGACGGCAGCGAAGCCGGCGAGGCCATCCAGCGCACATCCGCGTCTCCGCTGCCGATTCCGGTGCAGGGCGCTGCGTTCGCGCTGCACGCGCTGACCAAGCAACCGGGACAGATGCTCCCCGAACGGCTCGAGGCGATCGGCATGGTCACGGGAAGCTCGGGTAAACAGCTGCTGGACGCGATGATCAGGCAGGTCCCGCTGGCCTCCAGTCTCGGGCTCATCGCCGATGGCAAGCTCCACGCGATCGACAAGTCGATCATGCCGATCCCGTACGAGATCTACGTCGGTGCGGGCGATCGCAACGTGGTGATCGCGACCGGTGAGAAGGATCGCGCGCTCGCAGACCGCGTGATCAACGCGAAGGTCTCCACGGCGGCCCCCCTGCTGGTGATGACCTACGACTACAAGAAGTTCTTCGAGCTCGAGCGCTTGTACAAGGGCGACGACGACGATGACGACGACGATGACGACGACGATGGCGACGGCGACGAGATCGCCGACCCGGAATTGAAACAGATCGAGCGCGATACAAGCGCCGCGGTCAGGAAGCTGCTCCGGCGGGGCGATCTCAACGTCGATGTCACCAACAACGGCCTGGGCATGTGGATGTCCGTCGAGATGAACTGACAACCGAAGGAAACAATGATGCATCACGTTTCGCGCTCGTGGTTCGCTCTGCTGGTCGTGGTTGGCTTGCTGGTCACCGCGTGCAAAAAGGAGTCGGGAAATCCAGCCGGCGATCTTCAACCCAAGCCGGTCGTGGTCGACACCAGCAAGCTGTCGGCAGCATTGCTCGCCCACGTGCCTGCAGATTCGCCGTACGTCGTCGCCTCGTTCGAGACCGTCCCGTTCGAGATCTACGACAAGATGGCGGCGGCGGCGGGTCCGATGATGAAGCGGGCCATGGATACCGCGGCGACGTTCGATCCGGAGCACAAGCCACTGATCGACGCGGTGTTCGCCGAGCTCGATGGCAAGTGGAACGTCAAGGGCCTCGAATCGCTCGGGCTCTCGGCGACGCCCAAGTTCGTGGTGTACGGCCTCGGGGTGATGCCGGTGATGCGGATCGAGCTCAGGGATCACAAGGCCCTGCTCGCAACGATCGAACGGGTTGCCAAGCAAGCCGGGATGACGGTGCCGCCGCAACAGCAGCACGGGAATGTGTCGTTCTGGCAGTACACCGCTGACGGCAAGACGCTCGTGATCCTCGCGCTCACCGACAACCAGGCGGTGTTCGCGATCACGACCACCGATCTGGTCGCGAGCTCGCTCGACTTGATTTTGGGGACCAAGAAGCCCGACGCCAGCATGGCCGACGGCAAGGTGCTCAAGGACGCGATCGCCAAGTACGGCTTCAGTCCCCACATGGTCGGCGTCGTGGATAGCGTCAGGCTGATCGACCACGCGCTCGCGCTCCCCGTCGACCAACCTCCGCCTGCGTGCGGGCCGGAGCTGCGCAAGCTCGCCGCACGCACGCCGCGGCTCGTGATCGGCACCTCGGAGGTGTCGGCGCAGCGAATGTCGACCACGATGGTGCTGGAGCTGGCGAGTGATCTCGCCGGCGAGGTCAAGGGCATCAAGAACGAGGTTCCCGGATTCACCGAGCTGATGGGCGGCAACCCGCTGCTCGCACTGAGCGCCGCAATGGACGTCGCCAAGGGTCAGAAGCTGGTGGGAGCGTTTGGAGAAGCGCTCACCCGGCTCGGGTCCGTGTGCGAGGCCCGCGAGCTGAGTGAGCTTGGCGACAACATGGTCATGGCGTCCAAGGCGCCGCTGCCCGAGCCCGTGACCAAGCTGGCCGGCGCGGTGCTGCGGGTCGATTCCCTGTCGATGAGCCATGGAATGCCGGAAAAGATCGACGCCATCGCGTTCGCGAGCACGACCGGCGCGAAGGCACTCTACGAGCTTGCGACGAAGCTGGAGCCGAACATCGCCCAGCTCGGGATCCAGCCCGACGGCAAGCTCCACGATGTCAGCAAGGCCGCCGTACCGGTGCCGTTTGCGATGTACGCCGGAGTCTCTGACAAGGTGCTCGTCGCGGGTGCGGGTACCACCAAGCCACTGGCCCAGAAGCTGATGACGGCGTCGGGTGGTGGCAAGGTTCCACTGCTCGCGATGACCTATGACTACGGCGGGCTCATGCGGCTGTCGAGCCAGGCGGGCGGACGTGCTGACGATGACCTGATGCGGATGGCGAACCTGTTCGGGCGCGCGAAGATGACGTTGGACGCGACCGACAACGGCCTCGCGATCACGACGATCATCGATCTGAAGTGACGAGCCTGCGCGGCGTTCGATGGGTTTGATGTTACCGTCACGTGGTGCGATCTCTCTGGCTGCTCGCGGTCCTCGCCAGCAGCACGGCCCACGCCGAGGATCCCCGCGATCTGTTCGGCCTCGGCAAGCAGCCAACGGCTGAGCCGCCACCGAGCTGCGATGCGCCGAACACGTTCGGCTGTGCATCGGTGGCCGATCCACTCGACGACGAGTCGCCGTTCGCGTTGTCGACGTGGTTGCCCGCACGCTATTTGCTGCAGTTGCCGGTCGGCGACAACACGCACGATTCGATCGCTCATTATGGCCTCGGCGCGGGTCGCGACGAGGCGGGCCCCACGTTCGGCGGAGCTACGGGCCTCGAGAACCGGTGGACGATCGACGACGCGCCGTCCGACAACATCCGCAGCGGTGGCAATGACACGCGGATCCCACTGACGTTTCTCGACGGTCTGATGGTCACCGCGGGCGGATTTGCGGCGCGCGACCGCGCGAGCACCGGTGGCAAGATCGACGCGCGACTCCGCCGGGGAACGCCGAGCCATCAACTGGAGCTACACGCGTGGGGCGGCCTGACGGGTCGTGCGCGCGATCGGGCGATCGCCCCGATCAGTTACCAGCTGCGGCGGCTCGAGGTGGAAGCGGGTCCCGACGTCAGCGCGTCGCTCGTGGCCACAGGCCCGCTTGGACGCTGGCTGGGTGGCTCGGCGTGGTACGCGGCGGGCGTTGCGCCGATCGTCGCCAGGACCGAGTTTGCTTGGCGCGCAGCGCGGCTGGTGGATGGTGATGCCAACGGAGTCGCCGACATCAGTCCCAATGGTCAGGTCGTCACCCAGACGATCTCGACGACCGATGCGCGATCGATCGACTGGCTCGTCCCGGTGATGGCGCGCGCAGGGTTCGATCGCGGTCGCCATGCGCTCGAGCTAACGCTGATCGGCCACGCGAGCCAGACCGCGCGGTTTCTCGCCAACTCCACCCGACAAGCCGCGGGCACCGACAGGTTCGATCTGATCGGCGATGGCATCGCGACCTGGCGGGGAACGTGGAAGACCACGCGTGCCAAGCTGCAGCTGGCATGGCATCGCAGTGACCATCGCGAGTCGGCGCACGACGCAGCGGCTGCCGACCTTCCGCAGCTGCTCACCGCATACGTCCCGGCCACGCTCGCCGACGATCCGGTGCTCGCCGCGGCCTGCAATGACAACGCGTTCCCGTTGCGGGGACCGCCATGCGGCGTGCCGATCGGGTTCTTCGCCAGCGGTGGCGCCGGTGCGCTGGTCGACGTGGTGGCCGATCGGCCGACGATGTCCGGCGAGCTCGCGCATCGAATTGGCAACAACGTGATCCGCGCAGGCGCGACGCTGGAGGACGCGCGCGCCGTGATCACCTCGCGGTTCACCGGCGGCGAGCAGCAGCGCAGCCTGTTCGACGGTCACGTCGATCACCTGCGGTATGTCGACGGCGAGTGCATCGCCGCCGTCGGAGCGCCGTGTGATTATGCGGATCAGTCGAAGCTGACCTACCGCACCCGGTACGCCGCTGCCTACGTCGAGGATACGTTCTCGCCTCAGGCCGCGATCCGGGTCAACGGTGGGCTGCGCTGGGAGGCGATGTGGGTCGGACCTGAACTGGCGTTCCGCTCGGAGCTCGCGCCGCGGCTGGGGCTCGCCTGGGACGTGCTGGGCAATCAGCGTTCGCGTCTGTGGGTCAGCATGGGTCGTAGCCATGCGTTGCTGCCGGCGGGGTTAGGACCGACGGTGATCAGTCGAGACGCGACGGTGCACGACTCCGAGTCACCGTTCGGCCCCGGGCGCACGACCCAAGGTGGTCAGGCATTTCGCGTCGCAGGTGGGATCGCGCCGATGGCGCAAGACGAGCTCACCGCCGGCTTCGAGCTCGGCCTGGCGCGGCTGTTTCAGCTGACGATCTGGGCACAAGGCCGGTGGCTGCGCCGCGGGCTCGACACCACGAGCCGCGGCTTCGATAACCCCGGGCGCCACGGTGACGAGCTGCCCGCGATGCGCGCCAGCGAGCTGGTCGCGATCGAGATCGCCACGTCGCCCACCGCCAAGACCACCCTACGCACCGGCTATGTCGCGGGCCGTACGATCGGCAACTTCCCGGGACCGTTCGACCCACGACAAGGTGCGGCACTCTACGACAGCGACGAGCTCGATGTTCCATTCGTCGCTGGGACGTCGATCGGCCGGCTGCCCACCGATGTCGGACACCGCGTGTTCATCGAGCTCGGTCGGCGCGGAAGTTTCGGCTCCACCGAAGTTGGCGTCGCGACCCGGCTGTCACTGAACAGCGGGAGGCCGCGAACTGCTTTCGGCATTACAGATGTCGGGGTCATCCCGTTGCTCGAGCGTGGTGGCCTGGGTCGAGGACCGATGCTCGCGCAGGCAAACGTTCGAGCTCACGCGCGGTGGCGGCGGATCGACCTCACAGTGGATGTGTTCAACGTGTTCGATCGCCGCGAGGCGACCAACCTCGACGAGGTGTACGCGGCACCGGCCGAGCTGCGGCCGATCGAAGGAGGGACGGCGGAGGATCTGGTGTTTCTCAAGACGATCAACGGCGGCGAGGTTCGGCGAACGACCTCGTACGGCCTGGGCACCGCCTTCCAAGCACCGGTGTCGGTCGTGGTAGGCGCTCATTACCGGTTCTGACTCGTAGCAGCCGACACCACTCCGGAACCTCAACCGGTCGGATCTGCTCTGGCTCCCGCGAGTTGACGAGTCGCTGCGTGGTACGATTTTTCTTCGCGACGAGCGCGCCGCCAGAGGGGCCGCGCTCTGTATCCGCCTGCGACCGACCGAGGAGTCTATGGCCGACCTGTCTCAGTTCAAGGAAGCGTCCGAGGCCGTCAAGCATTCACCCCACGCGGTCAGCGCGTGGGACGAGGTGGAAGGGCTCGCCGCCGAGCTCGATAGACCTGACGACGTCGTCAAGCTCTACAACTACGCGCTCGCGAACGACCTCGAACCGCAGGTCGCCGAGATGCTGGGCGAACGCGCGAGCAGCTTCTGCGACGAATGGTTCGGTGACGACCCCGCGGTGCTCGAGACCATCCTCGTCCGAGTGACCACGCTGGCGCCATCATCGGATTCCGCGCTGCAGCGGCTATCGGTGATCTATACCGTCGCGGAGCGCTGGGGCGACGCACTCGGCCTTTACGATCGGGCGGTCGGCGCAACCAAGGACGATGCTCGACGGATCCGCCTGCTCCGCGAGGCCGCACAGCTCGCCAAGGACGTCGCGAATCAACCCGATCGCGCCATCGGCTATTACCAGCAGCTGCTGCCGCTGGTCCCCGACGATGCGCAGGTCAGCCAGAGCCTCGAGCGTTTGCTCGAGCGCCACGAGCGATGGGCCGATCTGATCACGCTGTGGGAGAGCCGGCTCGACAGCCTGACCAAGAAGGAGCGCGATCGCAGCCGCGCACGGATCGCCGCGGTGTGGCTGGACAATCTCGCCGATCCGGCACGCGCACTTGCAGCTGCCAAGCCGTTGCTCGCGGTTGCGGATGATGATCGTGAGAGCCTCGCGCTGCTCGAGCGGCTGCTCGAATCGCCCAAGGCGACCACGGCGGTGCGCGAAGCCGCGCTCGATCTGCTGCGCTCGCACTACGACACCACCCAGCGGCCACGCGACGTGATCCGCGTGCTGGAACGCACGATCGAGCTCGGCATGGATCGCTCGATGATCGGTGCGCTCCACGAGGAGGCCGGCTCGCGGCTCGCCAGCGTCGACGAGTTTCCCGCCGCGATGGATCACTACGCCGCGCTGCTGGCGATGAACCCGGAGGCCTCGACCGAGGAGAAGCTGCGCCAGCTCGCCGAGCGCAGCGGTGAGCACGAACGCTATGCCGACGGCGTGATCCAGGCCGGACGCAAGGCCGCGAATGCGACCCGCCGGGTCCAGTTGCTCGGTGAAGCCGCCCGGGTCCGGCTCGAGCGGCTGAACAGCACCGAAGCGGCGATCAAGCTGCTGGTCGAGGCGAGCGCGATCAACGACGCCGAGCGTGAAGAACAGCTGTCGGTTCACCGCCGGCTGTCGGCGCTGTACGCGCAGACGAACCAGGCGAAGGAGCGGCTCGGTGCACTCGAGCGCCAGGCCGCGCTCGAAGCCAACGACGTTGCCCGGAGCGCGGTGCTCAGCGAGGCCGCCAAGCTCGCCGAGTCGCTCGGCGATACCGATCGCGCGCTGTCGCTATGGGAGCGCCGGATCGACAGCGATCCGAACGATCTGTCTGGTCTCGACGCACGGATCGGTATCCTCCAGGCACAGCAACGCTGGGACGAGCTGGTCGTCGCGCTCGAGACCCGCGCCAGCAAGGTCACGTCTCCAAATCTCAAGCGCGCCGATCTCGTCCGGGTCGCGCTGGTTCATCAGCAGGAGCGCAATGACCTGCCCGCGGCGATCAACGCGTGGCAGCGGGTGGTCGCCGACAACAAGGACGACGAAGAGGGGATCTCGGCGCTCGCGGATCTGCTCGCCGAGACCGGTCGGTGGAGCTCGATGGCCGACCTGCTCGAAACCTCGTCGGGTCGATCGACCGCGCGCACCGTTGGACGGCTGGTGCGGCTCGGCGACGCGCTGTGCAAGCACCTCGACGCGCCGGCGCGTGCGTTGACCGCATATCGCAACGCGATCGCGATCGAGCCGAGCAACAAGGAAGCGCGCGCCGGTTTGACCGCGCTGCTCGAGATCTCGGACACCCGCGCCGCGGCCGCGGATGCACTCGCCCAGGCGATGCGCAGCAACGGCGATCTCACCGGCGTGCTCGAGCTGTTGCCGGCGCGGCTCGCCGAAGCCAAGGACGATCGCACCAAGCTCGCATTGCTCCGCGAGGCGGCGCAGGTCCGGCTCGAGCACAAGCACGACTCGGCAGGCGCACTCGCCGACCTGGCCAAGGCGTTTCCGCTGGCGCCCCGTGATCAGCTGATCGAGAACCAGCTGCATTCGCTGGCCAAGGCGACCGGTGACTACCTGACGATCACGTTCGCGTACCACGAGGCGATCGATGCGCTCGGGGATGACCCGCGGGAGGCGGCGCGCTTGCGAATGGCGTACGCCGATCTCGCATCCGACAAGGTCAACGATCAACCGCTCGCGGCCGATGCGTACGCACAGGTCTGCGCGGTCGAGCCCGGCAATCGCCGCGCGGTCCAGGCGTTCACCAACATCGGGTCCGCGCTGGGTCGCTGGCAGGACGCGTGC
This sequence comes from Kofleriaceae bacterium, assembly GCA_050187075.1. Taxonomy (GTDB): domain Bacteria; phylum Myxococcota_A; class Polyangia; order Haliangiales; family Haliangiaceae; genus JABFXX01. Next base: position 11,374 of record JBFWXW010000016.1, on the reverse strand, counting down.
GCGATCGTCGTCAACTACTGCGCACTGCGCGAGGCATTCGATGACGAGCTCCTCGCGATCGTCGAGATGGCAGCGACCAAGGCCGAGGCGCACGATGCGCTGGCGTCCGCGCTCGGTGAAGCGCTCGAACGTCATCGCTTGCCAACCGCGGTGGCGGCGCTGTTCTATCAGCGGCTGAGCCTGATCGAGCGCGATCATCGCCACGACAAGCCGGCGGCGATCGAGGCGTTGCGCCGCGCGCTCGAGCTCGGCGGAGAGCGCACGACCTGGCTCGCCGACCTGGTCGCGCTCGAACGCGACCGCGGATCGTCCGCGAACCTGCTCGATGCATTGCGCCGGCTCGCCGAAGCGGATCAGCGCGATCTCGATTCGCTGGTCGGTGCGGCCGACATCGCGATCAAGCTCGGCGAGCGCGAGCCGGCGCTGGCGATCCTGTCGTCGGTGCTCGGTCGCGCGACCACGGCGTGGCGCGGAACCGCCTCGATCCGCTCGGCGAAATCGGTCGATGCGGTCGCGAAGTGGGCGATCGATGCCCTGGTCGAGCTGTATCGAACCGGTGGTCGCGCACGCGCTGCCGTCGATACGTTGATCGAGGCGGCACGCCTGCCCTTCGATCAAAACACGCGCCGCGAGATGCGCATGCGCGCGGCACAGCTCGCCACCGTCGAGCTCGGCGACAACGCCGCGGCCATCGATATGTACCGCAGCGTGTTGTCTTCGTCGCCCAATGACCTCGAAGTCATCGAGCGCCTGGCGCACCTGCTCGGGCTGGAGGACCGGGTCCCGGAGCTGCTCACGCTTCGCCAGATCCAGCTCGGGCTCGAGACCGATACCGAGCGCAAGCTCCAGCTGCGACTCGAGCTGTCCAAGCTCGTCGGGATCGTCGAGGAACGCGGCGGTCGCCTGGACGCGCTCAAGGCGAACCTCGAGGACCGTCCGGGCCACGAACCCTCGATCGACGCCGTATCCGAGCTGCTCGCCAGCAAGGGCCAGCACCGCGCGCTCGCCGATCTGCTGGAGCAGCAAGCCCAGCGGCTCGAGACCGCAAATGACACGTCGCGCGCCGCAAAGCTGTGGGCGCGATACGCGCAGGTTGCCGAGACCAACACGCACGAGGTGGAGCGTGCGATCGCCGGACACCGCAAGGTGGTCGCGTTGTCGCCGACAAGCGACTCGTTGCGCGCGCTCGCGCGGCTGAACCTCGAGCGGAGCCAGCCGGCGCAAGCCGTGCCGTGGCTCGAGAGCTTGCTGGGCACGGTGCCGCCCGCCGAACGGCTGCTGGTGATCTCTCAGCTCGCAAAGGCGCACCTGTCGGCCAACCAGCCCGAACGCGCGATCGCCGCGATCGAGGTCAACCTGGACGACAAGGAACCTGCGATCGAGCTGCGGACGCTGCTCGCCGATCTCTACCGCAAGGCCGACGCCTGGGAACCGTTGGCTCGCCATCTCACGCGCAGCCTGCCGTTGCTCAAGGGCGACGAAAAGGTCGCCCGCGAGTTCGCCCGCGAGGCGTGTGCGCTGTATCTGCACAGGCTCGATTCGCCCGCCAAGGCGATCCCCGCGCTCGAGACCGCGCTATCGCTCGATCCTACGGACAAGGATCTTCGCACCGCGCTCGCGATCGGACAGCGCGTTGCCGGCCGGCTCTCGGAGGCGCGCGCCGGCCTGAGCGAGCTGATCGAAGGCTTCGGCCGCCGGCGCTCGCCCGAACGCGCCGCGCTTCACGTCGAGCTTGCTCGCGTCGCTCAAGCGGAGGGCAAGGTCGACGAAGCGATGGCCGAGATGGAGTCGGCATCGAAGATGGACGTGTCGAATGCGGCGATCCAGAAGGAGCTCGCCGAGATGGCGCGGTCCGCCGGCCAAATCGAGAAGGCCGAGCGCACCTATCGCGCGCTGTTGCTGGTGGTCCGCCGCCAGCCGCCGGGTGACGACGAGGCTGCGGTGGGAGCCAGCGAGGTGCTGTTCGAGCTGCACAAGCTCGCCGCCTCGCACAACGACTCGGATCAGGCGAAGGAGCTGCTCGAGTCTGCGATCGAGACTGCGACCCAATCAGACGTCGAGGTCCGCAGGTTGCGGCGCAGCCTGATGGCACATGGCGAGGGCGAGCTGTTGCTCAAGGTGGTGGAGAAGCGCCTCGCAACCAACCCCGAGCCCGAGAGCCAGGCGCGGCTGCTCTCCGACATGGCCGATGCGCTCGATAGCCTGGGCCGTAGCGAGGAGGCGCTCGACGCGTTGATCAAGGCGATCGGCGTCATGCCATCGAAGATCGATCTGGTCGATCGGTCGCGCGTCCTCGCCCAGCGACTGGGCAAGACCAAGGACTACGTCGAGGCCGTCGATCAGGTCGTCGACCGGCTCCGCCGCAAGGATGATCCGCCGCTGATCGCGACGCTGTTGATGCGGGCGGGCGAGGCGCTCGAGCACGATGCCAACGATCTGCCCGGCGCGGCAAGCCTGTATCGCCGGGTCGAGATCCTCGGCGAGCGACTCGCAGAGGCGTTCTACGCGCAAGCTCGGGTCGCCGCGGCCCAGGGCGATACCGCCGAGCAAGCGCGCACGCTCGACAAGATGTTCGAGCTCGCCGGCACCGATGCCGAGCCCACCCCGCATCAGGTCGATGCGCTGTATCGGCTGTCGGAGATCTTCCTGGGTAGCGATACCCGTCGCAAGCAAGGCTTCGACCTGCTCGAGCGCGCGTTCGCCGCAGAGCCACGCTGGGCCCAGGCGGGTCGCCTGCTCAAGCTCGCGGCGAGCCACGGCAACGCTGACGACCGCGTGCTCACGATGTACGAGCGCGTCGCGCGCAACGGCGGGGATGCCGAGCTGCTGCTCGATTTCCTCGAGCGGCGCGCGGAGCAATCATCGGCGACACCTGAACAGATCCGCGAGGCGGTCGATCTCGCGGTCGAACAGGGCCACGATGAACGAGCGGAGGCGCTGTTGGTCCGCGCGGTCGCGGCCGCACGCGACACCGCCGATGGTCTCGGTGCTGCACCGTGGGCCGTGCTGTCTCTCGCCGAGCGCCGGCTGGCGGCAGGTGACCTCAACCAGGCACGCGATCTGACCTACGAGATCGCACCGATCGCCGAGGCCGAACATGTGGACGGCCTCGCGATGCGGATCGCGACGCGTGCGCTGGCGCATCGAAAGATCGATCTGGCCGCGGACATCTACGAGTTCCTGCGCGAGCGCAGCCCTGCGGACCGCGCGGTGTGGCAGCCGCTGCTCACGATCTACCGCGAGCTCGGCGATGGCGACCGGCTCGGCAGCGTGATCTCCTCCACCCTGCCCAACCTGGTGACCCCTGCCGAGCGCAACGCGCTCCGCCTGGAGCACGCCAGGTTCCTGATCGAGAATCTCAAGCGCCATCACGACGCGCTCGACGTCCTCAAGGACGCACTGCACGACGACGCCGACAATCTGGAAGCCGCCGAGCTCTACGAGGCAACGCTCCGCAACCTGGGCGACGACGATGGCATCGCCGAGTTCCTGTGGTCGCGGTTCGACGATGCGCAGCGGCGCGGGCACCGAGATTCGACGGTCGACGTCGCGCTTCGGCTCGGCGATCTGCTCGAGAAGACCGGGTCGCCCGACGTCGCGCGCGTGTACCGCGCCGCGCTCAGCGTCGCGCCGGACGATCGCGAGATCTTGCGCCGCGTGGTCAACCAGCTGACCGATCAGGACAACCCGCGCGAGGGCGCCGTGCTGATGGAGCGCTTGCTCGCAGTGGAGACCCCCGACCGCGCGCCGGAGCTCGCGGGGAGACTCGCCTCGATGTGGGAGGCCGCCGGCGACATGAAGGGGGTGCAGCGCACGCTCGAGCTCGCGCACGCATCGGCGCCCGACGATCAAGCGATCCACGATCGACTCGAGCAGTGGTACCGCGACATCGAGCTGTGGCCAGAGCTCGCCGAGCTCATGACCCGCGATGCCGAACGGTTGCCCGACGAGGCTGCGGTTGGCCGCTTGCGGGAGGCTGCGGCGACCTACTCGGGTGTGCTGGGTCAACCGCTGCGCGCGGCCGAGGTGCTGCGCAAGGCGCGGCAGCGCGCCCCACAAGACATCGCGCTGGTTCACGACCTGGCCGGAGCGCTTGCCACCGCCGGCGAGCTCGATGCCGCGCAGCGGACGATCGGCGAGGCGCTCGGATCGGTGACCGGGCAAGACCGCATGCAGCTGTTGCTGGTGCGCGCGAGCTTCCGGCAACAGCTGGGGGATGACGCGTCGGCCGTGCAGGATCTGGCCGAGGCGTACGAGCTCGACAAGCCAGCCAACTACGAGACGCTGGTCAACGGGCTCGAGCGGTTGCGCCAGCGCGGCGAGCGTGATGGCGACATGCCGACCGAGCGCAGCGCGACGCTCAAGCTCGCGCACCTGTTGATCACCAACCAGGAGATCGAGCGCGGTCGGTCGTTCCTGGTGAACTGGATCGAGCGCGATCAGCGCGACGCCGAGCCGCTCTACATGCTGTGCGACCTCGACGAATCGATCCAGCACTGGGACGGTGTGAGCGCGGCCGCAACCCGGCTGGCGTACGTCACCGAGGGCGACGATCAGGTGAACGCCGCGATGCGAGCCGCGATGGCGTCGACCCAGGCAGGTCGGCCGGGTGATGCGGTACCCGTGCTCGAGCTCGTCCACCAGGCCCAACCCGGCGTCGAGGTGCTGCGGGACAAGCTCCGCGAGATCTACGAAGCCGCCGGCGAGTACCGCCAGCTGGCCGGCGTCTTGATCGCGGATGCCGATCACGGCTCCGATCCTGGGGAGCGCTACGCGAACTATCGGCGCGCTGCCGAGCTGTTGCTCTATCACCTCGAGGATGCCGGTGCCGCTCAGGTGCCGGCGCAGAAGGCACTCGAGCTGCAACCCGACGATCACACCGCGCTCATGCTCAACGTGGACGTGCTGATCAGCTCGAGTCAGCTCGAGGATGCCGGACGCACGCTCGAGGCTGCGATCAGCGCCCAGAAGAAGCGCACGCCCGAGCTCGCGGTGCTGCAGCAGCGCATGGGCCGCGTCGCGTCGATGCTCGGCGACAAGGATGGCCAGCTGGGCTGGCTGAAGAAGGCGTTCGACGTCGATCGCAAGAACGCCGAGGTCGCGGCCGAGCTCGCGCAGCTCGCCACCGAGATCGGTGACTACGAGCTCGCGCTCAAGCCGCTGCGCGCGATCACGCTGATGGACAACCCGTTGCCCGTGACCCGCCCGATGGCCCTGCTGTGGGAAGCCAAGATCGAGCACGCGCGCGGCAATCGTGCCAAGGCCGAGCTATGGGCCAAGAAGGCCCTGCGCGAAGACCCGGCGTTCTCCGATGCCCAGCAATTCCTCGACGAGCTCGGCGGGTAAGAGCGAGAGAGCAACCGCCCACGCGCCAAGGCGCCAAGGCGCCAAGAACGCGGTTGGTAACGCCCCGTCGCGAACTGCGGCGCTGACCTAGCAGGATTCGCCGCGCCTACCGCGCAGGACTCGCCCTCGTCGGACTACCGCCCGGTGAACCTTGGCTCGCGCTTGCCCAGCAAGGCGGCGATGCCTTCGCGGGCGTCGTCGCTGGCGATCGATCTCGCCTGGGCGTGGGCCTCGGCGCGCGCGGCATCGTGGACGTGGAGATCCAGCCCGCGATACATGCCGCGCTTGGTCTCGCGCACCGCGATCGGCGCATTGGCGGCGATCGCTCGCGCCAGCGCCATCGCCTGCGGCAGCACGTCGCCGACAGGTACCGCGCGATTGAGGATGCCGAGGCGCTCGGCTTCGGGTCCATCGACCAGCCGCGCGGTGTACAGAAGCTCGGATGCTCGCGGCAATCCGATCAATCGCGGCAGCATGTAGCTGATCGCCATGCCCGGCGCGAGCCCGAGCTTGACGAAGTTCGCACCGTACTTGGCGTCGATCGCGCCGATCCGGATATCGCAGACCAACGCGAGGCCGAAACCTCCGCCGATCGCATGGCCATTGAGCGCAGCGATCACCGGCACCTCGATCTCGAGCACCGACAGGAACGGCACGTACATCGCGTACGACCGTTCGTGTGGCTCCTGCGGCTCGCTCGATCCGAACGACTTGAAGTCCGCGCCCGCGGAGAAGCACTTGCCGCTGCCGGTGATGACCACGCTGCGAATCGCCGCGTCGCGCTTGGCCGCCGCGGTCGCATTCGCAAACGCCGCGAGCAACTCGCCCGTCATGCTGTTGCGGTTATCTGGGCGATCGAGCGTGATGACGCCGACGTCACCGTCGGTCTCGTAGCGAACAGCGTCGGACATGGACGCAGCCTACACCGGACGAATTCACGACCTGCGAACTTCGCAGACCCGCTGCGACTCTCGCAGCCCGATGCAGGCATTTCAATCGCGGTATCAGGCACTTGGAACTGGCCCGCGGGGTGCAATCTCGTCCGTTCGAAGCCGGTTGGCTTCCGTCTTTAGGAGAAAGCAATCATGAACATCAAGGCACTCATCACCACGCTCGTCCTGGGTTCGTCGTCAGCCGCCCTGGCCGATACGACCTTCACGGCTTCGGCGCACGCCTCGTGGTCGCTGGGCACGCCGGGTTCGTCGCAAGTCCATCGCGACATTCATCGCGACGTCCACAGCCCAACGTGGACGGTTGACTATCGCAGGAACGACACCGTCCGTCGCCCCGTGGTCTACCCGCAGACCAGCTATCTCGACTCGTGCGTCGATCCTCGCAACTCGACCGTCGGCGCGAACACGAGCGAATACAAGGGCCAGATCTTCAACATGCCGGTGGGTCGCAACTGGTACCAGCGGCCGAGCTGGTTCTCGATCACCGAGCCGACCCGGATCGATAGCGGTCGCCAGTTCATCACGATCGGTGCGTCGGCCGGCCGATTCGATCAGCTGATGCTCCAGCAGGTGGCGGGCTCGTCGTACATCAAGCAAGTCGTCGTCCGGTTCGCCAACGGCGAGGAGATGGTGGTGCGCGGCATCGACCAGCAGCTGAACCGCAACAACCGGAACGTCGTGATCGACCTCAAGGGCCAGAACCGTCAGATCGGTGGCATCGTCGTGTACGGCTCGACCTCGGCTCGCTCGGCGTACAAGGTGATGGGCCGCTAGTCAGTCATCCCGTACGGCTCGTTCGTAACGTCCCTCCCCGCGGATCGCGCCTCCCTCCGGCGATCCGCGGGTTTTGGTTTCGGCTCCTGATCACGTGCATTTAGCCCATGTTGTCGGCTACGGGCATACTCGCTCGTCTTCAAGGAGAGACCCGATGCTGTACGCGATCCTCTGTTACGACTCCGAAGCGGTGGTGTCCGCCTGGCCCAAGGAGAAGGACGACCAGGTGATGAAGCAGCTCACCGCGGTGACCGGCAAGCTCGCAGCCCAGAAGCGCCTTGGCCCGGTCGCTCGGCTGATGCCGACCACGGCGGCAACGACCGTGCGCAAGGGCGCCGAGCCGCTGGTCATCGATGGTCCGTTCGCCGAAACCAAGGAACAGCTGCTCGGGTTCTACGTGGTGGACTGTGCGTCGCTCGAGGCCGCGCTCGAAGTTGCGCACGAGCTCGCGCGCGCCAGCGGCTCGGCCGGCGCGTTCGAGATCCGCCCGCTCCACTACTTCGATCCGGGGAGTGGCGTGTCGTGATCGACCTCGCCTGGATCGAAGCCGCGCTGGTCTCGGCCCGTCCCCAGGCGCTCGGCGCGCTCGTCCGGTATTTCCGCGATGTCGAGGTTGCCGAGGAAGCGTTTCAGGAAGCGTCGCTACGTGCGCTCAAGACGTGGCCCGACAACGGACCGCCGCGCAATCCTGCCGCGTGGCTGATCATGGTCGGCCGCAACAGCGCGCTCGACGTCGCGCGACGCCAGCGCAAGCAAGGCGAGATGCCGCAGCACGAGCCGGTCGACGAGGCATCGGAGGTCGCGCTCGCCGATCGGCTCGACGACGCGCACTACCGCGACGACGTACTTCGCCTGCTGTTCATCTGCTGCCATCCAGAGCTTCCGGTGACCCAGCAGGTCGCGCTCGCCCTGCGCATCGTGTCGGGCCTCGGCGTGCCGCAGATCGCGCGGGCGTTCCTGATCACCGAGACGGCGATGGAACAGCGAATCACCCGCGCCAAGCACCGGATCGCTCGCGCCGATGTTCCGTTCGAGGCGCCCGATGCGCTCGAGCGCGCCGAGCGACTCACGGCCGTGGCCGCGATGGTGTACCTGATCTTCAACGAAGGCTATTCCGCCGGACGAGAGGACGCCGATCGCGCGCAGCTGTGCGACGAGGCGATCCGACTCGGACGGCTGCTCATGAGCTTGTTCGCTGGGGAGCCAGAGTTGATGGGCCTGACCGCGTTGATGCTGCTACAGCACGCGCGATCATCGGCTCGGTTCGATCGCGATGGCAACCTCGTGCTGCTCGAGGCCCAGGATCGCTCGCTGTGGAATCGGCTGCTGATCGCCGAGGGGCTCGCGATGCTCGACAAGGCGATGCGGCATCGTCAGCCCGGGCCGTATCAGGTCCAGGCGGCGATCGCGGCGCTTCATGCGCGCGCCGAGACCGCGGACGCAACCGACTGGGCGCAGATCGATCTGCTGTACGCGAACCTCGAGCGACTGCAACCATCACCGGTGGTCACGCTCAATCGCGCGGTTGCGGTGTCGAAGGTCAAAGGGCCCGCAGCGGCGCTCGCGATGATCGAAGCGCTCGCGGGCAAGCTCGATGGCTACTTTCACTTTCACGGGGTCAAGGGCGCGCTCCTGCTCCAGCTCGGGCGTCGCAAGGACGCCAAGGCCTGTTTGGACCGTGCGATCTCCTTGGCCAATACCGCCGCGGAGGCCGCGCACATCCGGATGCATCTCGATCAACTGACGAAATAAATGATGGGCCCTGTCGGCTGACCGCCCAGCCGTTCGTCCTTGGGGCACACCTCAACAAAGGACAATCGCATGACCACTTCGATGACCACTGCCAATCCACCGCCGGTCACCGGCGTCACACCGCATCTGCAGCTGAGCGACGCGAGCGCCGCGGCCGATCTCTACGTACGCGCGTTCGGTGCCGAGATCGTCCAGAAGATGCCTGCCGACGATGGCAAGCGCCTGATGCACTGCTTCGTCCGGATCAACAACGGCAATCTGTTCATCGCCGATCCGTTTCCCGAGGCCGGCTGTCCACTGCAGCCGCTGAGCGGCGTCGCGCTTCACCTGCAGGTCGCTGACGTCGACGCGTGGTGGCAGCGCGCGCGCAGCGCTGGCCTCGAGGTGACGATGGAGCTGCAGGATATGTTCTGGGGCGATCGCTACGGTCAGCTGCGCGATCCGTTCGGCGTGACGTGGTCCCTCGCGGGTCGGAAGGCATAAGGAGCCGCACCATGGCGAAGATCACCACGTTCCTCACGTTCAACGATCAGGCGGAGGCCGCGGCGACGCTCTACACGTCGACGTTCAAGGGCTCCAGGATCACCAACGTCACTCACTACGGCGACAACGCACCGATGCCCAAGGGCACGGTGATGACCATCGAATTCGAGCTTGCAGGTCAGCCGTTCGTCGCGCTCAACGGCGGCGACCACTTCAAGTTCAGCGACGCCGTCTCGCTCTCGGTCGACTGCGAGACCCAGGCGGAGATCGACGATTACACCGCCAAGCTGATCGCCGGTGGCGGTGCGCAGGGTCCGTGCGGTTGGATCACCGACCGGTTCGGGCTGTCGTGGCAGCTCAATCCGGGAATCCTCGGCAAGATGCTCGCCGATAAGGATCCCGCGAAAGCTGGGCGCGTGATGCAGGCGATGCTGAAGATGCACAAGCTCGACATCGCCGCGCTCGAGCGCGCGTACGAAGGCTGAGCTCGCGGGGCTCGCAGAAGCTTCCACGATCCAGCGCCACGGCGACGCGGCTTCACGATTGTACGTGGGCGAGCGTGCGATACATGTCTCAACGAAGGAGTCCGCAATGGCTCGCGACCTTCTCACCAGGCGCGTAAGGGCCTACGCATCGCGCGTTCATTCACCGATGTGACACGCGTGATTCTCCCGTGTTACGCCGGCGTGCGTACGCGCCCGACTCTTGCAATTCCGAGCGGGCGCGAATGGAAATCGGCGTCATCACCAACCCGAACAGCCGCAAGAACCGCAACCGGCCGGATCGTGCCGAGCGGCTCCAGCGGATCGTCGGTGAGCTGGGTGAGGTTCACAAGACCGACTGCGTCGAGTCGATCAAGCCGGTGCTTCGCGAGTTCCTGCGCAAGCGTGCTCGCTACTGGGTGGCGGACGGCGGCGACGGCGCGCTGCACTGGATGCTGCGGATGGGCATGGAGGTGCTGCAGGAGGACGAGTTCGCGGGCACCACGCTGCCGTACGGACTGCCGATGACCTTGCCCACCAAGGGCGGCACGATCGATTTCGTCGCGAACAACGTCGGCATCGAAGGCGACGCCGAAGGCATCCTCGCGACGCTGCGCCGCAACGTCGAGTACGGCGCGACGATCGAGGAGACCGAGGTCGACTCGATGGCGATCGACGGCATCCAGCACATCGACGGCGAGGACATCCCGTTCCGCACGTATGGGTTCGCGTCGGCGGCGGGCGGCGTCGGTCAACGGTTCTATTCGAAGTACTACAGCGCGGCCGACCCGAATCCCCGCACGATCATGAAGATCGTCGCGAACACGGTCGCGTCGGCGCCGATCGCGCTGTCACCGCTGTCGAAGCTCCCGCTCGGCGAGCTGACGAGCTATGCGCGCGAGGTGTTCGAGCCGACCAGCTGCACGGTCTCGCTCGATGGCACGCAGCTGCCCGGCGACAAGTTCACCGGCGTCCACATCGCATCGATGTCGATCAACCTCGGCAACGTGCTCCGGTTCTTCGGCAAGGCCGATCAACCCGGGCTGATGAACGCGATCGTCGGTACGCCCAGCCCGTGGGCGATCCTCCGCAACCTGCCCCGGATGGCGCGCGGCCAGGAGATGCGCGGCCGCAACATCCTCGATCGTCCGTGTCGCGAGATGATCCTCGAGGCCACCGACCACGAGCTGCTCGCCCCGATCATCGACGGTGAGTACTACCGCAACGTCAAGCGCATGGTGTTTCGGGTCGGCCCGCGTGTGCGGATCCCCAAGGTCATCGCGCCTCGCGCTGCCGCTGCGTAGCTCGCGCTACTTGCACGAGACGTTGACCGGGCCCGCGCCGCTGGTGCGGCACTTCTTGCCCGAGCCGCAGCGCGCGGCGTGACACGCGCTCGCTTCGCTCTTGAAGCAGCGTGCGCCCACCAAGAAGAAGCAGTTGTCGCGATCGCCTTGGTAGCGCCAGCCCTTGCCGGTGGTTGGCTTGCGCTCGTCGAGCTCTCCGCTCTTCTTCGCCTCGAGACGGAGCTTGGCGCGCGCGGTCTGCGGCTCACCGGGCTTGAGTGGCTCAGGCCCACCCCCGCAG
>JBFWXW010000015.1:0-119793 GCA_050187075.1 Kofleriaceae bacterium | reverse complement strand
CTCGGGCCGTACGTCCGATGCTCCCTCGTCACGTGGGGGAACCACGCTCCTCGGTGCGCTTCGGGCGTGCGCCCCGATTCGCCTCGAACCGCTTGGTCTCGCTCGACGTTAGTTGCACGATCCTTCGGAGCGACCGGCTCGGCTGCGACCGGCGCGTTTCGGGCGCCTCGGGCCGTACGTCCGATGCTCCCTCGTCACGTGGGGGAACCACGCTCCTCGGTGCGCTTCGGGCGTGCGCCCCGATTCGCCTCGAACCGCTTGGTCTCGCTCGACGTTAGTTGCACGATCCTTCGCAGCGACCGGCTCGGCTGCGACCGGCGGGTTTCGGGCGCCTCGGGCCGTACGTCCGATGCTCCCTCGTCACGTGGGGGAACCACGCTCCTCGGTGCGGTTCGGGCGTGCGCCCCGATTCGCCTCGAACCCTACGTTGGCCGCCGGCACGGGTTGTTCGGCCCGCGCCAGTCGACAGCCACCGTGGCGCGAGTTGGGGAACGATCAGGCGATATGCGGTGAAATAGATAACGATCATAAATAGATACAAGATATAATTGACAGTGTTATATGACAGTGTCAAATAGGGCGCATGGACACGCTATGGACGCTTTCCGAGCTCGTCGCCGAAGTCGCGGCGCGAATCGCAGCGTTACCCGAGCCCAAGAACGGGCAGGTGCGCGCCGTCCCCGATGACCGCACCGTTCGCTACTACGGAACGATCGGCCTGCTCGACCGCCCGAGCGCGATGCGAGGTCGCACGGCGCTGTATGGCCGCCGGCACCTCGCACAGGTCGTCGCGATCAAGCGTCTGCAGTCCACCGGCCGCAGCCTGGCCGAGATCCAACAGCTCTGGCCGACCCTCGACGACCGTACGCTCGCCCGGATGTCGGGCGTGTCGCTACCCGCAGGTCGCGGCGGCGGACGGCGCGAATTCTGGAAGCGATCGATCGCGCAAACGTCGCATGACCAGCTCGCTGCGGCGAGCGAAGCATCCGACCCCGAGCCCATCGACGGAACGTCCGAGTCGACGCCTGTACCCATCGTCGCTCCCGCCGAGCTCCGGTTCGAGCTCGCTCCCAACGTGATTCTCGCGCTCGCCATGCCAGATGGCGCAGTTGCGTTGTCCCCCGCAGATCTGCGCGCGGTTCGCGCCGCTGCGGCCTCCTTGATCACCGAGCTGGCAAACCGCGGATTGACCCCGCACGCTAAGGAAGAAGACCAACCATGACCAGAATGCCGTCGCCGATGACGTTGAGTGTGATGAGTGATGACGAGGTCGCGAGCCTGGGCCGCGATCCCGACGCTGGATTCGGCGCGCTGCGTACCGAGCGCGGACTGCTACCGCTGACCGCGATGAACGTCGAGGCGCGGGTCTCGGGTGTCGTCGCGGCGATCGAGCTCGCGCAGACGTTCGTCAACTCGCTCTCGACGCCGATCGAGGCGACCTACATGTTCCCGTTGCCGGATCGCGCCGCGGTCCATCGGTTCCGGATGGAGGTTGCGGGGCGCGTGGTCGAGGGCGTGGTCGAGGAGCGCGGTGCGGCCCGCGAGCAATACGACGAGGCGATCGCGAAGGGGCACCGCGCGGCGATCACCGAGGAGGAGCGCTCGGGCGTGTTCACGCTCCGCGTGGGTAACCTGATGCCCGGTGAGTCGGCGACGGTACGGCTATCGCTCGTGGGTCCGCTTCCGGTCGACGACGGCGAGGTCACGTTCCGATTTCCGCTCGTGGTCGCGCCGCGCTACATCCCGGGGCGCGAGCTCGCGGGCGATCAAGCCGGCCTCGGCGTCATGCCGGACACCGATGTCGTCCCCGATGCGTCGCGGATCTCGCCGCCGGTGATGCTCGCTGGCGTTCCGAATCCGGTGCGGCTGGGAATCCGCGTCGCGATCGACGATCCGATGGTGACCGACGTGGCCTCCAGCCTCCATGCGGTCGTTCAGTCACGACAGGAGCTCGGCTCACCGGTTGCGCCCGCCGATCCATATCGCACGGTGGCGGCCAGCTCGCAGGTCATCGAGGTGCAGCCGGGCGAGCGTCTGAATCGAGACTTCATCTTGCGGTGGCGCGCCAGTGCACAGCAGCTGCGTTCGACGCTGATCTGCGCGGACGATGCCGACGGCAACGCCGGCACGTTCATGCTCACGTTCGTGCCTCCGGCGACCAAGGACATCGGGGCCAAGCCACGTGACGTGGTGTTCGTGCTGGATCGATCGGGCAGCATGGAGGGCTGGAAGATGGTCGCGGCCCGCCGCGCCACGGCACGGATGATCGATACGCTGACCTCGCGCGATCGGTTCTGCGCGCTCGTGTTCGATGATTCGGTCGAGGCCTTGCCGAGTGCGGGCTTGGTGGATGCAACCGACCGCAATCGGTTTCGCGCCGTCGAGCAGCTCGCCAAGATCGACTCGCGCGGCGGCACCGAGATGGCCGCGCCGCTGGTGCAGGCGGCCACGCTGCTCGCGGGTGGTCACGACGATCGGTCGCGCGTGATCGTGCTGGTCACCGACGGTCAGGTCGGCAACGAGGACCATCTGCTGGCATCGATCGGGCCGCAGTTACGCAACGTGCGGGTGTTCGCGCTCGGCATCGATCAGGCCGTGAACGCTGGGTTCTTGCGGCGGTTCGCGAGCGCAGGTGGCGGACTGTGCGAGCTGGTCGAGTCCGAGGATCGACTCGACGCCGTGATGGCCAAGGTGCATCGCCGGATCGGAACCCCGATCGCAACCGAGCTCGCGGTGCAGGGCGGTGGCGGGCTCACGCTCGATCAGGTCACCCCGACCAAGCTCCCTGATGTCTACGCGGGTGCGCCGGTCACGATCTTCGGTCGCTACCGCGGTCGTGCGCCCGAGCGTGGCGCGATCACCGTGCTCGGAACGAGCCTGGGCGAGCCATTGCGTAGCGTCGTCGGCCGTCACGCCGAGGCGTCGCCGGCGGCGTGGCTAGCGGCGAGCTGGGCGCGCGCGATGATCCGCGACCTGGAGGACCGCTATGCGATGGCTCATGATGACAGGCTCGCGGGCGAGATCGTCACGCTGTCCAAGCGGTTCACCGTGTTGTCGCGGTTCACGGCATTCCTGGCGATCGACCGTTCGGAAACCGCGAATCGCACGGGGCGCCTCCATCAAGCCGTGCAGCCGGTGGAGAAGCCCGCAGGCTGGCAAGGCCGCGCCGTCCTTGCAGCGGCCCGGAAGGTGATGGCTGCATCGTACGCCATGCCGAGCCCGGCGCCGATGGCGGCGCCGCTCGAGGCGATGGAGAGGTTCGAGGAGGGTGCGTTCGATGATGAAGCGGCACCGACCAGCGCTGCGCCTCGAGCTCAACGGGCGGCACCGGCGTCGCCGGCCAGGGCGAAGCTGCGGTCGAACGCTGCGAGCGCCGGTGGCTTCAACCGGGTGCGCGGCATCGTTCCGTCAGCCCCAGGTATACGGAGTGCGCCAGGAGCCGTGACCCGCGGCCGGGCGGTTCCGCGCAAGGACGCCGATGACACCGCCGTGGACGCCGCGGCGTATCTCGCGCAGCTGGGCGCGCTGGCGCGCGAGCTCGAGGATCAGGCGCGGGGGCGCGGCGATCTGGTGGCGCTCCGGTTGCTCCGCCAGCGGCTCACCGAGTGGATCGAGGACGTCCGTTCGGTCGGCGGTCACGCGGCGCTCGCCGCTTCCGTCGAGGCGCTGGTCCAGCGGTTGTCGTCCGTACTCTCCGGTGGCGCGCCAGATCTCGATGCGCTGCGCGCGGTGGCAAGCGAGCTGCTGGCGTTCTCGTCTCAACCGCCCTCGGCGACGCCGCCGCCCCCCACGGCCGGTCGCCTGGCGTACTGTAAGTAGTCTGTTGAGACGGTCGCCAATGCCAACGCTCGCGTGGGCGCTGACGATCGCGATCGACGCGACCATGGCAGCCGCCGCCGGTTGTTCGCGCCCGGTGTCGCCCCCGCCGGAGCGCGCCGCGATCAGCGACGCGGGGCTGTCGACGGATGGGCCATCTCCGAGCGTTGTCACCACCGGTGGCCGCCCGGCGGGCACAGATGCAGGCATGGCGCTCGCGATCATCGACACCCCGATCGCCTGGAGTGCCGAACGCGAGCGGCTCACCCTCGCGTATCGGCGTGCTCATAGCGACCCGGCCGCAGCGGATCTGACGATCGTGCCGCGTGCGATCGTGTTGCATTACACTGCCGGAAGCTCGGCGGTCGCGACGCGGCGCTATTTCGATCGGCCGCGAATCGAGTCCGCACGGGCACAGCTCGCGCGTGCGGGCGCGGTGAACGTATCGGCGCACTTCATCGTCGATCGCGACGGGACGATCTTTCGACTACAACCCGAGACCCGGTACGCGCGCCACTGCATCGGGCTCAACCACCTCGCGATCGGGATCGAGAACGTCGGCGACAATGCGCGCTGGCCGTTGACGCAGGCACAGGTCGCCGCGAACGTCGCGCTGGTGCGCGAGCTCGCGCGGCGGTTCCCGATCACGCATCTGCTCGGTCACCACGAGGTGATGCGGTTTCGATCGAGTCCGTACTACGTCGAGCTCGATCGCAGCTACCACAATGACAAGCCGGACCCCGGTGCTGGGTTCATGGCGGACGTGCGCGCCGGGTTGGTCGACCTGGGACTCACCGGGTTGTGACGGTTCAGCGGCGCTTCGCCTTCTTCAGCGCGACGTGGACGGCCTGGTTGTTGTGCTTGGGGATGAGCTTCTCGGTCCGCGCGCCGTACCCATCCTTGATGATTCTCAGCGTGACGGGCGAGAACCCAGGCAGCTTGATGCTCGTCGGGGTGACGCCCATCAGCTTTCTGCCCAGCATGATCTTGGCGCCCTGCGGTGTGGAGCTGACCTTGATCGCGAACGTCGCGCGCTGCAGCTTGATGACCAGTGGCTTGGTCGCGTCGGGCCGAGGTGTGATCGCGCGTGTGGTGGCGGCGTAACGCACCCTGCGTGCGACCAGCTTGACCGGAGATCCGCATGGCAAGCTGAGCGTCGTCGGTGCGGTGCCGAGGGTCTTGTCATCGAGCGAGATCGCGGCACCCTTGGGTACGCTGACGACCTGGACCTTGCAGGTCGCCTGGGGAGCCGTCGTTCGTTCGGACGGATCCTCGGGGGCCTCGTGATCCGCGGCGGCCGGCGATCTGGTCGCCGGTGTCGGGTCGTGCGTGGGCATTTGCGTCGTGCGCGCGACCGTCGGCTTGGCGCGATCCCCGCCACGCGTGAGCAGCACCGTCGCGACGCCCGCGGCGGCAAGCACCGCAACACCAGCCACGATCATCGGCGTGCGCTTGCGCTTCGACGGCGTCACCAGCACGGTCGGCGGATCTCCGGCGACCATCGGGTAGTCCGCGGGCAGCGGAGCAAATGCGGGTGCGGTGGCCGCGGTGGCCGAAACCGGCGGAGGTGGCAAGCCGGGCAGCGGACGCGATCGCGCAGCTCGCGGCAGCGTGTCGCCGAGCGCAGGGTCGTCGGCGGCAGGCATCCCGCGCGAGGAGATCGGCGTCATCGGTACCGTCGCGGTGAGCCCGGTGGGCTCGGTCAATGTCGGCGCGAACGCGTCGTCGGCCAGCTTGGGCAGCGAATCGATGAACGTCGGGTCGATCTGAACCTTCGGCTCGGAAAGCCGCATCGGCAACGCCTGCATCTCCGCCGAATCACTCTCGCCGCCGATCACGTCGCTGGCAGCATGCTCGACCTCCGGCGGCGTCTCCATCTTCGCCGGATCGCCCCAGCCATCAGGGCGGGTCGGGTCGAGCGCGATCGACCAGTTGCCGCTCGGCCTGGATGGTTCCGCGGGCCAATCATCGGTGGGCGGCGGCTGCTCGATAAACGCAGGCTCGTCCAGGATCGGCTCTGCAGATGTGAAGCTCCCGGTCGTGGGCGACGAGAACGCGCCCCCGCTCGTGGTCTCCTCGCCCTCGATGCGGTTGGGACGCGAGCGACTCGACGCCGGTGCGGGGAGCACCGGTACACCGCCGGGTACGATCGGAAGCCCTAGCACGGTAGTGCGTTGATCGCGCAGATGGCCGCCCGACGGCTTGTCCACCAGGCGGGGCGGCGCCGCACCGGGGGTCGTTGGCTCGGCCGGCTCGAACACGGCGTTCGACGGTGCCGTGGTGGTGAGCGGCAGCGGCGTCGCCGGAGTGGCGGTCCGTGGTAGCGGGGGCGGTTTGGTTGGTGGCTCGGCGCGCGTCGCCGCGACCGGGGCCGGTCCGCGATGGGTGACTTCATCGAAGCTCGGATCGCGCAGGGTCGTGGCGACATCCACGGTCTTTGCGACGTCGGACGCTTCGAGCTCAGCGTCCTCGAGCGAGCCGACCGGTGAACCCGTCTGCGCGCGTGGCGGCGGTACCACGGCCACTGCCTGGGTCGATTTTACCGGCGAGCTGCTCGGCGCCCGCGCGCGCGGAGCATTGAGCGGCGGTCGCGTCGCCGCCGATGACCCCGCGGGCGCAACGAGCCGCTGCTCCGCCCCGGGCGGAATGCCGTCCCCGATCGCGATGCACTCGGCGAGCGCGCTGGCCGCATCGATCCGGCCCGAAGGCGCGGGTGGCACGGGGCGAGGTGACGCCGGGACGTCCGCCGGGCGCGGCGGGATACTCGGCGGCACCGGCTTGAGCGCGAGCCGCGCTTTCAGCAGCTCGTTGAGCGTGGTGGAGCTGGGCTCGTCGGGCGCCGTGAACCGGAGCGTCATGCCGATCCGGCCGTGCAGGACCGATGGGGTCTTGGCGGCGCTGATCACCTCCGCGTCGCCCTCGATCATGACCCCGCCATCCTTGAGGGTGAGCGCGAACCTGCCGCGGCGGCCGACCGCGAGCGGCTCGGCGATCGGTACGAACAGCCCATTACGATCGGCGTACCTGCGGAACGCCGCGACGAACTGTTCGCCCGACGCACAGGCCGAGACCAGGAAGATCTGCGCCGCTGTCGTCACCCTTCGTCCAGTGTAGCCGAAAAACCGAAGGCGCCGCGAGGTCTCCTCGGCGGCGCCCGTCGTCGCGCATACGCGCTTGTTTACATAATGATGAAGTCGTGAGCGCGAACCGTCTTGCGATGGTTCCCAATGGCACGCTTCGCGGCCTGGTCGATGAGCCAGCTGACGTAGCCGTTGAGACCGTCGAGCGCATCACCTGCGGTGTTGCAGCCGGCATCCTTGATCATCGCGCGCACCTTCGAGCTCACGAGCAGCATCTCCGCCGGGCGGCCCTTGCCCTTCTTCGCTTTAGCCATGTTCCGTCTCCTCTGTGAAAGATGTGAGTTGCCGCTCTTTTACACCCTCATGACGCGCGGAACACGGTGAAACCGCGCTTTTCGGCCACCACAAGCCGATCTACGGCAATCGCTCGTCGCGCTGTGCGTGACTATCTGTCCAGCTTCAGCACGAACGTATCCGGCTTCGGTACGCGATCTCCTTCGGCGTGACGCGATTCGAGGGCAGGGTCGACGATGTCGAGCTTGAATCGAAAGATGCCGGTCACCAGCGCGGCCCCGGATGCGTCCACCGCGATCGCGCGCCCTTGATCGTGATCCCGGTCGCCTGCGCGCTGGACCCACACGACGTTGCCAGCCTTGTCCAGCTTCATCACGAACACGTCCTTGTTGTGGGTCTCGGTCGCCGTCAGCTTCGCGTTGGAGAAGTCGACGGTGCCTCGGAACCATCCGGTGACCAGGACGTTTCCGGCGGCGTCCGACGCGACGCCATATCCGACGTCCTCGCGTTCGGCGCCGAACGTCTTCGCCCACTCGAGCTTGCCGCTCGGAGCGAATCGCGCGACGAAAATGTCGCCTTCGACAGCGTCGTGGCTGTCGCCCGGCCCGAAGGACACCGTCTTGTCGATCGCGCCGACGATCGTCACGTGCCCCGACGGATCGATCGCGATCCCGCCGGCGACGTCGTTGAAGGCGTTGCCGAAGCTCTTGGACCACACGTGGTCGCCGTTGAGATCATACTTGGCGAGCACGATGTCGGTGTCCGAGCCGCCTGCGGCCTTGAGTGGTTGCGGACCACCCCAGCTGGCAACGTCCATGAAGTTGCCTTCGACGTAGACGCTGCCTTGAGCGTCGACCACGACGCCGAGGATCGTGTCGTCGCTCCTGCCGCCGAACTGCTTGACCCACTCGATGTCGCCCGTCGCCGCGAGCTTGAGCAGCATGGCGTCCGTCCCGCCCTTGGACTTGAGCGGGGTCTTTCCGAACTCGGCGACATCGGAGAACGAGCCACCGACGATCCAGCCACCATCGGGCGTCGCGGCGATCGCGTTCGCACCATCCGAATCGATCCCGCCGAAGTTCCAGATCCACTTGACGTCGCCACCGCGATCGAACGCGGCCACGAACGCGTCGTCCGAGCCGAACGACTTCTTGGTGAAATCGCCGAGCGACAGCTTGTCGAGGAAGCTGCCGACCACCACCGCGCGATCACCTCGCACCGCGACGGCATTGGCGACGTCGTCGCGCGCATCACCGAACGTGTGCGCCCAGGCGAGCTTGCCGTCGTTGGTGACCTTGACGACGTACGCGTCGGAGCGTGCGGGCTCGCGCTTGCCGGTCTTGTTGTCCACCGAGGGCTCGGTCGTGTACCCGGCGGCCTTGCGCTTGCCGATCGCCCCACCGAAATCGATCTCCCCATCGAACGTTCCAACGATGTAGGACTCGCCTTCCGGCCCCGCCGCGATGCCGCGCGGCGAATCGATCCCGAGCCCACCGAAACCGACCGCCCAGATCGGCTTGCCAGTCGCACCACCGGGATCTGCGGCGAGCGGCGGTAGCGGAGTTCGATCGACGGGCTTCTTGGCTTGGGGTAGCGGCGCTGACGATCCGGCGGCCTCGGACTTCTCGGTCGGCTTCGAGCAGGCAGCGAGTACACACAGAACGAACCATGGAGCGCGTCGCATGACTCGGACGATGTCACGCAGTGGCGAGCACAGCAACGGCGAACCGCGCCCGCACTCTCGAGACGCGCCACGAGCTTGCGGGTTGCTTGGTTTTGGGAACCGAGCACGCGAACAGTTGTCTCAGCGCGCTTCCGAGGCGTGTGTCCTCGTGCGTAGGATGCCACGTGCGCTTCACGTTCATCTTGATCGCAACCGTGTTGGCCGGCGGGTGTCCGGCCGCAACTCCGCGACCGCCACGCCCGGCGGTAGCCGACGACGTCCGATTGCGGATCGCACAGGCCGAGGCTCGTCGCGCAGACGGCATCGATCCGCTGATCGAGCTGGCGCGGACCGGCTCGGTGCACGTTCGCATGCTCGCGCTACGGGGGCTCGGCCGGATCGGCGCACCACGGGGGCTCGCGGTGGTTCGAGACGCGCTTGCCGATCGCGACGACCAGATCGTCGCGGCGGCGGCGGGTGCGCTCGGCTATGCAGCGTCGCTTGACGATACGAGCGACGCGGGGCGTGAGCTGACGGCCGCGCTCGACCGGGCCTCGGGCGTGACGAAGCTGAGGGTGATCGAAGCGATCGGCCGAACCGGCGATAGCTCCACCGAGCCCATGCTGACCAAGCAATTGGCTGGTGAACCTGCGATCGCGGAGACCGCTGCGCTGGCGTTGGCGCGGTTCGGCCGTCGCAAGATCGCGATCTCGGGTGACACGCGCGCGGCGCTGGTCGCATCGACGCGCCACCACGATGCGCGTGTGCGTTACGCGGCGTGCTACGCGCTCGCACGTGAGCGCCGCAACGATCCCGCCGCGACCGATCCGGCCGCGGTGGTCACGGCGCTGGTCGCCCGCGCGCACGATGACGTTCCGGAGGTCCGGGCGATCGCCGTTGCCGCGATTGCCAGGCGCAAGCTGGTGGCAGACGCACGCGATGCCCTGGTGCACGCGCTCGACGACTCCGATTGGCGCGTCGCGGTCGAAGCCGCGCGTGCCCTCGGCGGCGATGCAGGCGACGATGCAAGTCGCGCGATGGTCGCCGCCGCGATTCGACCTGACGCGCGCTGGCAGGTCGGTCCGCGGGTTCACGTCGTGATCGAAGCGCTGCGTACGCTCGGGCCACATCGCAAGTCGCCGGCGGTGGCATCGATGTTCGCGGCGTGGTCCGCGCTGCCCGCGTCGTCGAAGGTTGCGACCGGTTGGATCGATTGTTTGTCGGAGTCGGAGCTCGCTCGAATCGAGCAGTGCTCGCTGCCCGATCATCTCCGGTTGCCGCTGGTCGCCGAGCGCATCAAGTCGGATGACGAACCGCTGCCTGTTCGTCGAGCCGCGCGTGATCGGTTACTCGCGCACCGCGACGTCCGCGTGCGTGCCGCCGGAATCGCTGCGCTGGCGTCGATCGCGAAGGCAGGCGATGACGCGGATCGCGCGATGGCGCTGGCGACCGCGATCCAGGCGCTCGGAGCGACCGATCTGATCGAGGCTGGTACCGCCGTGGAGTCCGCACAGGATCTGTACGCGGCGCTGGGTGATCGCGATGTGACCGGGCTCGATCGCGCCGTCATCGCACGCGCGGCGAGTGAGCAAGATCCCATGATGGCCTCGGGCCTGCTCGGACTGATCGCCGAGCGCAAGCTGGCGGCTGGCGCTCCGACGTGTCGCGCGGCGCTGGCTGGCGATCCGGTCCGGGCACACGCCGCCGTCGAGTGTCTGCGGGCGTTTGGCGAGTCTCCCGAACCGCCGGCGATCACCGCGGCCACTCCGCCGCCGCTCGATGTCTCGACCGTGATCGGAAAGCGCGTGACGTGGCGGCTCGAGACCTCTCAGGGATCGATCGAGATCGAGCTCGATTCCGGCGCCGCGCCGTGGGCCGTCGCCGCGATCACCACGCTCACCCGACGCGGATTTTACGACGGGCTCGAGCTTCATCGCGTGGTACCGAACTTCGTCGTCCAGGGTGGCGATCCGACGATGTCGGGGTGGGGCGGTCCCGATTTTCAGCTCCCCGCAGAGCCCGCCGGTGAGTTTCGCCTGGGTGCTGTGGGAATCGCCGACGCTGGCCGCGACACGGGTGGCTCGCAGTGGTTCATCATGCACGGCGATGCGCGCCAGCTCGACGGCCGATACACCTGGGTCGGCAAGCTCACCCGCGGTCAAGCTGTCGCCGATGCCTTGGTGATCGGTGACAAGGTCGTCAAGGCGACCGTCGAGACATCCAGCCTCTAGCTCGACGCCGACGTGTAGTTCCGGATCGCGCTGCGCCAGACCAGGCGGCTGACCACCACCAGCGAGAACGCTCCGACCAGTGAGCCGATCGCGACGGTGCTCGTTGCGGTGCCGAGCAAAGCCATCGCCGGAAACGTGGTCATCACGGCGACCGGGATCACGAACGTGAACACGATCCGCCACAGCCCGCGAAACACGTGGACCGGCCAGCGCGCGGTGTCGAACACGGCACCGAGCAGATAGGGAAGGTTATCGAGCCGGACCACCCAGAACGAAGCGGAGGCGCAGATCACCCAGAAGGCGTACATCGTGAGCACGCCGCCCACGAACAACACGACCGCGAGCATCACATCGAGTGGCTCGGGAACTGTGCCGCGTACGATCAACGCGTAGACCACCAGGCCGATCGCACCGATCAGGTCGAACACCTTCCACGGTTCGATCCGCGCCGACGAGACCAGCGCCTGAGCATCCGCCGGCTTGAGCAACACGTAATCAAACGCTCCGCTGCGGATCTGCTCGACCATCGCGATCAGAGATGGGCTCACGAGGCCTTCGAGCACCGCGCGGATCCCCATGAAGAACGCGATCACGATCAGCGCGGCCGGCGCATCCCACCCCGCGACGCTGTCGCGCGCGCTGTACACCACGATCAACGGCAGCACGGTCAAGCCGAACCACAGCACCGCCATCACGCCCTCGAGTAGAAAATCGGCCCGATATGTCATCGCGGCGGCAGCGCTGATCCGCAGCTGCACGATCGCCAGCTTGAGATAGCGAATCATCCGCCCACCGCCTCGTAGCGGCGAAGCCCGAGTCGCCATACCCAGAACGCGAGGACGATGCAGCCAGCCGACCAGCCGGCCTGGATCGCCAACACCTCGAGGACCTCGTGATGGGGCATCTTCGAGCTGATCAGCTCGACCGGTCTTCCGAGCATCGCCGGAAATGGGGTCCACTCGGCGATCGTGCGGATCCAGCTCGGCAACAGCTCGAGCTTGACCATGTATCCGGACAGCACGATGTACAGCGCGAAATAGAAGTTGAACAGCGCCATGGTCTTGGTGATGAAGAACCCGAGCGATCCGATCGCGAACAGCAGGCTGAACGTGATCAGCCAGCCCAGCGCGAGCGACGGCGCGATCATCGCGATCTGGAACGGATCGGTGGGCAGCGCTTCGGCCCCCGAGCTGGCCAGCAAGAGCACCGCGAACGGCACCGCGACCGCGAGCCGGAACGGAATCGCCGCGACGTGGCTCGCTCCGAACACCACGAACGGATGGAGCGGGCGCAGCAGCCGCATCGACATCTGGCCGAGCCGGATCTCCTCGCTGATCTGGAACGCCACCCACGAGCCCGTCACATGGCGAACGATCAGCGTCGCGAGGTAATACGCGACGAAGTCGGCCTTGGAGAACCCCTTGAAGGGTCCCTCGTCGGCGACCGTCCGCCAGAGCCCGAGCATGACAAGTGGCAGCGTCGTGGTCAGGATCCACACCAGGAACTCGGCGCGATACGCGAGCGTCTCGGCGACCCCGATCCGGAACATCGTCGGCAGCGCGCGCAGCGTACGCGCCACGGTCATGCGTCGGTCCTGGGCGAGGGCGCGCGGCCAAACATCTCGCGCAAGACGTCCTCGAGTGGCGGATCTTCGATCGCGAGGTCAGCCGCGCGCAGCGTGCCCAGGAGATGGCCGACGACCCCACCGAGCTCGCGTTCGGCGACCCGCAGCGTGATTCGCTGGCCGTCGCGCGCGAGCAGCGTGCCGAGCCTGGCGAGCTCGTCATCGGTCACCGGATCGACGACCGTGAACGACACCCGCTTGTCGGGGTCGCGCGCCTTGATCAACTGGCGCAGGTCGCCGTCGTGGATCAGCGTTCCGCGATCGATCACGATGATCCGCGGGCACAGCGCGACGACGTCGTCCATGTAGTGCGACGTGAGCAGCACCGTGGCTTCGTGGCGCTGGTTGTAGCGGCGAATGAAATCTCGGATCGCGAGCTGCATCGCCACGTCGAGCCCGATCGTCGGCTCGTCGAGAAACAGCGTCTTGGGCCGGTGGAGCAGGGCAGCGGCGAGCTCGCACTTCATGCGCTCACCCAGCGACAGCTGCCGCGTCGGCTTGTTCAGCAACGGTTCGAGATCGAGCAGCTCGGTGAGCTCGTTCAGCGTTTCGGTGAACTGATCGTGCGGGATGTCGAAGATCGCGCGGTTCATCGCGTAGGTCTCCGCCGGTGGCAGATCCCAGATCAGCTGCGATTTCTGGCCCATCACCAGGGTGATCGCCTGGAGCAGCTCGGTCTGCCGCCGAAACGGGACATGGCCTTCGACCTCGACCGTGCCCGACGTCGGATGGAGCAGCCCGGATAGCACCTTGAGCGTCGTGGTCTTGCCGGCCCCGTTGGGGCCGAGGAAGCCGACGCGCTCGCCGCGCTCGATCGTGAAGCTCACGCCGTCGACGGCCTTGACCAGCTCGTAGTTGCGATGCACGAGCGAGCGAAGCGCAGCCACAAACCCGGGCGGTCGCTTGTGCACGCGGAAGTGCTTGATCAGCTCGTGCGCACGGATCACGACTCGTCCTTGCGCGCGGCCTTCGCCAGCTCTCCCACGGTCTTGATCGGCAGGGAGTCGATCGCTTCACCCTCCAGCACCGCGTGCAGCAGGTGTGCGCCAACCCGCGCCAGCTCGGTCAGGCTGGCCACCCGGGTCGCGATCAATTGCCGCCGCGCATCGCGTGCGCCAGCGAGGTCCTCGCCCGCTGCCTCGAACGCCTCGAGCGCGGTGCGCACCCAGTGGAGCTCGCGCTCCCGCAGCACGCGCGACACCATCTTCCAGATGCTGGTCTCGGCCTCGTAGTGCTCGCGGCGCTCGCCCACCACCCACGCCTTCTTCACCGCTCCCCATTGCTGCATCTCGGTCAGCAGCATCGATACCGCACCCGTCGACAACCCGAGGCGCTCCATCAGCTCCTGGGCGCTCAGCGGATGATCCTCGAGATAGAGCACCGTCCACAGCCGGCCCATGTTGCGCTTGAAGCCCCACGACTCGATCAGCGCACCGACCGCGTCGGCGACCTTGAGCACCGCCTCGAGGTCGTCGCGCTGCGCGGTCATTTTTTCTCGTCGTCGGGGAGCGGCGGCACGATGTGATCTTTGGTGATGCGTAGCTGTCCGGTCTGGCCGCTGTCCGGTGGCCGCGGCGTCTGGCCCTGGCGACCGCGCGTGATGATCTCGACGATCTCGCGCTGTGACAGCCCGCCCGACGGACGGATCGTCACGCTCGCCGCCCGGCCGCTGCGCAGCTCGCGCGCCTTCACGCTGAGAATCGACTCGACGTCGACCGTCATCACCAGCTCGACCCGCACCGAGCCCGCCGGTCCAGGTGGCAGATCATCGAGCACGACCTGGCCGAGCTTGCGGTTCTTCGAGACGTCCTGCGATTCGCCCTGGTAGAGCTCGATCGACACGAACTTCTGATCCTCGCTGGTGGTCGCGAACATCCGGCGGGCGCGCACCGGCAACATCGAGTTGCGAGGCAACACCACCGCAAATTGCGAATCGCCCACCTTGATGCCGATGTCGTGCGGAGTGACGTCGAGCAGCTGTGCATCGTCGGAGTCGCCCGCGAGGATGCCAGCATACGCGGCGGCGCCGAGCGCGACGACCTCGTCGGGGTTTGCGCCTTTTGACGGCCGCTTGCGGAAGATCTTCTCGACGACGTCTTGCACCGCCGGCCACCGCGTCATGCCGCCGACCAGCAGCACGTCATCGAGTTGCTCGGGCTTCAAGTTGGCGTCGGCGAGTGCACGAACGCACGGGGCCTCGAGCCGGGCCAGCAAGCTCCTGGTCATGTCCTCGAGCTGCGCGCGCGTCAGCTTGCGCTCGAAGTTGATCGGCGCGCCGTGCTGATTGTTGGCGAGGTATGGCAGCTGGATCGTGGTCTCGGCCTGCGACGACACGGCTTTCTTTGCGGTCTCGCATGCCTCGCGGAGCCGGGACATGGCGATCGGGATCTCCTTGAGATCGACGCGGTGCTGGTCGAACACCTCGTCGACCATCCGCTCGAGCACGCGGCTGTCCCAGTCCTCACCACCGAGTGAGCTGTCGCCACCCGTGGCGAGCACCTCGAAGATCCCGTTCTCGACCGACATGATCGAGATATCGAACGTGCCGCCGCCGAGGTCGAATACCGCGATCAACCGCCTGCCATCGGCGCCTTTGTGCGCACCGTATGCGAGCGCCGCGGCGGTTGGCTCGTTGAGGATCCGGATGATGTCGAGGCCGGCGATCTGTCCCGCGTCGCGGGTCGCTTGGCGCTGTGCGTCGTCGAAATACGCCGGTACCGTGACCACCGCGCGGGTGACGGGCTCGTTGAGCGCTTGCTCGGCGATCTGGCGGACCCGCCGGAGGATGTGCGCTGCGACTTCCTGCGGGCTGATCGGCTGCCCATGGATGCGAACCCACGCGTCGCCGTTGGGCGCCGCCACGATCCGGAATGGCGACAGCCGCGCAAACGCGGCCACGTCGTCGGCGTTGACCTTGCGGCCGATCAGGCGCTTGGCACCGTAGATCGTCGCTGCGGCGTTGGTGACGGCCTGGCGCCGGGCCCTGGTTCCGACGAGCACTTCGCCCTGCGCGGTGAATGCGACGGTCGATGGCACCGTGCGCTCGCCGTCTGCTGCGGCCAGCGTCCTCGGCGTGCCCTTTTCGTCGAGCACGGCGACGCACGAGTTGGTGGTACCGAGGTCGATGCCGATGATGCGCGACACGCTACGAGTCCTTCCCCATAAGGCGAGACAGCAGGCCCTTGCGTTCGTTGGTGGCTTGACGCCGCATGTCGGCGAGCTCGCGCGCCGCGTGCTCGTTCGACGGATCGATCTCGAGCGCCGCCTCGAACCGCTGTGCGGCTTCGAGCCGGTCGCGTGCGGCGAGTGCGCGCAGACCCTCGCAAAGCTCGATCCCGGCGCGCAGCGAGCGATCCTGCGGGTGTTTCTTCGACATCACCTTGCATGCCGCAAGTGCTTCATCGAACTTGCCGGCCAGCAGCAGCTGGTCGATCCGGCTGGAATCGGACGAGTCGGCGAGCACCGGCGGTGGTGCCGCGAGCATCGGCTTGCGATCGGTCTCGATCGGCGGTGGCGGAGCGGGCGGCTCGGGCGGGCGGCGTACGGTCGGGATCTGAGCCTGGGGATCGGTTCGCACCATCCGCGGCGTCTCGTCGCCACGCGGCTTGGCCTTGGCCGCGACGATGGCAGGTTGGGGCGGTGGCGGCGGCCCGTGCGCCGACGGCGGGGCGGCCGCGGCGTTCGCGACCCGGGCGGCCGGACCGCGCTGCGCGGCCGGCTTGGCGACGGTGGCAAGCACCTGCGCGCGACCGGTCTCGTCGCTGAGCTTGCGATACGCGTCGCGGATCAAGATGAAGATCTCGGCCGCGACCTGGCGCAGCTGCGAAGATTCGTAGCGAGCAAATCGATCGGGGTGGTAACGCTTGGTGAGCTCTCCGAACGCCGCGCGAACGTCGGCATCATTGGCTTCGTAGCCGATGCCCAGGACCAGGAATGGGTTCAGCTTCTTGAGCGACTCGGCTTCCGAGATCAGCGCCTGCACCAGCTCCTGCTCGGCGGCCCCGACATCGTCGGTCGCGATCGCGATCGGTCCGGTCGACGACATCGACGCCGGCTGTGCGGGTGCTGCGCGGGTCACCTCCGATTGCAGCGCGCTCTCGATCATCCACGTGGTGCCGGTCGGGATCGGAGCGAGCTTGATCTCGACGCCCGAGCCGCGCTGCGCCTCGGAGACGTGCTGGGCGACGGCGCCGGTGAGCACGACGACAGAGCCGCTCGGCAACATCAGGTCGATCTGGACAAGCGTACCGATCGGAGGAGGCGTTGAAGCCTTGAGGAACATCGTGCCGCGGCTGAGATCGCGCTTGTAGATCGTGGCGAGCTGCTGCCACGAGGCGCATCGGAGCTTGATACTGAGCGGACCTGCGGCCATCTGGGAGATCCGCAAGATCTTAGGCCGATTACGGCTGTCGAGGCAACGTCCGGTACCGAGCGAGAACGAGCTCGTGGCGCTCTTTGATCCGGCGGAGGTATTGATGCTCACGCGCCTTGTGCAGCGCCTCGCGAGCGAGTTGCGCCAGGCGGTTGACAACCTCGTCGCGATCGCGAAGCGGCTTGTGTACGAACCCGACCACCCCGAGGTCTGCGGCGTGCGCGGCCAGGTCAGCGTCGTGGACCGAGCTCATCAGGAATGCGGGGAGCCCGGGGAGCCGCTCGCGGAGCTGTCGAATCGTCTCGAGCCCGTCGATCCCGGGCAGCTGGGCGGCGACGAGCGCGAGGTCGAGCCCGGTCTGGCCGGCCACGGTGGTAGCCTCGGCCACCGCCTGTTCGCCGGAGATGTAGGCGTATGTCGCGATGCCTGTGGCTTCGAGTCGATCGGCGAGCCAGTCGGCGATCTGACGATCGTGCTCCACGAGCAAGATCGCGGGATCCCGTGAGTCGCTGATCGACGCGGCGCGGTCGTGCAGACGTTCCCCGTTGCGCGCGTAGGCTGCGAGTTGCTCCTCGATGTCGATCGATCGGCGCTCGGTTCGAATCAGATCCTTGAGCAGATCTTCGATCATGTTTCGCTGGCTCTCGAGCATCTCGTGCTCGGTCGCACGGCCGCGCTGGCGAGCGTAGACCCGATCGAGGACCGCGCGGGCCGAGGCCGTGCCTTCGAGATGGAGATCGATGACGTCGCCGGCCCCGGCTCGCATGCACGCGACGATCAGCGCGGGGTTGGCCGCGACCAGGACGACGATCGGCTGGACGTGGGGCATCGCTCCGGTCACCCGGCGCAGCGTTTGAGTCGCCTTGCGGACATCCTCGACCTCGCCCACGCCGAGCTCGCGCAGGTCGATGAGCACGCAGGGCGGATGCTCGTAGCCTTTCGCCATGTCGGCAGCGCTTGGCAGCTCATCGACGACCGTGAACGCGATCCCGGTTTCACACAGCCGATCGACCAGCCCACCGAGGTGGCCGGACGCGCCGCGAGGCGCGATCAAGATCGCATGGATGTCCACGGTCAACTCACCACGCAGACGTGATCACGATCGATCACGTCCGGACGCATAACGGCACGATACCGGAAAAGATCGCGCCCTGACCACGGCCAGTTGGTTCGGAGCCGAGTACGATGTGTGGGATGTCCGAGCACCTGTTTCTCCGCGCGTGCCGGCGACAACCCGTCGAGCGCACTCCGATCTGGATGATGCGACAGGCCGGCCGTTACTTGCCCGCGTACCGTGCGGTGCGTGCGCGCGCTTCGTTCTTGGATCTGTGCCGGACGCCGGAGCTCGCGTGCGAGGTCACGCTCCAGCCGATCGACGAGCTCGGGTTCGATGCGGCGATCCTGTTCTCCGACATCCTGATCACGCTGCCCGCGATGGGGGTCGACGTCACATTCCCCGAGGTCGGGCCAAAGATCGGCTCGCCCGTGCGAACCCAGGCGGAGATCGATGCGCTGGCGGTTCCGGATCCGGAGCAGTCGCTCGGCACGACCCTGAGCGCAGTGCGGATGATCAAGCAGGCGCTCGCGGGTCGGGTACCGCTGATCGGCTTCGCGGGCGCGCCGCTGACGATGTTGACCTACCTCGTCGAGGGCGGCGGCTCGAAGGACTACGCCCACACCAAGGGCATGTTGTTTGGCGCGCCGAAGGCGGCGCACGCGTTGCTCGACAAGATCGCGCGCACCTGTGCGGCGTTCCTCGAGGCGCAGGTCGCAGCGGGGGCCGATGCGGTGCAGCTGTTCGACAGCTGGGGCGGCATCGTCTCGCCCGGCGACTTCCGCGAATATCCGCTCCGCTATGCCAAGCGGGTGATCGAGCTGTTGCGCAGCTCGCCCACCTGGGCTCGGACGCCGGTGCCGATCATCTACTTCGTCAACGGCTGCGCGCCGTATCTCGACGACTATGCGTCGAGCGGCGCCGACGTGCTCGGCGTCGATTGGCGCGTGGGGATCGACGAGGTGCGCCGCCGGGTGGGAGATGGCGTCGCGCTTCAGGGCAACCTCGATCCGGGGGCGCTGTTCGCGCCGCCCGCGGAGATCCGCGCGCGCGTCGCCGACATCCTCGAGCGGGCGGGCACCGTGGGCCACATCTTCAACCTCGGTCACGGCGTGTTGCCCCAGACCGATCCCGAGCATGTTCGCGCGATGGTGACCGCGGTGAAAGAACTGTCCGCACGCGCCTGAGCCGACGATGAGGATCGCTGTCATCGGAGGTGGGCTAGCAGGGCTAACGGCTGCGCGCGCACTCGGGCTCGCCGGGTTCGAGGCGCACGTGCTCGAAGCATCGAACCGGCCCGGCGGTGTGATCGGTACGACCACCGTCGATGGCTTCGTACGCGAGCACGCGGCGAACGCGTTTCTCGGCGGACCACCACGCGGAGCCCTCGCGCTGTGCAAGGACATCGGCGTGATCACCGAGCAGGCCTCGCCCAACGCGCGCAAGCGCTGGATCTACATCGACGGCAAGCTGCGCGCGTTGCCTCAGAGCCCGTTGGCGTTCGTGCGCAGCGACCTGTTGACCTGGCGCGGCAAGCTGGCGCTGCTCGGCGAACCGCTCCGGCCCACCCGTCGTGCCGATGACGAATCGATTCACGCGTTCGCCGCGCGGCGACTCGGCGCCGAGGCCGCCCGGGCGATCGTCGCCCCGTTCGTGACCGGCGTGTTCGCGGCCGATGCTCATGACGTCAGCCTCGAGGCCGGGTTTCCCAAGCTGGCGGAGCTCGATCGCGCCGGTGGAATCGTCCGAGGAATGATCAAGCAGACCGCAAAGCAGATGCTCCGCAAGGTCGCGGGGCCACGCATCCGCACCACGCCGCGCGGCCTGTGGGCGCCACGCGGGGGCATGGGCGCCCTGATCGATACGCTCGCGCACGACCTCGGCGCGCGCGTTCATCTCGGTGCCTCGGTCTCCACGATCCGCGCAACGGAACGCGGTGTGACCGTCGATGGCGATCCATGGGACGCCGCCGTCCTCGCGGTCCCGGCCGAGGACGCCGCGAAGCTCGTGGAGACCATGCCGGAGCTCTCCAACCGGCTCGCGTCGTTTCATCGCGCTCCAGCGGCGGTGGTCTACCTCGGTTATCCGGTCGAGCAGCTCCCGAACGTGGTCGACGGCTTCGGATTTCTGGTCGCGCTTGGCGAGGATCTACGCGTGCTCGGCGTCGTGTTCGAGTCCGTGGTCTGGGCGGGCAGAGCGCCCCACGGCCACGTGCTGTTGCGCTGCATCTTTGGAGGCAGTCGGGATCCGGAGGCAGCGGGCCTCGACGACGCGACGCTGATCGATCAGGCGCGTCGCGATCTCGGCGTTGCCCTCGGGGTCACGGCCGTTCCGATCCATCGCAGTGTGATCCGAGCTCGCCGAGGGATCGCACAGTATCGGGTCGGTCACCGCGATCTGGTACGTGCGGCGGTGAGCTCGGCGCGCGGTCATCGGATCGCGCTTGCCGGCGCCGACTATCGCGGGCCCGGCATCAACGACGTGACCGCTGATGCCGATCGCGTCGTCGAGGAGATTCGATCATGGGGGTAGGGGCGAGCCGCGCGATCGAGCCCCGGTGCCGCCTGCACCGTGCGCTGATGTCGAGCATTGCGGTCATCGCGATCGCGTGCGCGGCCACGTGCTCGAGCGGCAAGCCGAAGCTGTTCGAGGATGCCAAGCGCGTGACGCCGGCCCATGGCGATGCGCTCGGTGCGGTTGAACCGTCCGATCGCCCGGGATTCGGTGACGTCCAGATCCGCGTCGAGTGGGTCGACGTGCCGCCCGAGGTTCGCCGATCGCCGGGGCGAACCCCGTGCAGCACCCCGAAGGCACCATCGGTGCAGCCGAGCACGACGTGGGGCATCGGCGAGGTCGCCGTGATGATCGACGCCGATCCAACCCCGCTGAACGAGGCCACGGTCAGGATCGTCGAATGTGCGTTGACGCCGCGGCTCGTCGTCGGGTCGTCGCTCGCGATCGAGAGCTCCATGCAGCGTCCCGTGAAGCTGTCCCTCGCCAAGCGCGGCGAGCTACCTGCGATCGATCGGCTCGAGCAGGGCTCGCCGCGCACGATCATGTTTCCGTTCGCCGGACATTCGGTGGTCGTCGAGCTCGAACCCGGCTCCATCTATCAGCTCGCGACCGACGCAGCCGATCCAGAGCTGGCCTGGCTGATCACCGGTCATGCCGCGGTGACCGACGCGAACGGAACCGTGTTGATCCGCGATGTCCCGTCAGGCCCGCGCAACGTGACGGCCTGGCTGCCACCGCGTGCAGGTCAACCGGCGCGCCACGCAACCGGGCAGGTCACCGTGGTGGCGGATGATCTCGCGGAGCTCACGCTCAGACTCACTCCCTAGGTAATTAACCTAGGAGCCGATCGGCAAGACCATCAGCTGTTCGCCGGCTCTCGCCGGTCGACCGCGGTCTCGCCGGTGATCTCCACCCGGTCGTCGCCGGCAATCGCGTCGATGATCAACACATCGCCGCGATCCGCGCGCTCGAACGAGCGATTGCCGGGAGCCCGGTGACGGCGCAACAGCCGCAGCGGCACGCGACCGAGGGCACCACAGCCGATGAGCTCGAGCCTGCCCTTGGCGGGCATCGGCGCGCTGACGACCCGCCAGGCTCCGGCGGCGTCCACCAGGGCGAGCGCCGTCTTGCGGACGACCAGGTACGAGAACTTCATCCCGCCGTCGCGCAAGTGCGTCAATCGAGCGAGCTCCGCGGTCCGCGGCGGCAACTGCAGCGGCCGGTCTTCGTGACACCAGTCGCGGTCGTCGGCAAGCGCCGGGCAAGGCGCCACCGTGCGCGTACACGGCGCGAACACGTGGCCGGTGCCACGCGCGATGATCGCGTCGCGGACCGCGTGCAGCGCACGCGAGGTGTCGCGCAGCGCGGGCTCGATCACGATCACGGCCCCGTCATCCGCGAGCGCGGCCAGCGACTGCTCGACGATCGTCAGCCGATCGGCCTCGGGCAGCTCGTTGAGCACCGAGCCGATCATCACGAGATCGAAGGTGGATGTCGGCAACGTTCCCACGTCCTGGGTACGCGCCGCGTACGTCACCGCCGTACCGCGGGCGCTGGCGAACGCCGCGACGGCAGCGCGCGCGATCGCGAGTGCATCGCGGGATTGATCGAGCGCGGTGATCTCGAGCGGGATCGACGGATCGAGGGTGGCGATCATCCCAAGACTCATCGCGCCGCATCCGGCGCCGATGTCGAGCACGCGCAGCGGGCGGCGCGCGGGCAACGCGCCACGACCCGCGAGCTCGCCGAGCGGTACGGCGATCTTCATCGCGTCTGCGATCGTGAAGAACGCCGCACGGGCCGCGAGATCGCCGCGCTGATCCGCGGGCGCACTCAGCCGCGTCCGATCGCTCGTGTAGCGCCGCGAGCGATCGACGATCGCATGCTTGAGCACCGCGGTGGCGAGTGGCGCGGCACCAACCACCTTGGTCGCCGCGTCGTACACCGCCTGTTCCAGGGCGACCGGAACCGTACGCAGCGTCAGCCGGAGCCCTTCTTGTTGGTGTCGCCGGCGTCGGTTGGCTTGGCAGCCGGCTCGGCGCCGTCCTCCGATCTCTTCTGGTCAGCCGCCTTTGCAGCGGGCGTGCGCAGCGCGGGGATGCCCATCGCGGGCGTGCTCGACCGGCTCTGCGCCGGCGCCGGGCGCGGTAGGTTCGGGGTACCGCTCGGCGGTGTCGCCGTGCGATTCACCGTTGGAACCGCGGTCGACGGAACCGGCGGAATCGTCGCGGTCGCCGGAATCGCGGCGACTCCCTTGGGCGGCGTTGGCGCCCGCGGTGCCCTCGTCGCACCCGCCTTGTGCTTGGCTTCGGGGCTGTCGGGCGGAATCGTATCCGCGCGGCCGGGATCGTCACCCATCGCGCGAATCGGCTGCGTGGTCCGGTTCGACTTCCCGGGTTCGCTTGTGGACTTCACCGCACCGGCGAGCGCCTTGGGGGGCGGCATCACCGCCGTGTCGACCCCTTCATTGGGTTCGTCGAAAAATGGATTGTTCTGGGTCTCGACTGGCTGCGTCGACTCGGTCTCCACGGCCTTCGGTGCACCGTCGAGCACCTCGACGACCTGCACGGCGACGCCGGTGATGTTGTCGTGGCCGCCGCGCGATTTCGCGAGCTCCACCATCTCCTGAAGCGCGGTCCCCGCCGCGCCGGTTCCGAGTCGCTGTGCGATCTCTTCCTCGACCGGGAAGTAGTCGTGCAGACCATCGGAGCACAGCAGCAATCGATCACCGCGCTTGAGCGTGACGTGCGCCATCTCCACCGCGACATCGGGCGAGACGCCGATCGCGTTGACCAGGATCGTGCGGAGCGGCGACACCTGAGCCTCTTCGATCGTCAGCTTGCCTTCGATGACCAGCACCTCGGCGACCGTGTGATCGGTGGTGATCTGCGACGACCGACCATCGCGAATCAAGTAGGTCCGGCTGTCACCGACGTGCGCGACGAACGCTTCAGGTCCGACGACGAGAACGACGTCAAGCGTGGTTCCCATCCCTTGCTTGTCCGATTCTTCCTGACCGCGGCGGAACACGGCCTCGTGTGCCGACTGCACCGCGTTCTGGAGCAGCTGAACGATGCCTCGCCGCCCCGAGTCGGTCGGTGCTGCTTTGAATGCTTCGATCTCGGTGCGCGATCGTTCGAGCGTTCGACGCACGGTCTCGACCGCCATCGCCGATGCGACCTCGCCGGCTGCGTGACCGCCCATCCCGTCCGCGACGACGAACACGCCCCTGGACGCTTCCATGAACGCGGAGTCTTCGTTGTGGTCGCGGACCACGCCAACGTCCGTGACGAGCCACGCGTCGAGTTTGACGCGCGGTGCTTCGTCTGAGTGAGCCGCCGCCATGATGCCTTAAGCTGTTGGATTCTCGCGCCAATCGTCGGCGGTCGCAAGCGGTGAGCTGCTCAAGTTTGAACCCACGATACGTCGTTGGAGGGAACCTCGATCCTACCCGATCGCTCGCCACCTGCGTCGCCAGATATCTCGATCGGTGCCGGTGGATGGCCAGCCTCGGCCAATTGGCGCCCCTGAGCCGCCAAACGGGCCGCGCAAACCGCGATCGCGTCGGGCTCGCGGTCCACTGCGATGAACCTGCGTCCGAGCCGTTGCGCCACAGCTGCCGTGGTTCCCGACCCCGAAAACCAGTCCGCGACGCGCTGGCCAGGCACCGTCACCGCCTTGACAATCCGCTCGATCAGCCGCTCCGGCTTCTGTGACGGCCAGCCGGTCCGTTCGCGATCCGAGTGGTTGAGGGTCTCGATGTCAGCCCACCAGTCCTCGGGTACCTTCCCGTCGACCACGGGATAACGATAGACCTTCCCGGTGCGGCGGTCAGTCTTCTCCTGCACCGGCACGCCTTGATCCAGCACCACGCGCATGTGCGAGCCACTGCGCCGCGCGACTCGAATCGCGTCGGGATAAAACGCCCAGTCCGTGCTGCGCGCGTACCACAGGATCGAGTCGTGCTTGCGACCGAATCCACGCCGGCTCTTTCCGCCGACCGCATAACACCAGACGATCTCGTTGACGAAGCAATCGCGACCGAACAGGCGATCGAGCGCGACCTTCACATAGTGAACGGTTCGATAGTCGAGGTGGACGAACAGCGAGCCGGCGTTGGTGAGCACGTCTCGGCTGCGCGCAAGGATCGGAGTCAGCCAGGCCACGAACCGATCTGGATCGTCGTCGCGGTCGGCGTAGTGATGGCCGCGCCCCTGGCGAACCACGCCGGTGCCGAACGGCGGATCGATGTAGATCGCATCGAGCGTGCCATCGGAGCATCGCGCAACCTCCGCGAGTGCGTCGCTCCGCACGAGCCGGTCGACGCCGTCGTGCTCACCGCCGAACTCGATCCGATCGGTGACGACGCGGCTGGTCCGCTCGCTCTCCAACATCGAGCAACGATACACTGACGCGCGTGCAGTTCGGCCGGTGGTACCCGCTCGACGAAGCCGGAGATCACACGCCGGCAGGTGAGGGTGTCGTGCAGGTTCGGTTGGCACGCGGCCTGCTCGACTACCCGCGTGGCAAGAGCGCGATGGTCTGGTACGCACATGCTGCCGACGCCCGTGCGGCTGCGCTCGCGTTGGCCGCCAAGCACCCCGGAGTGGACCTGTTGTGCCGCCACT
The DNA here is from genome assembly GCA_050187075.1 of Kofleriaceae bacterium. Classification (GTDB taxonomy): domain Bacteria; phylum Myxococcota_A; class Polyangia; order Haliangiales; family Haliangiaceae; genus JABFXX01. Next base: position 94,517 of record JBFWXW010000015.1, on the reverse strand, counting down.
TGATCGAGATCGACCCGGCCACGAATCTCGCAGCATTTTGTGCGAAGTTACGAGTCGAGTTCGTCCGTAGATTCGGCACGCCTCCCAAGTTCGAGAACCCATGAGCCTCGTCGAAGCCGAAGCTACAGGACCCGTGGAAGGCGATGCGCCGCTGGTCACGCCGCCGCGTCCGCCGCACCGCCGGGTTTCGGTCTCGCTGCTGTTCACGCTCACCGTGCTGACCAGCACGGTCGTGCTCATCTACCTCCTGGTCCCGACCAGATACGACACCTTGATGGACCTCGCGATGGCTCGGCATCGCGAGCCTGGTTCGGGATGGGACCGCCATGCGCCGTCGCAGGAGGAGCTGCGTGCGTGGTGGTACGGCGCGGTCGGCAAGGACGTTCCACTTCCACCGGGAATCGAACGGGTCTCGGGGTTTCGTCAGCTCCAAGTGTTCGATCGCCCTGCGTCGCTGGTCCGGATGCAGGTCGGGCCCGATGTCGTCACCTGCCTCGTTCAACGATCGCATAGCGTCGCGCCGAAGTACTCCGAGCGAAAGCAAGCATCGGCGCGCGCGATCGCGTGGCGACATCCATCGTACTTGATGATCGTCGTCGGCTCCGACGCGACCGCGGCACGCTGGAGCGCAGCGTTTCAATAGCCGGTCTGGGGACCACGCCCGTGATCGCACGACATCGTTGTGCGGCTTGGGTTGCGGCGGCGGGCGCCGGGTCAGCACCACGATCGCCAACGCCGCGGCGAATGCCGCCGGTGCGAACAGCCACCACCGCGATCGCTGCGTCGCGTACGAAACTACCGGCAACGCGCGCCTCGTCGGCAACCGCGCGGCGGTGGCGGCGAGTCGCGATGAGGCGCGTGACTGACGCGCGAGGGAAGCGCTTACTCGTCATCGAGATGAACCGCGCGGCGGATCGCTGCGCTGCCGAATTTCGCCGACACCTTGTCGATCGTTTCGCCGAGCCGCTCGCCGCGAGCGCGCGTTGCATCGTCGAACCCGAGCTGGCGCGGAGCGTCGCGCGATTCGAGCGAGGTCGCCGAGATACCGCACAGCCGGACCCGGGCGCCTTTGCGGCTCTCGACCGTCACATGCGATAGCAACTCGATCGCCGTCCGCGCGAGCACGCCGCCATCGCTGGTCGGGCTTGCCAGGGTCGAGCGCCGCGTGATCTGACGGAAGTCGTCGTACTTGATGATGAGCACGACCACGCGCGCGCGCAGCTCGGACTGGCGCAGCCGGCGCGCGACGCGGTCGGCCTGGTCGAGCAGCAGCACGGTGAGCTCGCCCTTGTCGTCCATGTCGTCCTCGAACGTCTCCTGGTGACCGACCGACACCGGGTCCGCCTCAGGGATCACCGCGCGGTGATCCTCACCGCGTGCGAGCGCCGCGAGGTGACGCCCGGTGACTCCGCCGAGCCGCGCGACCAGCGACGCTTCGGGGTACCGCGCGACGTCGCCGATCGTGTGAAGCCCCATGCTCGCGAGCGTCGTCCGCGTTGCTTCACCGACGCCCCACAGGCGAGTGGTTGGCAACGGATGCAGGAACCCGAGCAGCTGCTCCGGCGCGATCACGCGCAGGCCGTCGGGCTTGTCGATATCGGAGGCGATCTTTGCGGCGAGCTTGATCGGTGCGACTCCGACCGACGCAACCAGTGAGAGCTCGTCGCGCACCCGTCGCTTGATCTCCCGCGCGATCGTCGGACCATCGCCGAACAATCGCTCGCTGGCGGTGACGTCGAGGAACGCCTCGTCCAGCGACAGCCCCTCGACCTCGGGCGAAAACGCGCGGAGGATCCCGAAGAACGTCTGCGACGCTTCGGCATATCGCTCCATGTGGTGACGCACGACGATCGCGTTGGGGCACCGTCGCAGCGCCTCGGCCATTGGCATGGCGGAGTGAATGCCGAATTTGCGGGCCTCGTATGAGCACGCCGCGACCACGCCGCGGCGTGCCGAGCCACCGACCAGCACGGGCTTGCCTCGCAACGCAGGATCGTCGCGTTGCTCCACGGCCGCGTAGAACGCGTCGAGATCGACGTGAAGGATGGTTGCCACGGCAGAGCTACGAAACGCGCCTCGACGGCTTGGTAGCGGGGGTGACGGTCCGCAGTGTAGGCACTATCCAGCTGGCCGTGTTGAGCCATGTGGTCTCGTCCGACATGTTCGGGTTGTAACACCTGGTCCGACATCCAGTGGTTCCGAACTCCGCACGCGGGTCGGCACCAGGGTATGCTCATCCCACGTGGCGCGGGTCCTCAAGATCTTCTTCCACGACGCTTGTTTCGATGGCACCACCTCGGCCGCGGTGTTCTCCGCGTTCTATCGCGCGGTGATCGACAAGGATGTCGACATTCGCGCCGTTGGCATGATCCACAAGGATGGGGACCCATTCGTCGATGTGCCGCTCGATGCCGACGATCACGCGTGCGTCGACTTTCGATTCTGTGCCAACCCCAAGATGCGATGGTGGTTCGATCACCATGCGACCGCGTTCCAGCCGGAGTCGCTGCGCGATGTGTTCGACAACCAGCGCCAACCCACGTGGTTCTATGACCCGGTGGCGCCTTCGTGTGCCGGGTTGATCGCGGAGACGTTGCGAAAGGGCTGGAACTGGGACCCGCCCGCGCACCTGATCGAAGCGGTGAAGTGGGCCGATATCATCGATGCGGCGAAGTTCGCGTCGGCGGAGGAGGCGGTCGCCCTCAACACGCCGGCGCAGCGGCTGGCCGCGTGGCTCGCTCATGGGCGGACCCGGCTGGACACCGCAGACTACATCGAGTGGCTGTCGCGTGAATCGCTCGCGGAGGTGGCGGGTCGCGGCGAGCTCGCGGCACAGCTGTCCGAGGTCGAAGCCGAGCGCGGCCGTGAGATGGAGGCGCTCAAGCAGCTCGGGAAGTGGGCGGGCGAGGTCATCGTGTTCGATCGGTTCGAGGATCCCGGCGCGCGCAACCCAGGGTTCCTCGGCTACTTGTTGTTTCCGACCTGCTTGTACTCGGTATCCGCGACGCTGGGGCCCAAAGCGATCAAGATCTCCGTTGGCGTGAATCCCTGGAGCGCCAAGCCGCGCCGTCACGACATCGGCGCCTTGTGCGCGCGGCACGGCGGCGGTGGCCACGCGGTCGTCGGCGGTGTGACGCTGCGACCAGATGAGGTCCCGCGTGCGCGCAGCACCGTGGCCGCGATGGTACGCGAGCTCAACGAGCCCTGACGACGGGGCGCCCGAGCGTCAGGGTCGGCGAATCAGGATGTAGTCGACGTCCATTCGAAGGTCGTGCACCACCGATGCGCATTGGCTCGAGCGATGGAACCCGCTGACCACGAGGTCGAGCGTCGACGCGCTGGTGGCGAACGCCAGGGTCTTGATGCCAAGATCGGACGCCACCGTCGGGCAGCTTTGACATTGCGGGGAGGCCCAGAACACGATGACTTCGCCGATCAGGGTCGCTCCATCGAACAGATGAAAGCCCCAGCGCGGCCTGCGCGTTGGTTCCATCTCCATACCGATGTTTCCCGTGATCGTTGCGGACAGCGCGCGAATATCGACCTCGAGGACGAGCGGTACGCCGGGGATCACGGCGATGTTCGATCGCCGCGCTGTCATCCCGTCCTGTTGATGAGGTTCCACCCCGCCGGTGCCGGCGTTGAACGTCGCGATCCCACCGGCCGTAGTCATCGCGGCATCACTCGCACACGAGCCACATGCTGGGAGCGAGTCACAGACGCACCAATCGAGGCTTTCGGTGGCTCGGGCGTTGCAGTTATCAACCGACCACTCGGCGATCGTATCGCCGTCCCAGATGAAGACCAGGTCACTGCCAGCCTCACCTGGCGGCGGCGTGTCATTCCGGGTCCCATCGAAGGTCACCGGATCGAAGTCACATCGTCCGCAACCGACGAACAGGCACAGCGAAAACATCGCGCTGGCTCGTCGATGCTTCGCGGGCGTCATCGCTTACGAGCCGGCGGCGGTTTCTTCGGTCGGGCGGTCCGCTTCGGCTTGACGCTCCCCTTGATAGTTCGCGCTGGTTTGACCGAGGGTGTCGCAGCAGGAGCCGTGACCTCGAGCCGATCGAGTCGATCGCGAAGCTTGCCGGCAAGTGCGCGGAGCTCGCCCACCTCATCCCGCAGCCGCCGCACATCCTCCGCCAGGGGCGAACCTTCCTGGAGATCGCGGATAACTTCCTTGCCGCGCCTTCGCAGCCGACCGTCGAGCTCGCGCTCGATCATCCGGTTGAGCGAGCCGATCGCCGCGGGATCGCCGATCACGCCCAGCGCCTCGACCGCCGCGGCCTGGACGCGGAAGTCGCGATCGGCGAGGAGTAGCTCGATCCGCTCGCGCACATCGCGCGCTTCTCGATCGCGCCGACCGCGCACCAGCTGGGCGAGCGCACTCGTCGCAGCCCGACGGCCCTGCGTGACCCGCCCCCAGCGCGCTCCGTCTGCAAGCAGCCCCAACGCGCTGTCGTCGCGCGCCTCCGCGAGCCCGCGATACGCGTGCTGGCGGATCACATCGGTGAACGAATCGCGCGTCGCCGCGTTGCGCAACAGCTCGCCCGCGCGCGGCGTACGCGTGCGACCCAACGCGAGGCAAGCCTCGGCCTCGACGAAGTAGCTCGCATCACCCGCTTCGACCATCTTCGCGAGCGCTGCCGCGGCATCGCTATCATGGACGAAGTCACCAAGGGCCCGCGCGATCATTCGGCGCGCGCGGGGCTGAAGCTCGCTGGTCAGTGCTTTGACGAGCCGATCGCGTGCGGATGGCGTGCGAAGCGCCGCGAGACCCGCCGCCGCGGCGCCGCGTACCGCCCAGAACTTGTCTCGGGTCAACGCGGTCGCGAGGGCCCCCTCGGCGCTTCCACCACCCCGTTTCGACAACGCTCGCGCGGCGGCGATCCGATCGATCGCCAGCGTTGCGCCAGCGAGCTCCGCCGCCCACATCGGTTCCGGCTTGTCGACATTTCGGCCGCACAACACGATGTGACCAGGATCGAAGATCACCTGGGTCGGTTCGCGATCGAGCGGAAAGTGGAAGACATGGCGCGCTTCGATCAGCTCGATGGGTAGATCGCGATCTCGATCGTCGACCCGCACGCGGAGGGTCGTCGGGACCCGAAACACCGGCGTGCGATGGTCGATGCGTTGCCGCTGCTCGACGGCCAGCTCGAGGAGCTTGTGGTCGGCGTCCCACTGGATCGAGACATCGAGCTCGGGATGGCCCGAGCCGTCGATCACCCACTGACTGAACAACCAGTCGAGGTTCTTGCCGGTGAATTCCTCGACCGCGCGCGCCAGATCGCGCGACTCGACCACGCCGTGGCGATGCTTGTTGAGATAGTGCTTGATCGCACCCCAGAACGCGGCATCGCCGAGGTAGCCGCGCAGCATGTGGAGGACGCGGCCACCCTTCTCGTAGAGATGATGATCGAAGATATCGATCGGTTCGTCATAGAGCTTGGTCGCGATCGTGCGGCGATACCGCCCCGAGTCCTCGCCGAAGTACATGTCGGCCCACTCCTCGAGCTCCAGGTCGGCAGCGTCGCGGCCCTCGTGGTGCTCGCGCCAGACGTACTCGCAATAGGTCGCGAATCCTTCGTTGAGCCACCCTTCGCCCCAATCCCGGCAGGTCACCAGATCGCCGAACCATTGGTGTGCGAGCTCGTGAGCGACGAGCGCGTCGACGTCGTAATCGAGCGCGGCCCGCTCATCGAGCAATACCGTATCGGTCAGGGTCGTCGCGCTGGTGTTCTCCATCCCACCGAAGATGAAGTCGCCGACGAACACCTGCGCATAGCGCGGATACGGGTAGGGGACCCCGAACCTGGTCGAGAACAGCTCGAGCATCTCCGGGGTCCGCGCGAGCGTACGCTCCGCTTCGGCTTCGCGGCCGCGCTGCACGTAGTAGACGACCGGAACGTCATGCCACCTGGTCTCGATCGCCGCAAACTCGCCGATCGCGAGCGTGATCAAATAGCAACTGTGCGGAACATCGAGCCGCCAGTGCAGCGTGCGTTTTCCACCGTCCGTGCGATCGTTCACGAGGATGCCGTTCGACAACGCAAACATCTGCGCCGGCACGGTGACGGTGAGCTCGCTGGTCGCCTTCTCGTTCGGGGCGTCGAAGCACGGAAACCAGTAGCGCGAGTCTTCGTCCTGGCCTTGCGTCCACACCTGGACCGGTTTTTCCGGATAGCCGTCGTCGGGCGCGATGAAGTACAGCCCGCGCCGCGGAGCACCCCGATAACGGACCGCGAGCACCAGCTCGGCCCCCGTCGACAGCGGCTTCGGCAGCTCGACGCGCAGCTTCTTGCCGTCGTGACGGAACGCAGCGGCAGTACCGCCAGCGGTCACGCCCTCGATGATCAGCTCGACCGCGTCGAGCTCGACCGACTTGGTGTCCGGCGCGATCACGGCAGCGCGCAGCGTCGCCGTGCCTGCCACCGTGCGATTGGCCGGATCGACGTCGAGCACCAGCGCGATGTGCTGGATGTCGACGACGCGGTCGGGAGCCCATTTCTGTCGCGTACCGGGAAACGCAAACTCGCGAGTCATCAGGTGCGCAGTCTAACCGCGATTGCGTGAAACGGTTCGGCTCCGCTCACGCAACTGCGGACACCTCACACCGGCGAACGCCCGGCTTCACGGCCACGCGAGTGAACGCAGATCCGGCACCGTGCGCATCGGTGCGCGTGCACGTCAGCTTGCCTGCGCAGCTGTCGTCAGCGAGCCGGCGAGCCGATGGCCGCGACCGACATCAACGCATTCGCGCACCGCACGTGCTCGTCAGCCGGTGGCTCGCGGCGCGCGATGCGGTGCACAGCCCCTAGCGCAACGTCGCGAGCGCGTTCGCCAGCCGCCCGACGCCGTCGCGGATGTTCTGCATCGAGCAGGCGTATGACAGCCGGACGAACCCGGGCGCGCCGAACCCCGAGCCGGGCACGACGGCAACCTTGCCAACCTCGACGAGCCAGTCGCACAGCTGAACGTCATCGTCGAGCACGCTGCCCTCGGGCGTGCGCTTGCCGACGAACGTCGACACGTTCGGAAACGCATAGAACGCCCCCTTCGGCTCGCGGCACGTCACGCCGGGAATCGCGCGCAACAGCTTCACCATCTCGAGCCGGCGCTCGTTGAAAGCGGCGCGCATCGTCGCCACGCACTCCTGCGGACCGGTGAGCGCGGCGAGCGTCGCCACCTGCGAGATGTGGGTCGGGTTCGAGGTCGATTGGCCCTGGATCTTCGACATCGCCTTGATCAGCGGCAGCGGGCCGGCGGTGTAGCCGATGCGCCAGCCGGTCATCGCGTAGGTCTTCGAGACCCCATCGACCAGCACCGTGCGCTTACCGACCTCCGGGCTGACCGCGGCGATCGACACGTATTCGGCATCGCCGTACACCAGCTGGCGATAGATATCGTCGGAGATCACCAGCAGATCGTTCTCAACGACCACCTTCGCGAGCGCCTCGATCTGCGCGCGCGTGTACACCGCACCCGTCGGGTTCGACGGGTTGTTGAGCACGATCGCCTTGGTCTTCGACGTGCATGCCGCGGCAACCTGCGCTGCGGTCACCGCGAAGTCATCCTCGGCCTTGGTGTGCAGGATCACCGGCCGGCCGCCGGCCAGCATCACCATGTCGGGGTAGCTCACCCAGTACGGCGCGGGAATCAGCACTTCGTCGCCAGGGTCGACGAGCGCCATGAACAGATTGTAGAGCGAGTGCTTCGCGCCAGTCGAAACCAAGATCTGGTCCGGCTCGAGTGGCACCTTGTGCACGCTGGAGAGCTCGGCGGCGATCGCCTTTCGCAGCGGCAGGATGCCCGCGACATCGGTGTACTTGCCGACGCCTTTGTCGAGCCCCGTCCGTGCGGCGTCTTTGATGTGCGCGGGCGTGTCGAAGTCCGGCTCGCCGGCGCCGAAGCTGATGACGTCGATGCCATCGGCCTTGAGCTTTGCGGCCTTGGCGGTGACCGCCAGCGTGATCGAAGGCTTGATGGGATCGAGACGAGACGCCAGCCGGAGCGGAGTCATGATTACTTCTTGTACTTCGCCGACAGCGCCGTGACCACCGCTGCGGGCACCAGTCCGGTGACATCGCCGCCCAGGCTCGCCACTTCCTTCACCAACGACGAGCTCACGTAGTGATTGCGCTCGTCGGTCATGAAGAACACCGTGTCGACTCCCGGCGCGAGCCGTCGGTTCATGTGCGCGAACTGGAACTCGTATTCGAAGTCGGCCAGTGCGCGCAGGCCGCGCACGATCACCTGAGCGTTCTTGCTGCGGCAGAAGTCGACCAGCAGCCCTTCGAACACCGCGAACTCGAGCCGGCCGGTGTGCTGGGGGAGGGCGTCCTTGATGAACTCCATCCGCTCGGTCGTCGAGAACAGTGGATTCTTGCGAATGTTTGGGGCGATCGTGACGATCACACGGTCGAACAGCGCGAGCGCTCGCTCGAGGATATCGACGTGACCGTTGGTGATCGGATCGAACGTCCCCGGATACACCGCGACGGAACGGGATTGCGTCATGCCGGCACCTCGTAAAAGGAGATCATCGTGTCGCCATAGCGACGGTGGTCCGTTCGTAGCAGAGATCCCAAGCTCTCGGGGGGCGCGTTGTGGCGATCGTGCTCGATCACGATCACCGCGTTGGCTGCGAGGCTCGCCGGCGGGATCGCGAGCACCGCTCGGCTTGCCAGGTCAGATCGGTACGGAGGATCCACGAACACCAGGTTCCAGGGTGTGGCGGGCATGACCTTGGCGATCGCCACCGCGTCACCCGCGACCACGCGCGTCTGGTTCTCGATCCCGAGCTCGCGAAGGTTGGCACGCACCGCGTCGAGCGCGGGCTTCGCGCGCTCGACGAACGTGACATGGTCGGCCCCCCGGGACAGGGCTTCGATCCCGAGCGCTCCCGAGCCCGCAAACAGGTCGAGCACCTGGGCATGCTCGACCGAGCCAAGGATCGCAAACACCGCCTCACGCACCTTCTCCGAGGTGGGCCGGGTAGCAGACCCGCCAGGCGCGCGCAGCACGCGGCCGCCGAGGGTTCCGCCGACAATCCGCACTGTCTCGAATCAACACACTAACAAAATCCTGCCCCAGATCTTTTGGTGGTCGGGCCGAAACTCCCTTACCATTTGCGGGTATGTCTCAGGTCGGGAACCTGGCGGCGTGGCTCCTCGAACGCGCGCTCGCCGCAGGAGCAGGGTCACGGATGGCCTTGCGCGAAGGCGACCGTGCCTGGACATATGACGAGCTCGCGAGCCGCGTCGCGAAGCTCTCGGCCGCGCTGCGCGCGCTGAAGCTTCAGCGCGGCGAACGCGTGCTGATCCTGATGCGCGACACGCTCGAAGCGGCGGTCGCGATCCTCGGCGTCATTCATGCTGGCGCGGTCGCCGTGCCGGTGTCCGAGCTCGCCACCTCGGATGAGGTCTCCGAATACGTGGTGCATGCCGGCGTGGTGATCGCGATTGTCGATGACAAGCACGAGCAGCTCGTCGACGAGGTCCGAAGTCATACTCCGAACCTTCGCGAAGTCGTGTGCGTCGCCAAGAAGGTCGAGAGCAACCACGATTTCGCCAAGCTGATCGCGGATGCCGCGGCGGAGCCGCCCGTCGCGATGGGCCCCGACGATCCGAGCCTGTTGCTGTATTCGGCTGGATCCGGTCCCGGCGAGCTCCGCGCGGTCCCTCACTGCCAGCGCTCGATCGCCGCGGCGCACGACTCGTTCGCGGTCGGGTTGCTTCAGCTCGCCGACAGCGATCGCGTGATGTGCGTCGCACGGTTGTCGACGGCGTATGGCCTCGGCGCCGGGCTGTTGATGCCATTGATCGCCAACGCCGAGGCCTTGCTGTTCCCCGCACAACCGCACTCCGATCGGATGTTCGAGGCGCTCAAGAGCTTCAAGCCGACGGTGCTGTTCGCGACCCCGTCGCTGTATTCGCAGCTCGCGCACGACGCGGAGAAGGCGAACTTGCCGCCGCCGCTGTCGACGCTGCGCCAGGTGATCGCCGGCGCGGAGGGTATGCCGGAGCGGTTGATTCCGAGGATTCGAACGACGCTTGGAACCGAGGTCCTGGTCGGTTACGGGTTGACCGAGATCTTTCAGTTCGCGCTCGCAGGCCGCAGCAACGACCCGGGTGCGCACCCCGGCGTGTGTGGCCGGCCATTGCCCGGGGTTCAGGTCAGGCTGGTCGACGAGGATGGCGATCCGGTCGGCGTCGACGAGATCGGTACGCTCGAGCTGCAGTGCAGCTCGTTGTTCGGTGGGTACTGGGGTGGCTCGACCAGCGAGACCGAGCTCGGGACCGACGGCTGGTTCACCACGCGCGATCGATTCATGATCGATCGCGAGGGTTACTACCACCACTGCGGGCGCGTCGATGACCTGTTCAAGGTCGGGGGCAAGTGGGTGTCGCCATCGGTGGTCGAGCGGGCGCTCACCTCCCACGAAGCGGTGTGGGAGGCGGCGGTGATCGGCGCCGATGACACCGACGGGTTGATCAAGCCGTACGCGTTCGTGGTCACCAATGTCGGCCACGAAAGCGGCGCGAAGCTCGAGGCCGAGCTCAAGGAGTACGTCAAGCACGTGCTCGCGCCCTACAAGTACCCGCGCTGGATCGAGTTCGTGGAGTCGCTGCCCCGCGGACCCGGCGGCAAGCTGCTGCGCTTCAAGCTGCGGCCTCGACAGCGCGATCGCCGGGCCGAAACGGGCTACGAAGGCCCGTGATCGACGCGATCGCACGGGCGCTCGCCGCTGCGTGTGATGATCGCGACGTGTTGCGCCGGATCGGTGGCGGGCTCGGGATCGCCGCGGTCGCCGCATTCGATGAGCTCACCGCGACCTCGCCCGGCGCACGCGCTCCGTTGAAGGCGAGCTGGGCCTCCGCCGCGCGCGCACCCGTGCCGCCTGGATTGCGCGCGATCGACCCGAGCTGGGTGGAAGCCGCGCTCGCGGCGTTGCCATCGCGCGCGCGAGCGGCCGTGGCTGCCCCCGGAGGTCCGGTCGCGGTGTGGTTCGCACGATGGGCATGCGCCTCGCTTCCCGCGATGCCGGCGATCGATGCCGCGATCGAGTGGCCGGCGTCCCCGGAACAGGTGGTCCAGATGCCGGCCAGCTCGCTGCGGGCATGGCTCGACGCCGTCGGCGAGGATCAGCTGGTGCATGCGGTCGGCGCGGCCGGGGCTTCTGCGGTCGCCGCAACCGGCCATCGGGTCGGCCGCGACCTTCGCGATGCAGCCCGTAGGATCCGCGAGCCACCTCGTGCGGGCGAGCTTGGGCCGGTGCGGTCCGCGATCCAGCGCTGTCGCGTCGAGCTCGACGCGCGAGCGCTCGTGCGGATCGCCGCACGCGCGATCGCCCCCCGGTTCGACCCGCTGCGTGCCCGCCAGCTCGCCGCGAGGTTGCCGTATCCGATCGGCTCGGTGGTGCTCGTCGAGCTCGATCTCCATGCCGCCGATCCGATGGTCGAAGCGCCGACGTGGCGAGCGCTCGCCGCTGCGTGCTAGCGTCAGCCGCGGATGAAGTCCGGGCGCGTGATCGGCGGCGACCAGCACGATGCAACCACCGAGGCGCGGACGATCCTCGCCGACGCTCGGCGCGAGGCCACCAGGCTGGTCGCCGAAGCGGAGCGTTCGGGACATCAGATCCTCGTGGCCGCTCGCAACGAGCTCGGTCACCTCAACGCGCAGATCGCATCGGCGCGCGTCAGCGCCGCCGCGGTCCTGGGTGACGCATCGAGCGGTAGCGTCGACGAGGTCGTCGGCCTGATCGTGCGCGCGACCGTTCCCGGCGTCGCACTCGGCGAGGTGGTGCGGATCGAGCGCCGCGATCGCCCGTTGTTGCTCGCCGAGGTGGTCGGGTTCCGTGGTGCGCAAGCCGTGTTGTTGCCGCTCGGCGACCTCGCGGGCGTCGCCGCGGCCAGCGCGGTGTTTCGCACCGGAGAGTCGCTGACCGTGCGCTGTGGTGAGGGCTTGCTCGGGCGCGTGATCGATGGAACCGGAGCGCCGCTCGATGGCGGGGCCGCGCTCGACGGCGAGCCCTGGGCGGTCGATCGGCGCGCACCGGCAGCGCTGGAGCGGCCAGCGATCACGATGCCACAACCGACCGGGGTGAGGGTGATCGACGCGATGCTCACCGTCGGCCGCGGGCAACGCGTGGGTTTGTTCGCCGCCGCAGGCGTTGGAAAGTCGACCTTGCTCGGACAGATCGCGCGCGGCGCCGCAGCCGACGTCATCGTATTGTGTCTCGTCGGCGAGCGTGGTCGCGAGCTCGGCGAGCTGCTCACCGGTGAGCTGTCCGCGGTGCGTTCGCGCTGCGTCGTGGTGTGCGCGACCAGCGACGAGCCGCCGCTGTTGCGCGTGCGAGCCGCACAGGTTGCCACCGCGATCGCCGAGTGGTTTCGCGATCGGCGAGCTGCATCGGTGCTGCTGCTGTGCGATTCGCTGACCCGCGTTGCACGAGCGCAGCGCGAGGTCGGGTTGTCGGCGGGAGAGCCCGTGGCGCGTCATGGGTATCCACCGAGCGTGTTCGCCCTGCTGCCGAGATTGATCGAGCGCACCGGCGCCACGCAGTCGGGATCGATCACCGCAATCTATACGGTGCTCGTCGCCGGGAACGATCTGGACGAGCCGATCGCGGACGAGGTGCGCGGTCTGGTCGATGGCCACATCATCCTCGATCGCCAGCTCGCGCAGCGCGGGCACTTCCCCCCGATCGATGTCGTCGCCAGCGCATCGCGAGTGATGCGACGCGTGATCGATGATCGCCACGCTGACGCGGCGGCGCGTGCGCGCGCACATCTCGCAATCCTCGACGAGCATCGCGATCTGATCACCGTCGGTGCATATCAAGCGGGACGCAATGCGCGGCTCGACGCTGCGCTCGCACTGCAGTCACGACTCGAGCGGATGTTGTGTCAGCGGCTCGATGAAGTGTCCGATCTGGACACCTCGATTCGCGATCTGGTCGCGATCGTCAGCTGAGCGCTGGCTTCGGGGTCCTTACATGCTACGACGGACCGGTCAGAAACGGCCGTGCCATCTAACACTCACTGCACCTGGCTAACTTTTGTGGGGACAGCGCCCCCTGGCTACTGTCCTTGCCGAGACGGCCATGCTTCACATGAAGGGCTTCAACTGCTCTCGAGACTGCGAGGCGGACTACATTAGATGCAAGTGAGACGGCCGATCTGAGAGAAAGATCGCGGTCAACGAGCGCCACTCAGCCTGGCGCAGCCCTTGCTGCTGAGCGGTTCTGTCCACCATGCGTCGGCGTTCAAATAAGGTCACCAATCCCATGACCCCTATTGGGCCATCGCCGTTCGTTGGACGGGCCGATGAGCTTGCCGAGCTGAAGGAGCACCTCGCTGTGGTCTCACTGGTGTCGCTCCACGGTCCTTTGGGGGCGGGCAAGACGCGGCTGGTAAGTGAGCTTGCGCCGAGCCTTGGAGCCCCGTGCACCGTGATCGAGTGTCACCCGGGTGACCGCGCCGCGGCGCTGCGCGCACGGGCCGAACGCGCGCTCCGCTGTGTGCGCGGGACGCTGACCCAGACGCTCGCGACCCAGGCGCGCGTGCTGGTGATCGATGACATCCAGCATCTACGTACCGACGAGGCGACCAGCCTGCTTGCGCCGTTGCTCCTCGGCCCCACCGCGCTCGGTCGTGTGGTGATCGTTGGGCGCGATCCGCTGTCGGCCGCCGTCGGAGCATCGATCGCAGAGGTCGAGCTCCACGGGCTCGATCCTGATGCGGGGGCCGCGCTGTGGGCGAGCCTCGAAGAGACCTATGGTGCCGCTGAAGGGTTCGACGCGGCGTTCGCCCGGACCCGAGGCGTTCCGCTCGGCCTTCGGCGCGAGTTCGCGCGTGCCCGGTTCGGCGCGGGCGCGTGGGACGTCACGACGCTCGACGCTCCGTCGCGCGCTGCGCTCGAAGCGCTCGCGATCCTCCGCGCACCCGTCGCGCCTGCGGCGATCGCCGCGCTTGCACCCGGCGTCGATATCGAAGCGGCGCTGACCAGCTTGATCGCACGCCAGCTCGCCGACGGTGTCGGCGACGGACGCGTGCTCGTACACGAGGTCGTTCGCGTCGATGTGCTGGTGCACATGTCTGGCGAGGACAAGGCCCGGCTATCGAGTGCGGCCGCCGAGCTGGTCGCCAGCACATCGGCCGCTGCGAGCGGTCCGCGCCTGGCGTGGCAGGCCGGCGACGACGGCGCGTTTGGCGCGATGGATCAGATCACCCGCGTCCGCGAGGTGGTGTGGCACTGGCTCGCGGCCGGTGAACGCGATCGAGCCGCCACCGCGCTGCTCGCCGATCGCGAGCTCGCCGCCCGCAGCGGTGGCGCGGGCGAGTTCGAATCGCTACTCGATGCGCTCGGCGATCGCTCGCGGCGGCGTCACGGCAGCCATGCGGAGCTCTCGCCGGTCAGCCAGGAAGCACTGCGTCCTCCGCTCGATCCCGAGCTCGCGCGTGCACTCGCCGCGCTCCGGATCGAGATCGCGGTGCGGGGCGGTCGATATACCGAGGCGTTCGAACGCGCGACCGCGGCACCTGGCGCCGTGTCGCCCTTGGTGCATGCCGAGCTCACGCTCGCGTCGGGAGACGCGACCGCGGCGCGCCGCGCGTTGAGCGGGCTGGCGATCTCCACCGATCCGAACGAGCGTACTCGTGCGGTCGCTGTCCTCACCGAGCTCGAGCTCCTGGCCGGTAAGCCCGACGCTGCGAGCGCGCAGCTCGCGTCGCTCGGCGATCTCGCGGGCGCAGACCCGTTGGCCCGCGCGCGGATCCATCTCGCCGCGGCACGGATCGATGAGTACCTCGGCAGGGTGGGGGCGATGCGGTCGGCGCTGGCTCGCGCCCACGGAGCCTGCAAGAGCGTGCCGGTCTGCCTCGAAGCGAGCGAGCTCGTGGCGATCATCGATGCGCGGCGCGCGATCGGTCTGGCCCGCGAGGGCCGCTTGGTCGAAGCCGCCGCTGCGATCGAAGCAGCCGACGCCGCGGCACGCGATCTCGATTCGGTCGCAGTGTCCGACGAGGTGCTTGCAGCCCGCGCGCTCGTCGCGCGCCGCCGGGGCGATGGCACGGCATCGGCTGCGTTTCTTCAGGACCTCGTGCGAGCACGCCGCGAGCGCGGCGACGAGCTCGGCGCGCTGCGTGCGGAGCTCGACCTCGCGGAGCTCGAGATCGTGCGCGGCCAGCCCGCACTCGCGGCAGAGCTCGCCAGCGCCGCGCTCGCTTCGAGTATTCGGCGCGAGCTCGGTCATCTCGCCGCCCGGGGCGGTGCGATCAGCGCTGCGATCGACGTGTACGAGCTCCGGCTCGAGGCCGCGCTGCCGCGGCTCGAAGAGCTGCACGGACAACTCTCGCTCGATGCAGCCTCGGCGGCCAACGTTGCGATCCTGCTGGCGACGGCGCGAGCGCTTTCGGGTCAACGGGCCGGAGCGATCGAGCTCGCACAGAATGCAGGCGCCGAATCGCGCGACGAGCTCGACCGCCGGCTCGCCGCTGCAGAGGTGGCGCTCGCGGCTGGGGACGTCGCCGTCGCCCTCGAGCTGGCGCGCGACACCGCCGTGCTCGCCGAGCGCGCCCATCGCACGATCGAGCTCGCGATGGCGCTGGTGATCGTCGCCCGGCTCGAGCTCGCCCGCGGCGATCGCGGCAACGCGCGCGCAGCCGCCAGTCGCGCCGCCCGGGAGGCTGCCAGCGCCGGGCTGATCCGGGCCCGCGTCCATGCGCTGCTCGCGCTCTCGGCGCTCGCGCGTGACGACGACGATTCCGCGTCGGCGGTGGCATACGCACGCGATGCCTCGGATCTCGCGCTGTCCGCCGGGTTGCCGGTGGAACGGCTCGTCGCCCACGCCGCACTCGATGCGATCTCGGGTCACGAGGCGGTTGCGGATCCGTCGGCACCCAGCGCGGCCACGATGTCCCCGACCGCGATCGAGGGTGCTGCGCGCATGCTGACCGACCTCGGTCTGACCGCTCAACGTCCATTCCGCGTGATCGACGCCGAGGGCATTCCGAGCGATGTCGCGGACGCGAATCCCGAGATCCTTCGGCTGCCCGGCCGCGCGCTTGCGGTCGATGGCGTACGCGAGGTGATCTGGCGCCACGGTCAGGAGCTCGCGGACCTGCGCCGCCGCAGCCTGCTCAAGCGGCTGCTGTTCCTGTTCGCATCGGCTCCCGGGAAGGTGTTCTCGAAGGAGGCGATCGTCCAGGCGGTGTGGAACGTCGAATACCACCCGCTCCGCCACGACGCCGCGCTGTTCACCAACATCATGCGAATCCGCCGGTTGCTGGGTGAAGATGGGTCCGAGATCATCCGGGTGACCGAAGATGGCTACCGTTTTGTCCCGCCCCGTGATTTCCTCTTTGTTATCCCGCGGTGACCAAAGCGAACAAGCGCCCGACCCGTTCCGCAGTAAAACGTCCTCCTGGCGGGCGAGGTCTGCCCAAGGCCAAGGCCAAGGCCAAGGCCAAGGCCAAGGCCAAGGCCAAGGCCAAGGCTAACGCCAAGCCCGGCGCCAACGCCAAGGAGAAGCCCAGGCCCACGTCGCGGCGCAAGCGCACGGCCACGGCGCCCCGCAAGCAGGCACGTGCATCGAAGCGCGGTGGCCGGCGCTCGTTGAAGGCACGCGCGCAGGCGGCTCGTTCCGGTGCCGCCGGTCTTGCGAAGCCTCGCGCATGGTTGAAGTTCGTCGAGAGCCACGGCGTCGTGCTCGCTTCGGCGCGCGGCCCGGTGCCCACACTCGCCGAGGAGATCGTGGGAGAGCCGATCGTCGGCAGCTGGTGGTCGCATCCCAAGGCACAGACGATCTTCGACGCGCTCTCCGAGCTCGATGACGACGTCGATGTCCGCAGCTTCAAGCTGATCGATGGCAAGGTCACATACGTTCATCGCCGGATGTGGCCCGCGCTGGTTCGCCTCGCGCGCGAAGGCGTGTTGACGGCCGAACGCGTCGCGTCGGTTCAGCAAGAGCACATGCCGACCGGTGAGCACCGTAACTTCGTCATGCCGTTCCCCGATTGGGTCGACGAAGACGTCGAGCGTGCGGCGGAGCAGCTGACGATCGATCAGGCGCAGGCGTTGTTGGGACCGTGGGCTGAGCCGTAGCGGTGTGGCCGGCCGGCAGCTCATCAGCGCCCCGGGGGAAACGGGGCAGCGCGGCGCCCGGTTCCGGTTCCTCGGTTCCGCGCTCGACAGGACAAGTTATTCGGCCTGGTCCGTCGAGCGGATCGTGAGTACTGAAGGCGAACCGAGAGCCGGGAACGAGAACGGCACGTTGCGATTTTCAGGATCGGTTCTCGGCTCGGGGCTGTCCCTATTTGCAGTGTCAGCGAGGCGCGTGGTGGCCCCACGTTACGAGCGAGCAACGGACGTACGGCCGGAGGTGCCCGAAATGCGACGGTCGCAGCCGGCGATGCGAATAGGGACAGCCCCCTAGTTCATCGTCCTTGGCCCGCGCGGTTCGTCTTCGGGGAGCTCCGCGAGCGGATCTTCCCCGGGCCACGGAACGTAGGCGGGCGCGATCACCAGCGGCATCGCGGCTGCGCGCTCGCGGTCCTCTCGGTCCCACTGGGCGATCCGGCCATGGTTCTGGCGGCGGCGGCGCATCCAGGCCGCGACCAGCAGCAGCGCACACAGTACCCAGATCGCAAACCCGAACAGGCCGATCGGAACAAACATGTAGCGGCTCGACAGGTCTTGCCGCCATTCCTCAAACAGCTCGCGGAGTGGACGGCCGAACGCGTGCTTGGCCGCGGCATCGAGATCGCCGGTCTTGCCCACCTCGCTCAAGAACCGTCGGAATGCCCAGCGATCACCGTCGTCGGCACGATCTTCCCAGCGGCCACGGCGGGACAGATATCCGACGAAGTCATAGCTCTCGGCGTACGCGCGGTTCGCAGGCAGCTCCTCGGCGGGAAACGAGCGGTCGAGCTCCTCGAGCGGGATGAAACTGTCGAACCACGTCATCCCGGCCAGCGTCTCGGTACGCTCCCACGTCCATTCGGCCGAGTGTTGATACGCGAACCCTTCGTGCAGCCAGCGTGGTGCACGCGTTCCAATCGCGACTCCGAGCGCGATATGCCCGAGCTCGTGACGAAGCGTCGACATCGCGTCGACCATCGAGTGGCCGCGTCGCATCGCGATCGACACGATCCCGAGATCGGGATACGCAACCCCGATCGCCCACGGCGGTGCTCCACGTCCTGCCGGGGCCACCTCGCTGAGGTCGGCTGCATCGCGCACCAACCGCACCTCGACCGCTCGCGGGACCGGAAGATCGATCAGGTCATCTGCGATCCGCTGGAGGATCTCGTCGCCCTGTTTTGCGAGCTGTCGTCCGGTCGCCTCGAGGCCCGGCTCGGTGCGCATCGTGATCCGGCCGGTGCGGCCAAGGTCGACCAGCGACGGTGCGGCTGCCAGTGGTCGCGCGATTGCGAGCACGGTGATCAGTACCAGCGCCCACGCGCTGCGGATCAGCCAGCTCATGGGACGCGCAGCTCCACGCGCTGAACGTCACTGGCGGAGTCATGGGCGTAGACGATCGCCGCACCCGTGGCGAGCGCGCCGATGATGGTCGCGTACACCCACCACTTTGTGGTGTCGTCTTCGACACCGCCACGCTTGGCGCGATCGGCGGTGGTCTCGGTCAACAGCGGCTGATCTGGGTCGGGTGCACGGTCGTTCCACGCCTGAACGCGATCGACGGCGAGGGCGAGCAGCCGATCGAGGTCATCGAGCGTTCCGATTCCATCCTCCCCGCCGAGCCGGTACGGCGTGCCGGTGTTACCCGGGCGGCCCCACACCTCGACGGTCGTGCCGTGGCGAATCACCGCGACACGCGCATTCACCTCGGTCATCACCCAGCCAAGCTCCCACCCAGCCGGCACCATGCCATTCCAGCTCGCGACGCGTGCGCCGACCTCCGACCACGCACCGCCCTGGTCGGTCATCGGGATCGTCAGCGCGGTTTGAGAGCGGACCGCCGTGCCGGCCGCCCATCCGCGCCGATCGCCGGCGGCGGCCGCGATCACGTGCGGGCCGGCACTCAACGTGGCGCGCATCGGCGAGGTGCCGGCGCGTTGAAAGTCGATCCAGATCTCGGCGCCCGCGACCTCGGTGGTGATCTCGACGGGGATCCGATCGTGATGCATCGTGATGTCGACGTCCGGGTACTTGCGCAGCAGATCGGGGGGCACATCGGCGGTGTTGCCCAACCGCCGCAGTTGCCGCGCTGCCCGCATCGCTGCGTCGACATCCGCGGTGCGATCCGCGCACAGCAGCAGGTAGGTCAGGGCTCGGGCCAGCTCGGGCACCTCGATACCTGCGGCCTGACGTGCTGCCGCGATGCCGACCGCCTTCGCGCTTGCGGTGGTGGCTGCGGCGCAATCGAGACCGCCAAACGCGCGCTCGGCCTCGCTGATCGCCGCCGCGAGCGCAGTGCCATCGCGATCGCCGCGCTGCCCGGCCAGCGCGTCCTCCACACCATCGCCGGTTGCCGGCGCCATCCCCGCGCCCACCACCGCCGCGGTGATCCGAGCACGCGGCGTACGATCGGGCGTCGCGCTCGAGTCAGCCGGTCCGAGGTCGATGATCGCAGTACGCTCGCGAGCGGTACGCTCGTGAGCGGTGCGCTCGCGAATGCGCGGCGCTGCGCTGGCTACGCCAGACGCGAGGCCGTAAGCGACGCACGCTACGACTGCAGCTGCTTGAAATATTCGTTGAGCGCCCATACGTCACGCGCCCGCAGCCCATCGAACTGGATGCCGACGTGCTTGCCATCGGCCCACCGCACGGTGACGCCGATCGCGATGGGATCCTCCATGGTGGGAACCCGAAACGTAACGTGGCCCCGCTGCCCCATCGGATATCTCGTCGTCAGCGAGATCTGTGCGCCACCCAGCGACAGGTTCATGATGGTGGAGTCGACCGGCGCGTCGTTCACGACGAGCTTGGTGACGATCGAGACAGCATGACGGGTTGAGGAGCGGCGGTTTTCGGCCATGTGATTGCCAGCTGCGCACCATTGTATGCACAGCTGTCGTGAACATCACCGGTGCGCTTGGCCGATCCATTCGAAAAAGCATGGATCCAAATCGGCGCTTCGCACCTACCTAATGAGGTGGCGGCGCGCCCTGCCGCCCGTGGTCGAGGGCGGTTACTCGAGCTTGATGTCGATGTAGGCCTTCTTGCGCAGATCCTCGAGCCAGACCTGGGTCTGTTTGTCCATCTCGCGGCGCCGCAGCTCGCGATTGATCTGCTCCTTCATCTCTGGATAGGGCTTGAGCTCGGACTGCTTGACCTCGGTCACGCTGAACACATGCAACCCCTGGGGACCGCTGACCGGGCCGCGGACGTCGCCTTTTTCCATTGCGAACACGATCGGCTCCCACTCGGGATTGATGCTCCCGCGCTGGAACCATCCGAGCTCGCCACCGGTGTCCTTGGTGCCGGTATCATCGGAGACCTCGGCCGCCACCTTCGCGAAGTCCTCGCCGGCCTTGACCCGGGCCAGCGCCTTGGCGGCGCGCTCCTTGGCCTCTGCAACCTGCTGGTCGGTCGGCTTCTCGGGAAGCTTGAACAGCATGTGTGACAGCCGAACCGCGTTGATCGCCTCGCTGCGGCGCTGCATCTGGTCATAGCGCGCGCGGATGTCCTCTTCCGTGATCTGGACCTTGGGGGCGACGAGCTGGTTGATCGCGCGAAGCCGCAGCAGCTGGCGCCGCAGCTCCATGCGGTACGACGACATCGTGAATCCCTGCGCCGATAGCACCTGTGACAGGCCAGCGTCGTCGAGGTTGTTACTCGACTTGATCTCATCGAGCGCGGCCTGGACCTCACTCGATTCGACCTCGATCTTGGCCTCGTTCGCGGCCTGGACGATCAGCTCCTCGCTGACCATCTCGTCGAGCACCTGACCGCGGAGCTTTTCGATCCGCCGCTCGCGCTCCTTGGGATCGGTGATCTGCTGAGCTTCGCCGAGCACCGGGATCATCCGCGCATCGAGCTCGCTGCGCAGGATGATCGCATCGTTGATCACGGCGACGACGCGCTCGAAGATGACCTTCTTGCCAGCGTTAGGCGATGAGGCCTTCGCCTCCGGAGCGGCGACGCTGGACAACGGCAGCAACAGGGCCACCAGGACCGCGTAACGAGAGATCGACCGCACGAGCATTGGACCTAGGTTCTAGTCTACCTGTTGCCTGAAGTGGGCCGAATCGCGCCAGACCCGGCGTGGTCCGGCTACGGGTGCGCCCCGGAGCCGCCAGAGGGGCTTGCGGCAGGGGTTGGAGCTGCGCCCGGTGGCGGCAACGTCTGATCGGCGCTCGGCATCGCGGGAGCCGTGAGGTCGTGGCCATGGCCATCGTCGACCGTGTTGGAGGTGTCGATCCGGACCTTGGCGAGGTTCGCCTCGTTGATCTCGATCTTCGCGGCGCCGCGGAGGTTTTCGATGAAGTCCTTCTGCGCCTGGAGCCGGCGGTCGCGGAACAGCTTGCTGCGAATCGCGGGCTTGGCGTCGTCGAACGACTTGGTCTGCGCCTTGCGCCGGCCGGTTTGCTTCAGCACGTACCAGGTTCCGTTCCCCGCCGCGACCGCGCTCGATACGTCGCCGGTGTTGACCAGCGCGAACGCGGCCTTGACGACCTCGGCAGGTAGCTCCTTGGTGGCCGCATCGAAGTAGCGGAGATCGCCACCGCGCAGCTTCGTGTCCTCGTCGGAGGTGTACTTCATCACGAGGTCGCGAAATCCCTTGTTGGTCTTGCCCGCATCGCCGCGCGCCTCGAGTGCGACGCGGTCGGCTTGCGCCTTGTTCTTGAGGATGATCGCCGATACGCGCACCTCCTCGGGCTTGACGTATTCGGCGAGGTTCGCGTCGTAGTACGCCCTCATGTCGGCGTCGGGGATCGTGTCAGCGGTGATCTTCGCGTCGAACTCGTCGCGCATCAGCTTCTGGATCATCACCTGCTTCATCGTGCGGACGACCTCGGGATCCTTGTCGAGGCCGCGCTTGTAGGCCTCCTTTGCGAGGATCTCGAACCGGATCAAGCCGTCGAGGAACTCCTTCTTCTGCTCGAGCGACGTGTAGCGCGCGCGAATGTAGGGCGACTGGCGGTTGATCCGCTCCTGGAGCTCGCCGAGCGTGATGGTGACATCGTCGATCTTCGCGAGCGGCGTGTTGAGCTCCTCGGCGCTCTGCTGCGGCGCGCTGGCCGCTCCACCACCGGGACCACCGCTCACCGAGGTCGTGCCTTCCGGTTCTGCTTTCTTGTGGCAGCCCCCAACGGCAATCGCGATCCCGCCGGTGGCGACGATCGCGATCAGGGTCCGAAACCGAAACATCACAATGACTTCACGTAGCACGGGCCATCGCGTCCAACAAGGCCCGCTTGGCTCCTGCCGGGCCGCCGGGGGCCGGAGGCGCGATCGCGAGCCGGCCGTCGGGCAGCCTTCGCCACCCCGCCGCCAACGCATGGGGGCCGAGCGGACTGTCGGGCGGTAGCGCGATCGCCACGCGTGAGGACGAGATCTCGAGGGCCAGCGCGCCGATGCTGCGCGCGAGCGCCTTCACGCTCATCAGCTCGCCGAGCACGATCACGTCGGACGGTACCGGACCATACCGGTCGGAGATCTCGGTCATCACGTCGCGTAGCTCGTCGTCGTTGTCGACGGCGGACAGTCGCTTGTAGAGGTCGAGCCGCTGGCCCGGATCAGGGACGTAATCATCGGGGATGAAGCCGGGCGACTCGATCGACAGCTCGGGATCGATCTCGCTGTGGATCGGCTTGCCATCGAGCTCGGCCACCGCCCGCTCGAGCATGCGGACGTAATGGTCGAACCCAACCGCAGCGATCGATCCCGACTGCTTGGCGCCGAGCAGCTCGCCGCCGCCGCGGATCTCGAGATCTTGCGATGCGATCTGGAATCCTGCGCCGAGCTCGGTGAACCGCTGAAGCGTCTCGAGCCTGCGCCGCGCCTCGTCGGTCAGATGCTCGGGGTCCGGCACCAGCAGGTAGCAATAGGCGCGGTGGTTGCTGCGGCCGATCCGGCCGCGGAGCTGGTACAGCTGGGCCAATCCGAACGCATCAGCGCGCGCGATGAACATCGTGTTCGCACTCGGGATGTCGAGGCCGCTCTCGACGATCGTCGTCGCGACCAGCACATCGAGCTCGCCGCGCACGAATCCGACCATCATCGATTCCAGCTGCTCCGACGACAAGCTGCCGTGCGCGACGCCGACCCGCGCGTTCGGGACCAGTCCACGCAGATACTCGGCCCACTCTTCGATCGTGCGATCGTCCTCGCGCTGCGCCCGGCGGACCGGTCGCGATTCATTCGGCAGCCGCGGATCGGCCTCGCGCACGGGCATGTTCCCGATCGTGGGCGTGATGAAGAAGATCTGCCCGCCTCGTGCGAGCTCGCGCTCGATCGCCTCGCGGATCGTCGCGTCATCGACGCGCGACACGAACGTTCGAACCGCTCGCCGATCGGCCGGCGGGGTTGCGATGATCGACAGGTCGCGCAGGTTGGCCATCGCAAGATGGAGGGTGCGCGGGATCGGCGTGGCGGTCAGCGTCAACACATCGACCTGGGTCTTGGCCTTCTTGATCCGCTCCTTGTGGGTGACGCCGAACCGCTGCTCCTCGTCGATCACGAGCAGGCCGAGATCCTTGAACCGAACGTCTGGCGACAACACGCGGTGGGTCGCCACCACGACGTCGATCTGGCCCTCGGCGAGCTTGCGCACGGTCTCGAGCTGCTCGGACCTGGTCTGGAACCGCGACAGCTTGCCGATGTTGACCGGAAACCCGTCGAACCGCTGAACCAGCGTGCGGTGATGCTGCTCGACGAGCACCGTCGTGGGCGCGAGGATGCATGCCTGCTTGTTGCCCTGCACCGCACGAAACACGGCGCGCAACGCGACCTCGGTCTTGCCGTAACCAACGTCGCCGCATACCAGCCGATCCATCGCGCGTGCCGACTCCATGTCGGCGAGCACCGCGTCGATCGCCGCCGCCTGGTCCGGCGTCTCGTCGAACGGGAACGTCGCTTCGAGCTCGCGAAAGCTGTCATCCGCGGCGGGGAACGCATGACCGGGGAGGGCGGCGCGCTGGGCATAGAGCTGCAGCAGCTCCTCGGCGAGCGCGCGGACGTGGCGCGCGACCTTGGTGCGAGTGGCCTCCCAGGTCTGGCCGCCGAGCTTGTCGAGCCTGGGTGCGTGGCCCTCCGCGCCGACGTAGCGCTGAACCTCGCCCAGGCGATAGACCGGCAAGTACAGGGTACCGCCGTCGTACTCCAGCTGCAGCGTGTCCACCTGCTGCGGTGTCGGGCTCGGCTCGCCGACCGCGGTGGTGGTGAGCAGCGACGCCGCGCCGACCGACAGGCGCTTCAGCCCGTGATACCGACCGACACCATGGCGCTGGTGGACGAGATAGTCGCCCGGTGCGAGCTGCGAGAAGTCGCTGACGCCGCCGAGCAACGCGTCCTTCGCGCGCTTTCGGCGGGTCGACTCGTGATGCGTGCGCTGGCCGAAGATGTCCGTCGCGGTCACCACCGCGATTCGATCGCGCTGCGATGCGAGGCTGTGGGTGGGTGCCGCGGCAAAGATCGTCACGCCGTCCGCCGCACCGGGTCGCTCGTCTGGCTCCGCGCGGCGGATCTCGATGCCGCGGCCGGCGAGCACGCCGGCAAGCCGATCGAGCCGGCTCTGCGAATCGCAGGCGATCGCGACCCGGATCGCCTCGCGCCGCCATCGCCCGAGCGCCTGCACGAGAGGGGCTGCATGCTCGGTATCGCCGAACGTACGTGCGTGCGCGAGCTCCTGGCGAAGCACGCGGAGATCATCGAGCTCGACGCGCACGTGGGTTCCCGCGACGCCCTGGACCTCGAGGCTCGGTAGCTCGATGCGGCGCGGTGCATCGAACAGCCCCGCGGCATCTGCGGCGACCAGGTGTGCAGGTGGTGGATAGCTGATGATCTTGTGTCCTGCGCGCGCAGGGAACCGCGCCTCCGCGTCGCTCCAGCTGTCGCTGATCGTCCGGCGGCACGCGTCGGGGTCGATGATCAGCCACCGCGCATCGGCGGGCACGTACGCCGCTGGAGCCGCCAGCTCATCGTGAAACGCCGGCAACAGGCCCTCGATGCCCACGATCGCCGAGGCCTCCATCGCCTCGAGCTGCTCGATCAGCTTGCGCGTCGCCTTGGTCGGATGCGCGATCTCGTCGGCGTATTCGCGCAGCCGCGACCGGACATCGCGCGTCCCGGTGTTGATGGTGTCGCGCACGGGATGGACGTGGACGTGCTCGATCGGCCTGAGCGTGCGCTGCGACTCGGCCTCGAACCAGCGCAGCGTCTCGACCGTGTCACCGAACAGCTCGATCCGGACCGGGTGTGGCGACAGCGGGGCGTAGACGTCGATCACGCCTCCGCGCACGGCGAATGTACCCGGTTCGTCGACGACCGGCGCGCGCGACCAACCGCCCCCCACCAGCAGCGCAGTCAGCTCGTCACGGTCGATCGTGTCTCCGGTCCGGATCGTCTGGCCGCGCGACGCCAGCTCGCGCGGGGCGATGGTCTTGCGGATCAGCGCTTCGGCGGACGTGATCACCAGGCGCGGGCGCAGCGCCGCGACCGCAAGCCGGTACAGCGTCGCGAGCCGTTCGACCACGGCGCCGCGATCGGGCGACAGGTCGGCGTACGGGTGGACATCGATCCCCGGCAACACCGCGACTGGGTCGAGCGTGGCCGCCCGATCGGCGGCCGTACCACCCATGAAGAACCGGAGGTCGCTCTCGATCTCGCGGATCGCCGCGTCGTTCGCGGTCACCACGACCACCAGCGGTTCTCGCTCGGCAAGCTGCGCGGCCAGCCACGCCGTCCAGCCGAGCGTCGAGCCATGAACGTGAACCACGTCGTTCACGAGTGCATGTTCGAGCTCGGACCACATGGGCGGCCACCCTAGCAAGGCTCGCCCCGCCGGGCTACGCTGCGACGATGCAGGGTCGAGCGCTCGTGACGGCCGCCGTCGTGCTCGTCGCATGGTCTGCGCACGCGGACCCGACGCCGCTGGAACAGCTGGTGGGCCGGACGGATCAGGTTGCTCGCGAGGTCTCGAAGGTGCGCGGCCTCCCGCTCAGGAAGAAGATTCCATACGAGGTCGTCGATCGCGATGCGTTGCGCCAGCGACTGCTCGCGCTTGCGTCGGAGGACAAGACCGAGGCCGAGACCGCGGCGGAGGGCCTCGCACTGGCGCGCTGGGGAATGATCCCGCTGACCGTCGATTACAAGGCGTTGATCCTCGATCTGCTGACCGAACAGGTCGCGGGCTATTACGACCCCTCGACCAACAAGCTGACGATCTCGACGAGCGCGGGCGACGATCCGGTCTGGGCCGAGATGGTGCTGGCCCACGAGATCGACCATGCGTTGCAGGATCAGGCCTTCGATCTGCGCAAGTTCGAGGCGATCCCCGACGGGGAGGACGATGCGCTGCTCGCGCGGCGTGCGCTCGTCGAGGGCGATGGGATCGCGCTGATGCTGGAGATCATGCTCAAGCGCAACGGCTCGCCGGCGCCGTGGTCCAACCCGATGGTCGCCGATGCGATCGTCAAGACGATGGCGCTACCGACCGGCGAGGGTGACCGTCTCGATGCTGCTCCGCTCGCGATCCGCGAGGCGATGGTATTTCCGTACCGAGCGGGGTTTTCGTTCGTCGCGGCGCTCCGCCGCCGCCAGCCGTGGTCGGCGGTCGATGCCGCATTCGCGCGGCCGCCGCGGTCGACCGAGCAGATCCTGCATCCCGAGCGTTACTTCGCGGGCGATCAGCCGGTGCCCATCCAGATCACCCCGCCCATTGCGCTGCGCGGGTTTTCGCAGCTGCACACGACGGTGTGGGGCGAGCTCGGGTTCGATCTGTTTCTACGCTCGCACGGGATCGACGAGGCCACGGCTGCACAAGCTGCAGCAGGGTGGGGAGGTGATCGCGTGATCGTCCTCGCACGTCCAGGCGATCCGCGGCCCGAGCGTGCGGTGGCGATCGCGCGGACCGAGTGGGACACCGAGGTGGACGCGATCGAAGCCGCCGAGGCGGTAGGTCACGTGCTCGATCGGTTCGTGGTCGGCGCGACGCTCAACGCGACGCAGACCTCGACGCGCTGGATGGCGATCGATGGCACGGTGTCGTGGATCGAGCGCAAAGGCCCGTCGCTCGTCGTCGTGCTCGGCGCGCCGCTGTGGGCTGCCGACGCGCTGGCGGCGGAGATCTGGACCGCGAGTGGAATCGCTCCGGCGAAGCGGCCGCACAAGCCGAAGCGGTGACGTGCCCGCGCGCCGATGCAGCAGTGATGAATCTCCGGGCACCGATCCGATCAGCCTCGCTCCCCGCGCCGCCTCGGTGGGGCATGCTGGTGGCTCACGACCCGGTCGGGGCGTCGGCGAACAGATAGCGCTCGAGCGCAAGCAGGCGATCGACGTCGTGGACGTCATCGCGCTGCAACGGGATCTGGACGAACGCGGCGTGGTGACCGGCGGCGGCTTCGAGCTTGGCGATCATCTCGCGATCGGCGAGCGCGAGCGTCTCCATCTCGCCATGCGCGGCGAGCAGCGCCTGTGCGGCCATCGCTCGGGTGGTGCCCGAAACCCCGAGCTGGGCGATGCCGGGCTGAGCGGCGAGCGTCGCCTCGAGCTGCGCCGGCGTGGTGTGCACCGGGCGCGATGCGAGCACCTTGTTGACCACGAACCCGGCGAACGGCATGCCCGCGGTCGCCAGCCGATCGTGGAACGATAGCGCCTCGCGAACCGCCATCGGCTCGGGGCTCGCGACCAGGACGAACCCGACGCGCGGCGCGCGCAGCAGCGAGAACGTCTCCTCGGCGCGCTTGTGAAACCCACCAAGCACCTCGTTGAACTCGGTGAAGAACACCGACAGATCTTCGATGAACTTGCTCCCGACGAACTTCGCGAGCCGCTTGAGCACGAACGCGCCGGTCTTGCCCACCACCGACCATCGCGATCCGCCTTCGCCCTGGAGCTTGCGAAACCAGTCGACCGCCGGCGAGTCGATCGCTTCGGTGAGCTTCTTCGGCGCGTCGAGAAAATCGAGCGCGTGTGCGGTCGGCGGCGTATCGACGACGATCGTGTCGTACTTGCCGCTGTGATCGAAGTCGTGGAGCTTCGCCATCGCGGCGTACTCCTGCGCGCCGGCGAGTGAGCTCGAGATCTGTGCATAGACCGGGTTGGCCAGGATCCGCTGCACGGCGGCGGGATCCTTCGCATGGCGCGCGACCACCTCGTCGAACGCCTGCTTCTGGTCGAGCATCATCGCGTGGAGCTCGCCGCGATCGCTCGGCGCCCCGTTGCGAACCAGGCCGCGGTCGACCTCGGTGACCTGGTGGCCGAGCGCCTCGAGCCCCAACGAGTTGGCGAGCCGGCGCGCCGGATCGATGGTCAGCACGAGGGTTCGCTTGCCGCGGCGGGCGGCCGCGAGCGCGAGCGACGCCGCGGTGGTGGTCTTGCCGACGCCCCCCGATCCGACACAAACCAGGATCCGTCGCTCCATCAAGACATCGAGCAAGCGGAGTCGGGCCACGTGGTTGCCGGATAGCACGCAACGCTGGCTGGTGGCAACGCGCGTCGCGGTGGTATGAAGCTTGCCCGGTGGCTGTCCAGGCTCGTTCAACACACATCGCTGCGAGTGCGCGGTCATGAAGCGCGAGCTCGTCGTAACTGTTCCTGGCGTCGCAGGCGGTGACAAGACCGTCATCGTCGATGGTCCACTTCCCGATGGGCGATTTCGGATCACCATCGATGGTTCCGAGCGGCTGGTCGACGGCCGCGCGGTGCATCCCGGCACCTGGTCGCTGGTGCTCGACGGCCGCAGCTATGTGGTCGATCTCGATCGACGGGG
Organism: Kofleriaceae bacterium; assembly: GCA_050187075.1. Classification (GTDB taxonomy): domain Bacteria; phylum Myxococcota_A; class Polyangia; order Haliangiales; family Haliangiaceae; genus JABFXX01. The sequence goes on along the minus strand of JBFWXW010000015.1, from coordinate 65,611 downwards.
TAAGCCCAGCGGGGCGGTCGCGGCCTCGGTGGGTTCGAGCAATGTGACGCTGTCGGTGGAGGACGCGCTGCACAAGCGACTGGCGAGCGCGGCGTCACCACGCGCCGCAGCGCGCGGCGAATCGATCCGTGCACCGATCGCCGGCAAAGTGGTCAAGGTGTTCGTGGCGCCCGGCGATCAGGTGACACCCGGCACAGCGGTGATCGTGCTCGAGGCGATGAAGATGGAGAACGAGCTGCTGGCAGAGCGCGGCGGCACGGTCGCGAGCGTGACCAAGACGGCAGGGCAGGCGGTCGATACCGGCGATCTGCTGGTCGAGCTGATCTGACGCTTCGTGCGTGCGGCGTTTCGCGAACTGAATCGTGAGCTGCGCTGGTAGCTCCGCCAGACGTTCCCGGCGGGCCGTTACGGCATCACCGCGCGCATCGGCACGCCGGCGACCGATCCGGGCAAACCCGGCGTGCGATCGCGTGGAATGTGATAGCGCGCGAGGATCCGCGGGGTCGCTCGGCGGACCTCATCGGTATCGAGAATGATCATCCCACCGGTCGTGGTCTGGATCTCGACGACGCCGGTCGCCGCTGACAGCCGCGCCACGAAGTCCACCAGATCGCGGGGCGTGTGACCATCGATCTTCTCGATCGCCTCGTTGTAGAGGTGGCCGTAGCCGACGTTGATCTCATCGGCGAGCACCTGGGTCAGCACCACAACCTCGTGCTGCTCGGCGGTGCGGAAGCCATGGTGGTAGTAGTGCAGGAACTCCTTCGGAGCGCGGTTCCACCACTTTTCCCAGGTCTGCAGGTAGTCGAGCGAAAGCGTCTGGAACACGAGACCGCCGTACACGAAGTACTGTGGCGGCGTGTCGTAGCGCGAGCGCGGGACCAGCGGCTGCCACGGCTTGAGCTCGAGCCTGACCGCCCGTGCGATGCCGCTGCGCTTGATCACGAGCTCGATCTGATCGCCGATGTAGCGGTGTCCTAGCACCACGTCGTAACGGGTGCGGTAGTTGTTCATGTACTGCACGGTGCCGTTGTTTGCGATCGGCAGACCATCGATCGCCGTCAGCACGTCACGTGGCTGCAACAGGCCATCGGCGGAGCCGCTGTGATCGACGTGCAGGACGACCACGCCGCGCTCGTTCGCGGTGAGCCCGAGCTGGCGCCGCAGCAGAGGATTCTCGAGGTTCTGGGTCGCGATGCCGAGCGCCGGAATCTCGGGGCGTTTGTTGGCGACGACGCCGTCGAGGAAGGCGCGAATCAGCGGGGGAGGGACCATCTCTCCGATGTTGTCGACGCCGGTGAGCTTCTGAAATGCGATGCCGACGACCTTGCCGTCGCCGAACACCGGACCGCCGCTGTTGCCGGCGTTGATCGCCGCGTCGACGGTGACCGCGAGGAGGCGGCGCTGCGAGTGGCTGTAGCGCTGAACCTCGATGCGCGACACCACGCCCTCGGTGATCGAGATCTCCTCACCACCAACCGGGTACCCAACCACCGCGACCTCATCGCGAAGTCGGGGCATGGGTCCGAGCTCGGCAGGCTCTACATCTTCAAGAAAATCAGCAGGTTCGACGACCTCGAGCAGCGCCAGGTCGCAGTCATGGCTGACCGCTTTGACGCGGGCGATGGCCTTATCCGGATGCGATGGCTTCTGAACCTGAAGGAACGTCGCGTTGGCGATGACGTGGGCTCCCGTGAGCAGGAGTCCCTTGCGAATCACCACCGCCGAGCCGGTGCTGTTCGAGGGGGTTCGGGCCTGCCACGGGCCGTCGTAGTCGGGGTCCTGGGAGGTGGCAAAGACGCGAATCACCTCGGGGTACGCCACATTCGTAGGCTACCGTGACCGGGCTCCCGCGCAAAGTTCGCGATGAGATCCTTTTGCGGCCACGGGGGGCTCCCGCGGGCTCCCGCGGGCTCCCGCGGGCATCTTCGGCGATGAGATCCTTTTGCGGCCGCGGGGGGCTCCCGCGGGCATCTTTGGCGATGAGGTCCTTTTGCGCGCGGGGGGCTCCCGCGGGCATCTCGGCGATGGGGTCCTCTTGCGCGCGGGGGCACCCGCGGCATCTCGGGTATGTGCGGCTTGCGCTCCGGCGCTGAGGCGGCGGCGCATCCCACGCGCGCCCCCATGGACCTACGCGGCGGCTGGGCGGTATAGGCATGCATGCTTGCGCTCCAGGCCGTGACCCCGGCGCAGCTCGCGGCGGCGGTGCCTGACGTGAGCTTCGCGGAGGCGCGCAAGCTGGTTGCGCAGATCCATCGGGACGAACCGACTCGCGCAACCTCGGCGGTCACCCGACGCGCCGCGGACGCGGTGATCGCGGCGGGCTCGGTTCCAACGCTCGCGGTGATCTCGGAGATCGCAAGCCAGGTCGATCCGTTCGTCAAGTACGCGCTCGAGAGCGGCGGCGAGCGGTTCGAGGCGGTGCGGATCCCGCTCGCCGATCCGGATCGGTTCACCGTGTGCGTCAGCTCGCAGGTTGGATGCGCGCTGGGCTGTGCGTTCTGTGCCACCGGTCAGCTCGGGCTGCGCAGGAACCTCGCTCCGTGGGAGATCGTCGAACAGGTGCGAGTGGTGCGACGCGGACTGCCGCGCGGTCGCGTGCATGGTGTGGTGTTTCAGGGCATGGGCGAGCCGCTCGCAAATCTCGATGCGGTGCTGGCTGCGATCGCGGTGCTCACCGAACCGTGTGCGCTCGGCATCGATGCGCGTGCGATCACGGTCTGCACGGCGGGGCTCCCGAGTGGAATCCGACGGCTCGCTCAGCATGCGCCCAAGGTTCGTCTCGGGATCTCGATCTCGAGCGCGATCGCCGCGCACCGCAAGCAGGTCATGCCGATCGCCGATCGGCATTCGCTCGACGAGGTGATCGCCGCCGCTGCGGACCACGCGCGCGAGACCGGGCTGTCGCCGATGTGGGCGATCACGTTGCTCGATGGCGTCAACGACAGTGACGCCGATGCGCAGGCGCTCGTGCAACTGGCCGTGACCTTCACCACAGCGACTGGCAGGCGCCCTCGGATCTCGGTGCTCGACTACAACCCGATCGGTGAGCGCGATCGTTTTCGCAGATCGCCGCGGATGCCCGCGTTTCGCGCCGCGCTGGCGGCCGCGAACCTGCCGTCGCACCGTCGCTATTCGGGTGGCGGCGACGTGGCCGCGGCGTGCGGGCAGCTCGCGAATCGATGAGCTCGCGCCCGGGTGTCGTGGCTGCGGACACTCTTGCTGGCATCGATCGAGGCATCAATCGAGGCATCAATCGAGGCTGGCAAGCGCGGCGCCGCTCGGCGTAGCCTAGGCACGTGGGAAGCTCTCGTGCGCTCGGTTGGACCGTCGTCGCGGTTGCCGCGTGCGGTGAGGTCGCGCTGACCGACCCCGATGCGAGCGCCCCAGGACCAAATGCACCCGCGCGCGCATCCGTCTGCGGCGAGAACGCGAGCAATCGGGTGTTCTGGTCGCCGGTGGTTGGCGCGACCGAGTACCGGATCTACGTGTCGACATCGAGTGGCGTGACGGCGAACAGCACGCACCTAGGTACCGTCGATCAGCCACCGTTCGTCCATGAGGACGTGACGGTCGGAACCACGTACTACTACCGCATCACGGCGGTGGTGAACGGCGTCGAGAGCAGCGAGCTATCCAACGAGGTCTCCGCGATCCCTCGGGCGTACACGTTGCCCAGCAACGTCCTCTACTCGGTGCATAACGGGCCGAACATGAGCACCGGCGAGATCGTGATGTGGGACGGCTGGACCAGCGGCGCGGGATCGCAACCCGATCGCGTGCTCAGCGATCCGCCGATGAACGCGATCACGAAGCTCAACAGCCCGCGCACCGGCAGCATCTTCGTCGACCGCCAGGGTGCGTTGCTCTATGTCGCGAACGCGGGCACCACGACCTTGCCCGGCGCGCGAATCACGGTGTATCGCGATGCCGCGACGCTCGCGGGCGCCGCGGCTCCGCTCCACGTCATCGAGGGACCCGAGCTGCTCGCGCTACGCGGCATCTGGGTCGATACCTCGCGCAACTTGCTCTATGTCGCGGATCGCGGCGGATCCGGCAAGCCCGCCGCGATCGTGGTCTACGGCGACGCGTGCAACGCGACCGGAAACCCCACCCCGCGCGGTGTGTTCAGTGGGGGCGGCAACGTCCTCAATCCGACGCAGATCGTCCTCGACGAGATCCACGACGAGCTGTACATCGCCAATTACAACACGATCCTGGTGTTCGCCGACGCGAGCGAGACGATCGGGCTGAGCACGCGGCCACCCGATCGGATCATCCAGCTCGAAGACGCCAGCGGTGTCGAGCTGTCGATGCAGTCGTTCGGCGTCAGCCTCGACGCGCAGCGCGACATTCTCTATGTCACGCACGAAGGACAAGCGCCGAGTCCTCCCGCCGTTCCCGCCGCCTCGGTGTACGCGATCGACGGCGCACATTCACTCAATGGTCGCGTCATGGTGAGCCGGACGATCGCGGGGGTCGATAGCATGACGCTTCCGGTCGCTGCCCACGTCGCAGGTAACCGGCTGTTCGTCGTCAACAACAACGGCGGGGTGAACACGATCAATAGCTGGGGGAATGCCGCGACGTTGTCGGGCAATCCGGCAGCCACCAAGACTCCCGCGTCGGCGGCGACGAGTGCGTTCGCGACGGTGTTCTACGTACCGTGACCGCGCGGCTTTACCGCGACGTCGCGTGCTCGTAACGTCGCGCGCAGATGCACCCGCTCCACGACATCGCCGTCCCTGCCGATATCGCTACGTTCGTGCCCGCGCTGATCGAGATTCCGCGCGGCTCGCGACTCAAGTACGAGGTCGACAAACCCACCGGGCTGCTTCGGCTCGACCGCGTGCTGTACTCGGCGGTGCACTACCCGGCGAACTACGGGTTCATTCCGCGCACCCATGCAGGTGATGGCGATCCGCTGGACATCCTGGTGCTCATGCAGGAGCCCGTCGAGCCGCTCGCGATCGTGCGCGCGCGGCCGCTGGGCGGCTTGCGGATGGAGGACAAGGGCGGCGATGACAAGATCGTCGCGGTGTGCATCGACGATCCTGCCTATGCCCATTACGACTCGCTACAAGCGCTGCCCCCCCACATCAGCAAGGAGCTCGATCGGTTCTTTCGTGACTACAAGGCGCTCGAGAGCTCGGCACCGCCCGTCGAGGTCGGCGCGATGTACGGGCGCGATCACGCGCTCGAAGTGATTCGCGAGTCACGCGCGGCGTACGAGGCGGGCGGCGGGCGGTGACGTTGACCGCGACGTTCCGTCGATGCCGTCGCGATCGACGTCGAACGTGGTGTCGAGCTGCGTCGACATCGACGTCGACGGTTACTTCGACCCGAGGTCTGTTACGCCTTCGCGCCGGGACGTTCGCTCACGCGCTTGTGCCACGCGGCGAGGTGCGGATGCGTGGACGGATCGATCCGGATGTTGGAGACCTTGCCGAAGTCGATCGCGCACACCGCGCTGATGTCGGCGACCGTGAATCGATCGCCGGCGAAGTAGGGCCGGTTCGCGAGCTCACTGTCGAGCCAATCGAACCGGAGCGCGACTTGCTCGCGCATGATGTCCGCGAACGCGGGCGCTTGTTTGATCCGGCCCTCCCAGAACGTGTGGCTATTGCGGAACACCTGCGTGATCGGAAACAGCAGCTCGAGCTCGGCGTGGCGATTCCACTGCTCGACCTGAGCGCGCTCCCAGGTGTCCTGGCCAAACAGGTTGGGAATCGGCTGCTGCTCATCGATGAATCGGCAGATCGCCATCGACTCGCGCAAGATCCTTCCGTCGGACAGCTCGAGCACTGGTAGTAGCGCAAGCGGATTCTTCTTGCGAAACTCAGCGGTCTGGTGCGCGGCGGCGGCGATGGAGACCTCGATGGTGTCGTACGACACGCCCTTTTCGGCCAGGAAGAACCGAACCCTGCGCGGGTTTGGAGCGCGCGGGTCGTGATAGAGCAGCATGCGCGCAGTCTACCCGGGCGCAGGCGGGTTGGGTTTCGGTGGCCGGTCGGACTACCGTCTGGTCGCGGCGCGCGCGATCAAAACGCGGCATCGTCGAGCGGGATCTCGTACAATTACCGGCATGCGCCTCGTGGGGATCCTGGCTCTATGCCTGTGCATTGCTGCGTCTGGTTGCAAGAACAACAGTGAGGCGGCGCCTGATCCGGCGGCGCTCAAGGCCCAGCGCGACCTGGTCGCGCGGCGCGATGCATTGCTCGCAAAGCGCGCGAAGCTGCAGGGCGAGTCCGATCAGCTCGCGACCGAAATCGAGCGCGTCAAGGCCGACGGCGGCGACACCAGCGACCTCGACAAGAAGAAGGCGGATCTCGATCGCGAGATCAAGGGTCAGGACACCGAGCTGAGCTCCACGTCCAGCCAGCTCAGCGAGGTTGCCAGCAAGCTCGATGTGGCGGCGGGGCTCGCGCAGCGCGAGGCTCACATGGGGTCGCGCGAGGGATTGCTCGCCCAGCGCGAGGCCAAGCTCGCGGAGCGCGAACGCACGCTCGCCAGCCGCGAGGCAGCGCTCGCTCAGCGCGAAAAGGAAACCTGCGGCGCGAGCGCGCCGATGATCATCCAGCAAGTCGCGCCCAAGGGCGGGAACTATTCGAAGTCCGATGTTCAGCCGCTGCTCAACCGGGCGAAGTCGACGATGGCGAAGAAGGGGATCCTCACCGCCGACCTGCCGCCCAACGCGCAGCGTCTGGAGACCGACGCGCACAGCGCGATGAAGGCCAACGACTGGAGCAAGGCGTTCTTCTCCGCATCGCAGCTCGCGGCCACCGTCGACGCGATCAAGATCGATCGCTATTTCATCAAGGCCAAGGCGGATCGACTCAGCCATCAGGTGCGCAGCAGCAAGCTCGACAATGCGACCAACCAGCAGCTGACCGCGATCCTGTCGGACGTCATGCAGAAGTTCGGCGACGGCAACTTCAGCGCGGCAAACACGCAGCTCAATCGGCTCGCCAGCCAGCTCAAGTAGAGGTCAGCAGCGCTCGCCACCGATCTTGCGGCACTCGCCGTCGGGAAAGTCGTGGACCAGCGCGCCGACGATCACGCCTGAGATCACCGCGAGCGCAACCGCGGAGGGCACGATGACGTACCAGCGCCGCCACAGCGGTGGATCTGCGCCTCCATCGCGGTCCCCGCGGAGTGGTCGGCCCTGCAGATCGTGCTCGATGATCGGATACTGCTTCATCGTGACCGCGACCTCGGAGATCTTGCCGTAGGGCACGTCGATGAACCGCACGAAGTCGTGATACTCGGGGTGAGTCACGCGCACGGCGTGGGTGCCGACCGGGAGCGATACTTCGTGCGCCGGCGTCAGCTTGGTCTTGGTGCCGTTGACGTAGACCGTCGCGCCGGTGACGTCCACCGCGAAGCGCAGCGTGCCGCGATAGCGATCAGGCTCGAGCAGTCGCACCGCCGCCGCGGGAGCGCCACCGTTGGATCCGGTTCCGACCGACAGCGTGGTCGATCGTAGCTCGCGCGCCGTGGCGACGTCGGTCGCACCCAGATACACCACCTTCGATTCCCCCAGGCCGCCGACCTCACCGTCGATCACCACGCCCGCACCGACGAGCTTACCGATCTCCGCCAGACACGATGGGTTGCGCTCGCAGGCCTTGAGCTCCGGCTTCTTCGCGCGCTTGATCGCGTCGGCAACCTTGGCGGCGGTCACCAGCTTGGTGCCGGGCAAGGCCACCAGCGCGGCCTCGATCTGTTCGGTCAGCTTCTTGGTGGATGCGGACGTGTCTTCGGCACCCAGCGTCGACAGCGGCACCAGCGCGACCACGCGATCGGCGTGTGAGGTGCTCGATGCGATCGCGATCGCCGCGAAGACCAAGCCCCAGACTCGCATCAACATCCTTCGGTCCCGCTGACGTTGACGCACTTCACCCGGCCAACCTGGTAGCCGATGCCCGCGCCGATCGCGATCGCCGCGACGCCGACTCCGACGATGAACCAGGTCTTGGTGTAGAACGGCTGGTCCTCGTTGCGGACGATCTTGCCGGTGCCGAGCACCTGGGTCGAAGGCAACAGCCGCACGACGACCTGGCTGACCTTCTGGAAGTGCACGTTGACGATGTCCTGAAACGGCGCGTATCCAGGTGCCTGGACCTTCAGCGTGTGATCGCCGAGCGCTTGTTTGGACAGCACGCCGAGGTTCGGCAGCGGTGTCTTGCCGATCGGTCGACCGTCGAGCTCGACCGTCGCGCCGACCAGGTCAGTCTGGATCTGGATCGAACCGTGAAGCTGGTCGGGCGCGAGCAGCTTGTAGGCGGCGACGCGGACACCTTCGATCAGCTCGTCGGGACTGCCGCGCAGTGGATCGCTCTGGATCCGTTGCAGCTGCTTGCCGGTGGCGACATTGACCGCCTTGATGTTCAGCACGTAGTTAGCGCCCATCGCGCCGACGGTGCCGGCGAGCACCACGTCGACACCAAGTCTCTTGCCGATCGCGGTCAGGCAGCGATCCTCGCCCGTACACTCGCGCTGCTCGGCGCTGATCGCGCGCTCGATCTCGCGCCGGCCGGGCAGCGGCTTCTTGGCGAGCCGGTCGAGCTCCATGCGAAACAGCGTCTCGAGCCGCGCCACCAGCTCGCCGTCGATCCCGAGCGCGTCGAACCGCCAGATCGCGATCTTCTGGTTGAGCGCCTCTTCGGGGCCGGCCTCGAGTTGCGGCGCGGGGCCAGCCGTGGGCGCGGGTGATGGAGTATCCGCGACCGATGCCGTCGGCAGCACGGCCACCAGCACGCTCGCGACGAGCGACGTCAGCCTCGGCCCCACGATGGATGATGCTACCATCGCTGCGACAGGCGTGCCGTGTTAGCGTGCGCCCATGTCCTTGCGGCGGTTGCTCGTCCTAGCCGTGATCGGCTCCGGGATCGGCGTCGCGTCGGGCTGCTCGTCGGTGTCGACGGTGCGAGTTCAGCCTGAAGCACTATACGTCGGCCCACACCTCCGACCGATCGCGATGATCCATGCACAGGTGAGCAGTGCGTATTTGCTGTTCATTCCGATCCCGGGCCGGGTGGACCTCGATCGGGTCGTGAACCAGATGCTGCTGGCGGCCGCCAAAAACCTCGGCGCCGACAAGGTTGTCAACATTCGCGTCGATGTCACCCCAGACGATGGTATCTGGACGCTGCGCAAGCTGCTCGGCTGGCGCAGCGCCGAAGCCAGCGGCGTGGCGGTCATCATCGAAGACGATGAACCCGATCATGTTCCCGCCGAACCTCTGCCTCAACCTTCACCTCCACCAAGCCCACCCGACCCAAAGCCCACGCCGTGAAGCTGTTCGATCCACGACGCCGAATGATCCTCGTCGCCGGAAAGGGTGGTGTGGGGCGCAGCACCGTCGCTGCTGCGATCGCGGGCGCCTGCGCACAGCAGGGCCGCAAGACGCTGCTCTACGAGACCTCTGCCAACGATCGATTCGGTCACTACTTCGACAAGCCCGCGGTGGGCATCGAGCCCAGCCAGCTCGCGCCGAACCTGTGGGCGATCAACGTCACGCCGGCCGCGGCGCTCGCTGAGTACGGGCTGATGATCCTCAAGCTCAAGTCGATCTACGAGATGGTGTTCGAGAATCGGGTCACGAAGGCGTTCGTCCGCGCGATTCCCGGGATCGATGACTTCGCCGTGCTTGGCAAGGCGTGGTTTCACACGACCGAGGAGAAGCGCGGCAAGCCGCTGTGGGATACGGTCGTGTTCGACTTGCCAGCGTCGGGGCATTCGATCTCGATGCTGAAGGTTCCGTCGGTGATCGTGGAGACGATTCCCGAGGGCCCGGTGACCAAGGATGCGCTCGCGGCGAAGCAGTTGCTCGCCGATCCTGTGCGCACTGCGCTCGTGATCGTGACGCTCGCCGAGGAGATGCCGGTCAACGAGGCGATCGAGCTCGGCGGCAAGCTGACGTCGATCGGCATCGCGCCGCAGTTGACGATCGCGAACCAGGTGTTCCCCGAGCACTTCCCCGCCGGGTCGCCCGTGGCCCGCATCCTCGATACCCTGGCGGCTTCGCCCGGTTCTCTCGCGACCCCGCTCCGCGAGCTGACCGCGCACGCGGTGCTATCGAGCGACCGGCGCGGGCTGAACCAGCGTTACCTTGCAGAGCTCGTCAGCCGCTCGATCACGCCGGTGGTCGAGCTGCCGATGCTGTTCGCCAAGACCCTCGGTGTGGCGGAAGTGAATGCGCTCTCGCGGCAGCTCGTGGCGTCCGCAGGCTAACGATGCTACTCGCCGGTTGCGCGCATCGGGAACAACGGCTCGCCGTGGATCTCGAGGCGGTACACGCTGTTCTCGGTCTCGACGTAGATCATCTTCCCGCCGGGCTCACCCAGCACGCGCTTGACCGGCGTCGTGATCATCCGGTGGCCATGCGGGTCGCGAAAGATCACCATGCCGCGACCGATGTACGGGTACGAGATCAAGTAGCCCGTGTACAGCCGACCACTTGCCCCGGACGGCCGTTCAGTCCCGAGCTCGCGAATCTTGCGTGCAGTGACGCTGACCATGGAGGCGCTATTGGTAGTTTAAGAGAACGACGTGCAGACGTCATCCTCTTTGCTGGTGATCAATGGGTGAGCCGACTGTCGAATCCTTGTACGAACGCGTACGCGCCACGATGCCCGTGGCAGTCTCTGACAGCGCACCTGTCCTCACTCCGGTTACCACGGGGATTCGCATGCTTGCGCTGCGGACGCCGACGCTCCCGCCGGCTGCACACACCAACGTCTACCTGGTTGGGCCCGATCACGGTCCGGTCGCGGTCGTCGATCCCGGCAGCCCGTACCCCGATCAGCAGGCTGCGCTCGATGCGGTGCTCGGCGAAATCCCGATCGCTCGCGTGATCTTGACGCACCACCACGGCGATCACGTGGGCGGCGCCGCGGCGCTGGCGGCGCGCTGGGGCGTTCCGATCGGGGCGCATCCGGCGACCGCGCGCAAGCTGGCGGGGCGCGTGGAGGTCACGCAGCTGATCGAGGACGGCGAGTCGGTGCACGGCGCGACCGCGATTCACACACCTGGACACGCCGAGGGCCATCTGTGCTTCGAGCTCGCAGGGGCGACGGTGGCAGGTGACATGGTCGCGGGGATCGGGACCATCTTGATCGATCCTGGCGACGGCGACATGGCGCACTACCTGGCCTCGCTCGAGAAGTTGCTCGCGCGACCGACGGGGATGTTGTTGCCGGCCCATGGACCGCCGATCGCCGACGGTCCCGGCAAGCTCCGCGAATACCTTGCGCACCGGCGGCTGCGCGAGCGCCGGGTCCTCGAAGCACTCACCGACGCGCCGACCACCCTGGGTGAGCTGTTGCCGGTGGTCTATAGCGATACGCCGAGGATCTTATGGCCGCTGGCTGAGCGGTCGTTACTGGCACATCTTCAGACGCTGGTTCGCGACGGTCGAGCGCGCGACGCTGGAGCGGAGCGCTGGTTCCGATGAGCGCTGACTGCTATCGTGCGCGGCGGTGTCATTGACGTTCGATGCGCTACCCGAAGTGGCCACTGCCCGCGATCTGCTGCGCCGGTGGTGGGGTCTCGAGCTGGGCCTGACCGAGGCGACCGGCGCTGGCTATGATCGAACATCAAATGCGACCTGCGACACGATCCATGGCGTGGCCGGCGCCGACTGCGCCAAGGAGCTGGCGCAGATCGCCGCCGAGCTCGGCGCCTCGCGCGAACGACGCACGGTGGTGCGGACGTGTCATGCCGGCCTCACGTTGATTGCCGCGCCGGTCATCGGCGCTGCCGGTCTGATCGGCGTGGTTTACGCAACGGGTGCGCGTCGCGGTGACGTCGGGACGATCGCGGAGCGCGTGCTCGCCATCGTCAGATCGAGCGAGGCGGAAGCCCAGCAGCTGGCCGCGGTGCCACGCGAGCTCGTCGACGGCGATCTTTCGCGCGCGCAAGATCTGGTCTGCGCCGCTGCGGCGGCCGTGGAGCGTGCGTTGCCCGCCGAGGTTGCTCCGACCGCGTTCAAGCATCCGTTCGACGAGATCGTCGGCGATGCGCCCGCGGTCCGCGACGTGATCAAGCTGCTCGGCAAGGTCGTCAAGAGCGAGGCGACCGTGCTGATCCACGGCGAGAGCGGCAGCGGCAAGGAGCTGATCGCGCGTGCGATTCACTATCATGGTCCGCGCGCCAAGAAGCCGTTCGTGGTGCAGAACTGCTCGGCGTTCAACGACAACCTGCTCGAGAGCGCGCTGTTCGGTCACGTTCGCGGCGCGTTCACCGGTGCGGTCAGGGATCAACCGGGCCTGTTTCAGACCGCCGACGGTGGCACGTTCTTCCTCGACGAGATCGGCGACATGTCGGCGGCGCTTCAGGTCAAGCTGCTGCGCGTGCTCCAGGAGAGCACGTTCATGCCGGTCGGCGGCACCAAGGCCGTCAAGGTGGATGTCCGGATCATCGCGGCCTCGCACAAGGACCTCGCAGCGATGGTCGCGGCGAAACAGTTCCGCGAGGATCTGTTCTATCGGGTCAACGTTCTCAAGATCACCGTGCCGTCGCTGCGCGAACGAGTGAGCGACATCCCGCGACTTGCCCAGTTCTTCGTGACCAAGCACGCGCGGAAGAACCAGCCGGTGCCACGCCTCTCGCAGGGCGCGCTGGCGCGGCTCGTCGCGTATCACTGGCCGGGCAACATTCGCGAGCTCGAGAACGAGATCGAGCGGATGTTGGTGCTCGCCGGCGATGCCCCGGAGCTCACGGGATCGATGGTGTCGACCCGGATCGCCGGCGCCGTCGCAGCGCCGGTGCGTTCGCTACGCGATTCGGTCGCGACCGCGGAGGCCGAAGCGATCGTCGCAGCGCTCGGGCGCCACCAGGGTGATCGCGAGGCTGCCGCCGCGGAGCTCGGGATCAGCCGGGGCTATCTCGACGCGCGGAGCTCCGCGCTAGGATTGATCAGCTCGTGAAGCGGACGTGCCCGATCTGCCGCCGCGACGCGATCAAGGCCGACAACAAGTTCTGGCCGCTGTGCAGCGAGCGCTGTCAGCTCGTCGACCTCGGCAAGTGGCTCGGCGAGGAATATCGGGTCGCCGAGCCGCTCGACGGTTCGCCGGCGGCTCGCGATCCATCTGAAGAGTCGTAGCCTCGTCCGGCCGGCTCGATCACCGCTTTGTGCGCGAGCCGCGAAGCACGCGAGCGCGCGGCCAGCTGATCCGCGCAGAGCTGCGTAGCCGCGTGAGCTCGGCCACTGCGCGGGCCGTGCGCAGCGGCTCGGCGCGATAGCGATCGGGGAACACCGTGCCACGCCGTGCTGCCGCCGCGTTGAGCTGGCGCGCGGCGGACACCTGGAACCCCTGCATGCCGCGCGCGAGCGCGGCTTTATTGCGGGCTTCGACGATCAGCTCGATCCTCGACGCGATCACGTCGACGTGAACGATCTGAAAATCGTCGCGCGCCAGCGATTTTACGACGGCGATGTCGATCGCGCGACGCGCTCGCGCCGCCACCAAGCTGCCGACCGCTGGAACCACACGCGCCACGATGTGGATCGGATAGCCGCCGACGAGCGAGGGCCGTGGCTTGTGCGGCTCGCTCGCGATCGGTCCGGACGCCGGACGCCCCGCGCCTTGCCGTGCGCCGCCCCACGAGCGAAGCGGCGATCGCGAGCGTCGATGGATTCGCGTCATGAGGTGTGCTGGTGTCGCATGAACTTACAAAACATGAAATCGCCGAGATCTCTCCTAGTGAAGTTTTTATGCAATCACCTTGTCAATTTGATCTGAAGGAGATTACGGTGGGTTCACTCAACGATCGCGGGGATCGTTGTAGCGACAACCAGGGGAGCCATGAACGCCGACGATCGCGATGGCGATTTCGATGACGAACCGGTGACGATCGAGCTGCCAGTGCCCGTGGCACTGCCAACGCTGCCGGCGCCGGGTGAGCCGCCGGCGGTCAGTCGCAAGGTTCGATCACGCAGGCGGACGCGTCCACGCAGCAAGACGATCGCGATGCGGCGCGTGACGATGGCGGAGCTCAAGCTCGGCGCGCTCATGTACCCGCCCGTCGACGTTGCACGCCCGCAGACGCGCGCGGAGTGCCGCGGCGAAGCGCGGCCGTGTCCGTGGGTGGCGTGCAAGCACCACCTGTACCTCGACATCAATCCCGAGACCGGCTCGATCAAGATCAACTTCCCCGAGCTCGAGCCCTGGGAGCTCCAGCACACCTGCGCGCTCGACGTCGCCGAACAAGGTGCGCGGACGCTCGAGCAGATCGGCGAGATCACGAACTTGACCCGCGAGCGTGTCCGTCAGGTCGAGGTGCGCGGGCTGATAAAGCTCAAGGCCTACACTCGCGTCCTGCGATAGCTGCAAGCTCGCCAGAGCTCGGTGACCGAGCGCGGCGTCCTCGCACCTGCTCCCCACGAGGACCTGCAGTGGGACTGCGAGTCCACACCTGCGCGTGCGCTTGCACTGTTTGCACGCAGCTCGGCGCCCGCGCGTGGATGCGCCCGGCCACCTCGAGTGCGCTGGCAAGCCGCGCCGACACCGCGCGAGCGAGCGCCGCTGTACGCGCGGCCCTACGCCGGACGCAGCACGAGCACGGGGAGCCGCGTCGCACGCAGCAGGCGATCGGCGACGGACCCAACCAGCGCGCGTGCGATGCCCGACCGGCCGTGCGACGAGATGCAGATCACATCGACCCCCAGGCGAGCGGCGCACTGCGCGAGCGAGATCGCGGCGTCCTCACCGCGCACGACGTGGGCCGTGACGGTTTGCGTGGAGCCCTCCGGCGCGAGGCCGCGCAACGCGGCCACGAGCTCGTCATCGTTGGCTTCCGCGTCGTGTTTCAACACGTGCACGATGTGCACCTCGCCGGTCGGCGGTGTCATGGCGAATGCATATGCCACGGCGCGATTCGCGAACGGCGAAAGATCGGTCGCGACCAGCGTCGAGATCAGTCGCGGCACGATCAGCGTCGGCACGGCCGCCTGCGGTGGCACGCAGACCACCGACTGCGCCGCTTCGTTGACGATCACCGATGACACCGAGCCGAGCCGGCCCAGGCCGGTCTTTTGTCCGGTACCGACCACGACGACGTCAACGCGCTCGTCACGCGCGAGCTCGAGGATGTGATCGCCGATCCGCCCCAGCCCGCGCCGCGCCCGGGCGACCACGCCGCTCGCATCGCCGCCAAAGCGGCGGATCAGGTCGCGCTCCAGTAGCTGCTCGGCCTCGGGACTGCGGTCGACCAGCGCGCGCGCCGCGATCCCATAACGCTCGGCGGCATCATCCGGGTAGTAGATCGCTCCGAGCACGACCTCGACGGGGCCCCGAGCCCGAAGTGCATGCGTCCACTGCATGCCGAGGTCGCAGGTCGCCGAGTCGTCGACCCCGAGCAACACGCGCAGCGGGCGCTCTCCGCGGGCGTAGGCGAGCCAGGGCGCAGGATCTCGAACGATCACCACCGGCACGTGGGCGCGGCCGATCACCTGGGCGGCGGTGTTACCCAACCGGACCCCGTCCGTGGACTTCGAGCTCGCTGCGACCACGATCATGTCGCTGCCTTCGGTGTCCGCGTAGCCAACCAGGGTCTCGATCACCGGACCCACCACCAGCTCGGTCCGGATCGTCACCGTTGGTACCGGGCTCGCGATCGCGTCGAGCGTTGCACGCGCCGTGGTCAGCGCCTGGTCGCGCGCCGCGGCCGGCGTATCCGGATCGACGACATGAACGACGACCACCGAATCTCCACCGCGAAGTCCCGCGAGCGTGCACGCAACATCGACCGCACCGCGGCCAGCTTCCGAGAGGTCCGTGCCACAGATGATCGGCATGCGGCCGGATTATGCACGGATCACGGATGCCGCGGTCGGCCGACGCGACGAGCTATGACAGGTACGCGAACCGGCGGATCAGCGCGAGCAGGCGATCGCGGATGTCGTTGTCGAGCGTGGCAAACCGGATGCCCATCCCAGGATGCAGGTTGTCGGGTGCGCCGGGACGGTATGGGTTGACCCAGATGACTTCGCCTTCGACCTCGATCGCGCCTGGCCCGTTCGGTCCCTCGGGCGAGAACCGCAAGTTGAGATGGGTCCCCGGCTGCTCGGGCGTCGTCGTGCGCACGAAGATGCCGGTCGCGCTGATATCGGTGATGTACGCGAACAGGTAGTTCTCTTCGCTCGCGTAATCCACCTCGAGATCGACGAGGATCCGCGGTGCGCGTCGGCGATCAGCGTCGCTCACCGCAACGGCCGATCCGACCACATCTCCCTTCGCCTTCGGACCCATCGCTGGGGTGATAACCCCGTCTTGCGACGAACGTCAATCGCTCCCGATCCAACCGAGACGATTCGCATGATCTTCAGCTGATCCGTACGTGTGCGACGAGGTCGAACGTGCGTGGCAATCTGCTACGCGGGTCGAGCCTGTCGAAATCGCGTCGCGATGCGCCACGACGTCGACGTCAGTCGACCATCACGGTGGTCAGCTTCACGCGATCGGCAGTGTCACGGAGATCTCCGGGTGCTTCGCTCACCTTCATGTTCTTGAAGTTCGGCGCGGAGCCGGAGAAGAACCCGAACCACAGCGTGTACGGGCCGGGTGGGAACGCGGGGCCTGCAGCCACGATCGTGTGGGTGTCGACGATGTAGTCGCCGGGCTGCCAGGTCGAGGTCGCGCAGCGGCCGCGGATCGGTTCGTGATCGCCGTGGAACCGCAGCGGCCCATCGAAGTGCATGAACACCTTCCACGTGCCGCCGACCGGCTGGAGCACCTTGTAGAACAGCTTGACCTGCACGCGCTCGCCGCGGCTCATCCGCTTGGGCACGTCCCAGCCGAGCAGCTGGATCCGGCCATCGTAGACGAGCCGCGCGGCGGGACGCTCGGGAATGTTCGTGGGCTCGCTGTGCAAGATCGCGGTGGCGAGTGGATTCTTGTCGGTGGTGCCATCGATCCGGTTCGACAGCAGGAGGCTACGCGTGTTGCGATCGTCGACCACGAAGTACGGCTTGCCGCCGATCTCGCGATGCAAGGTGCACAGCTCGGTTTGCGGCGCGATCGCGAACACCCGATTGGCTCGTCCGAGCGATGCGACGACCTCCGCGCGGTTGTTGACGATCTCCATCGGGAAGCTCGAGCCCGGTTGCTCGGCCCCGGGCCGGCGCTCCACCGGCGTGACGTCGGCGTAGGATTGCGCAGCGAGTCCGAGGTCCCCCATGATCACCAGCTGGTCGCCAGGCTTGCGGAGCTCGCGATAGGTCTCGAACATCGCCTTCGATGACAGATGGGTCGCGAGCCCGGGCTGCCACGCGAACGCCCAGAACGCGCCCATCACGACGCTGGCACCGAACGCGATGGCGATCGCCCAGCCAGCGATCCGACGTTGCCGGGCCGCCGGTCTCCAGACGATCAGCGAACCCGCCGCGCCCAGCGCGGTGATCATGCCCAGCACGAGCACCCATCGCTTGGCCGAGATCCCGAGGATCTCGGCGTCCTTTGGATATGCGATCTGGTCGGTTCCGACCAGCAACGACGGCAAGCGATCGGCGAACGACTGCATGTCCTTGCCGAAGTCGAGCGCCGCCAGGGCGAGCATCATGCCGATCAACATCGAGCTGCCCGTCGATGGTCCGCCGTCGCCACGCGCTCGGCGGGTCAACACGCCGTCGAGCCAGACGCCCACCGCGATCGCGAGCGCCGGGAATCCTGCGTAGACCGTGAACCCGACCTTGCGCTGAAACACCTCCGTGGCGACCCACGCCGCGCCGGCCCACGCGAGCGCGATCGCACCTGCACCGCGGCGCTCGGGGTCGTCGGAGCGGAGCAAGCCCGCCATCGCGATCGGGGCGAGGATGCCCCATGGGAACGTTCCGTACGCGATCTGCTCGAAGGCGCTGTCGAACGTGATCCGCAGATCGTCGGTCGGCCGGACCGCCGCACCGAGCATCGACGACCAGCACGGGTCGATCACGAGCGCCCGATCGAACAGCTCGCGCGTGGCGACCTTCTGCTGGCGATACGCGGCGAGCGGATCGAGTACGTCCTCGAGGCTGTAGATCTGGCGAACCAGCAAGCCGATCAGGATCGCCGCGGCGATCGCGGCGAGCAGCGCAGGGACATGGCGAAGCACCGATCGCCGCCGCACCGCGTTGACCACGACGGGAACGCCGAGGCCGCCGGCAGCCGCGAACGCCCCGATCGGCACGATCAAGCCGAGCAATGCGCCGCCGCTGAAGAACCCCAGCGCCACGCCGGTTCGAAGCGCGAACACGCTGATCGCGAGATCGATGATGACGAGCCAGATCGGTTGCGTCGTGCCGAGCCGGGAGAGCGCGACCAGCCCGTAGACGATCAGCGTGGCGCCGCACGCCGTGCCGATGTCGGACGTCAACATGCGCGACTGGAGCACCAGCAGCGGCATCGCGAGCAGCACGACCCCCGTGATCAGCCCGGCCCGCGGGCCGGCAAACCGCATCGCGATGCCCGCGGCGGCCAGCGCGGTCAAGACACCCATCAGCGCAAATGGCAGCCGCCGCCCACCATCGCTGTCATCGATGTCACGGCCCCACTTGGCGGCCCGCGTCGCCAACGAGCGCGCGTCGGCATCCGCGGGTGCGGTCGCGGTGCACGCCGGCTCCTCCTCCGGAGGCAGGCCACGCTGTGCGCGCTGCTTTGCGCGTTCGGCCTTGTTCAGTGCGAGCTTGGCCTGTTCCTCGGCCTTCTGTTGCGCGCGTTGCTGCTCGACCGCCGCCGGAGGCGCTGCGGTGTCGGCGAATCTTCGCTCCGACGGCTCCCACAATCCGGGACGATCCAGGCCCGCGACCAGGATCACCGCAGCAAGCACGAGAACCGTGCCGAGCGCGAACGGCCACCGGCCGAGCAGCTGAGAGAACCGTCGGAAGAGCTGCACCGAGGGCAGACCTTACTATAGGTTGCTCCGCGCCGACTTGCGCCATTCGAAAACCCCAGCGAGAGTTGATCCGTGGCGGGAGAGCTGACTGCGCGAGCCCACCAACTGGCACGGCTACACGACCGCATGCCGGTCAAGCGCTACCGTAGCTTGTTGGGCCACTGGATCGCGCGGTGGTTCAGACGACCCCGCGCTGCGCAGCTCGAGCCGGTACCGCAGGTCCGCGCCGGCGATGTCGTGCTTTCGTTCGGCGGGCACGCGACCCTGATCGCGCGATACCACGACCTCGCCATCGCGTTCGACCCGATGCTGGGGCGGTGGATCCGCGGTGTCCGCCGGGCCGTGGAGCCTGGCCTGGCCCCTGGCGATTTCAGTGATGTCGGCCTGATCCTGCTGTCGCACGGCCACGCCGACCATCTGCACGTACCCACGCTGCGCCGGTTGCCGCGCGCCGCGACAGTCGTGGTTCCCGGCGGCCTGGCGTCCGCGGTGTCCGCGCTGGGGTTTGCGCGCGTGATCGAGCTGCAGCCGGGATCGGACCTCGAATGGCGGGGCACCCAGGTCACCGCCGCGGCGACCTCGCATGGCGTCGGAGCGCGCGCCCTGGCCTATGTCGTGCGCGGTCGCGGGCCCAGCCTGTATCTGTGTGGTGATAGCGGTTACTTTTCGGGGTTCGCCAACATCGGCGAACGATTTGCGCCGGACATCGCGGTGCTGCCGATCGGTGGGTTCTTGCCGGCGTCGTTCCGCGCCCGCCACATGTCACCGCTCGACGCGCTGTATGCGTTCGAGGACCTACGATCGCGGCTGCTGGTGCCGATCCACCACGGCGCGTTTCCACTGTCATACGAGCAGCTCGACGAACCAGCGCGCTGGCTGCTGGAGCTGGCGAAGGAGCGCCGGATCCGCGAACACGTCCACGTGATGGTCGCCGGTCAAAGCGAGCGGTTTGCCTCGCCGCGCGCCGCGAGCGAGCCTGCGCTGATCATCGAGCAGCGGACCGACGGTGACGCTCCGACCTGACGCCGCGCCCGTGTTACACCCACACCGATGAGCGCGCCGGACATCACGATCGTCATTCCCGTGTACAACGAGGAAGGAATCCTGCGCGAAGCAGTGACCGAGCTGCTCGAGGGACTCGAAACCGTCCGGGTCGCGCTCCATACGCCGGAGCTCACGTTCGAGGTGCTGCTCGCCGAGAATGGCTCGACCGATCGCACGGCCGAGCTCGCGGCGCATCTCGCCGACGAGATCCCGGAGGTTCGCGCGCTGTCCCTCGGAGAGCCGAACTACGGCAAGGCGCTGCGCGCCGGGATCATGGAGGCGCGTGGGGTGTGGGTGATCTGCGAGGAGATCGATCTGTGCGATATCGATTTTCATCGCCGCGCGATCGAGCACTTGCGACATGGCGATTGCGACATGGTGGTGGGCAGCAAGGCGATGAAGGGCTCCAGCGATCAACGGCCGCTGTTCCGCCGCGCCGCGACCCGCGTGATCAACGGTATGCTGCGTGTCGCGCTCGATTTTCGCGGCACCGATACCCACGGGCTCAAGGCGTTCGATCGCCAGACGTTGTTGCCGATCGTCGACGAGTGCGTGATCGATCGCGATCTGTTCGCCAGCGAGCTGGTGATCCGCGCCGGGCGCGCCGGGCTCCGCGTGCTCGAGATCCCGATCCGCCTGCACGAGAAGCGGCGCCCGGCGATCAACCTGATGAAGCGAGTGCCCAACGTGCTCCGCGGGATGGCGAAGCTGACGTACGTGATTCGATTCGGCGGCAAGCCGTGATCCGGCGCTGCGCGGTCTCGATCGATCTCGATGGCATCGCCTGCTACTACCGGATCCATGGCCTGGGACCGCATCCCGCCGAGCTCGAGCATGTGATCCTGGAGCGCGCGCTGCCGCGTGCTGCGGCGCTGTTCGCGCGCCGCGGGATCCGTGTCACGTGGTTTGTCGTCGGGCGCGACGCGGATGGCGAGGTCGAGCTCGGCGATCGCGCGGTCCGCGCGGCCAACGCCGACCGGCTGCGCGCGCTCGCGGCAGCGGGCGACGAGCTCGGCAACCACTCGTATTCGCATCCCTACGATCTGGCGCGCTTCGCATACGAATCCGTCGATGACGAGATCGCGGGTTGCGATCGGGTCCTGCGCGCGATCACCGGAGCGGCGATCCGTGGGTTTCGCGCGCCCGGCTACGACCTGTCACCGGCGATGCTCGACGTGCTGGCCCGCCTCGGGTACCGCTACGACTCGTCGATCTTTCCCGCGCCCGGCTACTACGCAGCCAAGGCGGTGGTGGTTGCGGCGCTCGCGATGGCGCGGCGCCCGAGCGGGGCGGTGATGACCAATCCGCGCGCGCTTGCCGCGCCAGCGGATCCGTATCGGCCAGCGATGACCGCGCCGTGGCGCAGGGGACAGGCGCCGGTCGTCGAGCTGCCCGTTGCGGTCACGCGGTGGACGCGGATCCCGGCGATCGGTACCTCGCTGATCGTCGCGCCCGAGGCGGTGCGCAAGCGGATCGTCAGCGCCATGGCGAGGCGCACGATGTTCAACTTCGAGCTCCACGGCATCGACTTCGCGGATGCCACGCAGGACGGCTTGCCTGCCGCGCTGGTGGGACGCCAGCCGGATCTACGCGTGTCGATCGATGACAAGCTCGCGCGGCTCGAGGCGATTCTCGACACGCTTCAGCGCGACTGGAAGATCTCGACCCTCGCGGACATCGCCACCGACGTGCAGCGAGAGTGTTAGGCGGGTATGCTCCGTCGTCGCGCCTCGCCCGCGGGGCGCCTCGGCCGCGATCGTCGATCGATTTGTCCATTCGCGGGCCCTCAGCGAGACCAGCTCGGAGATCGTCCGCATCAGCGCCGGCGGCTGACGGCGTTGCGTGCGAGCTCGTCGACGCGTTCGTTGAGCGCGATCCCCGAGTGCCCGGCGACCTTCTGAAACCGAAGCCGCGGAAACGCGGCGCACAGCGCGCGGAGCTCGAGCACCAGCTCGATGTTCTTCTTGGGCTTCCAGTTCTGCGTCAGTAGCCCGATCGAGTACGCGGAATCCGAATACACGATCACCGGGCGGGTGCGGTCGGTGACCTCCTGGAGCCCGCGCAAGATCGCCGTCAGCTCGGCGATATTGTTGGTCGCCTGTCCGAGGTACTCCGATAGCTCGCGGTGCTTGCCGCGGTCGATGATCACGACGCCGAGGCCAGCGGGTCCAGGATTGCCGGTGCACGCGCCGTCGGTCCACACGTGGATCGCATCCGCGACGTCGGTCATGGGCTTCGAGCGATCCTGGCGTTCCGAGCTCTCCGGTCGGTCGGGCGCTCGCTCACCGACCTCGATGTTCACCGCGTCGCCGGCGCGGGGCGTGAGGTTGCGTGCGCCTGCGCGGTAAACCTTGGCACCGGCCGCGGGCTTGTAGACGACCTCGACCCGACCCTCGGCGTCCTTGATCAGCACACCGGCGTCGTCCACCTTCGCCCAGACGTCGGCGTCTCGAAGGCGATGCGGCAGCCACGGCATGGCGCGCACCCTATCACCGGCGCACGCGCACTGACACAGGTGACACTGGTCGTGATGCGGTCGTCATACGTGGCGTCGACCGACGGGAGGCCGCGTGTTATAAGCCGAGGCGTCCATCGTGGACGCTTATTCGGGGAGACACGCACATGGTTTGCATTCGTCATCGTTGGCTCGTTGCTTCACTTGCCCTTGGCGCGCTGGCAGTCGGCGCTGGAGCCTGCAAGAAGGACGAGAAGAAGGCCGATCAGGCAGCGGCCGGCGGTCCGGCAGGTGACAACGCGGCCGGCGGCGTGACTGCGGAGAAGCCTGCGACGGGCAGCTCTGCCGCAGCCGGCGACGCGATCTCGATGCTCCCCAAGAGCTCCGAGATCGTGATCGGGCTCAACATCGGCCAGGTAGCCCAGAGCCCCCTGTTCAAGAAGTTCATCGAGCCGCAGCTCGCGACCAAGCGCGCCGAGATCAGCCAGAAGATCGGCGACTTCAAGGCCAAGTGCGGGTTCGACCCGGTCGAGGCGGTGCTCGGCGGGACCGTCGTGATGGGCGTGAGCGGCGTCGACGAGAACAACGCCGAAGCGATCATCGTGGTCACCGGCGCACCCGACAAGGCAAAGGTGATGGACTGCATCGGCAAGGTGAAGGACGAGGCCGCCAAGAACGGCTCCGAGGTCACCATCGATGGCGATTTCGTCATGGTGAAGAACAAGGACGAGAACCAGGGGATGGTGGCGACCTACGCCAACCCGTCGACGATGGTGATCGCGACGAGCAAGAACCCGACCAAGGAGGCCTTGCAGGCCGCGATCGCGGGAACCAATTCGCTCAAGTCGTCCGACGCGTTCATGCAGTACTACGGCAAGCTCAACACCAAGCACACGATGTGGATGGTGGTGAACGGCAAAGGGAAGATGTTCGACCAGGTGGCCGCGATGGGTGGCAAGCCGCAGTTTCTCTACGGGTCGATCAATGTGACGGATGGGATCGCGATGGACTTCCGGATGCGGTTTCAGACCGCGGATGTCGCCACGCAGGTGGCGAAGGCTGTCGACGGACAGGTCAACATGGTTCGCGGCATGGCCGGCGGCAACATCAAGGAGCTCAAGGTGACGTCCGAGGGTGACGAGGTCAAGACGACCGTGCTGCTCACCGCCCAGAACATCGAAGCACTCGCCAAGCAGTTCGGCGGGATGCTCGGTGCCCACGGGGGCGGGATGTGATCACGCGAGCGCTTCACTGCGCTCTGTGGATCGCGTTCGCGCTGCTCGCCGCGAGCTGCAAGGAGAAATCGAAGACACCGCCGCCACCTCCGCCCGAGATCACCGGCCTCGCGGCGGTCCCGGCGAATGCGATCGCCGTGATCGGTGCGGATGTTGCCAAGCTCGGCGACTCCGATCTGGTCGATCGGGCGATTTCGAGCTTGTTGGTCCGAGAACGTGGATTGTCGGAGAAGTGGCAACGGCTCCAGAGCTGCAAGCTCGACCTGATCCACAAGCTCGACCACGTGATGCTTGCGGTCGGCCCACCAAACGCCGACGCGCCGCACGGTAGCGGGCCGGCGCTCCTCGTTGCGGTTGGTACGCTTGTCGAGACCGACGTCACTGCGTGCGTGCGCACCCTGGTGGGTAATGGAGGCGGAACGCTGACCGCCACCGCCGCGAATGGCCGCACCGTGTACGCGGCGAAGGAGGGAAACCGTGCCCTGTACTTCGCGTTCAGCCGCGCCGACACCGTGGTGCTGTCCAACCAGGAGGCGTACCTGCTCGAGGCGCTGGGCAACGGAAAGAAGGCCCCCGACAACCAGGACCTTCAGCGCCAGCTCACGATGGTGAATCAGCATTCGCCGGTATGGGGCGCGGGCCGGTTGCCGCCGCAGCTGAGCAACGGTCTGCGCTCGGTGGTGCGGGATTTGACGACCGGGCCCAGCTGGGTGGTGGGGATGGTGGATCTCTCCAAGGGCGCAAAGCTCGACGTGGCAGCCGTGATGGCCACGTCCGAAGACGCTAAGCGGTTTGAATCGCAAGCCAAGATCGAGATCCGGCTGATGGGTGGCGTTGCCCAGATCCGGTCGTTGGGCCCCCTGGTGAACAAAGTTACCGTCGCCACCAAGGACAAGGTCGTGTGGTTCGGCATCGACCTAACCACCGAAGAAGTCAATCAACTGTTATCAGTGCTTGACGCCGGACCGCAGCCCGAGCAAGGTTCGCCGCCCGCGCAAGGCTCGGGGACATCTCCATCCCCGCACTAGAGCGATTCAGGAACACGTCATGGCGACCAAGACCAAGACCCAGAAGTCCACCACGAAAGCGAAGGCCGCAAAGGCGCCCAAGGCGAAGGCCGCGCCCAAGGCTCCGAAGCCAGCCAAGGCGCCCAAGGAAGCCGCGCCGGCGGCTCCCCGTCATCCCAAGGCGCGAGTCGCCGCGGTGCATGGCAGCAAGAAGGAGCTGGCCAAATCGCTCGCATCCGCGATCGCGCACGGCGATCAGAGCGCCGGCGACATCGAGAGCAAGCTTGCGACCGCGTCGAACCAGCAGCTGCTTCGGCTGCAACGCCTCGTCGACACGATGAAGAAGAAGTGGGGCAGTCGCGACAAGCTGATCGCCGCGATCGGCACCGCGAGCAACAAGAGCAAGGACAAGGACTACCTGGCCAAGCTCGAGACCTACTCGCTGCCACAGCTGGTCGATCTCGCCACCTCTGCGCAACGCAGCGCGAACGCCTAACCTGCGACCGTAGTCGCGCTACGATCCTCGACGATGTCGGGGCGCGTGGTGCTTGCACTCTGGCTGGCGGCGCTGGCGCTGCCGGTCCAGGCCGCTCCGCCGTCCCGGCCACCGCGGGTGGCAAACGCTCGATCGCTCGTCCATCCATCGGCACCCTGGCGGTGGCAGTCGATCGTCGTCTCGAGGTCCGCCGGCGGTGAGCCGGCGCCGGCGGCCAACGCGCCCGCTGGCTGGCCATGGGCGCTCGCGAGCGAGAGCGCTGCGATCGCCGCCGCGAGCGAAGCGACGCGCGTCGCTGCAGCGTTCGGTCTCACCACCTTCACGCTGGCCGAGGCTGATCAGGGGCTGCACGTTCTCGAGCTGCGCGTGCGCTACCGCGACGGGATCGCGGTCTGGCTCAACGGGATCGAGGTAGCTCGGCGAGCGTTACAGCCTCGCGGCTCGCCGATCGCACCGGCGCTGCGCCCGCACGGCCCCGAATGGGAGACGTTCTACATCCCGGTCGCGCCGGCGATGTTGCGCCTCGGCCGCAACATCCTGGCCATCGAGCTTCGTCCGTCGAAGCGCCGCGACGCGCCGACCGTGATCGCGGACCTGATCGGTCGCCGCGACCTCGGGATCACGCGTGGCCCGATCCTCACCGATCGCACGGCCACGACCGCCGCGATCACCGTACTCACGGATCCGGCGGTCGAGGCGCGGATCGAATGGGGCACCGGCACGCTCGACCACAGCGCGATCAGCCCACCCGGTGACCGCCACCAGTTCGTGCTCACGGATCTGCCGGCGCGTGGACGCACCACCTATCGCGTCACCGCGGGCGCGACCAGCACCGCACGTCATGCGGTGATTGCGCCGCCCTCCGCTGGGGATGTCGTCCGGATCGGCGTGTACGGTGACGTTCGCGGTGGCCATGCCATCCATCAGCAGATCGTTCGAGCCATGGTCGACGAACCACTCGATCTCGTGGCCGTCACCGGCGACATGGTGCTCCGTGGCTCCGACCGCGCGGACTGGCAACGGTTCTTCACGATCACCGCGCCGCTGCTGGCTCGCGTACGCTACCTGCCCGCGATCGGAAACCACGATCTAGGCGACGACGATCGCGCGCTCGCGCTGCCTGCCGGCCCGCCGGATCGCCCCGATGGAATGTTCTGGTACAGCTACGACCTCGCTGACGTTCATCTCGTGTTCCTGGACTCGAATGCCTACGCGTCGGAGGCCCAGGTCACCTGGCTCGAACGCGATCTCGGCGCCGCTCGCCAGCGCAACGTCCGAGCGATCATCGCGTTCACGCACGACGGGCCGTATTCCCGCGGCCCGCACCGCGGCAACGAGCTCGCGCGCACTCGGTTCGTACCGATCTTGACCCGCCATCGCGTGACGCTCGTCCTGTCGGGGCACGATCATCTCTACCAACGGGGCTCGGTCGGGGGGCTCGCGTACGTGGTCACCGGCGGGGGTGGGGCGCCCCTGTATTCGATCGCCTGCGGTGTTCGCGGACGGCCTTCGTGTGCGGTCGACGACGGCATGCAGGCGACTGCGAAGGAGCATCATTACGTGATCCTGACGATCGGCAAGCGTTGGCTCGAGATGTGCGCGCGCCGGATCACTGGCCAGCTGCTCGAGCCGTGCCAGCGCTATCCGCTGTGAGCACGACCCGCGCACGACAGGCAGGTCGCCCCGTGGTACTCCACCCGGATGAAGCTCTGGTTCGTTGTGGTCTGCGCGGTCATCGTCGGTGCGTGCGCCAAGCAAGCTGCGCCTCAGGCGCCGGTCTCGAACGGGACCGAAGCGGCGCCGGCCAGTAGCGATCCGCTCGCGTACTTGCCCGCTGACGCCGAGATCGTCGTGGGTGGCGACCTCGATCACTGGCGTGCGAGCGAGCTGGGTCGAGTGCTGGAGGCCAAGCTGCTGGGCCGCATGCAGGCGCGCGTCGACGCGTTCAAGGCCGCCTGCAAGATCGATCCGCTGACCGAGATCCACTCGTTTTCGATCGCGATCAAGAATGCGACCGGCGACAAGGGCACGGTGGTCGGCGTCGTTCGCGGTGACCAGATCGATCGCGTGCTGGGTTGCTCCGATCAGCTCGAGACCCATCACGGGATGACCGTCACCAAACGCGACCGCATGGTGATCGCGCGCGACCAGGATTCGGTCGTCGGCATTGCCGTGGTCGACCCCAACACGATCGTGTTCGCGATCGATCCGAGCCTGGACGAGGCGCGGCTGCAGGAGCTGGTGCGCGCGGGCGTGCCGCTGCGGGGCTCGCCGACGTTCGTCGAGATGTTCAGCAAGCTCAACCCAAAGGACCTGGGGTGGTTCGTCGCCAATGGCCGGGCGAGCGCGTTCGACGAGCTCTCGGCGCTGGGGGCGCGTCCGACGGCGTTGTGGGGTTCGGCTCGGATCGGGGCCGATCTGGCTGCCGAGATGCGCATGCGATTCCCGTCGGCCGATCAGGCGACCCAGGTTGTCAGCTCGATGCAGGGCCAGCTCGGCATGGCGAAGGGGATGATCCAGGCACAGAAGCTGGAGCTCACCGCCGACAACACCGATGCCGTGTTCAAGCTCGAGATGACCGCCGCGCAGATCGACAACGTCGCGAACATGGTCGGCGGCATGCTCGGCGGCTGAACGAAGACCAGAACAGACTATTTGATCACGAACGTCGTCGACGTCGACCCGACATTCCCCGCGGCGTCCGCGACGCGGACCGCGAGCGTGTGGGTGCCGCGCGGCAGGCCCGAGGGCAGATCGATCCGCAGCTGTTCGGTCAGATCGTCGTAGAGCCCATCCACCGTCGTGCCGAGCTGCCACGGACCGTCGTCGATCGAGTAGGCCATCTCGGCGATCGTGCTGATCGCATCGATGCCCTGCGCGCTGGCCTTGGGATACGAAACCGCGAGGCGATCGATGCGCGGCCGGGTGTTGTCGATCGCGAACATCGTGGTGGTCTGCGACGAGGTGAGCGCGCGATCGGGTGAGTTCGCGGCGGCATCCGATGACGTCACGCGCAAGCGGTACCAGCCGTCGGGATATGTCTCGGTATTCCAGTCCCAGGTGGTCGCGGTGAGCGGCGTCGTGCCGGTCGCGATCGGACGCCAGTTCGCCTCGCCCTCCCGGCGCGCCTCGAGCGCATAGGTCGAAGCGTCGTTATCGGGATTCTCGACCTTCCACTTCACCTTCATGATCGGGCTGCGCGGCTTGCCAGCCGAGTCCTTGAGGCTGGGCAGGCTCTCCTTCGTCGCGAGCTCGACCGTGACTTCCTGCACCGTGGTCGGCTGGTTCTGCGGTACGTAATACGTGGTCACACGGCGCACGCGCGCAGCGTCGTCCTCCAGCGCGATCCGGAACTGGAGATAGCGACCGGGTGGGCTCGCGATCTTCCCGCTATCGGCGCCGCCGCCGAGCTTGCCGATCTGCGATGGCGCCTGCCACTCGCTCCAGCCGACGCCAGGCTTGACGGTGTTACCGCTGCGGGTCTCGATCTTCACTCTCCCCGCCGCGCTCCATGCGAGCCGGCCGAACCGCGACACCGCCTTGGCATCGAGTACGTCGCTGGTGTACTTCGCCTGGCCCGCGCGACCCACCGTGCGGTACAGCGCCGCGCTATCGTCGGTGGCAAACGCGATGCCCGCCTTCTCCGTCCACACCTGCGAGACGCTGCGCTCGTCGACATCGAACGCGGTCGCCACCGAGCCATCGGTGTCGACCATGTAGATCCGGCCCTTGTCGGCAGCACCGGCATACACCGCACCGTCGTTGCCCACGGCCACCGAGGTGAAATAGGTCTGCGTCAGCGCGTGGAGCTGGTCGAGCCGGCCGTCGCTGCCGATCCGGAACAACGCGCCCTTGCCCTTCTTGGTGCCCTTGCGGCCGAGATCGGTGACCGGCGTCGGATCTTTGTCGGCGCCTGGCTTGGTGCCGACGGCAGGGAGCTTGGCGGTCTGGCCCTTGGTGGCGGTCGGGCTCTCGGCAGCCTCCACCTGCGCGGCGGTCTTGCCGACGGGCGGAGCTGGCTCGGCGAGATCGTTGGCCGCCGCGACCACACCGTCGCGGAACGCGATCAAGCCGCTGACCTCGTTGCCGGCGAAGTCGGCCATCGCACGGGTCTTGCCGTCCTTGGGGTCGTACCGAAACACCAGCGCTCGGTCACTGGTTCCCAGCCACACCGCACCGTTGGAGGTCACCGCCAGCGCGGTGATCCGCTTGTCCTCGGTGTCGAACACCTCGCGCGCCGAGCCGTTCTTGATCGCGTACAGCTTGCCCGATGGGCCGGTGCCGGCGAACACGGTGTCGCCGCTGGTCGTCAGCGACCAGATCGTCTCGACATCCGCGTTCTTGTCCTTGCCCTTGCCGAGCGTCGCGACCGCGGTGGCCTTGCCCCTGGCGACGTCGACCTTCCACAGCTTGTTGCCCGGCATCGCACCGGCCCACACGCTGCCGTCAGCGCTCTGCGCCAGCGCGACCACCGCGATCGCCCCTGGAATCGCGACCAGCTTCTTGCTTCCGTCGTGAGTCACGCGATAGATCGCGCCGCCCTGATCGGAGCCGATCAGCACGCTGCCATCCGACAGCTTGAGGGCCGCCCAGGCCGCGTCGCCTTCGAGCGCGGTGCGCTTGGTGTCCCAGCCGGGCCGCAGCTCGCCGCTCGACATGATGAACGCGTCTGCGGCATCCCCGGCGTCGAACTCCTGATAGGTCTCGACGGTCCAGGTCGCGGTCACGACGGCGCCCGCGGGCACCGAGAGCGCGGCGACGAGCAGGCCGCTGGTTAGCAAACGCGTGGCTTTCACGATTTCCCCCGAAGAATGTGCCGAACGAAACAACTGAACGCGCGATCACGGTTTGGAAGCGACGCGGACCAGCATCGTCAACGAGCCGTTGATCACCCGCTTGGTCGGCGACACGGTGCGGGCGATCGGCTTGTAGGCCACCGCGCGCGGCGTGTTGGTTTGCGGCCGGAGCTTGTCGTGCGCGCTCGCCGGCAGGTCGCGCACCAGCTTGCCGTCGAGCGACACGCCCTCATCCGCCGGCGACAGCGTCGCTGCCCAGACGTTGCCAGGCAACAGCTTGCGGAACGCGGCGATCAGCGTCGGCAGGTTGGCGGGCGGGGCCGCATCGAGCTTGGCGGAGTCGCCCGAGGTCAGCTCGAGCGAGACGATGCTGCCAGCGAGGTTCGCGGGCACATCGACCGGAACTTCTTCGAACACATCGCCACCGTCCCAGGTCTGCATGCGCACCTTGATCACGTTGCGCTTGCCCGGGATCAGCTCGGCCGTCGGCAATCGCATCTCCTTGAGCTCTCCGAAGTTCGCCTCGAATCGCAGATCGACCTTGAGGTCGATGCGCTCGACGACGACCGGCGCATACGGGTTGAGCAGCAGCGGCACCAGCACGCGGAGCCCGCGCACGCTGCCCATCACCGACGATGCACCGTCGTTAGCGTGGCTGTAATCGACGAACTGCAGCGGCTCGGTGCCCTTGATCTTGATCGTCGATTCGACGCGCGCGGTGACATCATCGCGGTCGGGCAAGTAGTAGTTGATCGCGTTCATCAGCGCTGCGCCGGCCAGCGGTGGCGTCAGGAACTTGTTATCCATCAGCTCGACGTGGAACGCGCCGGTTTCGGTGTGCTTACCCGAGGTCGTCGAGATCGTGATGTCGACCGGGATCGTCGGCGAGCGCAGGCTGGTGTCGGCCATGATCGCCGACTGGCGATCCTGAACCAGCGAGCCGATCTCGTTCATCGCGGTGCCGAGCACGAACGCGCTGAGCGCCGAGGGCACCACCGTGTGGACGGTCGCAGTGGACACCGGCGCATAGGTCTCGCCGGTCTGGAACATCGGATGACCGAACGCCAGCACCTTGTTGCCCTCGACGAGCGACACCGTGCCGATCGCCGCCGCCGACATGTCGCCGCGGATCAGCTCGACCGCGATCGATCCGCCCATCACGAACTTCCGCGGCCCGCCTTCGGTGCTGGTGCCAGCCGAGCCGCCCGCGCGAACCGGGACGATGTTCGAATCGCCGAACAGCTTCTCGAGCTGACTGAACGCAGGTGCCGAGAACCCGGCGATCGACAGTGGCACCGAGGCCACCATCGTCTGGTTGCCATCGATCGCCGATGGCTTGGGCAGCGGCGCCGGCAACGGCGCGGACAGCAGCCAGCTCCTGCGATTGGGGCCGAGCGCGTCGAGCGCGGCGGCGGCATCGACCTTCGGGGTGAGCCGCTTCCAGTCCTGCAGCGACGCCGAAGCGGCGCGGATCACGCGCGGGCCGCCCTTGCTCGAAGCCTGCACGGGAACGCCGCGGCGATGCGCGTCACCGTCGCGCTTCATGTAATCGATCGGCGTGCAGCCGCCGAGCGCGATCTTGTTGAACCGAAACCCATACGAGAACGCACACAGCAGCTTGTCGTCGAGATACAGCGGGCTGCCTGACATGCCCTGCCAAAATCCCGACACCGCGAGCTTGGGGTCGTTCGACTTGACCAGGATGATGTCCTGCTTGGGCAGGAAGTTCTTCACGACGGAGACGACCTCGAACGAGAATCGCTCGGGCGTGGTTCCGGAGAACGTCGTCATCCCATAGCCGGTCTGGCCGCGCTGAACCTTGGAGAGGGGATAAACCTCGGAAGGCCCAGCGTGGGCAGCCGAGCATGCAAGCACGCCGATGGCGGCGCAGCACCTCACAAAGCCACGCATGTCTGATGAGCTTACTGGCGGTTTGCCCGTTCTGCCAGTGCAGGTGCTGCAGCGCCTGGACGCCTACCTGGTCGCAACCCGCGGTGTGGAGAACCCGCGACACTGCGGCAAGTTCACGACAACTGTGTCAGCTTTTCCGTCGCCGTTTGATTACGGGTGGTGGTAGTTCGTCAGGGTTTCGGCGGCTGCAGATCTCCTACATGCTTGGGATTCCAGGAGTTAGTCCCCTGATCGGACCTCGGCACAGCCACTGCAGAAAGGTTGGGTACACGGAGGAAGCAACATGTCGAATTTCGTCGAAACCTGGAAGGGCATCGCCACGGCCCTGGGCCGCTCGGAGCGGTGGTGCCGTTATATGGCACGCAAAGCTGGCGATCCGCTCCCGGTGTTCAAGGTCGGCGGGATTGTCCGGCTCAACAACAACGACCTCGAGGACTGGTTGTCGCGTCAGCGCGACCGGTCGATGCGTGGTCCGTCCCCGGCGGATAGCGACACCTCCCTGCGCCTCATCGCCTGATCGGCGATCGCGTCCAGGCGGCGAGCCTGGGCCGCGGCTCTGCGTTACCCTGGCGGTTCGCCGGTATGCACGCCAAGCCTGTGAGTGACCTTCGCGGTCCGGTGCGCGCGCTGTTCTCGGATGTGGACGGCACGATGACCACCGGCGAGCGAATCGACGCCGCGACGTTCGCCGCGCTCGAGCGACTCGGGGAGTCAGGGATCCCGGTGGTGATGGTCACGGGACGATCCGCAGGGTTTGGCGACGCGTGCATCCGAATGCTGCCCGTGCTCGCCGTGGTCGCGGAGAACGGTGGCGTGACGTTTGTTCGTGATGGTCATCGGATCACCAAGAGCTACGGCGTGCCGGCGTCGACGATCCCGGAATGGCGGCGTCGGATGATGGTCGCGATCGCGGACGTGATGGCCGACGTGCCGGGCGTTCAGCTGTCGGGTGATTCGGTCTATCGCGAGGTCGATCTCGCGATCGATTGGAACGAGGAAGTCTCGTTGCCGGTCACCGATGCCGAGCGCTGTGTCGAGATCCTGCGCGGCGCTGGGTTCATCGCGGTCCGGTCATCGGTTCACGTTCATTGCAGCCCACCCGGGTTCGATAAGCTGACGGCGTCCAAGCTCGTGATCGACCGCGTGCTCGGCGGCGATGGCAACGAGCTGTCGCCGTACGTGTTCGTCGGAGACGCACTCAACGATGCGCCGATGTTCGGCGGGTTTCCGCGCTCGGTGGGCGTCGCGAACGTCAAGCTCTGGTGGGACCAGTTGCCGCATCGCCCGGCCTATGTGACCTCGCATTCCGGAGGTGCCGGACTGCGCGAGCTCGTCGAGCACCTGCTGACGCTTCCTCGCCGTGCTGTCCCAAGCCCTCGGTGATAGCCTGCGCGGTGATGTCCGAGCTCGAGGTTTTCGCCGCAGCGCTGCGTGCGATCGATGGCGGGCGCGGAGTTGCGATCGCCACGGTCGTGGCGGCGCGCGGCTCGACGCCTCGTCATCTCGGGGCACGGATGGTGGTGGCCGTGGACGGCGAACAGTGGGGGACGGTCGGCGGCGGCAAGATCGAACAGCTGGTGGCGATCGCGGCGCGCGAGGTCGCGGGTGGTGCGCAGCCCCGGTTGGTGCGCCAGCATCTGGTTCGCGATCTGGCGATGTGCTGCGGCGGATCGATGGAGGTCGTGCTCACCCCGGGCGCGCCCTCGCGTGCCGCGATCGAGGTGCTCGTCGCAAGCGGTCGCGGTGCGACGCTGGTGACACCGATCGATGGTGGTCCGCTGGTGGTGCGCGAGGTGCGAGCCGACGATCCGCGCCGCCACCATCCGGTGATCCGCGACGGCGCGCTGATCGACCGGTTGGGCGCCACCGAGCGCGCCATCATGTTCGGGTTGGGCCACGTCGCGCGCCGGCTCGGGCCCTTGCTCGCCGACCTGGGCTTCGTGGTGATCGCCTGCGACGACGGAGAGACCGGTGCCACCGAGTCGTCACCCTCGTGGGCGAGCCAGCTGATCGAGTCGTTCGACGCGGTCGAGGTCGAGCGGCAGCTCGGTGGCTTCACGCGCGACGATCACGTGCTGATCATCACGCGCGACCATGCGATCGATCAGCGGCTGCTCGAGCAATTGATCGCGCGGGACGAGCTCGGTTACCTCGGCATGATCGGCAGTCGCGGCAAGGTCGCTCGGTTTCACAAGCGGCTCGAGGCGCGAGGGCTGATCGCTGGTCCAGACGGCGAGGCCCGGTGGGCGAGGTTGCGTGCGCCGATCGGCCTCGATCTCGGCGCGGAGACTCCCGAAGAGATCGCGATCGCGATCGCCGCGGAGCTGATCGCTCACCGCCGGCGCGGCGCGGCCTCCCCTGGTGATTGGTCGAGCACGCGCCGGGCCGACTCGTGAGGATCGGGGCGGTGATCCTCGCGGCCGGCACGGGGGCGCGCCTCGGTGGAGTGGCCAAGGCGCTGTTGCCGATCGAAGGCACGACCTATCTGGAGCGGATCGCCGCGACCGCGCGAACCGTGGGGCTCGACCATGGCGTGGTCGTCGTCGCCGCGCCCCACGGCGATGCGGTGGGCGCGCAGGCACGCCGGCTCGGCCTCGCGGTGTGCTCGAATGTCGATCCAACACGCGGGATGGCGAGCTCGATCGCGGTCGGGTTCGCGAGCCTGATTCCGTTCGCCGAGCTCGGAGCTGCTTGGTTATGGCCGGCCGACCATCCGATGGTGCGTGCGCAGACCCTGAGCACGCTGATCAGCCGCCTCGAGGCGTACGATGCGGTGCGCCCGGTGTGGCGTGGCCGAGGTGGGCATCCCCCGCTGATCGCGCGGCGGTTGTGGGACCGGATGGCGAGGTGTGGTGAGGTCGAAGGCGGCGCTCGTACGGTGATCGCGAGCGCGTCGACCTGCGTGGTCGAAATCGACGATCCCGGTGTCGTGCACGATGTGGATACACCGGCGGATCGTGAGAGGGTACGGTGATGGCAACGCTCGGCTCGCTGCTCTCCCTCGTGGCACTCGCCGCGTGTGGTCGGGCGGCGACCTCGGGTCCCGCAGCGCTCGCCGATCCGATCGGCGATGACGACGACGTCAAGGACACGATCACGCGCGAGCTGCAGGATGACGTGCTCGCTTCGTACGAGCGGGACGATCCGCCCGATGTGGACACCGGCATGATCGCGGCCGCGATCGGTGCGGCACGGATCGGCGTCGGGCCCGGCGATGTGCTGGTCGCGGACGAGCTGCATCGAGCACCGAGCCGGTGGCCGCTGCGGATCGAGCGCGACTTACCCAACGAGGTCCGCTCCAAGCGTCTCGAGACCCACCTGGCCCAGGATCAATCGGCCGCGTGGGTGTTCGATGAGCTGTCGTGGCGGATCCACATGTGCGGCCGGATCGCGGTGATTCCGCTGCGGCTGACCGCGCTGTACGCGCGCGACGGCGACCGCTGGGTCCAGGTCGTCGAGCACGTCTCGTTTGCCAGCGCACCGGCCCCGCGCCGCGATGGCGAGCTGTTCGGCAAGACGGTCCCGCCGGGCTCGATCCCCGGCTCGGGTGATCTGCGTGATGAGCTGTCGCGCGTGGTGTCGCCGCTGTTCAGCAGCGCGCCGCGCAATCCCAACGCGATCGCGTCCGGACCGGAGGCCGTGCTGCTCGGACCGGAGATCGAATCAGAATGGCACGGCATCGACCTGCTGTCGGCCAAGCTTCCGGCCGCCAAGTTCGAGGAGCGAAGGATCGGCACGATCGGTCGCAGCCTTGCGAGCTCGACGATCGCGTACTGGGTCGGCAACATCATCGCCCACGTTCCCGCGCGTCCCGGAGTCGCCGGAGGAAACGCGAGGCTGCGGGTCACGTTCGTGTTCGAGCACCGCCGGCTCGTCGAGCACGACGTCTCGGATGGCGAAGAACCGGCCGCCAAAGCTGCGGCGCCCGAGACCAAGAGTTGCGCCGTTGACCCCGAGGGCTGTCGGTGGGTGCTCGTGCAAGGCCACGTCTCCCAACCGATTGGTGATCAGGATCTCGCACTCAAGGTGTTCGGCACCGCCTTGATGTCGTCGAACCTCGAGACCGGCGAGCCGCTGCGCTTGACCTGCGATGACGGTGCAACGGCAACGCCGGCGCGGCGCGTGGCACCCGCCGCGAAGCCGAAGTGATCAGGCGACCAGATCGGAGTGTGGCGATTCGGTGGAGCGCGCCGGCAATGCGTAGCCCACGACATGCGGGTCGGCGAGATAGGTCTCGGTGAGCCGCTTCTTCTTTGGCCACAACGGCAAGACGCGCAGCGGCAGCGTCACCAGCGACGCCAACCCGCCGAGTAGTTTGCCGCCGTACGCCTCGGCGACGAGCAGTGCGCGGCGCAGTCCGGACAGCTCGCTGAGCGGCTGTTCGAGGACGCCGATCCGTCGCAGCCGCAGCTCGGCGCAGTGATTGGAGTGCGAGAGGAACGCCGGCAGTTGCGACAGCACGGGATGGTCCTTCGGCAGCCGCTTCTCCATGAACTTGGTGAGCCGGCGAACGCCCCACAACGACACCAGGGACAGCCCCAATAATCGTCGCCGCAGCCACGGTTTGTCCTTGATCGCCTTCGCGGTCTGCTGCTCGCCAAACTCGACGTGGCGCTCCTCCTGCTTCACGGCGCGCTTCAAGATCTCGACGGTCTGGCGATGGTTCAAGGTGTCGATCACCGCGTAGAACGCTTGCAGCACGAAGCCCTCGCCTTGAGCCATCTCGAGCGCAACGTGCTCCGCCCACGAGCCGCCCATCATGCCGGTCGCGAGGAACCGGACCGCGGGGTGCGCCGGATTGGGTCGGCAGCTCAGCATCGTCATGATGCGCAGGAAGTTGTCGACATGCTGCATCTCTTCGAGCGACTGGCGCGCCAAGAACTTCGCCGCCTCGAGGTCAGGTGCGTCGTACAGCCAGTAGCCGACCTGGATGCCAGTGATCTCGCCGTACAGGAACTGGTTGAACATCCATTCGAGCAGCTCGCGGTCGGCCACCGGGTCGAGCTTTGCACCGCCGAAGTCGAACGTCATCTCCTCGCGCGTCAGCAGCATCGGTCCCAGGATACCGTGGAAACGGCGCCCGGGATCCGGCGATTTACGACGGAGCCAGCCGGCTGGCGGTGAGGAGCCTCGCGGCCAGGGCCGCGCGGCTGGTCATCGTCGTGGTCGAGCGCGCGCGGGGCGTGCCGCGTGGAAGTGCGGCCCGTGGACCGTCGCATTGGGATAGCGCGTGATCAGCGCCTGCGCATCGCGAAGAGCGAGAGCGCCGTCGTGGTCGTTTTCGTGTTGAAACGGCATCCCGACCTCGGCCGGCGAGAACGACACGGTCGATCGTCCGGTGCTCTCGTCCACCGAGACGAAGATTCGCTCGGGAGCGCCCGACAGCGTACTTGGTCCGTTCGCCATTGGTTAGCGCCCGCGACCGCCGCGGCCACCGCCGCCGCGGCCATAGCCACCGCCGCCGCCACCACCGCCACGACCGCCGCCTCCACCGTTGGGACGCCGCTCCTCGGCGAGATCGACGCGAAGCGGACGGCCACCAAGGTCACGGCCATTGAGGTCGGAAATTGCCTTCTGGGCCGCCTCCGGAGACGCCATCTCGACGAAGCAGAAGCCTCGCGATTGGCCGGTCATTCGGTCGAGCATCAGGTTGACGGCCACGACCTCACCCGAGCTTGCAAACGTCGACTGGATGAGATCTTCAGTAGCGTGGAACGGCAGGTTTCCGACATACAAACGATTCGTCACGGGGGCCTCTCACTTAGCTCCAAATCACACCCTCGTCCCTGGAGCCACCGGGCGAAGTGCCAGCGAATCTCTCGCTGTTCGCTCTCCTTGACTCGCATGCCTTGAGCGGCACGTCAGAACGAACGAGTTTCGCGTTTACCACGGCTGCGCGCCGCGTCCAACCGTTGGGCTCAATCGTCGCCACCTCTGCAGCGCCAGCCGGCGGCGGATCGAGTAGCCGGAGGCCCGTAAGGCCCTGGAACGTGGGGATTCCCATCCGGTCCTCGCCTTGCAATCACGCATCGGGTGCCATGGAGACAGCTCCCGCGCCCTCTGTCAAAGGGGACGTGGATCACTGTCTGGCGATGGCTGCGAGCCACCACCGGGTGTTTGGATGTCATCCGTGCACAACACGATGGCGCTCGTACGGGTTTCGGGTCATGTCACACCGAGATCTGGATCCGATGAACGTGGTCAAGCCCGCCTGCGCGAACGACCTGATCGGGCAGATGATCGCGGGTCGGTTCGAGATCCGCGGCAAGCTCGGCGAGGGCGGGATGGGCGCGGTGTATCGCGCGGTCCAGCGCTCGGTGAATCGCGAGGTGGCGCTCAAGTTGATGACCGCGCGCTACTCACGCGACGCGGAGGCGATCGCGCGGTTTCAGCGCGAGGCCCAGCTGGCGTGCCAGCTGTCACATCCGAACATCGTCACCGTGTTCGACCACGGCCAGTCCGAGACCGGGCAGCTGTTCATCGCGATGGAGCTGCTGCGTGGCCGCACCTTGCTGGACGCGGTTCGCCGCGAAGGCGCGTTCACGATCGATCGGATCGTCGAGATCGGCCAGCAAGCGTCGGATGGGCTCGAGGCAGCGCACGCGATGGCCATCGTCCATCGTGACCTCAAGCTCGACAACGTGATGCTCGTCGATCAGCCGTCGGGGCGCGAGCTGGTCAAGCTGCTCGACTTCGGTCTCGCGACGTCCGAGGACGCACTGAATGTCACGGCGATCGGCATGGTGGTCGGCACGCCGCGCTACGTCGCGCCCGAGCACACCACCACCGGTCGCGCCGAGGCGGCGAGCGACGTCTACGCGCTCGGGGTGATCCTCGGCGAGCTGGCGCTTGGAGGCCCGCTCTGGGAAGGCGACGATCTCGCCGAGCTCCTGCGCATCAAGCTGCATCCGGGCTCGGTCATCGCAAGGCTGCCGCCGGCCCTGCGGCGCTCGGTCGGCGCGATGCTCGACCCCGCCCCGCACCAGCGGCCCACCGCCGCCGAGGCGCGTAGCGCGTTGCAACAGGCTCGCATAGCGCTCACCGCATCGACGTCGCTCGGGTTGTGGGTGCCGCCCAGACGTGGCGCCGCGGAACCGCAGCGACCCGCTGCCGTCGCGCCGGCACTGCGCGCCGTCTCGAAGCGTCCCGCTCGCCGGTTGCCGCTGGCGCTTGCGGCGATTGCGGTCGCCGTGTTCGCGCTCTCCGTCGTGGCGCACCGGATCGTCGGCGGAGCCCCGGTGCGAGCAGGTCCCAGCATCGCGAACAGCGCGGCGCGTGCGTCCGACGAGCTGCCTGCGGTCAAACCTGCACCGATTGCATCTGCAGCGCCGATCGCCCCGCCATCGTCGCCCGCGGCCGGGCCTGGGCGCGCACAGCTGCGCATCGAGAGTCTGCCGCGCGGCGCGCAGATCCTCGTGGATGGTGTCGATCAAGGACGAGGTACGGCCGTGCTGATGACCGCGATTCGTGACCGTCATCACGTCGAGTGCCGGCTTCGTGGCCATCGTTCGCGCACGATGACGGTCACGATTTCGGATCCGCAGACGGTTGTGACGTGCGCTCTCGAGGCGCTGGGCACCCGAAGGCCTGCGGCGCCACCGGTTACGCGGCCTGATCGGGATGACACCGACCTGACCCGTCCCGGTGATTAGCCGCACCGTCGTTGACGTGCTGCGTGATAGCGTGCCGTCGCGATGGTCGTGTTGCTCTCTGCCCTCGGCGTCGGGGCCGCGATCACGTGGTTCGTCATCGATCACATCAATCGCACCGACCGTTGCGACGAGGCGCTTGCCGAGCTCGCCCGACACCTTGGTGGAAACCATTCGGTTCGCCAGCGCCGGGCCTGGGGCATCGCACGTGGCGTGAACGTCGAGACTCGCTACCGGATACGAGATCTCGAACCCGGCGATCCCGAATGGACCGAGATCGACGTCGAGCTGCCGAAGCACTATCCGTTCAGCCTCGACGTGCGCCGGCGCAGCAAGGCGATCAGCGAGACCGCGATCGCGATCGGCGACGACGCGTTCGCTCAGGAGCTCGTGGTCGAGGCCGCACCGGCCGATGTGGTTCGCGAGCTGCTCGACGCCAAGGTCCGCAGCTTCCTCGCAAGCTACGACCACTTCGAATTGTTTGACGTGACCGCGAACGATCGTCGCGTGCTGCGCTTCGCCATCCAGGGTTGGATCGTCGATGCCGCCGAGGTCCGGTCGGCGATCGACCACATCGCCGAGGTCGCAGCACGGTTTCGCGATGTCTACGCGGCGGTTGCCGCGCAAAGCGCTCCGGCCGAAGGCGGATCGCCGTATCGACCAGAGGTCGATGCGTCTCGAATCGATGCCGCTCAGCAGGCCAGAGAGCGGGAGGTCGCCGCCCTGCGGCAGAGCAAGACGCAAGAGGTGTCGCTCGGGGCCGCGCGGTGGCTGTTGATCGCCGGTGTCGGGGTGGTGTTCGTGATGTGGATCTCCATGATCGTAGGCAACTGACCGAGACGATCTTGGCGCCAGGTGGGCGCCCGACGGCGCTGTTATCGCCCTGACATCGGGGTTTGTGCGCATTGCGGGCAGGCTGGTCATCGTGGCGGCCCTTCCGAACGTCGACAGCGGACGCGGGCGTTCGGGCGGCGTGCGCAGCGTGTGCACGCGCTGCAGCTTCTCGACCTGGCACGAGGTGGGGCTCGCTGCATGCCCGGCATGCTCGGCGGCGTTCAAGACCGTCAGCCTTCGCTCGCCCCCGTCGGTAGGAACCGTGATCGCGGATCGGTTCGAGCTGCGCGAGCTCCTGGGTCGCGGCGGCATGGGGACGGTGTTTCGCGCGTGGCAACGCTCGGTCGGACGCGAGATCGCGATCAAGCTGATCGCGCCCACCCAGAGCGCCGATCCGGCGCGAGCGCGGCGATTCGAGCGCGAAGCGCAGCTGGCGAGTCAGCTGTCGCACCCCGCGATCGTCACGGTGTTCGATTACGGTCAGGAGCCCGACGGCGTGCTGTACATCGCGATGGAGCGGGTGCGTGGTCGCAACCTCCAGCAGGTGGCTGCGGCCGGCGCGCTTTCTGTCGCGCGGATCGCGCGGATCGCGGCGCAGCTGTGTGACGCGCTCGGGGCGGCGCACGCGCTCGGGATCGTTCATCGCGATCTCAAGCTCGAGAACGTCATGCTGCTCGATGCCGAGCCGGATCGCGATCGCGTGAAGATGCTCGATTTTGGGCTCGCCAAGCTGGTAGGAGACATCGGTGTGACCCGGATGGGCGTCGTGGTGGGTACGCCGCAGTACATCGCACCGGAGACGGTGATCACCGGCGTCGCCCAGGCGAGTGGCGATGTGTTTGCGCTGGGTGTGCTGTTATCCGAGCTCGCGCTCGGACGGCCGGTCTGGCAAGGCACCAAGCTTCGCGAGCTCCAGCGGCTCAAGCATCAACCCGCCGCCGTGATCGCGCAGCTACCGCCGGCGTTGCGCAAACCGATCGCCGCCATGATCGAGCCGGACCCGGCGTACCGCGTGACCGCGGAGGGCGCACGTGTGCTGTTCGAGCCGCTTCGTGGCGTTGTGGAGGGGCCCCGTCCCGAGAGCCAGCAAGCACCGCGGCCGTCGGTCAG
The DNA here is from genome assembly GCA_050187075.1 of Kofleriaceae bacterium. GTDB lineage: Bacteria > Myxococcota_A > Polyangia > Haliangiales > Haliangiaceae > JABFXX01. Next base: position 24,198 of record JBFWXW010000015.1, on the reverse strand, counting down.
GCGGCGCCGCCGCATCGACTGGCCGTTCGTGGCTGCCGTCGTGTTCATCGTGGTGGCGTCGAGCCTGTTGAGCTTCAAGATCGCCCGCAACATTCGCGGCTCCGCGGAGGCCGCACCGGATCCCGTGCGGCTCGCGCCCGCGGCTCAGTGAAACAGCCTGGCCGCCGCGGCGGTGGCGCGGCGACGTACGTCTTCGAGGTCCACCGTCAGCAGCGTGCGATCGCGAACCACGACGCTGCCATCGACGGCGACGTGGCGCACGTCGCAGGATTGCGCCGCGTATGCGAGCACGGACCACGGGCTCGAGGCCGGCACGGTGTGGAGCGCGCGGACGTCCACCGCGATCACGTCGCCGCGCTTGCCGAGCTCGAGCGAGCCGATCCGATCTGCCAGTCCGAGCGCGGCCGCACCGCCGAGCGTTGCCATCCGAACCACCTCGGGGGCCGGCAGCGTGCGTGGGCCACTGCGGTGCTTGTGTAGCAACGCTGCAAGCCGGAGCTCCAGAAATCCGTCGAGGTTGTTGTTGCATGGCGCGCCGTCGGCGCCGATCGCGACCGCAACGCCCGCGGCGATCAGCTCGGGCACCGCACAGATCCCCGACCCGAGCTTGAGGTTCGACGATGGGCAATGGCAGACGTGTGCACCGCGCGCCGCGAGCAGGCGGCGCTCGTCGGCCGAGAGATGGATGCAATGCGCGACGCAGCAGTGATCGCCCAGCAAGCCGAGCTCGTCGAGCACCTCGATGTTGTCCTTGCCGAACCGCTGGCGCACCAGGGCCACCTCGCCGGCGTTTTCGCTCGCATGGGTGTGGATGCGCACACCCAGCTCGCGTGCCTTGGCGGCGACCTCGCGCAACAGCTCGTCGGTGCACGACAGCACGAACCGCGGTGCGTAGGCGTAGCGCAGCCTGCCGCCGGCGGCGTCGTGCCAGCGCCGGATCAGTCGCGCCGATTCGTCGAGCGAGCGGCGAGTCGTTTCGCGCAGCCCCGCCGGGATCTGCGGGTCGGGCGCGTCCATCATCGCCTTGCCGATCGTCGCGCGAATGCCGGACCGCTCGGCGGCAGCGAAGATCGCATCGGTGTGATGCACCGTCGCCATGTCGAGGATCGCCGTGGTGCCGCCGAGCAACAGCTCCGCACACGCCAGCTCGGCGCTCGCTGCCGCGGCGGCCTCGTCGAGCGCAGCCTCGTACGGCCAGATCACCGCCCGCAACCAGTCGAGCAGCTCGAGGTCATCGGCGCGGCCGCGCGCGAGCGTCTGACACGTATGCACGTGCGCCTGGACCAGGCCGGGCATCACCACACATCCTGTGCAGTCGACGATCTGGTAGTCGCTCGTCTGCGGCGTGTACGCACCACCGACATGGACGATCGCTCCGTCATGACATGCGACGTCGCCGGCCAGCACCCGATGTTGGGGATCGATCGTCAGGATCGTTCCACCGCGAAAGATCAGCTCGCTCATCCTGTGGGATCCGGCAGTTCCTTTGCCGTGAACGCGTCGGGCAGCAGCTCGGACAGCTTCCAGCTGCGCTGCTCGCCGGCGGGGTTGACCGCGGTCACCGTCACGCGCGTCGGATCGGTCGCGAACTCGAGCATGACCTGACGGCATGCACCGCACGGCGCCGACGGCGGCGAGCTCGATGTGCACACGGCGAGCGCCTCGAGCTGGCGGGCACCCGCCACCACGGCGGTCGCGATCGCGGTTCGTTCAGCGCACACCGAGAGCGGATACGATGCATTCTCGACGTTGGCACCGTCGAAGATCTGGCCGCTCATCTTGACCGCCGCACCGACCGCGAACTTCGAGTAGGGCGCGTAGGCGCGATGCTGCGCGGCGATCGCGCGCTGGATCAGCTCCGCCGTCATGTCAGCTCTCCGCGCGCCACGAGCGCCGCGAGCATGGCATCGAGCAGGCACTCGAACGTCATGCGAACCCGGCCCGCGGTCTCGGTGACCTCATCGTGCGACAGCGCCTGGCCGGTGATCCCGGCAGCGAGGTTGGTGATGCACGAGATGCCGATCACGCGTGCGCTCATGTGTCGCGCGACGCAGACCTCCGGGACCGTCGACATGCCCGTCGCATCCGCGCCGAGGTGCTGCAGCATCTTGATCTCCGCCGGCGTTTCGTACGTGGGTCCAGGCATCGCGGCATACACGCCTTCTTGCAGCTCGACCCCGGCCGTCCTGGCGGCTTGCTTGGCCAGCTCGCGCAGCTCGGGTGCGTATGCGTGTGTCATGTCGGGGAACCGTGGTCCGAGCCGGTCATCATTGGGACCACGCAGCGCATGATCGCGCAGCAGATCGATGTGATCGCGGATCAACATCAGCGTCCCTGGCGACCACGTCGGATTGAGCCCGCCGGCAGCGTTGGTGACGATGATGACCTTGGCTCCGAGCGCCACCAGCACGCGGGCCGGAAATGCGACCGCCTGTGCGGTATGGCCCTCGTAGAGATGCACGCGGCCCTGCATCGCGACGCAGCGCGCGCCCTTGCGATCGCCGACGACCAGCCGGCCCTTGTGACCGTGCACCTGCGAACGCGGGAACCCGGGAATCTCCGCGTAGTCGACGGCACGCGGGGCGCCGAGATTGTCGGCGAACCCGCCGAGCCCAGACCCGAGGATCAGGCCCACCTGTGGAGCGGCGGTGATGTTTGCGCGCTGGCGGACAGCGGCGGCGGCGGCTTGGACGCGGTCGTACAGATCGTCGGTCACCGGAGTACCTCGAGGATGCGGCTCCGGTCGGGCGGAGCAGGGCGGTCGGGGGGCTCGATCACGAAGGCGCTGGTGATCATCGCACGCGCCTCGGCGAGCCGGCCATCTCCTGGCGTCAGGCTGTGGTGGAGGACGATCTGAGGTGGCGATCCGGGCTCGATCAGCTCGCCGAGGTAGGCATCGACGACCAGCCCCGAGCTCGGATCGATCACATCATCGGTGGTGCGGCGGCCTGCCCCGAGCACGAGCGCGGCGATGCCAAGCGTCTCGCTGTCGATCGCGGTGATCCTGCCGGGCGGTAACGACAGCTCGTCACGGTGGGCGGCCTGCGGCAGGACGGTGGCCGGTGAATCACACACCGTGGGGTCGCCACCCTGCGCGGCGACCACCTTGCGAAACACGTCGAGCGCCTCGCCGTTACCGAGCACGCGCTCGATGCGCGCGCGAGCGTCAGCCGGATCACGGGCGACACCGGCGAGCAGCAGCATCTCGCCGCCGAGCACGTGGGTCAGCTCGCGGGTATCGGCCGGACCGCCGCCGCGCATGACCTCGATCGATTCGCGGATCTCGAGCGCGTTGCCGATCGTGCGGCCGATCGGGGCGTTCATGTCGGTGAGCACGCAGGTCACGCGCTTGCCGGCGCGCTCGCCGATCGCCCGGATCAGCAAGCTCAGCTCGCGCGCGCGCTCGATCGTCTTCATGAAGGCTCCGCGTCCGACCTTGCAGTCGAGCACGAGCGCGTCGATGCCCTCGGCGAGCTTCTTCGACATGATCGACGACGCGATCAGCGGGAGCGACTCGACCGTGCCCGTCACGTCGCGCAGCGCATAGAGCCGCTTATCCGCAGGGGCGATGCGCGAGGTCTGTCCGATCAGGCAGACGCCAAGCTTGTCGACCTGCGCAGCGAATTGTTCGACGGACAGATCGACGCGAAACCCGGGGATCGACTCGAGCTTGTCGAGCGTCCCGCCGGTATGGCCGAGCCCGCGCCCGGAGACCATCGGGACGGCGACGCCGCAGGCAGCCACCGCAGGCGCGAGCGGAATCGAGATCTTGTCACCGACGCCGCCCGTGGAATGCTTGTCGACCTTGGGCCGAGTGATCCGCGACAGATCCAGGACGTCACCCGACCGGGTCATCGCGTCGGCCCAGGTGGCGAGCTCGCGTGCATCCATTCCGCGGAAGAAGATCGCCATCAGCATCGCGGCGACCTGGTAGTCCGGGATGACGCCGGTGGTGACCCAATCGATGAACGCTCGAAGCTCGGCGTCGTCGAGCGCCTCGCCATCACGTTTCTTGCGGATCAGCTGAACAGGCAGCACTGGCCAGAGACTATGCACCAGGCTGGTGTCGGATGGCGCACCGGCGAGCGGCTGGTTTGGCCGCTGTATCTCAGCGGAGAAACCGGGGACGGGCCCGGACGGGCTGGGGTTACGGGAAGCCCGTCAGTACCCTTTCGACTTCCCGTCGCTCGCGGCCCCGGTCACGATCGCCACGCTGGCCGATGCGCCGATCCGGTTCGCTCCGGCCTGCGCCATCTTGAGCGCATCCTCGGCGGTGCGCACGCCTCCTGATGCCTTGACGCCAACGTCACCCCCCACGATGCGGCGCATCATCGCGATGTCCTCGACCGTCGCGCCGCCCTTGCCAAAGCCCGTCGACGTCTTGACGAACGCGGCGCCGGCGAGCTTGGACAGCGTGCAACCGATGATCTTCTGCTCCTGGTCGAGCGCGCCGGTCTCCAGGATGACCTTGACGCCCGCCGGTGCTGCGGCCTTGACGACCCGGCAGATATCCTCGAACACGGTCTCGTAGTCGCGCGACTTGAGCGCGCCGATGTTGATCACCATGTCGATCTCCTTGGCACCCGCGCGAACCGCATCGCGCGCCTCGTAGGCCTTCGCCATCGGTGCCATGGCACCGAGTGGAAACCCCACGACCGCGCAGACCATCACGTCGGTCCCCGCGAGCAACGACCTGCAGAGCGGCACCCACGTGGTGTTCACGCAGACCGAGGCGAACCGATGCTTGCGAGCCTCCTCGCACAGCTTCACCACCTCATCGCGCGTGGCATCTGGCTTGAGCAGCGTGTGATCGATCAGCTTGCCGAGGTCCGCGGGAACCGCCCCGACGCCCGGAAGCGCGCCGACGCGAACCGCACCGGCACCTTCTGCCGCACGCACCGACCACGGGCGGCGAACCACGCACGAACCGCAGCTCGCGCAGTCTTCGCCGGGCGCGGTGTCGTCGTTGCACTCGCCGCGGTCGCGGGGAATCACGGCAAGCTTGGCGGTTCCAAGGTTGGAGCTCCCGGCGAGACGCTCTTGCACGCGCTGCGTGATGATCTCGACGAGCCGGTCGACGTCGCTCATGAAGCCGCGACTATAAACAAACGGACGTTACCTACAAACCGCAGGTACGCATAAACCGGGGTTACGCACGAACCGGAGTACGTCCAAACACGGGTACGTACAAACCGGGCTGGTGTCGAACCGCTCGCCGCGCACGATCAACCGCGGGTGGCGCAGATCGCGTCGACTTTCCTACAGGTCGCGGCCGACGCGGAACGTGACATCGCCTTGCTTCTCGTCGGGCCGGGTCTGGGACTTCGTGCCCCGCCGCACGGTGCGCTTCTTCTCGTCGGGAGAAGACACCCACTCGAACAGCGATCCCGCACCGCTGACGCCCGGAGTCGCGAGCGCAGCGTCGAGCTCCGCGGCCGTGAGCAGCCGGCCGTCGCGCGTCTTCACGTACGAGCGCGCGTCGGCGTACGAGACGTTCACCACCGGTCCGTCCGCCGCCCCCGACTGGGTGTGCTTGGCGAACACGCGCGTGAACGCAGCCGAGCTGACCGGCGCGGCATCGGCGAAGAACCACGGAGTCCCATCGGGCTTCTTGACCAGCACCATGCCGGCGGGAATCACCGCCCCGACCGAGGCGTCGATCGGCGGAACGCTCGCGCTGCCCGCGCTACCGGCACTGCCCGCGCTGCCGGTGGTCGGCTCCGGGGGCGGTGGGTTCGCGGAGGCCTCGGGCTTGCGCAGCATGACGATCAGACCGGTCGCAAACAGCCCGACGCACGCGAGGGTGACCGCGATCAGCCAGCCGGGAAACCGGCTCGGCTCGATCACCGGAACGTCATCGCGTGGCGTGGCTGATCTGGGCACGCGCTGGCCCGGGCCCGATAGATCGCCGGGGATCGCGATCGGGCGCGAGCGTTCGCGGCCCGACGCCAGCATCGGCGCGCCGTTCGGATCGATCCGCTCGAGGATGTGCGAGATCCGATCGATGACCTCGTCATAGCTCGGCCGCTCGTCGGGCTTCTTCGCCATCATGTGGCGCGCGAGGTCGGAGAGCTCCTTGTCGACGCCGGGGCGGTTCTGGTGGGCATCCGGCGGCGGATTGCGAAGATGCCGCGCGACGACCTTGAGGTACTTATCGTCGGCCGGGCGACCGGTGCGGAACGGCGGGATGCCGGTGAGCATGAAGTACAGCGAGCCGCCCAGCGCGTACAGGTCGACGCGTTCGTCGATCGCTTCGCCACGCGCTTGCTCTGGCGCGATGTAGTCCGGGGTACCGACGACGACGCCCATCGCGGTGAGCGCCGGCTCCGAGCCCGGATCGACCGGCTTGGCCAGACCGAAATCGGTCACCTTGACGCGACCATTCGCCAGGCGGACCAGATTCGAAGGCTTCACGTCGCGGTGAATCAGCCCGGCCTGTGACGCCGCCATCAGGCCTTGCGCCGCGTCGAAGATCGCCAGCGCCGCGGTGGCCGAATCGAGCGGGCCGTTCTTCTCGACGTGCGAGCCGAGGTCCGTGCCGGTCAACAGCTCCATCGCGATGTACGGCCGTTCGTCGAATGTGCCGGTGGCGAACACCTGGACTACGTTCGGATGGCTGATCGCGGCCACCGCACGCCCTTCGCGCACGAACCGCGCACGCAGCTCGGCGCTATCGCGATGCTTCTCGGACAGGATCTTGATCGCGACCTTGCGATTGAGCCCGGTGTCGACGCCGCCGAACACATCCCCCATCGACCCCGAGCCGATCGTGCCTTCGACACGATAGGCGCCCAGGATCGTCCCCGGCTGCGGATTTGGCACGAACGCATCCTAGCGCGGCCGTCGACAGCGTGGGAGCTCACCGGCAGCGAACCGCTACTGTGGAACAACCTGGTAGGTGAGCGATCGTTGTACGTTGGGTTCGCAGATGATCACTTCGAGGTCAAACAGGTGATCACCAGATTTGTGAAGCTGAACCACGGGTGGAATGCCGAGCCGAATGCGCCGGATCCTGTGGTCCGGATCGACGGCCAGACGGTGATTCTCACGTTCGAGGTCAACACGTTCAAGTTCGCGGACGCAACACCGGGTCGGGCCGAGTTGGTGTTCTCCGGCTGCTGGCGATACCGGCTGGGCGGCACGAACGACGAGGGCTGGTACGCCGGACAGTGTCGGTTCAGCCATGTGGCACCGGCGTGGGGAGAATTCTATGAGGTCATGTACGAAGTTGATGGCGACTTGCAGGTGAATCGGGTGACGGGCTGGCGGGCACTGGGACCTCCCATCCAACGCACGAGACATTTCCTGTTCTACTTCCGAGACGAAACGTTCGAGTGCGATGCAAACGAATGGACGGCAACGTTTCCGCGATAGACAGGATGTTCCGTCCCAACCTCTTCGCAGGTCCGTCAAGACGGTGGCTAAGCGCCCGACCTTTCGAAGTCTCGCTCAGTAGCTCGGTGGGCCTTCGTCGCGACGCTGCGTGAGGTTCTCGAACCGCGTGTAGCGGCCTTCAAAGTGCGTGTCGATCGTGCCGGTCGCGCCGTGACGGTTCTTGCCGATGATCACCTCGGCGACGTTCGGCGCTTCGGTGTCCTTGTTGTAAACGACGTCGCGATAGATGAAGAGGATGACGTCGGCATCCTGCTCGATCGCGCCGGATTCACGCAGATCGCTCAACTGCGGCCGCTTGTCGGTTCGTTGCTCGAGCGAGCGGTTGAGCTGCGAAAGCGCGAGCACGGGGCAGTGGAGCTCCTTCGCCAGCGCCTTGAGGCCGCGCGAGATCTCGCTGATCTCCTGTTCGCGGCTGGCCTTGGCAGCCTGGGGCGAGCCGCGCATCAGCTGCAAGTAGTCGATCAGGATCAGGCCGAACTTCTTGTCGGCGAACAGCGGGCTCGCCCGGAACCGCCGGGCGCGTGCGCGGACCTCGCGCAGCGACAGCGCGGGCGTATCGTCGATCAAGATCGGCGCCTTCGACAGCGTGGCCGCCGCGTACGTCAGGTTGGTCATGTCCTGACGCTGGAGCTGGCCGCGGCGCAGCGCCGACGAATCGACCTTGGCCTCGGAGCACAACATACGTTCGGCGAGCTGGGTCGACGACATCTCGAGCGAGAACACCAGGCATGGCCAGCCGCCCGTCGTCGCGGCGTTCTGCGCCAGCGACAGCGCGAACGACGTCTTCCCCATCGCGGGCCGCGCCGCGAGGATGATGAGCTCCGTCGGCTGTAGCCCCGCCGTGCGGGTGTCGAGATCAGCGAATCCCGTGGGCACGCCGGTGATGCCGTCGGCGGACTTGAACCGCTCGTCGAGCGAGCTGAACACCTTCTTGACCAGCGCCTTGACCGGCTCGGGGCCGCTCTTGTCGCGGCGCTGGGTGACCTCGAAGATCTTGGACTCGGCGTCATCGAGATAATCGCGAACCTCGAGCCCGTCCTCGTACCCTCGCTCGAGGATGTCGCCGGACGCGAGCATCAGCTTTCGCGCCTGATGCTTGTCCGCGACGATCTCGGCGTATGCGACCACGTTATCCGCGGTCGGCACGCGTAGCGCGAGCTCGCCCAGAAACGCGATGCCGCCGATCGCGTCGAGCTTGCCGGACTTCTCGATCTCGTTCTCGAGCGTGACCACGTCGATCGGCTTGGCCGCGTTCTCCAGATTCCGGATCGCCTGGAACACGACCTTGTGGCGGTGGTCGTAGAAGTCATCGACCTCGAGCGTCTCGAGGTTGGTGAGGACGTCATTGCGCAGGATCACGCCGCCGAGGATCGACGCCTCGGCGTCCAGGTTGTGCGGAAGCACTCGCCGGTCGCGTGCCATTGGCCGACCCTACACTGACGGGCTGACGAAAATCATCGACTAGTTTGCACCCAGTACCGCAACGCCGAGCTCGTCGTCGCGTCGCAGTCCCGATCCAGCACGCCGCCGCAACGCTCGATGATCCGGCGCGAGGCGACGTTCGTTATGTCGCACGTGATCAGTGCCGGATCGATGCCCAGCGCGAAAGCGTGCGGGAGTGCCAGCTGCAGGATCGTCGTCCCGAAGCCCTGAGCCCGTCGCGATGGCCGGATTCCGTAGCCGATATGGCCACCGATCTCGCGCAGCGCGTCGGTGAGACGGTGCCGGATCGACACCCGTCCGATGAACTGGTCCCCATCCACGAGCCACAGCGTGGTCTCGGGGACTTGATGCGGTTGCAGGCCGAGCCCCGCTCGCCGATCCGCGAGCTTGGCGAGCAACGCGCCAAACGAGCCCGTCTTGTGGAGCTCGTGCTGCGCGTCAGGCTCTTGCTCGGCCTCCAAAAAGCTTTGCTCGTAGCGGGCCGAAGGCTCGACGAGCTCGGCCATGGCTACCGGTCTTTGCCGACGACCCAGAACTTCAGGTTCGCCGTGACGCCGGCGGCGAGCCGCACGGGCACTTCGTACTTGCCGAGCGCCTTCACCGCACCGTCGAGCGCAACCGCGCGATGATCGAGGTCGACGCCGGCCCGCTTGAGTTGCTCGGTGATGTCGCGGCTGGTGACCGAGCCGAACAGCTTCTCGTCATCGCCGACGATCCGCTCGAACTGAAGCGTCATGACGTTGAGCTTGGCCGCGATCTCGGTCGCCGACGCGCGCTCCTTTGCAACGCGGCGCTCGATCACGGCCTTCTCGTGATCGAGTCGGTTCTTGTTGCGCACGGTCGCGCTGACCGCCATGCCGCGAGGCACGAGGTAGTTGCGGCCGTAGCCGGGGCGAACCGAGACCAGCTCGCCAGCCTTGCCGAGGTTCTCGACATCCTGGGTGAGGATTACTTGCATCGCCATGGTTAGTCTCCCGTCACCGAGAACGGCAGCAAGGCGAGCATGCGTGCACGCCGAATCGCCGTCGAGATCACGCGCTGCTGGCGAGCGCTTGCACCGCTGATCCGGCGCGGAATCATCTTGCCGCGATCGGTCACGAACGACCGCAGGATCTGCGGGTTCTTGTAATCGACCTTTGCAACGATCTCATCGGATAGCAGCTTGCGGCGCGCACCGCCGCCACGGGAACCCTTGCCGCCACGGCGATCATCACCGTCGCGGTCGAGCCCCTCGTCATCACGTGGTTGGTCCATGCGGGTCGACATTGGTTACTCCTTCTCCCCGGGCTCGCTGGAGGCGGGCTCGCTGGCCTGACGCGGTTCGCTCGCCGGGCGAGGCATGTCGGGCGACAGGTTATCGAACTCGTCACCACCGTATTCATCCTCGTCGTTCCCCATCGGCTCTTCCGTGCCGCGGGACAGGAACAGATCTTCCTCATCGGCGGCGGTCTGCGCGGCCTTCTCGTACGACGTGTCGTCGATCTCGGTCGGCCGGGCGCCGACGTCAACGTCCTCATCGACCTTGACGGTGAGGTAACGGATCACCGAGTCGAGCATGCGGAGGTTACGCTCGGTCTCCTCGACGACACCGGGCTGCGCGAGGTACTGCCAGTACAGGTAGATGCCCTTGCGCTCCTTGGCGACTTCGTAGGCGAGGCGGCGCTTGCCCCAGTTGTCGATCTTGATGACCTTGCCGCCCATGCCCTCGATCACTCCCTTGATGCGGGAGTTGACCTCGGCGACGCCTTCATTGGGCGTGTTCGGGCGAAGGATGTAGATGGTTTCGTATTCCCGCGACGTGCCGGGCGCGTCCTTCTGACTCTGCAATCGTGCCATGTGATTCCTCGTGCCTCGTGGATGTAAAAGCCCGTCCTTGGCAGGGACGAGCGAGGGGCAGGCTCTATATCACGGGCCTAGGCGTTTGGATCCAGGTTGGCGCGCCCGTTGTGCTGATTCATGGCGGGGACGATGCCGTGCGCCACGACGGCTTCAATGTCGTCGCAACCTGCTGCAATCACGGCCGTCAGGGCCTGGTGCTGGCTGGCCGAAAAATCTGCGAGCACCCAGCTGGCGGCGTCCTTGGCGCCCGGTTGTGACTTTGGGTCGCGTCCGACGCCCATTCGGAGCCGAGCGAACGCAGAGCTGCCCAGCTGCTCGACGATCGAGCGCAGACCATTGTGGCCGCCGTGGCCGCCGCCGGACTTGAGCCGAACGATCCCGAACGGCAGGTCGATCTCGTCGTGGACCACCAGGATCTCGGTCGGATCGATCTGGTGAAACTTCGCGGTGCGCTGGATCGCGAACCCGGAGTGGTTCATGAACTCCATCGGCTTGAGCAGCACCACGCGGATGCGACCGCGATCGGTGGTGATCGATCCGGAAACCAGCTCGCCGCCGTGCGCGGACTTCCAACCGGACAGTCCGTGCTTGGACGCCAGCGCATCGACGACGTGAAACCCGATGTTGTGGCGGTTGCGCTCGTACTTCCCTCCCGGGTTGCCGAGCCCCGCCACTAACCACATGGGTTACTTCTTCGCGGCGGGCTTGGCCGCCGCAGCGGCGGCAGGCTTGGCACCCGCAGCCGGAGCGGCCTTGGCGGCTGCAGCCGGAGCGGCAGCCTTCGCGTCCTTGCCGGCAGCCGGCGCAGCAGCAGCAGCAGCACCCTCGGCTGGGGCGGCCTCGGCGGTGGTCGGCGTGGCCTCCTCCTCGGGCGCTGCGCACGTGACGACGGCGAGGTCGCGGCCGGTGACGACCGTGACGCCGCTGGGCAGCGTGACCGACGAGACGTGGATGACGTCGCCGATTTCGAGCGGCGAGACGTCGACCACGAGCTTGACCGGGATGTCGCTCGGCTTGGCGCGAACCTCGAGGTGACGCAGCACGATGCGGAGCTGGCCGCCCTCGATCGCACCCTTGGGCTTGCCCACGAGCTCGAGCGGCACCTCCGCGAGCACTTCCTTGTTCGGATCGATCGCGAGCAGATCCACATGCGTGATCTCGCGTCGCAACATGTCGAGCTGATAGTCCTTGATCAGCGCGTGCAGCGACTGCGGCGCCGACCCGCCTTCGATCGTCAGGTTGATGACGGTGTTCTGCTTGCGAACCGGGTCGAGGGCGGCACGCAGCGCCTTCACATCGACGGTGATCGGCATTGGATCGATCCTGCCGTTGACCGATGCGCCGTAGCAGACCCCTGGGACCTTGCCGGCAGAACGCAGCTGGCGAGCCGAGCCCTTGTTTCCAATGTTGGTGCGAAGCGAGACCGTGAGCTTTCCGACTTCCATGGCGTTTCTCTCTCTGCTGGCGTGCCTTGATAGCGCGTTGCCCTAGATGAACAACGAGCTGATCGAATCTCCGTGATGAATGCGCTTGATCGCCTCGCCGAGCAAGCGCCCGACGCTCTTCACGCGCACCTTGTTGCAACCCTGTGCTTCCTCGGACAGCGGGATCGTGTTGGTCACGACCACCTGTGCGAGCGGGGACTCGGTGATCCGCTGGATCGCCTTGCCCGAAAACACTGCGTGACATGCGCAGGCCGCGACCGAGGCCGCGCCGGCGTTGATGATCGCCTGGGCAGCGTTGGTGAGCGTACCGGCGGTGTCGATGATGTCGTCGATGATCACGGCCCGCTTGCCGCGGACGTCACCGACGATGTTCATCACCTCGGAGACGTTGGGCGCGGGGCGCCGCTTGTCGATGATCGCGAGGCCAGCACCGAGTCGCTTCGAGAACGCGCGAGCGCGCTCGACACCGCCTGCATCCGGCGACACGAGCACCGTCTGCTCACCGCCATAACCCAGCGAGCGGAGCTCCTCGATCAAGACCGGCATCGAGTACAGGTGATCGAACGGGATGTCGAAGAAGCCCTGGATCTGACCGGCGTGGAGGTCCATCGCGAGCGCGCGATCAGCGCCGGCGGCGGTGATGAGGTTCGCGACGAGCTTCGCGGTGATCGGCGTGCGCGGCTTGGCTTTTCGATCCTGCCGCGCGTAGCCGTAGTAGGGGATGATCGCGACGATGCTGCCGGCCGACGCACGCTTGAGCGCGTCGATCATGATCAGCAGCTCCATCAGCGACTGGTTCGGCGGCGAGCACGTCGGCTGCACCACGAAGCAGTTCACGCCGCGGACGTTCTCACCGATCTCGACGTAGATCTCGCCGTCCGAGAAGTGCGTAACATCCAAGCGGCCAAGCGGAATCTCCACGAACTTGCAGATTTCATCTGCGAGGACGCGATTGGCGTTACCCGTGAAGATCGATAGGGACTTCAGCAAAGCGCGGCTCCGTGAAGGATGTGCGATCTACCGCGCCATAGCATCTCGCGTCAAGCTCCGCGAATCGCGGCGAATATTGCAACTGCCCAGGATTGTTGGAAAGCACTGCGGCGAGGTCAGTCGGGGACCTTGATTCCGAGCTGTTTGGCCCGGGCCAGGAGCCGGCTGAGGGCAGTGGGGTCCACCGTTTCGGCTTCTTCGGCCAGCAGCACGGGGACCCCGCGTTCCAGCCGGTAGCGCAGCTTCGCGGCCGGGCAGAGCAGGAATGCCTCCGCCTCATTCTGATCGGCCTCACCACGTGGGAAGTACACCAGCGGCTGCTTGGAGGTGGGGCAGACCAGGAGGGCGACGAGCTCGGGGGCCAGCACACGCGAGGCGTAGCACAGCAGCGAGGCGAGCGGTCTGGAGCGTGCGTCCGAGACGCGGTCCACGTGGTGCTCCATCATTTCCCGAAAATGAATCGAGCCGCGGCACCTCGTCGGTGCGGCAGCTCGGTGCGCCATGAGCCTGCGGCTCGCGCTGACTACGGGTTCGGCGCGGGGGCAGGCGTCGGAGCCGGCGTCGGCTCGGTCGTCGGACCTGCCGGCGCGGGAGCCGCCGGGGCCGGCGCGGTCAGCGACGACACCAGCTGGAACTCGACGCGGCGGTTCTTGGCGCGCGCAGTCTTGAGCTTGCCGCCCTTGAGACCGGCCGGATCGATGACCGGCTTGGTGTCGCCGTAGCCGACGGCGGTCAGGCGGTTCTCCTCGACACCCTTCTTGATCAGGTACGCACGGACCGATTCGGCGCGCGCTTGAGACAGCGCCGTGTTGTCCGCGAACTTCTTGCCCTTGAGCGGCGTGTCGTCGGTGTGCCCCTGGATCTCGACCTTGAGGTCCTTGAACTCGGTCAGCACGGCGACCGCCTTGTCGAGCACCTTGTTCGAGTTCGCGAGGATGTCTGCCGACCCGGTCTTGAAGTTGATGCCCTGGATCGTGCCAGTGAACTTCTTCAGCTTCTCCGGGATCTCATCCGGACAACCGTCCTCATCCTGGAACCCGTTCTTGGTCTCCGGATCCGCTGGACACTTGTCCTGCGCGTCGGGCACGCCGTCACCATCGTTATCTGGATCGGGGCAGCCGTCCTCGTCCTGGAATCCATCCTTGTCCTCGGGCTCGTTCGCACACTGGTCGGCGGCATCCGGGATCTGATCGCCGTCATTATCGGCATCCGGGCAGCCGTCGTCGTCCTGGAACGAATCCTTGTCCTCTGGCTCCATCATGCACTTGTCGAGTGCATCGGCGATCCCATCGCTGTCGTTGTCGGGATCCGGGCAGCCCTCTTCATCCTCGAAGCCGTCCTTGTCCTCGGGCTCCTGCGGGCACTTGTCGATCGCGCTCAGGATCCCGTCCTTGTCGGGATCGTTGTCGACCGGCGGCTCCTCCTTGACCTGCGTGCGCCCGAACTCCTTGTAGATCGAGAGCAGCGCCTCGAAGTCGTACGTGAATCCGTCGTCCTCGCTGCTCGGCGGGAACATGATGCGGCCGTCGGCGCGCAAGCCCCAGCCGTTGTCGACGCGATACTTCGCGCCGATGCCAGCATGGATCATCCCGTCGACGTCCTTGTAGATCGTGTTGGTGTCCTTGCTGTCGATCACCTGGAACGCGCCACCACCGACGAGCAGGAACGGAATGAACTTGTTCTCGGGGTTCCCCGCGCGGAACTGCGCGATCAGGTGACCGCGATACGTCAGGTTCCAGACATCGAACACCATGTCGCGTGACTCGGTCGGAACCACTCCGACCTCACCCTCGACGCCGAGCACGCTACCGAAGTAGACGCCCAGGCGAAGACCGAACAGCGCAGAGTTGCGCTCGGAGGGGGCGTCCATGATATCGGGCACGCCGAGCTCGTTGGTCTCGCTGAACACGTGGATGCCGGCGGTTCCGCCGATCTCAACGTTCGCGTGGCTGGTCGACGACGAGGCGGCAATTCCTCCGGCGGCAAGCGCGGCAACAACCGTAGGTCGAAGCAAGCGATTCATGGCAGACGAAGTCCTTTGGTTAGTGGTTCCGGCCCTCACGGTGACCAGACTAGCTTCCTGACTTCTTATCGCTTTGAATGCGCGTTTACTAGATCTTGCAGTCACTTAATCGATTGTTGCGCTGACACAAATCGACCGCTGAACGTTCGAGTCGTGCGTCCAGATCGCGAGTCGGGAGCGTTGTCGATCGGCGCATACATTCGCTACCGTGACACGGATGGGGGCACCTCTTCCAACCACTGCGTCGGAGGCTCGCGCAGAGCTATCGGCGATGCTGCGGCCCGCTGGCGCTGGCTTGTACACCGTGTCGACCGGGGTCACCGTTCAGCGCGAGTTGCAGAGCCTGCTCTATGGAGCCAACGACGACGCAGCGATCTTCGCTCGGTTCCTGGCTGTGATCGACGAGATCGCCGATGCGCGGGTGGTCATCCTCGGCGTGCCCTCCGATGTGGGCGCGGGCTACCGGCGCGGGGCCAACCTCGGACCGCAGGCGATCCGCACCGCGCTTCATGCCTCGGAGCGTGACTATCGCGGCTGGCTCGAGCGCCACCGCATCGTCGACGTCGGCGACGTGTTCGTCGTGCCCCAGTTGCTGCACGATGACATGTTGTCGGCCCAGCAGATCGAGGCGACCCGCGCGACGATCTACCCATACACGCCGCCCGGGGTCGCCGAGCGACTGCCGGTATCGCCGCTATCGATCGAAGAGCGCGTGCTGCACTGCCTGTTCGTGCTCAATCCGAAGATCAAGCCGTTCATCCTCGGCGGAGATCACTCGGTGGCGTGGCCGGTCGCCGCGTCGCTCACCGATCACCGCACCGATCGATGGGGCATCGTGCAACCTGACGCTCACACCGACATGCTGCCGCAGCGGCTGGGCATCAAGTACTGCTACGCGACCTGGAGCTACCACGCCAATCAGCTGCTTCGCCGCGACGGTCGCCTCGTGCAGGTGGGCGTGCGGTCGTCGCGCCATGATCGCGAGCACTGGGAAACGCTCCACGGCGTCCGTCAGCTATGGGCGAAGGACATCGAGGCCGATCCCGACGGCGCACTCGAGCTGGTGATCGCGCATCTGAAGAAGAAGCAGGTCGCCTCGGTGTACTTCTCCAACGACATCGACGGGACAGATCCTCAATACGCGGACGCAACCGGGACGCCCGAGCCCGGGGGGCTCTCGCCCGACTGGGTGCTCGCGTTGATCGGCCGGATCGGCAAGGAGATCGGGCTGTGTGCCGCCGATTGCGTCGAGGTGGCGCCGCCGCTTGCGTCGACTGCGTTCGGGGCGGAGCGCACCGTCGCCACCGCCGTGCGCTACGTGCGGGCGTGCCTGGATGAGCTCGTCCGCTGACGGTCGACGTCGCTGTTGAGCGGCCGGCGTATCAGCTGGCCTTCGCGACGGCGTGGCGCTCGGCGATCGAGCACACCGCGTCGATCCACGCGGGAGTCGCATTGAGCGATGGGATCAACGTCAGCTGCTCGCCGCCGGCGGCTTTGAACTGGTCCACCGCGCGAATCCCGATCTCCTCGACGGTCTCCAGACAATCCGCGACGAACGCGGGGCACATCACGGCGACTCGCTTGATCCCTCGCTTGCCGAGGTCATCGATCACGTGATCGGTGAACGGCTGAATCCACGGTGTGCGGCCCAGCCGGGACTGGAAGCAAACGGTGTATCGGTCGGAGGCGAGACCCAGCCGCTCGGCGAGAGCGCGCGCGGTGAAGAAGCACTGCGCGCGGTAGCAATTCGGATTGGTCAGCGTGTCGCAGCACGTGGCCGAGGCGAAGCAATGCGAGCCCGTCGCGTCGGTCTTGGTGATCTGCCGGACGGGCAGCCCATGAAACGACATGAGCACATGATCGGGTTGCCGATCCG
Source organism: Kofleriaceae bacterium (assembly GCA_050187075.1). Classification (GTDB taxonomy): domain Bacteria; phylum Myxococcota_A; class Polyangia; order Haliangiales; family Haliangiaceae; genus JABFXX01. The sequence goes on along the minus strand of JBFWXW010000015.1, from coordinate 7,187 downwards.
CCAGCACCGGCCGCGCGACGGCTTCGAACGCGCCCAGAAACCCCGCGTCATCGAAGAACGATGGGACGAAGTCCAGGACAGGCACCGTCCATCGCGCGCTCGCCAGCTTCATCACGTGCTCGACTGCGCTCCCCGTGGACGACGATGCGTACTGCGGGAACAGCGGGAGCACGACGATCCGATCGACCCGGGCGGCCTCGAGCGCCGCCAACGCCTTCGCGATCGATGGGTTGCCGTACCGCATCGCGAGCTCGACGTGCCACGCCGCGCCGAGCTTGGCAGCGACACCCGCCGCGAGATCTTGGGAGTGGAACAGCAGGGGCGAACCCCGGGCCGCGTCCCAGATCGATGCATAGGCGCGCGCCGACGCTGCGGGGCGCTTGGGCAGGATCACCAGATTGAGCAGCAGCGCACGGCTGGCCGCGTTGATGTCGAGCACGCGCGGGTCGCCGAGGAACTCGCGCAGATACCGCCGCACGGCCGGGGCAGTGGGCTCATCCGGGGTCCCCAGGTTGATCAGGAGCAGACCGTGCGGCATCTCCACCGGTCATTCCCATGCGGCGCCGATCACCTCAAGCAGGTCCCGAGCACAAATGGCGGGATGCGTGTTTGTGGTGTGGCCGGAGCCGGGCCGGAGCCGGGTGGGGACCGTCCGGACCTCGGATCAAGAAAGTCAAGACGCGGGCTGAGCGAGCTCTCAGGTTTTTGAGAACCGCTTGAATCGAGCCGGATCGGAGCGAGAATTCGTTCCGAACCTCACAAAAATTCGGGAGCGGACGGATCGCGTCATAGTTAAACAATTTCATGTGATTGAAAGATGTTTTGGTCATCCTGTTTGACCTCCCGCGCGAGGACTGCATTATCCGTTCGTCATGGCTGGGTACCCGGGAGAACCACTGCCACGGAAGTTGGGGATCAAGGCAGGCCACAAGGTCTGTCTACTCAACGCGCCCGGAAGTTTCGAGCGTACGCTGGCAAGCGAGGATTGGCGGATCACGCACGACCTGCGGCTCCCGCCCGTTGATGTCGTCGTCATGTTCGTCGAGTCGCTTGCGGAGCTCGAACGCCGGATCATGGACGTTGTGGGTCGCCTTCATCCTGAAGGCGGGTTCTGGATCGCCTGGCCCCGAGCGCGCCGGCAATCGGATGTCACGGAAGATGTGGTTCGCCGGATCGCGTTGGCCGCCGGGATGGCCATGAACAAGGTTTGTTCGTTCGATGGGGCGTGGTCGGGTTGCCGGTTGGTGGTTCGTGGCGAGATTCGCGAGGCGATCGCCTATCGCGCCGCGCCACCCCCGCTGGTGTCCCGCCGTACCCGGCGCTCCACCGCTCGGATCGCCCCGCGGGTGACTCGCGTGTCCAGCGGTGCTGGCTCGACGATGAGACGGGCCCGCGCGCGCTCCACCAAGTAGCCAGCTCGAACCAAACGCGGTTCGGCGCGATGCTGGGGCGCGATGCTCGCGCTGGCGTCGGTTCGCTCGAACCCGGCGATTTTTGCGCGGCGCTGAGCTAATGTGCGCGCCGATGCATCGGCTAGTACCTGCGACGTTTGCAACCGCGACGTTCGCGCTGGCAGCTTGCGGAGGTGTGGACGAGCGTCCCGCGACGCTCGAATACGTCACGGCCGCGGTGCTCGCGCCCAACTGTGGGAACGCCCAGTGCCACTCGTCATTCTCCGAGGCGGGGGGGTACGCGTTCGACACCGTCGACGTCGCCCGCGAATCGATCAGAAACTTCGCCTTGGTCGACGTCGATCAGCCGGACGCATCGCTGCTGTACACGGTGCTCACTCGATCGATCGATCGGATGCCGTACGACCAGCCGCTCCCCGACACCGACATCGATCTGATCCTTCGCTGGATCGAGAACGGAGCGCCGGGCCTATGACGCGACTTGCCATCTTCTGCATCGTCGCGCTCGGCCTGACCGCAGGTGTGGCGCACGCGTACCCGCAGTATCAGCTCCGTGCGGATCAGACGTGCACGAGCTGCCATCTGTCGCCGGCTGGCGGGAATCTGTTGAGCGAGAACGGCCTGATCGCCGCCGAGAACCACTCGCAGTTCGGCACCGCACCGGAGTTCTTCTACGGCAAGATCCCCACTCCCGATTGGCTGGTGCTCGGTGGTGACCTGCGCGGGTCTGCCGGGTACGCGCAGACACCCGAGCGCATCTTGACGGCGTTCCCGATGCAGGCCGAGCTGTACGGCAGCGCCAAGCTCAAGAACTTCACGCTCCACGCGACGTTCGGCAACCGGCCCGCGCAGTTTGGCAACGAGGCGAAGACGCGCGTGTGGTCGCGCGAGCACTACATCATGTGGCAGCAGAACGCCGACGGCAGCGACGGGCTCTATGCGCGCGTTGGACGGTTCATGCCTGTGTTCGGCCTGCGGATCGCCGAGCACCCGGCCTACGTGCGTCGGTTCGGAGGTACCTCGCTGTTCAGCGACACGTACGGTGCGGCGGTCGAATACGTCAACGCGCGCTGGGAAGCCCATGCGACCGGGTTCATCGAAGATCCGCTGATCGACACGGTCGATCATTCGTTCGGCGGGGCGGCGTACGCCGAGGTTCGCTTGACGCCGGCAGTGGCGATCGGCGCAGAGGGCATGTTCCAGCGCACCGATTTCGACAAGAAGATCCGCGGTGGGATCACCGGCAAGGTCTACCTCGAAGGACCAGACCTGCTGCTGCTCAGCGAGCTGCAGTTCGTCAACCAGCTGATCGATCGGACGGCGACCAATCCCGACGGTGGTGCGCCCGTCCAGCTGGTGGGCTACCTGGGCGCTTCGAAGTTCTTGTCGCCGACGATCCTGGTCGATGTCGCGATCGGGCACTTCGACTCGAACATCCGCGTCAAGCACCTCGATCGAGACGCCCTCGACCTGAACCTGCACTGGTTCACCAGCTCTCACGTGGAGCTCGTCCTGAATGCTCGCTACGAGATGCTCGCGTTTGGCAAGGGTGGACGGTCGGGGGCCTACTCGCTGATGCAGCTGCATTACCGGTTGTAGGGGGGGCGCCCCACAGCCCTGCGCTCGTAAATTCTGTGATGGACGTCGCGTGCGAGGCCGCTCGATGTCGCACTGCGTCGGCGGTTCGTCGTCCGGTCCGCATTCGGCGCTTGATTCTGCGCGCCGCGTCGAGTGACATCTGCAGATGTTTGCGCGGGTTGGTTCGTCTCGAGGAGCTCACGCGTTCATCAGCTTCGTGCTGGTCGCCGCGCTAGCGTCGTGCCAAGGATTCGGCGGTTGCGCCGGTTGCGCGACCGTCGAGCCCATTCCAGGCGGGTTTCCGTCGAACAAGCGGGTCGCAAACGCGACCCAGGTTCGCGTCAGTGCCACCGCACTCGACAAGATCGAGGCCGATCCTGCGGGCATCGTCGGGCCGCTGTTCGGGACCGGCGCGAACGGTGCGATCGAATTCCCGGTGCCTGCCAACTGTGGCAGCAGCCCATCGATCTGCTGCCCCGGCGGCACGCCGAATCCAGCGTGCGGTCCCCTCGAGATCGATCTGGCCAAGCGCGACGGTGACGAGCCGCGGCTCGAGCTGGTCCCGCTGCAGGGGCAGCAACAGCTCGACCTGACGATCCGCAGCCGGGTGAAGACCAAGATGGACCTCCAGCTCGGCTTCCTCGGTGCGAACTGCCTGGTGACGCTCGATTCGACCCTCGGACCCAAGCCCGACCTCAAGATCGATGCGGAGATTCACTTCTCGCAGGACGCCACGACCAAGACCACCAGGGTGCTCGCGCAATGGGTCACCGTCTCGCAGATCGACTGGGAAGACATCACGCTCACGCCGGCAAGCGGCGGGCTTGGCGACGTCGGCTGCTCTGCGGCAGATACCATCCTGCCGCTGCTGCTACCGATCCTGCAGGATCAGATCGGCCAGCAGATCGAGGACACGATCAACGTCGAGACGTGCAAGAAGTGCCCATCGGGCGACGTCGACGAGTGTGGCTCGTCGTTCGCCAGCGCATGCACCGACGGTGTGTGCCGCGTCGGTGACCGTTGCCTGCAGGAGCTCGGCATTGCCGGACGCGCGCGGGGCTCGACGTTTTTTGGCGCGTTCTCACCGGGCACCACCGGGGCGATCGACCTCTATCAAGTCGCAGGCGGCTACGCGACCACGCAGAACAACGGGCTCGCGCTCGGCATCCTCGGCGGAATCCAGCCCGGAGGTTCGGCGCGCGACCGCTGTGGTCCGACGGCCGCGGACAACCCGCCGCCTGCGGTGACCATCGGTTCGCCATCGCCGTACTTCCAAGGCAACACGCGGCCCGATACCGGCGATCCGTTCGACATCGCCGTCGGCGTGCACAAATCGCAGCTCGCGCAGTTCGCGTGGGCCGGCTACGAGGGTGGCCTGTTGTGTCTGACGTTCGGCACCAGTGCGTTCGCGCAGCTGTCGACCGACACGGTGAAGATCCTGACCCCCTCGCTGGGTGCGTTGGTTCAGGGCAACTCGAAGATGGCCGTCGGACTCCGGCCGCAGAGCCCACCGAGCATCACGCTCGGCAAGAACACGTTCGTCGACGATGGCAACGGCGGCAAGAAGCTCACCGAGCCATTGATCGACCTGCGGTTCACCGGCCTCGAGATCGACTTCTACGCCGCGGTGGATGACCAGTACATCCGGGTGTTCACGATCGTCTCCGACGTTCACTTCCCGGTCGGGCTGCAGGTCACTGGCGCGGGCCAGCTCTCGCCGGTGTTCGCCGATCCCGACGACGCGTTCACCAACATCTCGGTCAAGAACTCCGAGGCGCTCACCGAGCCCGCGGATCAGCTGGCCGCGCTGTTGCCGAACATCCTTGCGCTGGTGCTCCCGCAGGCGTCGAATGCGATCGGCGGGGTCACGTTGCCCGCGCTCGGCGGCCTGACGCTTCACGTCAGCGACGTCACCGCGGTCGACGACAACAACTACCTCGCGATCTTCGCGAACCTGGTGCCGACCGAGGCGCTCCAACCGGTCGCCACGACCGCGCGGGTCGCCACCGTGATCGATGCCGACAAGGCAGTCGCCAAGGACCCGCGGCGCTGGCGCGGGGCGAAACCACCGCACGCGATCCTCGAGCTCTCCGGCGACGCCAGCGACCTCGAGTTCTCGCACCGGATCGATGAAGGGACGTGGTCGCCGTGGTCGACCAATCGCCGCCCGACCGTGGCATCGAAGGGATTCTGGCTGGGCGGCACGCACAAGATCGAAGTCCAGTCGCGCCGGATCGGCCGACCGGAAACGCTCGACCTGACGCCCGAGGTGCTCGAAATCGAGCTCGGTGGCACCGGTGAGCGTCGCGGGCCGGGTCGCGGCTTTCATGGCAACGCATCCAACGCTGGATGTTCGTGCGATTCGTCGGGAAGCCCCGTGAATGGTGCGCCGCTCGCGCTCGTGTTGCTGGTTCTCGTCGTGCCGTGGCGTCGCGTGCGTCGCCAGCGAGTGCTGCGTGCACTTGGAGGACTCGCGTCGATCGCGATGATTGCCTCGCTGCCTGGATGCAGCTGCAGCAGCGAGGCGCCGTGTGGGGACGTCGAGTGTCTGCCGGGCGAAGCGACGCGCGGTGGCCTCGGTCGATGGACCAGCATCGCGGGCGATGCTGATCGAGTGATCGTCGCGACGTACGACACGCTGATGGGCGACGTCGTCGCGATCGAAGCGACCGATCCTGCGAATCTCGCCTACACCGCGGTCGATGGCATCCCGGATGTCACGCCGATCTACGATCCGAGCGGCTATCGCGGGGGCATCGATGACGTCGGTCCCGACATCGGCGCATGGACGTCGGTGGCGCTGTCCGGTGGCGTTGCCAAGATCGCGTATCAAGATCGCGAGGCGGGTGCGCTCAAGTACGCGTACGAGACCGCGCCCGGAAAGTGGTCGAGCTACGTGGTCGACCCCGGCAACGGCGAGCTCGTCGGCAACTACGCCGCGTTGATCGTCGATGCCAGCGGGAATCCGGCGATCGCGTATCTCGCGGTCGGGATCGATGACGGGGCAGGGCATCGCGTGACCGAGCTACGGCTCGCGCGTGCGACCTCGGCGTCACCGACTGGCGACGGGGATTGGTCGATCCACACGATCGCGAGCGCGGCGGGAACATGTGCCGGACTATGCGGCACCGGGGAAGCGTGCGTCGCTGGAGCGCCGGAGGTGTGCAGCGCAGTCACCACCTGCACGCCCGACTGCGCGGCGGGCAGCGTCTGTGTCGCTGGCGCCTGCCAGACCGAGGTCGGCGCTCCGATGGTCAATGACATCGCGAGCGGCACCGGATTGTTCGTCAGCCTGGTGACGATGCCCGATGGGCGGATCGCCGCGAGCTACTACGACCGCAGCCGCGCCGCGCTCAAGCTCGCCGTCGAGGATAGCGCCGGCGCGAACACCTTCACCGAGACCGTGCTCGACGAGCTGCCTTATGGCGATCGCGGCTGGTGGTCATCCGCGGTGGTCGATGGCAGCGGCACGATCCACGTCGCCTACCAGGACGCGATCGGCGATCAACTGATGCACACGACGTGGAATGGCGGCGCCGGCATCCCCGAGGTTGTCGACGACGGCCAGCGGATGAACGATCGGCCGCATCCCGTCGGAGCGGCCGCAGCGATCTACCTGGTCAATGGGTCGCCCGCGATCGCGTACCAGGACGGCGCGACCGCCGACGTCTATCTCGCCACGCGCGGCGCGTCGGCGTGGACCGTCACACCGCTCGCGACGGGACCTTTGCTCGAGGGCCAATCGATCGCGGCCACCACCGGTCACGGCGTGCCCGTGCTCGCCTGGGGCGCGATGGAGCCAGTGGCGACGCCGATCGGCAAGGTCGTCGTTCGAACGCCGTAGTTGGCGAAACGGTCTGCGGTCTGCCGCGAGCGCCTGGAACAGAAACCGGGGACGGGCCCGGGTAAAAATTAACCCGGGACGGGCCCCGGTTAACGCTCGGGTGGTTCACGGGCGTGGCGAGCGCGCAGCGGTGCATCGTTTCGTACTGGCGGAGAGCGTCCTACGCGAGTGGGCGATCTCCACCGTCGCCGTGGTTCTCCCGGGAGATCAAGCAAGCGGCGCAGCCCGTGGACCATCCGAAAGCGCAGCGACGGTTGGCACGAGCGTGCGGTGCGCATGATGGCGATCATGCGCTTCATGGGCATCGCATGCGGCGCACGATGCACGAGCGTGCCAAGCGGAGCGTCGCGCTC
>JBFWXW010000014.1:0-120581 GCA_050187075.1 Kofleriaceae bacterium | reverse complement strand
GCAGCCCGATTTTCGGTGCGCCCACGTGGGCGCGACCGCACTTCCGCCCGAACCCAGGTTCGCGAAATCCCGGCGCCGCGGTCGACTTTCCGACGAGAAACCGTGATCCGGGATCTGAACTAGCTAGCGCTCATCTCGAATCTGTTTGAGACCCGCGATGCTCTCACCCGGCCTCCAGCCGAGGGCCGCAAGTCGCGAGGGATCGACGATCAGGTTGCCGCCAAGCCGATCCCAGATGTCGCGACGCCCAACTAGGGTCAGCCCCAATTTCAGGATCCACGGTGGTACAGGCAGCTGAATAGGTCCACGCGAACCACCGGCTCTCAAGGCCTGAACGATTTCTCCCAGCGTGAGCGGCGCAACATCGGCCACCAAATAAGTGCCACCTCGTGCGTGTTGGTTTATCAGTGCGAGCTCGATCGCGTCGATCAATTTCTCGAGCGAGCACAACGACCGCCTCGATGTCACCGCTCCGAATGGCAGGGGCAGGTTCGCCTTGGCGATCCGGCGGAGCGCAGCGAGATTGCCCTTCACACCGGGTCCGTAGATGAGAACCGGACGAAGGATCACGAATGGAACGCTGCTGTGCGCGATGGCCAGCTCCGCGGCTAGTTTGGAACGACCATAATCGTCGGTCGGCGCCGGTGGTCGATGCTCGTGGATGACCTCCGTTGCACACGGGCCCACTTGCGCCCTCACGGAAGACATAAAGATCAAACGCTCGACCCCGGCGGCGTTGGCCGCCGCTGCGAGGGCAGCAGTCTGGCGAATGTTGACCTGATCGTAGAGACGACCAGGAACGCCATCGGTATGAGCGATGCCGGCGAGGTGAATCACGCGGTGCATCCCCGCGACGAATCCGCCCCAATCGACCTCGTTCGCGAGATCGCCGTACACAAAATACTCCACGTCAGGTCGGTGGGGAGCCGGGCCCCTGATTCCTGCTCGAACCGAATATCCTCGTCGAACTAGAGCATCGACGAGCGCCGTTCCGACGAATCCTGTTGCGCCAGTAACCGCGACTCGCATCATCGCCGTCGTTCCATCGCGAGCAATAACCAGGTGGTTAGCGCTGCCCCTGCTACGAGCGCGCCCGCGTCAACCCACGCGCGATCGAGCACGACCGTTGACACCGCTAGCGTCGCGAGCGCCACATTGAGTGCGAATACTCTGGTAATGACCACGATGACCGGCCAACCGTGTTGGGTCGCTTGCTGATAGAAGTGCGACCGATGTGCCTCCCAGACGCGCTCACCCCTGGATAGCCGCTTGAGTAACGTGATGGTCGCATCTGCGAGGTAATACAAGGGCAACAACATCGCCGCGACGACTTCGCCGGACCGTGCTGTGACAAGCAACATCCAGCCGACCAACAACCCGATCGGCAGGCTGCCAACATCTCCGAGAAATAGTCGCGCGACTGGACGATTGAACGGCGCAAATCCGATAACGCCGCCGCACAGCGAGAGCGCAGCTACAGTCACGAGTGGTGAGCTATGACCCAACACTCCAAGTAGCGCGATACCGATCGTCATGGGCACCATCTCCGCAACCGTCATCCAGTCGATGCCATCCATGAAGTTGACGAGGTTGACGAACCAAACGAGCGCGAGAACCAAGATGACTTGCTCAACGACCGTTGGCACGAACGGCAAGATCGGGCGGCTTTCCGGCGAGGTAGTGATTACCAGGACGGCGGTGACCAGTTGCGCGACCAATCTTGCCATCGGCGACATTGTTTTGATGTCATCGACCGCGCCGACCACCGCGAGCGCAACTGAGGCTCCGAGGATGACGGCCAGCTCCGCGGTGGTTGCATGAACGAGATCCGTCCGCAGCGATGCCACCACGATGATGGCGACGATCATTGAAAGCACGATCGCGGCCCCGCCTCCTTGAGGGGTCGGTTCGCGATGTGACGACCGCGCGTTCGGACGTGCGAGCGCATACCTACGCATCCAAGGCTGCGTCATCGTGATGAGGCTCCCCGTAACCAACCCTGCCCCGGCAATCAACAGGATTGCCATCACGATCCACTCCGCGGAGCCGGTCATCGGCGCCCCGTGCTCGAAGCGAAAAGGGTTTCGTAGAGCGCAACCGTTTGCGAAGCGATCTCGACGGTACCGAATCGGCGCTCCGCGAGACGGCGCGCGGCCGTCCCGAACTGATATCTGAGCTGAGTGGACTGCGCAAGCTCCGCAATCGCGCTCGCGAGCGCCTGTGTGTTATCGATAGGAACCAGTCGTCCCGTTTCCCCAGGGATCACCACCTCGCGACACCCTGGCGCGTCGGTCGCGATCATCGGGCGACCACACGCCGCGGCCTCCAGCATCGACTTTGGAAGCCCCTCACGACGCGACGGCAATACCGCGATGTGCGAATTTGCCCAGAACTCGGGGATGTCCGAGACGTGTCCCAGCAGCTGTACGCCTGGCAGAGTGCGCCAATGCTCGAGCTGTTCGGGTTTGATCGATGACGGATTCGCGGGGTCTGGTGCTCCGGCGATCTTCAGCTGCAACAGAAGTCCTCGTCGACGCAGTAGACCATGCGCCTGGACGAGCGTGTGGATCCCCTTGTCCTCGAGCAGCCTGCCCGCATAACCGATGACGATCGGCCCATTTGGCTCTGGGGTCGGCGAGAACCGCTCGAGTTCAACACCCGAGCCGCAGATCCGGACGATCCGTCGATGTGATACGCCGAGAGATCGTAGCGTCTGCTCGTCGTCAGGGTTCTGTACCAACGCGACGGTAGTCCCTCGATTCAACAGCAAGCGCAGAGCGCCACCAATCATCGGTCGAAGCACGCGGGCCGTGCCGGCGTTGGAAGAGAAGGCATAGCCGAATCCGGTGAACGCATTCACGCACGCTACGTTGCGATCCACCGCGGCCAGCGAGGCAAGCACAGCAGGTTGGAGCGACACGTGGTGCGCAATCGACGGATCGACCACGTCGTACACCGCGCGAAGCGCACGCACGGTGCGCATCGCCGCAGCTATCGACAGCCGACCACGCTCGAACGGCACCGCATGTAGAACGAAACCCTCGGCGCGGATCGCATTTGCGCCGTGTTGCACGCGGGTCGCAACATGGACCTCGAATCCCGCCGCCCTTGCCGCTCGGGCCATCGGTAAGCGATGGGAAAGAAAGTACCAATCCTCGGAGACGACATACAACAGCCGTCGAGGGTTACGGGTGCTCGTGGACATCTGAACGCCAACCGTGTGGTACACGAATCCGCGCGCATCGGCATCGAGTTTTCGAGCTAACTACAACGGTGTTGCCGTCCAGTCGCCCGCAACGAATGAACGCCAGCGAGATCATGTCGAGACTATGACGAAGGGAATCGGTCGCCGTGCGTTATCGGGCATCAGCTGGACGCTGTTTGGAGCACTCGTCTCTAACGTGCTGCGAGTTGCGGTGCTGGCAATCATCAGCCGGTTGCTGACGAAGCACGACATTGGCATCACAACGGGTGCCCTGGTCGTCGTGATGTTTGCGCTCAGATTCCGAGAGCTTGGAATCGGGCTTGCGCTCATCCAGCGCAAGGAAATCGACCACAAACACATCACCACGACCTACGGGTTCACGATGGCGATGGGAGCCTTGCTCGCGGTGGGTGTGTTCGGATGCGCAGCTCCCCTGGCGCGATTGTTCAAGGCTTCAGAGGGAGTTGCGATCATCCAGTTGCTCAGCGTGATGTTCCTGCTGCGTGGAGTCACGGCCGGTTCGCAGTTTATGCTCCATCGCGAGCTCAAGTTCCGCGAGCTAGCAATGGTCGATGTGCTTTCGTACACCGCTGGTTCGCTCGCCAGCATTGTGCTCGCATTCCGTGGATGGGGTCCTTGGGCACTGGCGATCGGCTACGTCGTCGAGGCAACCGTGGAATGTGCGCTAACGCTCTGGGTTCGGCCACCTCTAGGTTTGCCTAAGATCCACTGGAGCGCGCTCCGCCAGTTGTTGGCATTCGGTGGTGGGCAAACCCTCGCTAGCTTCGGGAATTACTTTGCCAATCAGGGCGACTATCTCGTCGTCGGCAATCAGTTGGGTCCTAGCGCGCTCGGTGTGTACAGCCGCGCATACGAAGTCATGAGATTCCCGGCGGCGCTGTTCACCTCGGTTGCTGGCAGCGTGTTGTTTTCAGTGTTCTCGCGTCTGCAAGACGACCGACACCGACTGGGTGACATGTATCGCCGCGTCCTGTTTGCGATCGCGATCGTGCTGTTGCCAGCAAGCGCCGGCTTGATCGTTCTCGCGCCTGAAGCAATTCGCACGCTGCTCGGTCCGAACTGGGACGGTGCGGTCCTGCCATTTCAGATCATGGCGGTGTCGATGATGTTCCGCACCAGCTACAAAGCTTCCGGGCTGGTGGCCCGGTCGGCGAGCGCCGTCTATCGGGTGGCGCTTTCGCAGGCAACCTACGCGGCATTCGTGGTGCTGGGTGCTGCGGCTGCCGTGCACTGGGGAATCGTCGGGGTTTCGATCACCACCGGCGCTGCGGTGATCTTTCACTTCCTCGGACTTACTCGACTAGCGTTGCAACAAGTGTCGATCGGCTGGCGATCGGTGCTCATGGCGCATGTCGACGGGCTGATCGCAGCGGCTCTGGCGATCGCACTCGCGCTGCCGATGGCGGTTTTCCTCCGTAGCGTTGCCGCACCGGCCGGGGTGACCATCGCTGCCACCACGGTCTCTGGATTGGTGCTTCCCGCAGTGTTCGTGATGGTTCGGCTTCGAACCCATCACCCGGACTGGGTCTGGCTTCGTGAACGAGTCCAACAGGCTGTCAAGCGCAGGATCCAATCACGCGCGCCTATGCAAGGATGAGCGCAACTGGTCGCTTGCTCGTGTCGAAGCGGCAGGTTAGGAACCGCGAATGCGTGCAGTATTCATCGGCGGCGCCGGCCGGAGTGGAACGACCCTACTGGGCGACCTGCTCGGTGCCACGGCATCGCACATCTGCACGCCCGAGACATCGTACAAGATTCAACTCGCGCACTGCGGATGGGCCGGAGAGAACGGCGATCTCGTCGCCGGTCTCGCGAAGGTCCGTGCACATCCGAAGTTTGCCGATCTAAACGTCGAGCTCCCCGCGGTAGCCGTGCCCACGCTGCCGACGTTGTTTGACGCCGTCGTACCGGCCTACGCAGTGAAGGTGGGAAAACCGAATGCGTCGATCTGGATCGATCACACGCCGAGCAACCTCGCGATCGGCGGCGCGTTGCTGAAACAATTTCCTGACGCGCGGCTGATTCATCTGGTGCGCGATGGTCGTGCCGTGGCCGCTTCGCAGATTCCGCTCGACTGGGGTCCCAACAGCGTAACTGGAGTGGCGCGCGAATGGGTGCTCTACGTGGCGTTAGGCCTTGGCCTCGAACATGCCTACCCTGCTCGAGTCCACCGCGTGGCGTACGAGGAGCTCGTTGCGGAGCCTGCTCGGGTATTGCAGCGTATTTGCCAATTCGCGGACCTCACGTACGACAGCGCCATGCTGGAAGGCGGCGGGTTGGTTGTGCCACACCGCACGTCGCAACAGCATTCGCTCGTCGGTAAGCGACCAGATCCGACGAGGATGCAAGCATGGCGGACCGCGCTTCGACCTCGCGAGATAGAGATCTTCGAGGCGGAGGTTAGCTCGTTGCTCGAGCTACTCGGTTATCAACCGATCTACGGCCAGACGGCCCGAGGGCTCAGCCCGTCTGGATCCCTTGCGTACGCTGCGCGGGACCTAGCGCGTGAGGTCACAGTCAATCGAATTAAACGTCGGCGTCGGTTCAGTGGGTGACGCGCGACGCAAGGTCAGTAACTTGCTCGGCCATCGATTCCAACACGAAGTGGGGGGGCATCCGCCTGCAAGGCTCCAGCGTCGCCCGCGGCCGTCTGGGCCGGATCGTCGGGAAGATCGTTCGGGAGGCTAACCGCAATTCCATGCGCGAGGCTCTGCGGGCCCGGTCGTAAGTCGTCTCCCGAAGAGCTCGCCAGTGGCGTTGCCATCTGCACGAAGCCGGCGCGCGCCCCAGCCCGGCTATGCAGCTCCATGCCCGTCTCGTGAACGTCCTCGAGGCTCATCCATTTTTTGACGCGACAGCTCGCGTCCTTGTCACCGGTCAAGCATCGAAACAATGGTAAGTCGCCAGGTTCGAGGCGGATCCATGCATTGCCATCGGACTGAATCAGCCTGCCGAGCTTGCCGCGAGCTTCCAAATAGGTCTCACTTGGAAGGAACGCGAAAGGAGCCGCATCGCTGCCCGCGACGACGACCACGTTGTTTACGAACCAGCGCGGAAAGCGCGTTCGTCCATCGGCCTCGAGCGTATGATGATGGAGCAGCACTGGGAGCCCAGGCTGGTCGGATCGCACTGCGATCGTGTTCTGATAGAAGTACAGTGGCGCCGCGTTGAGTGCGCCCTTGAAGATGTGACCCCATCGCCACGGTGAATCGCGAAACGATGCACCTGGACGGTACCCCGCTGTCGGCTCGCGGAGATCGAAGATGTTTCGATAGATGAATCGTGGGCCAGACGGCTGTCCTCCGACCCCGCTCACCGCAGACAGCACGCGCTGGATTACGTTGTGATGGATCCGTAGGTCGTCGATGTCCTTAACGTGGCTAACGAACAAGGCCTCATCGTGGATGTTGCGAATCAAGCAATGATGAAGGCTCGAATGAATGCCGGCCAGGTAGATGTCATGGCCATTCACCAGCTCGGTTCGCGCGATCTCGAGCTGCCGAACCCGCTCACCGACATAGAGCAATGACCGGGAGGTCTTTCGCACCAAGTTGTTCTGGATCCTGTTTCCGTTGCGCGCCGTGAACTTGTAGTCATCCTTGAAATCGCTCCGAAATGCCCATGGCGGGATACCTCCGTCGATCACGCCATCAACGAAGCGCACGGTTTCGGAGCTGTCGATCGAGAGCCCCTCCATCGCAGCGAAGATCTGGACGTGGTCGAACACGACGTCTTGCGACTCCGTGACGCGGACCGTGGTCTCACCACCACCAACCAGCATGAGATCTCGTAGCTCCACGTTCGACGACTCTGTGATCGTTAGCGGAGCGCTCGAACTAGGCCAGACCGCGATGCTGGCCTCACGCGGGTCGGTCGGCCCGTTGTAATCCGCGAGCCCCTCGATGCGATTCGTTGTTGGTGACAAGCGCAGGTGAATACGGCCTGTCTCGGGGTCGTGCCACAATCCCGGGCCCATGTACGTCCAGGCCATCGGCTGTTCGGACGGTACTAGGGTGGCTACCGTCGATCGCTGACTGTTCGCCCGAAGATCTTCGAGCCGACTGTATGTCAGGAGTCGCGTAAAAGGTTCCCGCTCGGTGAACGCACCGCGCATCGATGACTCGATGACTCCTCGGTCGAACGTCTCTCGAGAGATCCACTCATCGGGTGCAGCACCTGGAGCATTCGCACGATCCCATGTGATGTTCTCTCGTATGCCCTCGATGCGCACCAGCTCGCCGGGCATGGCTCGCACCACGATAGGTTGTGCTGCGGTTCCTTGAGTGTCTCTGACCTCGACGTCTTCGTAGTAGCGACCTCCGCGAATGAACACGGTGGTTCCTGGGGTCACTGCGGTAAGCGCCCGCTGAATCGTCCGAAACGGACGCTCCTGCGTGCCCGGCCCATTGTCATCACCACTGGCTGCGACGAAACGCGCGGTCTCGCCCGGAACCTTCACAGCCTCGATGGAGATCACGCGCTCGCGACGTTGTGCATCGAGCAGACGAATCACTATCGTCGATGAAGACCCAATCGTACCCACGATCGTGCCAGACGCTTCGTCAAACGTGAGCCCAGGCGGCAGCTTGGGCTCGATCTGCACCGGTGGACTCATGAGCACACCAGGGACTTCGAGCCTTGTCCCTTCGAACGCGACGATCCGTTGGTAGTCCGCACTGCGAGGCGGGCGAGGAGCGATCGAGCCCGGCGGAGTCACGGCCGGCGCGCGACATGCCGCGAGCACCGACGCTAAATACACGATCCATAGTCGTTGTCTCATGGGCAAGATGGGGTGGTGCACGGCGATGAGACACCGCCGGCATCACGATGGTTCAGATGTCGTGGTCGGTTTAGGGACGAGAGAACGTGAAGTTGAAGCCGGGCGGTAGTGTCGTCCCGGCGATCCAACACTGCACATCGCTTCGCGTCACAGGTTCCCCTGCAACGCTGGCAAGCTTCGCATTGTAACCGTGCTGCCAAAAAAGCTCGAACGTCTCTGCGAAGTGAGCGTTGTGAAGCAGGCCCGTGTCCAGGTAGATCTCGACGAACCACACTGGAGCGATCGCGCGAGCGATGGTTTCACGAGCACCTCGTAAGCACGCCAGCTCACCACCTTCGACATCGATCTTGATGAACATCCGCTTATCGAGAAATCGATTCGCGAGCACGTGATCCAACGTCGTCGTCGAAATTACCGTCGAATACGCCGCCGAAGCTCGCGACCATCCGGGAACGAGCGACGCTGAACCACCAGTCCCAAAGAGCGGTACGAGATCGATCTTGTCAGATGCACCGAGCGGCAGCACCTCAACGTCACGCAGTCCGTTGGCGAGCAGATTCGCGTAGAGGAAGCGGATCGCAGTTGTCGAAGGTTCGAATGCCACAACCGTCAATCCGTGTCGCCGTGCCAGGCACGTGTAGTAACCGATGTTCGCGCCGACATCGACGAACACGTCCGCTGATCCCAGTGCGTTGATGATGAACCGGGTTTGATCGACCTCGTAGTCGTCGGCGGCCATCTTGGCATCGCCCATCAACTTGATGCCGTGCGACAAATCTCGCGGTTTCGCGAGCCGGAACTGGAACAGGTCTCGGAGCATTCGATACGACTCCGCGACAATGGGAAATCGCTCCACGGAACCACGCAACGGTGCGAGCAGACGCTTCACGGCGAGCTCCGAGACATGACTCGTTGCAAGGTTTCGATCGTGAGCGCCGGATCTGCGAACTGTTCGAACTTGCGGCGCGCCGCCGAGCCGAATTGACCGATCAGTTCAGGACGATCGACAAACGGGACGAGTGCATCGAACAACCGGCTCTCGACGGCTTCGGCCGGCAGCAGGTATCCATTCACTCCATCATCGATGATGTCGAAGCATGACGGTATTCGATCGGTGCCCACGATCGGCATGCGCATACACGCAGCCTCCGTGATCACGTTGCCCCACGCTTCGTGAACATCGTACCCGTCGACCTTTGCGACGTGCGGATGAACGAACACATCCGCGACCTCGTAGAAGTTGTGGATCGTCGGTGGAGCCTGTTGGCCAAAGAACACGATCCTGGGCTCGCCCGAGGCGAGCTGCTTCGCGTGCTCGAAGTAGCCAACGGAGACTTTTCCTCGGCCAGTTTCCTCGGTGATCGGCGCGCCTACGACAAACAGCACCGCATCTCTGCCGGTCGCCAGGATGCTGCGGAACGTTCGAATCAAAGGGACTAGGCCCTTTTGTTCCATGATCCGACCGAGATAGAGAAACGCGACGCGATCTTGCTTCAGCTCTCGTAGGCGTGCCACCAGGCCTGGATCGAGTGGTTGTTCTGCAAGGTCAGGGTGCAGATAGGGGAACGGCGAAATGCGTTCTCGAGGTACTCCCCGGTTCACCAAGTACTCCGTCGTCTTGATTCCACTGACCAGCACTCCGCTCGCATGGCGTTCCATATAATCAGTGACGAGCTGGTGCACCACCGAACGGGCCTTGCGTTTACCACCGCTCGGGTTATCCCGCCACGTGTCAGTCCTCACCGCGACTGGGACACCCGCAACGCGCGCGGCCGCATAGAACACGCGCGACTTCCAAGAGCCCGTTGTAGACGCCACGAACAGATCGCACTCACGTCCTTCGCGCACCGCGAGTTGGAATAACTTCGCGCTGCGGCGGATATCGCGTGACGTGATCATCTCCGGCTCGTCGCCGACAGTCCACCATCGGATCCAACCCTTCCATTCACGAGGTACGGGCTCGTCGGATGGCGGAGGGTTGATCCAGATCACGCTCAAGTCGAATGCACTCGCGAGCGTCTCGTAAAGTCGCCGATCATACGTCCGATAGCGGTTCGTGCTGAACAGCACGCGTGGCCGCCTTCCACCCGGCCGATTGCGCGGCGGCGTGTGTTGAACACTCTGCACTGATGTCACAACGGCATGCAGACGTGCGGCGAGCCCGTTGCGTCAACCGCCGGGCAGGTACCGGTGCCTCCACCCGCCAGCGTGCACGTACCACGTTGACGACGTCCGAGATCCGGCGGGCACGTCGCATCCACACCATTACAACGCTCGGTCAAATCGCAGGTCTCGTCGGCGTACAGCCGGCAGATGTATTGAGTGTTGGTAATGATCCCGCAGATTCCATTCGTCTGAGCTCCGCGATAGACCGCACACGCTTGACAGTCGTTCTGGTTGTTGCCGCCACAAGCGGAGTCGCAGCAATATCCATCAACGCAGAATCCAGAACTGCACTGTGAGTCCATCGTGCACGCGGTTGCAATCGAGCCGCTGAAACTGACCTGTCGGGTGACGACGCGCATGTTATTAAGGTCGGGACGGAGTCGTTCGTAGGCGACCATGGCCGGCTTGCCATTCGGTCCGGCCGTCACAGCGGGCCCGGTTTCGGCGTCGGTTTCTGCGGACACGACGAAGTTGCCGCCTTCCAGCGTTCCATTTGTTCGGACGGTCTGACCGTTGATGTTGCCATTGTCCGTCCAGACCACGAAGTACAGGCCCGGAAGAATGAAGGCGACGTCGGGCTCGGTCTGCGCTGCCGGTCCCGAGGCGAGCGCGATGCCACTGCCACCACCATCCAGCACCGAGATACCGCTGGAAGCGCTGACGCGCGAACCATAGATGTCGCCGGTCGCGTCGTTGCGGCGGTCCGTCCAGGTCACGTAGAACTGGCCACCACCGGCAGTGACGCGAGGCTCGAGTGCATTGGCCGAACCGCTGGCGATTGGCAGGCCGCATGCCTCTTGCACAGCCCCACCCACGGTCACGCGCGCGCCGTAGATGTCACTGTTCCCGGAACGGACATCCTCCCATACCACGAGGAACATTCCGGATGCCGAGTCGTACGCGACAGCGGGATCGACCTGTGCACCTGTGCCCGCACAGATCGCGATATCGTTGGCCACCACCGTCCCGCTCGCATTGACCAGCGCTCCATAGATATCAGCCCCCGACCGTTCGTCTTGCCAGACGACCAACGATACTCCGCCACCCGTTGCCGCTGCGGGGCGTAACTGATCTCCTGCTGCTGTAGTGATTGCCAAGCCGCTCGCATCGAGCAGCGTCCCGACGACCGACATGCGTGCAGCGAACACGTCTTGTGCGCCGTTGCGGGTGTCGTTCCAAACCGCGAGATAGTTCGAGCCATCGAACGTGAGCGCAGGATTGCCTTGCTGGCCTGACGCGTTCGACAACGTTCTCGCGGTCCCATCCATCTTCACGCCGGCGCCACTAAACCGGACACCTACGATGTCATTGCCCAGCACACGGCTGTCGCTCCACGCGACCAGCCAGTTGTTCGTCGAGGCCTTGAGCGCCGTTCGCTGTTCCCGATTATTTCCGGTGACGATGTTTGCACCGGATCCATTCGGCAACGATCCGTCACCGTTGACGCCGGCCGAGAAGATCGTGTCGGTGCCGCCATGACGGGTGTCGTGCCAGGTCAAACGCCACGTGGTGCCTTGCGCAGCAATTGCCGGGCTGCGCTGGTGGTTCGCGAGCGCCGCAACAGCGATCTCGGTACCGACAAGCGCTAACGCGGAATCTACGCGCTGTACGTAGATATCCGTGAGGTTGGTTGGTTGTGCTCGTCGATCGGTCCAACTGATCAAACAAGCTTCGCTGCCGCATGCAACCGCGGGTTGCTCCTGAATCCCCGAGGCCACGTTGAGCGGAATACCTCCGACCATGGCCACACCTTCGGTCCGTGTGTTGACCACGACCCCCGCGGTAGTGACCAAGGTCCCATAGAGGTCGGTACCTGCGTTGTTGTTGCTCCAAACGGTGATGAAGTTCGTCCCGTTGAACGCAGTGTCTGCGTCGCGCTGACCACCTGCGGCCGCGGAGATATCGAACGCAGCGCCGGGCATCGCCCCAGTAGCGGTAACAAGCCGGCCGCGCAGATCGGCAGAAACGGCCCCCTCACTCCACGTAACCAGATAGTCACCCGCTGGATTGCCCGCGACCGCCGGCGTATTCGCCGCACCACCACTGCTCACCGCGAACGCAGCACCGAAAGCTCCACCGCTGAATATGGCCGCTTGGACGTTGCCTCCAGCAACAAACGTGACCAGTCCGTCGGTTACCCTCGCAGCGATCTTGGGAAGGGTCCCGGCACCGATCGTTCCGAGCGGCGTGACGGCCCCCGCAGTCGACACTCGAGCCCCGTCAACTGTCGTGCCGTTATCCCAAACGACGACGTATTCGCCGCCAATGAATGCGACCTGCGGATTATCTTGGACGAGTGCATCCTTTGCGATCGCGATACCGATCGGATCCAGAAGCGCTCCATTCGCGTCCAACCGAGCTCCGAAAATATCGCAAGATGCTCCATTGCGCGAATCGGACCACACTGCCAAGAACCCCGTGCCCGATGAGGCGATCGCCGAGCGAACACTCGCTTGCCCGCTCCAACCCGTAACGGGGTTGTCGACGGCGACCTCCGCCGAGATCACGGGGTCGAGGACAGCGGGGTACGCGCTGGCCGCCAGAACGTGCTGCGGCACATCGATCGCGATGTGATCGGATTCCCAGCGAGCCTTGATCGGCGTCGCAACACCATCGGCGTCGATCCATGTCGCATGACCGTACCGAAATCCAAGGTTCCCGGGCGTTCCGAAGTGCAAGCCGCTGGGCGTCTCACCCAAGAACGGATGGCCCGCCACACCAACCTGCAGAGTTAGTGTTCCATCACCAGATGGTGCTGCAGCGAACGTCCAGGTCTGCTCAACGCCATCATCGAAGTTGGCGAGCGTTTCGACCACGTCCCCGCGCTCGATCACCAGTTTTCCGGTCTCGACGTCAACGCGGCTGCCGCTTGCGACGATCGAAAGCAACGACGAACCACGCCGCAGAACGCGAGTTTCGAGCGCCAATGCCACACCGGTGATCCGCCCGATGTCGGTGTTGTGCATTGGGACGATCGAGATCTGGCCCCGACGTTCCGTGACGATGTGCGTCGAATGCTGAGCGCGAAACTGCGCGCCTTCAGCGCGGAATGCAAGACGCGCTCGATCGAGCGGTGACATCAGTCGCGCCTCGGGACCGACGATGGGCCCATTCGACGTAGCGGCTGGCTGCGTCGACGCAGTCCCATTCGCATCTGCATGTGTTTCGATGTCACTGCCGGACTGGCAACCCGCGAGTGCGGCCAGCGTGACGACAAGCGAATACTTGGACGTGTTCACAAAAACCCCCGTGAGAACGGCTGAACCGGACGAATACGAGCTCAATCCCCGGCATGAGCGCCGCGGGGGGGGTTAGTCGCAACCCCCCGCATGACGTTCATACCTCAAATGAAGGTGGTCGGGCCGGTTTTCGCAACGCGTGTTGTGACTCTGCGGACCGTGGCGCTCGCCGGGCAATTATTCGGCGTTGGCGGTTTCTCGCCGGACGGATTCCGGGTATCGGGCACCATCAACCGATGGCAAGGTGAGACCGGCCCGGCGAATGTAGGCATCTTGTGCGTTCGGTTGGGTTCTAACGGTGACGACATGATCAAGAAGGTACTGTTCTTTCGTCCGACCCTTGGTGAGGGCGGTGCAGACCGTGTTCAACTATCCGTGCTCCGCGGCCTCGATCGAACGAAATATTGCGCGAGCCTCGTGTTGGTAAAAAAGTCGGGCCCGTTTATCGAGGATGTTCCAGGCGACATCGAGGTAATCGAGCTGGGGTCGCGACGGCTGGCGCTCTCGGTACCGGCCCTTGTACGTGTTCTCACGACGGAGCGTCCCCATGTGGTGTTCTGCACGTGCAGCGCCTCAAACGTGATCGCGGCTACGGCTCACGGTATCGCGCGTAGCGACGCGCGCCTCGTGCTGTCGGAACGCAATGCTCTATACCGCGGCCGAAGCGCATTCCATCCAAAGCAGTCCGTCGAAGTGGCACTCAAGCGGTTGCTATATCGTCGCGCGGATCTCGTGACGGCGGTGTCGCAAGGCGTCGCGGATGAGCTCGCAGAACGCACCGGCGTGCCGCGAACCAAGATCGCGGTCGTGTACAATCCCATGGTCGACGACGATCTGGTGACCCGCGCCGGCGATCCGATCGACCATCCGTGGTTTGCCGCAGGCCAACCGCCGATCGTGCTGGCCTGCGCCCGTCTCGTTCCGCAAAAGGACTATCGGACGTTGCTGCGTGCGTTTGCGCTGGTCCGTCGCAACCTTACCTGCAGGTTATGGGTACTTGGCGAAGGGCCGCTCCGGGCAGATCTCGACCGACAGGCGCGCGATCTTCGTATTGCCGAGGACGTGAACTTTGCTGGCTTCGACAAGAACCCGTTTCGTTTCATGGCGCGCGCCAAGCTGCTGCTCCATGCGTCCCGCGCTGAGGGTCTGCCCGGCGCGATGATTCAGGCGATGGCGTGCGGCACGCCCGTCGTATCAACAGACTGCGACTTCGGACCGCGGGAGGTGGTAACGCACGAGAGAAATGGATACCTCGCGCCGGTCGGCGACGTCGAAGCCCTCGCGCATTTCTGTATGCGCGTTCTCACAGATTCCGAGCACCATCAACAGCTGGCTAACAACGCTCGAGTGTCCGCTCAGCGGTTCACGTCCGATGCATCATTGGCCCGCTACCACGCAGCGATCGAGGGCAACGCCTGAGCGCGGTTGCAGAAGCCGGCTCCAATTGTGGCCGACCGAGGGCAGCCTTCTAAGGCACTGCTACACACACGCCGTGTGTGCCGGCGGCATGGATGCTCGATACCTCGTTGGCAGTGATCGCGCGCGAGAACACCATCACGTCGTCAATCGCGCCCTTGAATCGCTTGTTCTCAGCACGATTGGTTCCGATCTTGAGCTCGTCGAACTTCAATGGTGCTAGCAGCCAGGATCCCGTGGCTACCGGCGCGCCATCGAGGTACGTCGAGACCGTCGTGCCGTCATAGGTGACAACGATGTGTTGGAACGCCGATGTGCTGCCCGTACCGATCGTCACGTAGAGGTTTCCTTCTCCGCCGTGGAATCGATACACGCCGTCGACACCCCACTCGATCTGGAACGTCTGAGCAAACACCTGAGGTGCAGCTGAAGCGATCAGACCAACGTTCTTCACCTGGATCTCGCTTGCAAGTACCCACAGCGACACGGACCACGGGTTCGCGGAGTACGAGAACGGCGCCTTGACAAAGTTCGTTCCACTGAACGCGAAGCTCGCAGACCCAACAACCGCGGCAGAGCCCGAGCCAAATCCCGCCCCTCCGATGAACGCGCCATCTGCTGAGCCGGCGCTGTCTTCGGTCGTATTGTCACCAGCCCACCATCCAGCCGCGTTCGGCACGTTTGCGCAGAGCCCCTCGCACGCATCGCCCGTGCCGTTCGTATTGGAGTCCTCTTGGCCGGGGTTGCTGATCAACGGACAGTTGTCGTCACAGTTCAGGTACTTGTCCCCGTCCGTGTCCGCATCCGCGGCGCCGCACCCACACACGCCCGGCATCGTCTTATCAGGATCATTCGGACAGATGTCGTTGCAATCCAGGGTGCCGTCTCCGTCCGAATCGGCGTCGGCGGTGCCGCAGCCGCACACACCCGGATCGGTCTTTGTTGGGTCTACGGAACAACCGTCGCACACATCGCCGAGACCATCGCTGTCGCCATCTTCCTGCCCAGGATTCGGAACGAGCGGGCAGTTGTCCGTCCCATCCGACTCGCCGTCGTTATCGAAGTCAGACGACTCACATGCATCGCCAACACCGTTGCTGTCGGTATCTGTCTGCGAGCTATTCGACACCAAAGGACAGTTGTCGACGTGGCTGAGAATGCTGTCGCTGTCTGGATCCATGTCCTCGAGACGGAACGCGATAACCTGATTGCTACCAGGTCCCCACTTTTTGAAGCCCGTCACCGCCGTACCAGCGGTCACGTGAATGTCTCGATACCCAAGGGGCGCAAGATCCAGCAACGGCTTGATGCGGTAGCACTGCCCGATTACCAGACCGAGCCCAGCCACGTTCACCGTCACCTTGTATTGCTCTGATGCCGGATACACCGGCACGCTCGCGAGCGTCGTGTGAACCGATCCCTCGAGGCCGCTGTCGTCACACGGGATGTTCGTGATCGCGATCCGCAGCCGCGTCGAAAACGTTCCGGCGAACGTGCCGCTGAATGTGGGCGCCGTTACCAATGGTGTGAGGAAATAGAAACCGGGGGTGCCACCTGCGTTCGCCGCATCCAACACGTGTGGCAACTGAAGACAATCGGGTGTGCCGTTACTGTCGTTATCGTCATCCGGCGTGCCGCAACCGCAGGTGCCCGGCGATGTCTTGTTCATGTCCAACGGGCATCCATCTATGCAGTTCGCTGTGCCATCCCCGTCGCCATCGGCGTCCGACATGCCGCACCCGCACACGCCTGGATCGGTCTTGTTCGGATCCATCGTGCAGCCGTCGTTGCAGTCGGGCGTGGTGTCTCCGTCACCATCGCTATCCGAGTTGCCGCACCCGCACACGCCTGGATCGGTCTTCGCGGGATCCGCCGTACAGCCGTCGCAGGCGTCGCCAGCAGAGTCGCCGTCGGAATTCTCTTGGCCGGAGTTGCTGGTGTTCGGGCAGTTATCCGACCCATCTTCGATCCCATCATTATCGGAGTCGGCGACTTCGCACGCGTCGCCAACACCGTTCATGTTCAGGTCTTGCTGGTCCGCGTTCGATGTATTGGGGCAGTTGTCGACGTGCGAGAGGATCGCATCACCGTCCGGATCCATGTTCTCGAGACGGAATGCGATGACTTGATTGCTACCGGGACCCCACTTCTTGAAGCCCGCCACCGGCGTGCCAGCGGTGACTTGGAGGTCGCGATAACCAAGGTCAGCCAGATCAAGCATCGGAACGATGCGGTAACAGTTCCCGGTCACCAGTCCCAGGCCGCCAACGTTGACGGTTACCTTGTACTGCTCAGTCGCTGGATACACCGGGATGTCCATCACCGTCGTGTGCGTCGACGACACGTTGCCCGACTGATCGCAGGCGACGTTGTCGATCGCGATCCGCAACCGCCGTGAAAACGTGCCGTTGAAGGTTCCCGAAAAGCTCGGGGCGTCGGCCAGCGGTGCCAGGAAATAGAATCCCTGCGTTCCCCCATTGTTGGCGGCGTCTTCAATGTGCGGTGCAATGCCGCCTAGTTGCTCAGTCGACGACAACTGGTCCGTGCATGCGCCCAATAGCAGCAGCACGGCGAAATAGCGCTTCACCATCGTAGCCCCCTCGGCGAAAATCCGGGGTCCCGTTGTAACCGGGTTCGCCAGACGAAGAAAGATCCACCAGCGGGTTTCTAGATCGGCGAGTCGATCGAACGCGGCGCTCCAGGTGGCAACTAATTTGGCTATAAACCCCTACCGCGATGAACGTCGCCATCATCACCGCTCGAGCTGGCTCAAAATCGATCATCGATAAGAACGTCCTACCGCTCCGCGGCAAGCCGATGGTCCACTACCCGATCCACGCCGCGCAGGCCGCGAGGCGCATCTCGCACGTCTACGTGTCCACCGATGGCGATCGGATCGCACGTGCATCACAAGACGCAGGAGCCATTGTGATTCCGAGACCCGACGAGCTCGGAGGCGACACCGTGAACCATGGTGTCGTGATCCGTCATGCCGTCGAGTGGGTCAACTCTCGGGTAGCGAACCTTGAGAACGTCGTCCTGCTCCTCGGAAACACCGTCTACATCGATGGCGCCATCATCGACCATTGTCTGCAAGTCCTAGATGATCGGCGCGACGTTGACTCGGTCATGACGGTGTGGGAGGCAGCCGACGATCATCCGTTCCGAGCGCTCCAGATAAACGGCGAAGGTCTGATCGAGACGTTTGGCGGACCGCGCCAAGTCTCCACCGAACGCCAAAGCTATCCCAAGGCCTACTACTACGATCAGGGCGTCTGGGCATTTCGCAAGCACACCGTCGAAAGCCAAGATGGCCCGAATCCCTGGTGGTGGATGGGAAAGCGGGTCCATCCAGTGGTTCGGCCGTGGGTTACCGGCCGCGATATCCACGGACCGATCGATGTGTTCTTCAGCGAAATGTGGGTAGACCACCCGCAGGTCGTCGCTTCGATCGAAGAGGAGAAACACGGATGAGCGTACCCATCGTCGCGATTTCAACGAGCTCGTTTGGCAAGGAGACCTCGGAACAGATCGACCGCATTCGTACCGCGGGCTTCCAGATTCGACCCAACCCACACGGGCGTGCGCTCACGACGGATGAGGCGAAACACCATCTGACCGATGTCGTCGGATTGATCGCGGGAACCGAGAAGTTGACGGCGGACCTCCTAAAAGAATTGCCGCATTTGAAGGTCATCTCGCGCGTAGGTGCCGGCATGGACAACGTCGACATAGCCGCGGCGAAACAGCTCGGAATCGCGGTGTTCAATACGCCCGATAGCCATGTCGATGCGGTTGCGGAGCTCACGATCGGCGGGCTGCTCGCGATGCTCCGCGGGATCCCGGCGTCTGAAGCCTCGATTCGAGCTGGCTCGTTCTCCAAGCCCATGGGCAGGTTACTGCGCAACAGTGTCGTCGGCTTGGTTGGATTCGGAAAGGTGGCGAGGGCCGTCGCGCGGTTACTAGGGCCGTGGAACGTCAAGATCCTAGCGTACGATCTGAACCGTGATGACAACGGGGCGGCAACGGTCAACGCTCGCTTCGTCGAGCTGGACGACTTGCTACGGCAAAGTGACATCGTTTCGCTCCACGTACCGTATTCGAAGTCGATCCATCATCTGATCGGTGCGAGCCGACTGGCGCTCCTGAAGCCCGACGCGATCCTGCTCAATACCGCGCGCGGTGGGCTGATCGACGAAAACGCATTACATGCACACCTTCAGCGCAACCCGAAAGCTGGCGCCTACCTCGACACCTTCGAGACCGAGCCCTATAACGGCCCACTCGCCAAACTCCACAACGTCGTATTGACTGCGCACATCGGCTCATACGCACGGGAGGCGCGTGTCCGCATGGAGCGCGAAGCCGTCGACAATCTATTGCGAGTGTTGGGCACATGAAGATCGCGGTTACCGGCGGCTCCGGGTTCCTAGGCAGCCACCTCGTGGACGAGCTAATCCAGCGCGGACACGAGGTGACGGTGTTCGATCGGATCGCCTCGCGATGGCTTCCCAGTCGCGCCACGTTCGTCGCAGGAGACCTCGCAGACCGTGAGGCGCTCCAGTCACTCGTCACCGCTTGTGACGCGGTGTATCACCTCGCAGGCTTTGCAGATCTCAACGCCGCGCGTCTGCGCCCTCTCGATACGGCTCAGGTCAACATCGTCGGGACGATCAACATCTTGGAGGCGATGCGGGCGGCAGGCGTGTCGCGATTCCTGTTCGCATCGACCGTATACGTGTATAGCCGCGACGGCGGCTTCTACCGGTGCTCGAAGCAAGCATGTGAGAGTTACGTCGAAGAATACGGCCGGGCGTTCGGAATCCAATACACCGTCCTACGCTATGGAAGCCTGTACGGCCCCCGTTCTGATTACACGAACGGCGTCTATCGACTTCTGTCTGCAGCGATGCACGATGGACGGATTAGGTACGTCGGCAATCCCGATGACATTCGAGAATACATCCATGTCGAAGATGCTGCGCGCTTGTCAGCCGATGCACTGGATCCGAGCTTCAACGGCCAGCACATCCTGCTGACCGGTCCATCTCCGACCCGTGCTGCTGATCTATTCATGATGTTCCAAGAAATCCTCGGTAGACAGATTGATGTGGCCTATGGCGGATCACTCGGACTGGGTAACGGCCACTACTCGGTGACCCCGTACGCATATACCCCGAAGCCGGGCCGAAAATTGGTTTCAACGCATTACGTGGACATGGGGCAAGGACTGCTGCGGTTGATCGAAGACCTTCAACACGAGAGGCAACGTGCCTAACCGGCCGCCGCTTCGCGCGATCGTGTTCGACTTCGACGGCGTGATTCTCGAATCGGCCGAGGTCAAGACGCGCGCATTTGTCGAACTGTTCGCGTCGTACGGCCCCGAAGTGCAAAGGAAGGTGCGCGAGCACCATTTGGCCAACCTCGGAATCTCACGATTCAAGAAGTTTGCTTGGATTTACGAACATCTCTTGCGGTTGCCGCTGTCCGGCAACGACAGCGAGGCGCTCGGCGAACGATTTACGTCTCTTGCCCTAGAGAACGTGTTGGCCGCCCCGTTCGTTGCCGGCGCTTATGAAGCCCTCGTCGAGCTCGCTCCGCATCTCGCTCTATTCGTGGCTTCAGGCACGCCGCAGAGCGAGCTCGATATGATCGTCGAACGAAGAGCCCTTCGCGGACTGTTCCGTGAAGTCCATGGAACTCCCCGCGACAAACCCACGATCCTCGCCGACCTTATGGCCCGTCACGGCCTCACTCCCGAAAGCGTACTGTTCGTCGGTGATGGCATCTCGGACTATCAGGCTGCGACCAGTTCCGCCGTCGAGTTTCTCGCGCGCGATACCCCCGAGCTGCACGAACAGTGGCTAGCCCTCGGGGTCCGACGGCAGGATGACTTGCGCGGATTGGTCGACCTCGTGCGCAAATGGTAGCTCTCCGTAAGACCCGGATCGTTGCCCGGGTTACGCGCGGGCTGCATGAGACGGTCGTCGCTCTACGCGACCCGACACTTCTGGTGTGGGCGCTCTACCTCGCGTTGGTGCCGATCTATCTGTGGGCAAGCGGATTGCCTCAGATCGGCGACATCCTGGCGCTCATTCTCGTGCCGCTAGGGCTAACGCGGTGGAATGGTCGGCTCGGGCCAATGGCCGCGTCCTCGGTCCGGCTCCTGATCGTGTTCACGTCGTACGTCGTACTCGTAAATCTGGTTTGGTCGTTCGTATTGAACTCGTGGACGATCGAGGTCCGAACCGGGTTTCTGCTAACTCCGTTTTTCTATGTTTACAACGCGCTCGTGTTCGTTGTCACGATCGTGCTCTATCGCACCTACCAAGCTCGCATGTTGCGACTGACGAGCCGGTTCGTGCTGGTCACATTGATTAGCCAAGTCGCGCTGTCATTGGCAATGTCGGGCGGCAACCGGGCCACCGTGCTGTTCAACAATCCGAACCAGCTTGGCTACTACGCATTGCTCAGCGCTTCGGTAATGATGGTGCTCCAGCGACGCGGACACGTGTCGACCTTCGAGGTGACCATAGGGACCGTCGCTGCGACCTATCTGGGCCTCGCTTCCGCGTCTAAAGCTGCGCTCGCAGGTATTGGTCTTCTCGTGATTGCAGGCATGATCTCGAGACTCCGAACCATGCTCCTAGTTGCTGCGACGTGCGGTCTGTTGCTGCTACTCGCGACACCAATGCAACGAGCGCTCGGCGGAGCCGTGGTTCGCATTGCGAACGATGAGAGCCTCGGGTTCGTAGAAGAGCGCGGCTACGATCGAATCCTGCACTATCCGGAATACTGGGTGTTGGGAGCAGGGGAAGGCGCGTACAAACGATTCGAAGCCACCACGAAGATCCGCTCTCATGAGATCCATTCGTCGATTGGTTCGCTATTTTTCTGCTACGGGTTCGTAGGCACGTTGATGTTCGGCGCGTTCCTGTGGTCGGCGCTTCGACGATCTGGGCTCCGGATGTGGTTTCTCATCATACCGACGTTGTCTTATGGCATGACCCACCAGGGGCTTCGGTTCACGCTGTTCTGGGTCTTGCTCGCAATCGTCGTCGCGTTGCGCGAAGAGTCAGTCGTTCAGCAGGGCGACGCGCGAGCCTCTCTCTCGGCGGGTTAGCTGGCTCGCCGGCGATTGTAGGTTCGGGCGATCACTGCAGCGACGTTCGCTCCAGCGTTGCCGCGATCGTGAAGGTGTCGGGCGATGAAGGCAGCGACGCGCGGATCTCCAGGTGCTCGGGCCTCGCATAGTTCACGAATCCGTGCCGCAATCGTGGCTGGTGCAAGCACCATCGCAACCTGGCGCTCGGCATATTCGAATGCCGGCGGATGCTCCGGGATTGCCATCTGCCCCAGAGGCCTATCAAAGACCAACGCTTCGAGCCCGGTCGTTGACGTCAAAACCACCACGGCACGCGCGGCCGAAAGCGTCGCAAAGATCGACGCAGTTGGAGGGAGAACGTGGACCAGCGCGGCGATCGGGCTTGCGGCCGCGACTCGTTTGTAGTCTTCGGGATCTTCTGCAAGGTGGTTCTTTACGACAACCGGCACGCGTTGGGCGAGGAGCACTTCTGCACCTTCTCGAAGGAAGGTCGCGAACAAGTCCAACTTGAGTTGCTTGTCTCCATACCCCTGGTGCTCGATGGGGTTTGAAAGGTAGGCCAACGGAGCAACCTCCATCTTGTGCTCCGCCCGGAGCGCTTCGCCCTTGGCCGCCCACGATGCCGGGTCGAGCGCGTCAAACCTCGGTGCACCAGTGACTTGCACCCTCTGCGGCGCTATGCCGTTAGCGACGAAATAGTCCTTGCTGCCTTCACCCCACGCGCAGATGATGTCGGCTTGGGCGCCGTAAACCGGCCCGCGATGCGCGATCGGCAGGGGAAATCGGATGCCTTCTTGCAACAGCACGGTCGACACGCCGCGTGTGCGCAGATCCGCAATAAGCTGGACGTAAGGGTAAACAGCGTCGTTCGGCACGACCACCACCTCGACAGCACGGAGCATCTGTCGCAGCCGTAACCGCACGAGGGCCCACACCAGCTTCTTGGCGCGGCTACCGGTCTGCCACGCCTCCTCGTTCCCGGCGGGTCGATGCCGCCCGATCACGCGTCGGCGAACATTGACCGGGATTACACGTTCGATCTCAGGCACGTGCTGAGGGGTGTCAAAACCCCGCAACTCTGCGAGGGAGATCAGACGGGCGTGAATGCCATCCCGCACGAGCGCAGCTACGACGGGCGCCATCATCTCGAGATGATGGCGTGGATTAGTGAATACGAAGGCGACTGACACAACTGTTCACCTCGAGCAGGCCGAGCGTCTTTCCGTCCCCGCCATCCAGTCACGCACGTCGTATAGTACGGCGATGCGAGCGTGCTGGGGTGGAATGTCGTTGGTGCTCGGTTGCGGATTTTCGGCAACCGCCGTTGATCCAGATGCACGCGTCGATGCCGCCGATCTCGATGCCGCGCTCGACACATCACCGGTCGCGCGAGTCCGAGATGGACTCATCGCGTTGTGGGCCTTCGATGAGACGTCGGGCGCCACCATTTCAGATACATCCGGCGTGCTGCCTCCAATCACTTTATCGATCTCGGATCCAGCGATGGTGGCTTGGGCCGATAGCTCGCTGCGCGTGAACGGTGGCGTCGACATCAATTCAGCCGGGGTGTTTAACCGGTTGGTGCCGAAGTGCAAGGTTAGCGACGAGGTCACCCTGGAGGCATGGGTAACCGCGGCGAACATCGAGCAACGCGGGCAGCCCGGCTTCCCAGCACGCATTGTGGCGATGACCGTGAAGAACATCGCGGGTCATCTCATCAGTCTCGATCAAGATGGATCATCTTGGGGGGCGCATGTCTTGACGAAGACTGCGGGGGTGGATCTGCATGGCGGTCCGATGCTCACGAACGGAACGGTCGATCTCACCCTCACGCATTTGGTGGTGACTTCGACACCAAGTCAGCGACAGTTCTTCGTCAATGGCGTTGCAGTGTCCGATGCGTTCGGCGGTCTACTCGATGACTGGAAGGACACCTTCTTCGTTACGATGGCCGGCGATCCCAATCGCCGCAACACCTGGCTAGGCACAATCCACCTGGTCGCAGTGTACGATCGTGCGCTTCCGTCTAGTGATGTGATGACGAACTACGTCGCTGGTCCTTAACCATACGTGGGCGCTCTGTTGTTCTGGCGGCGGCTGGCGCGTATCCTGCCGGCCATGACGCAAAGATCGCGTGTTCGTTCGAGGTGGTAGTGCGCTCGCGTGATCGCATTGCGCTTGGTGGCGGAGTGGCGGCCTTGGCATCTAGTGTTCTGGCCGCGGGTGGAGTGTCGCGGTGGGCTGTGATCGCGACGCTAGCGGCTGCGATCCTGGGGGTTACCAGTCTGATCAGTTCGCGTCGGAAGCTGCATGGCATCTCGCCTCTCATTCTGTTGTTGGGTGTGACCGTCGCGGTTACCGCGTTGCAACTGATCCCACTTCCAGACTCGGTACTCGCGACCCTCAACCCTACTGGTTACGAGCTTGTCGTCGACAGCGAAAAGTTGCTCGGCGCTGATCCGACGCCCAGCTGGCGACCGTTGTCGCTAGATCCAGCGAACACCTGGGTCGAGCTAGCAAAGCTGGTCAGCTACTTGCTCGTCGGTTGGATTGCGATTCGAACCGCCGCGGCCGAACGCGGACGATACTGGATCCTGGCCGGTGTCAGCGGGATGGCGGGACTTGTTGCGGTGATCGGAATCGTCCATGAGGTTTTGGGAGCAACCCGGCTCTATGGCCTGTTCGACCCGGCTCACGCCACTCCGAACGTGATGTCCCCGTTGCTCAACTCGAACCATCTCGGAACGCTGATGGCAATTGGAGCGCTCACGGCGAGCGGCTTGGCGCTGAACGAACGGCGCGCTGCTGCGGTCCGCGCGTGGTGGATTGTCGTCGCGTTGGCGTGCGTCGTGGTCACGATCGCGACCCGCTCACGCTCCGCGGTCCTCGGTCTCGGTGGGGGCGCTACGGTGACAGCCATCATGGTCGTGCTCCAGCAACTCCGCCGATCGCGCGACTCGCGGCGAGCCGATGCCTGGCGAGTAGTGATTCCAGGTGCAGTGATCGTGTTGTGCAGCCTAGTGTTAGTGATCTACCTGGGCGGCGGAGAAGTTCGTAACGAGCTGGAATCCACGTCGACATCCGAGCTATCGGATCCTCGCAGCAAGTACGTCGCTTGGCACTCATCAAGCTCGCTGCTGAGCGAAGCTCCGATTCTGGGCATTGGTCGCGGCGCATTTGAAACGGCGTTCACGCGCGTTCACCCGATGAGCGGCCGGGTCACGTTCTCACACATCGAGAATGAATACCTCCAAGCGGCGATCGACTGGGGAGCTGTGGGAGCGTTGGCACTTGCGAGCGCATTTGGATTCGCTGCCGTCGTTGCGTTTCGCAGATGGCACTCAGGATCGCTGTTCGCAGGTGCGCTCGGGGCGATGACAGCGGTGGGCGTCCAAAGTGTCGTCGACTTTGGACTGGAGGTGCCAGGTGTGGCGATCCCTACACTACTCGTCGCGTCGACGTTGCTGTACGTACCGCTGAAGGAAACGAGCTCCTCGCCGTCACGCACCTTGTGGCGTTCTGCCGTCGTTGCGATGGCGGCCGTGGTGGCGATCGGGTGCGCGATGACACGATCGCTCGCCGAGGACCACGATAGCCTGTCCGGCTCCAGCAACAACCTGGCAACTGCACGCACGGCACTCGCTAGGCACCCGCTCGACTATCTCGCTGCGGCACATGTGAGCCGTTGGTCGGCGTCAGCAAGTGCACGCGTCGGCTTTCTCAACCATGCTCTTCGTCTTCACCCCACTCATCCCGGGTTGCATCGGACGGCAGCTGTCTGGCTGGCTGCAGGCGGTCGCAGGAACCAAGCTGGTTTGGAGTATCGGCTGGCGATCTTCAATTCGGATCGTCTGGCTCCATTGATCAACGAAGTCCTTCAGGTGTTTCCTGCGGCCAGCGACGCCGCCGCTGCGCTTCCGAACGATCCGATGCGATGGGGACTGATCGCGACGGCACTCTCAGACGCCCAGCGTCACGATGTGGCGCTGGCCTACGTGACCAAGCTCGTGGACGCAGGCGATAATCGGCTCGACGTTTGGCGACGGATGCTCGAGCTCGCCGAGAAAATAGGAAACATGGAAGCTGCGGAACGCGCAGCTGCCGGGGTTGCGAGATGCGCTCCAGGAATCTCCGCAGTCATCGACCTCGCCCGGATCCAATCAATCCGCAAGAACTACGACGCTGCGTTGGCTACGCTCGGCTCCGCCGTCCAGCAAGGCGCCAGCTCGCCCGAATATACCGATGCCAATATCATGATCTGCGAGATTCACATCGCTCGCGTAGAGTGGTTGAAGGCACGTGAGTGCTTAACGTCGACGCTGCAGCGCTCCTATCTAACGATCCAAAACGAACGAAAGATCCATACCCTGTTGGCGCGCATCGAAGAAGCTATGGGCAACCGCGTTCGAGCTGAGTTCGAACGCCGCCTGTTGGACAACACGCAGAATGCGCCGAAGCCATAGCCGGTTCGGCCAAGTGTCGCTACCATAGCCGCTCAGGCACGTAGATTCGATCGCCGGCCGCCACGTAGAAGTTCGGACGCGAACCGTCCTGAATCGCGTCGACCGGAATACGAAAGGTGACGTCCTTACCTTTGACGGTTCGGATGACCTTTACGTGATTCTTCTTGGCCATCGGCGTGAAGCCACCTGAAAGCGCGATTGCATCAACGATCGTCATCCCGGGCGTGAACTTGATCTTTCCGTCTTTGCCAACCTCGCCCGATACGGACAGCGACAATGAGTTCACCTCGGTGACGATCACAGACACGATCGGGTCGACCAGGTAGCCATCTGCAAGTCGGCTCCGGATTTCCTCCTTCACCTCGTTTGGCTTTTTGTCGATCACCACAACATCGCCGATGTACTGGACGGAAATCTTTCCGGTTGGATCGAGTCGAAACACCGCCTTCGTCTCTTTCGCTCCGTTGTAGATGGTGATCTCCACGACGTCCCCAATTCCCAACGGCGCCAGTGTCTCATCTTGTGGCGGGGGGGCGGTCGGATAGGTGGCCGGCGGAACGTCCCCACATGCGGAGACTAGGACAACAAGAAGGATGATCAGGCGCATAGAGCGGTTCGAGTTTGGGACGTCACCTTCGTGACCGCAACCGCCGTGACAGTTCAGTTCTTTGGTAACTTGTTCGAACGTTTTGGCCTTGTGACGCGTCCTACCTTGTTGACACCTCCATGCGATGAGGGTACGTTTGCGTAGCTTGGAGACTCCGGTGAAATCATTGAGAATACTCCGTCGATCGACCCGAGGTGGCATCGCAATTCTCACGTTGGCCACCGGCACACTGCTGGCCCAACCAGCTCCCTCGACACCACCAGCGACGACAGAGGGTAGCGCTGGCGCGACCGTCACGCTGACCGCAGCCCAGATGACCGAGCAGGCTGGCTCGTTGGTCGAGCAAGCCGCGCGCGACAATGAAACGGTCGTCGCGCTTCAGCTGAAGGCCCGCAAGGAAAAGGACGTCATCAAGCTCAACTGCATCAACGACAAATTGCTGCAGATCAAGGCGCACGCGAACATGCTCGAGCGCGCGAAATCCGCGTTTGATGGATTGACCACGGACGCCACGGAGCAGCGTGTCCAATTCGGAGAAGTGCAGAGCAATGCTGGGGCGATCCGGATCTTACGCGAGCAAGCGTTGGTGTGTGCTGGAGAGCTCGACCTCAAGGGTGACACTGAATCGAGCTGGTCCGGACCAGATATCCCGGACGATCCGTCCAAGGACATATTCCCGGACGACATCGAGCCTCCCGGTTACGCATCGCCGTTTAGCTGACCGGCTCTCCCTCCGAACCTTTCGTCCTCGAGATTGAGAGCGTTCAGGACCGATCTCGCTCGCGCATCCCACGTATGAGCGCGCATGAGGTCGGCGAGTGCATTGTTCGCCAACTCGGTTCGTAGCGTGGGCTCGCGAATCAGGCGCTCGATAGCCGCCTGCCACTCTTCGACTGACTCCGCCCGTACGATAAGCGCGTTGTGGCCGTCGCGGAGCACCTCCTGAAGAACGGGAAGATCGGACGTGATGATGGGAACCCCTGACGCCATGTACTCGAACATCTTCATTGGGGATGCCCACTTGCTGGTGTCCGACCCTCCAGAAGGACCCGTCACACCACGCGAGGCATAGGGCATCACAACAATATCGAACTCACCGTAAATCTCCGGTAGTTGCGACGGCGGCACGAACCCAACCAGTTCGACGTTGTGAGGGACATCGCGACGCCGCCACCGTTCAAGATCCTCCTGCGAACCGCCAACAACGCGGAATTTGTACCTAGGCATCCCATCGGCGACGGCAATGATTGTTTCCACGCCGCGCCCTGGGTAGAGGCTTCCGACGTAACCAATCACCGGTGCGCCGGTACCCCGGCAAGCGCGGATGCGGCGATCGGGCGGCGGATCGGATGCGTCGTGCGCGACAACGATCGGGCGCTGCGGATGATGCAGGCGAGCCCGGACGAGATCGTCGCGGAGGGCATTCGAGATCGCGACCGTACCGACCGAGCTCGACGACCGTAGGACTTGTCTTACGAGACGCTGTAGCAGTGGTGACCGAGGGATCTCGTGAGCTTCGAACACTACGGGAATGCGCGCGTAACTCGCGACCAGCGCACCCACCGGATCGCGACAGTACGCTATGTCGGCCCAGTTTCGGTATTTCGCAACACAGCTCGCAAGGCCAACGGAATAGACGATCGCGCCACCGCGCACCTTCGGGCGCGCGACCTTGTGTACGTCAAACCTCGGCTCGACCCCGTAGAACGAATGATCGTCGCTGCGAATTTTCTCCGAGCCAGCCTTCGCAACGAGCACGACTTCATGGCCACGGCGTGCCAGCGCCGCGCACATCTTCATGACTTGGACGCTCGATGCCCTTCGAGAGGGAATATAGGAGAGGGAGAGGTAAAGGATCCGCACGCGCTTAGCTGGCGCTTACTGGCCCGTTCACCTTCTCACCGTAGCCGTAGTAGCTGTAATAGCCGTAGCGCCGATCGTGGTGATCCAGTTGGTTGAGGATTACTCCAACAACCTGACCATCAACGTGCCGGATTTGCCGGACCGACCGCTTCACTTCGTCACGCAGCGTCTTGCCTGCCTGAACGACGAGCGCGACGCCGTCGGTTTGCTTGGACAACACCACGGCGTCGGTCACGGCGCCAAGCGGCGGCGAGTCCAGGATCACCCGATCGAATCGTTTCGCGAGCTCGTCGAGCACACCCGCGAATTTCTTGCTCATCAGCAGCTCCGCCGGATTCGGCGGAAGTGGCCCGCATGGCAATACGAACAAGTTCGGGATCGCCGACGACTTGATCGCATCCTCGTACGATCCGTCGCCGACGATCAGATTCGAAAGGCCGATTCCACGCGGAACGCCCGTCGAAATATGGAGGCGTGGGCGCCGCATGTCCGTGTCCACGAGCAGGACCCGCTCCCCGCTCTGTGCCATCGTGGTTCCAAGATAGATGACCAGTGTGGTCTTGCCTTCGCGCGGATTCGCGCTCGATACGACCAGCGTCTTGAATTGCCGATCGGCCCCCGAAAATACCAGGTTTGTTCGCAACGACCGACAAGCTTCGGCAACCTGAGACTTTGGATGTTCGTGCACATAGAGGTCTCGTCCTCGATCGTCGCCACTCGACTCCTGCTCGCTGAGCATCGGCACCACACCGAGAACCGCGGCACTAGCAGACGTCTGAGCATCCTCGGCTGACTTGATCGAACGATCGAGGAATACGATCAGGAACACGATACTGAAGCCCATGACCAGGGCCAGACCCGTCGCGACCATGATGTTGATACGCAGGTTGGGCGACACTGGCGTCGTGGGGAGTTGCGCGGGATCAAGTAGCCTCACGTTACCGTCGAGATTCTTGCTCAGATGATCGGTCATCTGACTCGTCGAGAGACGTCCCACGAGGATGTTGTACTTGTCTTCGGCATTCTTCTTCTCACGAGTCAACTCGTTGTACTCGAGAATCTTGGGCCCCAATGCGAGGGCTTCGTCCTTGCATTTCTCAACCTCGCTCGCCATTTCTCGCTCGAATTGCATCGACGCTTGGTACTGCTTCTCCGCAGCTCCGATGACGCGCCGCGCCTCGGCCTCGAGCGTCGACCGTAGGCTGTCGACTTGCGCCTTTTGTCGGGCGTATTCGATCGTCTTGGGGCCAACTTCACGTTGCAGTTCTTCAAACGCGTTCTTGGCGGTGTAGTACTGGGCCCGCATCGAGTCGAACGCGGTAGAATCAGCCATCGATAGGATCGGCGAATCGACGATGTCAGTGCCGCTGGCAGCCTGTCGCAAAATCTGAAGTCGTACCTCCAGCTCTTTCGATCGACTGTGCGCGTCGTTGAGCTTCTGCATGTACGTCATCATCTTCGACGACTGAATACTTTGACGGTTCTCGATATCGGAGACGTTCGGAAGTTGATTGCGTTTCTGAAATTCGTGGATCGCTTCATCCGCGGCGCGCAGCGCCTTTTCCGCTACCGTGAACTCTGCGGACAACGCCGACGACGCCTGCTGAGTGCCTGTGGTCAACAATCCACGCGAGTACGCCTCGTACGTCGCCACATGTGCATTCGCGATGTCCTGCGCCAGCTTTGGGTCGCGACTCGAAACGACCACGTACATGATGCGGTTTTGCTCGGGATACCGGATCGTGACGGCCTCTTGTAGTCGACGAGCTGCGAGATCGTACTGCTGCTCGAGTGGCTGGCCGCTACGCTCCTTTTCGGTGAGCAGCTTGGTGTGAAGGTTCTTGGACACGACGGTCTCGCGCATCAACTTCAGGCTGCCCAGGACCAACCGTTGCTGCCTGTAGTACTCGGCCCCGCCGCCTCTGACGCCGACAAAATCGCTCGCTTGTCCGAGCAGGTCGGCCATTCGAGGCTCGATCTGTACCGAGGATGTCGCTTCGAAAATCTCGGGCTGGCGACGAGTGTAAAAAACTGCGGCAGTAACGGAGACGACGATGAGCGCGATAATCAGCCACGCAAAACGGCGCAGTGCTGCCAGGTAACGGCCGATGTCGAAGCTCAGGACCTGTTCATCAGGTCCATCGACGGTCGAAGGGGGAACGGGAACCTTGGACATGCGGGAAGCTCAGGTTAGTGGCCAATAACCCGCTCGGGGTTCAAAGGAGCTGGCGGTTTCTCACACCGCTAAGGGCTTCGCAAGACCGTTCAGGGATTGCTCAAAAAAACCGAGGCGCCTTTAAGACGCAGTGATTCTTGAGCCGCCGTAAGAACCCGAACAATTCGGACGCCACTTTCGGCGTCGGTGAGCGGTTCGGCTACACCGCGGCAGCAATCTAAAAAGTGGCGAGCCATCACGCCGAGTGGCTCCTCCATTGTCACCGGTGGCAGATGTACCCCACCCTGTCGAATGGTCAGGTATTCCCCGTATTGGGTGAACGCGGGTGGCGTGTCGTAGCCACGATCAAAGACGCGTAGCTTCTCCTGCGAAACGTCGTCGAGCTCGGCCATCTTTGCTGAACCGACGATGGTTAGCCTGCGTTCTTTCCGCGGATTGAGCCACGACAGGTGGATGTGACCCATGACTGCGTTCGGGAATCGCAACGTGATGAACACGATGTCCTCGATCCCGTCTTGCAGATACGCGCCGCCCTGTGCAGCCACAGACGATGGCGTGAGCCCCAACAGGTAGTCCAACATCGACACATCGTGAGGGCCAAAGCTCCACAACGCGTTCTCATCTCGTCGGTGCCGGCCAAGATTCACGCGCGTCGAGTGAAGATACCTAACCGTGCCGAGCTCGCCCGAGCGCAGCAGCTCGCGAAGCTGGACGAGGGCCGGGTGATAAATCATCAGGTGCCCGACCACGACGCTCCGCCCTGTTGTCGTCGAGGCTCGCCGAACCCGCTCGGCATCTTCGAGATTCAGCGCAAGAGGCTTCTCCACCAATATGTGTTTGCCGGCGGCAAGCGCTCGACAAGCGAGCTCTGCATGTGTGGGCGCCGGCGTCGCGATGATGACGCCGACAATGTCTTGATCGTCGAGCACTGCATCGAGGTCCGTGGTCAGCCGCGCCGTGGGCGCAAATTCACCACAGCGAGCGAGCGCCAAGGCGTCCGAATCACACACCCACCGAATGTTGGCTGACGACTCCCGAGCGAACACTCGAAGGTGATTGATACCCCACGAGCCGACGCCCACGATCGCGACCGGAACCCGTTCCATGCCGCGTGCGCTCTATCAATAGGCGGCGCGCACGCCAGCCATGAGCGATTGGCGAGTGTAGCTCGGATCATCGAACACAGAACCGCCCACTGAGTAACGGAAGTCCGTCTCGTCGATGGTCAGGCGATAATCGAGAGTGGCAGCGATCCAGTTGCGAAAATTGTATGTCGCACCGAGCGGCACCGAGAAGATCAGATCAGTCCGATCGGTAGCCATCCCCATTCCCATCACCTCGGGAATGACACCGCGATACAGACGAAATCTCAACTCAGCCGCCGCAGTGAACGCGAACCGATCGATTTGCTGCTCCATTCGAAGCTTCAACGCGTGATCGCGGTAGAAGTTCGCGTTGATCGAGTCGTGGAAGTCGTACTCATACGCTGCTGCGAGCCGCGCTTGCGGGCTATAGCGGTAGCCGAATTGCAATCCGCCGACGACGTTCGTG
Source organism: Kofleriaceae bacterium (assembly GCA_050187075.1). Lineage (GTDB taxonomy): Bacteria > Myxococcota_A > Polyangia > Haliangiales > Haliangiaceae > JABFXX01. Next base: position 87,989 of record JBFWXW010000014.1, on the reverse strand, counting down.
AAATCAGGCCCCGTCTCATAGAAGCCTTTGCCAAAGCCAATTGTGCCGAGCACTTGGGTTTTCACCGTCAGCGCGGACGCAATTCCGGCCACTACACGCAGTGGCATCGACGGTATCCGCGTGGAGTCATCTCCCAATGGGCGAAAAAATCCAAGGGACGCATCGGCGAAGATGCGGGTCAGCGGAAACCATTGCCAGCCAAAGTTCAGCGCGACCGTGTGTTGCATGCGGTTGGCGAACTGCTGGGTTTCGTCTTCGAAGTAGTCGATGACGTTCTGATAGCCAAGCGAGCCCGAAATTCGCCGGCCCACGGGGCGGTACCGAAGTTGAAGGGCGAGCCGGTTGATGTCGCGATCGACATCCTGTGGTGACTCAAAGTTTACGGGGCGGGTCTCCCGACGAAGCTCATCAGAGAACGCGAACTGCCACGTTTGACGCGGATAGACGAGACCTTGCGCCAGCGCGGCATAGGCGAAATTGCGCTGAGCTTGAACGTCGTCGTTCGAGCTCAAGTACTCCTCATACTGGGCATGCACGTCGAGGCGAAACGCAAGACTGCCGTAATGGCGGGTGCTGGAATCTTGTTCTGTCGGCGCCTGCAATCGCTCGGGCGGCAACGAACCTACGGCGATCTCCCCGATCACTCTCATCATCCCCGATAGAATCGGAGATGAATCTTCGTAGAAAACGTTGTGCACAATCCCGGTCTCTATGCCGAGAACGGGGTGCAGAACGGTCCCTTCGCTAATCTTGAGGCCGCCACCCTCTACGATGTCAGCCACCGGTGGTTGCTGAGCCGACGCGCTTGTCGCGAGCCCGCTAACGATACCAACGGCCAATGCAAAGCGTTTCATAAGCTTGAGAACCGGCATGCTAGGACTGCCGTCGCGGCGAGTCAACAGCAGAGGGAGCTGACGACATGTCGAATCTCAGTGGCTCGAACTGGGCAAGCTGTTCACCGCACGGGCCACATTCTGACACCGCTCATCGCGATGAGCGGATTCGCACAGGGCATCGCTCAGTCCGCAAGGATCTCGAAGCTACCATCCCCGGCGTTGTCGAAGGGCGAGGCCCAGCACACGTCTTCCAATCCGTCGTTATCGAGGTCACCCACGACGACCGCTTGGCTGGTACCACCCTGCGAGATCGCACGCGCGAATCCCATTGGAGCTGGCGCGACGAGCGTCATCTGGGCCGATGTGGTGGATGCCGAACCGAGAGGGATTGCGCCACCAAACCACACAAATCCGGTTCCGATACCACCAGGAGCACCACCGACCATCAGGTCCTCGCGGCCATCTCCGTCGATATCGAGCATCGAGTTCCGATCGTGAAGAATGAACGATCCGAATCGCGCGTCCCCGCCTATCCCAACAATCGTAGACAGCGTCACTCCCGGATCCGCGGTTGACGCAATGCCACCAACCCCCATGGTCGCCCCCGACACGATCAAGATGCGGCCGATGTCATTGGCACCGCGGAACGATGAGATCACCAAGTCTCGGTGCCCGTCGCTATTCTGGTCATCGATGCTCGTGATCTGCGCACCCCACTCTGTGCGTTTGACCGTTGTTGCGAAATCAAGCTGGACGTCGCGTCCTGCGGTGAAGAAGCGAGGCGTTATGCCTGCTGCCGCTGGACGCGTGCCATCGCTTCGTAGGAGATACAGCGACTCGCCGATGGTCGCATAGTCATCCACATAAACCACCGCGATGTCATCGGTGAGGTCCGAGGTGCCTTCGGTCGGTCCGACATCGTGGAGATAGAACCCGAGCCGGCGGCTCGGCGTCGTGCCGGGATCGACGAACAGTTCGCACACCGCCTCGTTACTAGCGGGGTCGATGTCGGAAAGCAGTACGTTCGCGTTCACCGTGCCTCCATAGAGGATCACGATGCCACCGTTGCCACCTCCACCGCTGGGTGCCGATGCGACGAGATCCTGAATTCCATCGCCATCGACATCGGGCGCGATCAGTGTGCTGCCGAGGCCACTGCCAGCGAACCAACCGGGCATCATCGGATTTGCGGCGATGTGAAGATCGGCCGTGGTCGCGACACGAGTCCCGGTGCCAAAGCTCGCCCCCCCTCGGAGCACAAAAATATGACCGTTGCCATCAACGCCCGGGGCTCCGATCGCGAGGTCGTCGCGGGTCGCGCTGCTCCACCGGACTGTTGCGAGTCCCAGGCCCAGCCGCCCGTTGGAGACCGTGCTCGTGATCTTCAGGTCTGGGGTGGCGGAGATTCCGACACCGCTGCCGAAGTACACGTAGACGGCACCAGCATGAAACGAAGGAACCACGCCTTCGGTGGGTGCGGAAATCGCGAGGTCCTCGTATTCGTCGTCGTTGAACTTACCGTGTGCGATGGCATACCCGAGGTTGAGAGCACCGTTCGAAACATCGGGTGCGGCGATCGCACCGAACCGATCGAAGCCGGGTGTGATCGGTCCGATGATCGTTGCGGGCGCCCGGTTGCCGGCTTCGTCGAGTGCAGCGATCCCGATCCAGAAAGAGGTGCCGGTGCGCGCTGGGAACAAGGTCGCCACTTCCATCGTGCCGGGTGCACGCGGTGGCGCAGTGGCGAGCGGGATCCCCGCGCTATTGAAGTTTCCATCGGTCAATGCAGTGGTCGCGTACTTCACCAGGTAGGCAGCCACGGACTGGCCGGCGTCGCTGGGCGATTGCCACGTCATCTCGATGCGCTGGCGGTTCACTGCCACGGCGGTGAACGCGATCGGGCTGGGTGGCACCGTCAGGTCGATCCGTAGCACCAGCGAGCTGGACCCAAACGATGCGCCGGCGGTCGCGGATGCGAGGATCGTGTGAGACGGAGGCGACTCGGCGAGCGTCACGGTTCGGCACCAGCTGGTGCCGGTGACCGTCGTGGGTAGTGGCGCGCCGCCATCGATCGACACCTGCACCGCGGCGCCGGGCTTGCTCACCGTGCCGCACAGCGGGAACGTGATCATGCTGCCCGCCACGGTTCCCTCGCTGCGACTCATCAGGCCGTCGGCTGCGGGCGCGGAGAAGCTCACGTTGAGATCGGCCAGCGTGACGGCGCACGCAGCGCTCTGACCCTGATTACCGTTGGCGTCGGCACCCAGGCCGACCAGGGTGTTGGTTCCCGGCGCGAGCGTCACCTGAACGTCGGAGGCGGCATTGAGAATCGCCGTCCCGTTGCTGTTGGTGAGCTGCAGACTCCTGGTCGCTGCGTCTGCCGAGCTGACCCGCGCGATCAGCTGCACGCCGTCGAGCCCGGGGTTGGCATCCATCGCCGGCGTCACCTGGGCCCCGCACGCGAGCGGTGGCGCGATCAATTGCAGTGACACGCCTGGTCCTTGATCGTCGAACTCGATCGTCGTCGAGGCCTGCGTCTCGACCCCGGACTCGGTGGTGACCCGCACCGTGCACGGAACCATCGCCTCGCACGGTGACGTCGCACACGCATCGACGCGCAGCGTCAGCGCACCACTTGCGGGAACCGTCTCGCTCGGAGAGTTGCTGCCGCAGGTCGACGTCACTGTTCGGCCAACGCACGCAGACGACACGTGCACTCCGACGTCGACCTGCGATCCGTTCGTCGGGTTTGCGTCAGCGTCGCTGGTCACGGCACCGATCGGCGACGTGATCGCGATCTCGCAGCCGTCGTAGATCACCTGGTACGGTTGCACCGACGTGCACGCGTTGCCCGCGTGATCCTGGGTGTTGAGCTCGAACACGAAGATGGCCGGCGTCGCCTCGGGGGCGAGCGCGGCGGCGGCGATGGTGTTGCCCGTGGCATCGACCGCCGAGGCCGTGACCGCGGTGGTCGTGCCACCCTCGGGAGTGATCGTCAGCGCGACCGCCTCACCGGTGACATCCACACCATCGATGTGCGCTTGGACCGCGAGCTGCACGCCATCGGCGAGATCGCCGTTGGAGTCGAACGTGGGCGTGATCGTCGTGCCGGGCGCCGGCGCCGTGAACGCGCAGTCCGGCGGGGTGGTGTCGACGAGCACGGTCTGGGTCAGTGAGGTCTTGGTGCTTCCTGCACCCGTGCACGACGCGCGCAGGGCGACTTCACCGTCGCCGAACGTCTGTGCGAACGCCGCGACGCCGTTGCTGCCGGCTAGCTTGGTCTCGAGCACGCGGTCGGTGCCGCCGCTGGTCGCGCGTAACGTCACCTCCCAGCCGGGCAACGCCGTGACCAGCGCGGTGAGCTGATAGCCGGGATTGATCGGATCGGGGTCGGTCTGGGTGCTGAGCACCCGCAGCGGCTGGTAGAACTCGTTGTCCTCGGGCACCGGCGTCAGCGCGAGCTCACACCCCGCACCCGCCACGACATCGACGGTGATCTCATCGCTGCCGTCGCCGCATACCGTGTGCGCCGAGGCGCGGAGCGTGGTCGATGGCGACGGCACGGTGACGGCCGTGAACATCGCGTTGCCTTGGTTGTCGACGGCCGCCGTGCTGGTGCTGATGATCGTGCCCGCGGCGTCGAGCGCCTCGAGCGTGACCTCGGTGCCCATCGTGAGCGACGTGCGTACGCGAATATCCGCCTGCACTCCCTCGGTGACGGCATCGACGTCGCTGCCGATCTGAGACAGCTGCAACGCGACGAACACCTCGGACTGGCACAGCGGTGGATCACCACATCCGCTGACCAGCACGGAGCCCACCACGAATGCCGAAACGGCAAGGATCCTGGAACAGCGTTCCGTGCCCCGCATGCGCCAAAATGGTACCTCGTTGCCGAGGCGGGCAGCAAAGTTCCTCGCCCATTCCGCGGGTCGCACCCGACGCCAGCGAGCGCCTACCTGTCGGGGGCGGAGGGCCCCGGCTGGCCGGTCAGAAAGGCCCGCAACACCCGATTGAAGGCTGCCGGGTCCTGCCACAGCGCGAAGTGGCTGGTGCCCTCGAAGATCGCGAGCTGACCACCGGGAATCAGCGCGGCCATCTCCTTCACCTGATCGAGGACGATGATCTCGTCGTGATCTCCGTCCGCCACCATCGTGGGCGCCGCGATCGCCCGGAGCTGGTCCTTGGTGAAGCCACCAGGCGTGCGCCACACCGGCCGCAAGGCGGTGACCATCTTCGAGAACCCCTTGGGAGTCTTCGAGAGCCGGACGTAATCCGACTTGCACTTCGCACCATAGGCCACGAACGTGGGTGGCCGGCGGCGGCGCGGCTTGCTGCCAGCAGCGTCGTAGTTGGCCCCGAATACGAACAGCCTCGCGACCCGATCGGGATGGTGGATCGCGAGGTGCAGCCCGATCTCGCCACCGTCGCTCCATCCAACGATCGCGGCACGTGCGATCCCGAGCTTGTTCATCACGGCGAGCACATCGCGGGCCATCAGGCCGTAGCTCAGCTTCGCGGTGCCCAGCGTGCTGCGGCCCTGCCCGCGGCTGTCGATCGCGATGACCGAAAACCGATCGATCAGCGCCGAAACCTGATGAGAGAAGTGATCGCCGTTCCCCATGCCCCCGTGCAGCAAGATCACCGGATCCCCTGCGCCGAACACCGCGTAATAGATGCTCGCGTCGCCGACCAGCTCCTCGCCGGTCGCGATCGGCGTCGGCATCGCGGGCGGCAGCGGAAGCGTCTCCCACCGTGGCTTGCCCCCCGCCGTCGCAGGGAGCGCGAGCGCCACACAGACCAGCAGCACCAGCCGCGAGACCATCACGAAATCATGAGGTTACAAAGGACGGTGTCAAGGCTATTCAGGTCCTGGCTCATGCTGAACGCCAACGGTCTTGCACGGCGGAACGCGCCATGGGACGACTCGTTCCTCGGTGCGGTCGTATCGACGCTCCCATCTTGAAACGCTCGAGGACGAGTCGGTTCACATCCTTCGGGAGCTCGCCGCAGAGCGCGAGCGTCCTTGCCTGCTGTTCTCGGGCGGCAAGGATTCGATCGTGATGCTGCGTCTGGCGGAAAAGGCGTTCCGGCCGGCGCGGTTCCCGTTCCCGCTGCTCCACGTCGACACCGGCCACAACTTTCCCGAGACGCTCGAATATCGCGACCGGCGGGTCGCGGAGCTCGGTGAGCGGCTGATCGTCGCGAGCGTTCAGGAGTCGATCGATTCCGGCCGGGTCACCGAGGAGAAGGGCCCGCGCGCGTCGCGTAACCGGCTCCAGACCACGACCCTGCTCGACGCGATCGAGGCCAACCAGTTCGACGCCGCGATCGGCGGTGCACGGCGCGACGAGGAGCGCGCACGCGCGAAGGAACGGATCTTCAGCCACCGCGACGAGTTCGGCCAATGGGACCCGAAGAACCAGCGGCCGGAGCTGTGGTCCCTCTACAACGGCCGCGTTCGGCGCGGCGAGCACCTTCGGGTGTTTCCGCTGTCGAACTGGACCGAGCTCGACGTCTGGCAATACATCGCCGAGGAGCAGATCCCGCTGCCGTCGATCTACTTCGCGCACCAGCGCGAGGTGTTCGAGCGCGACGGCATGCTGTACGCGGCGAACCCGTTCATGACGCTGCTGCCCGGCGAGAAGATCCGCGGTGAGGTCGTGCGGTTCCGGACGATCGGCGACATGACCTGCACCGGCGCGGTGAAGTCCGACGCGCGAACGCTGGACGACGTCATCGCCGAGGTGGCCGCGGCGCGACTCACCGAGCGCGGCGCCACGCGCGCCGACGACCGGTTCACCGAGGCGGCGATGGAAGACCGAAAGAAAGAGGGTTACTTCTGATGTCCGGGCCGATGTCGACGCCGCCCCGCCCTGGGCTCGACGAGGAGAGCGAGCTGCTGCGGTTCTCGACCGCGGGCTCCGTCGACGACGGCAAGTCGACGCTGATCGGCCGGCTGCTCTACGACACCAAGACCGCGTTCGAAGACCAGCTCCAGCATGTCGAAGATGTATCCCGCCGCCGCGGCGACGAGCGCGTCAACCTCGCGCTGCTCACCGATGGCCTGCGCGCCGAGCGCGAGCAGGGCATCACGATCGACGTCGCCTACCGCTACTTCGCGACCAAGCGGCGCAAGTTCATCATCGCCGATACGCCCGGCCACATTCAGTACACGCGCAACATGGTCACCGGTGCGTCGACGGCGAGCCTGTCGATCATCCTGGTCGATGCGCGCCAGGGGCTTGTCGAGCAGAGCCGCCGCCACGCGTACATCGCGTCGCTGCTGCGAATTCCTCACCTGGTGTTCGCGGTCAACAAGATGGACCTCGTCGACTGGAGCGAGGACACGTTCCGCACGATCGAGGAAGACTTCCGCAACTTCGCGGCACGCCTCGACGTGCAGGACATCGCGTTCATCCCGATCAGCGCGCTGACCGGCGCGAACGTCGTCGAGCGCAGCGCCGAGATGCCGTGGTACCACGGTCCGACGCTGCTCTATCACCTCGAGACGGTGCACATCTCCAGCGACCGCAACATGATCGACGTGCGGTTCCCCGTGCAGTGGGTGGTGCGGCCGCAGTCGCAATCGAGCGAGTACCACGACTATCGTGGCTACGCCGGCCAGGTCGCCGGCGGCGTGCTCCGCGTCGACGATGAAGTGATGGTGCTGCCGAGCGGGCTGACCTCGAAGATCACCAGGCTGGAGCAAGCGGGCAAGCCGGTCGAATCGGCCTACGCGCCGATGAGCGTCACGGTTCACCTCGCAGACGACGTCGACGTCAGCCGCGGCGACATGATCTGCCGGCCCAACAACCAGCCCACCGTCGGCCAGGACCTCGACGCGATGATCTGCTGGATGTCCGACAAGCCGCTGTCGCCGCGCGGCCGCTACGCGCTCAAGCACACCACCAGGTGGACGCGCGCGATCGTCACGGACTTGCTCTACCGGCTCGACATCAACACCGGCCATCGCGACGAGAATGCGAGTGAGCTCAAGCTCAACGACCTCGGCCGCGTGCGGATGCGTGCCACGAATCCTGTGGTCTACGATCCGTACAAGCGCAACCGCGCAACCGGCTCGTTCATCCTCGTCGATGAAGCGACCAACGCCACGGTCGCCGCCGGCATGCTGCTCGCAGACTGATCAGGCCAGCAGGCCTGCGCTGGCGAGCGCATCGACGATCTGCTGCTCGCAGGCCTCCTGCGAGTCGCGATCGGTGCGGACCTCGATGGTCGGCGCGGTCGGCGGCTCGTACGGATCGGTGATCCCGGTGAAGCTCGGGATCTCGCCGGCCTGAGCACGCTTGTAGAGACCCTTCACGTCGCGGGCGATCACGGTGTCGAGCGGCGCGTTGACGAAGACCTCCACGAACGGATGACCGGCGGCCTCGCTGCGCCGGCGAACATCGGCGCGGGTCTCGGCATACGGCGAGATCGCGGCGACGAACACGAGCACGCCATGCTTGGCGAGCAGCCGCGCGACGTAGCCAATGCGCTGGACGTTGGTGTCGCGATCGGCGCGCGAAAACCCGAGGCCCGCCGACAGGAACGTCCGGACGTCGTCGCCATCGAGCAACTCCACGGGTCGGCTCGCTGCGACGCGCGCAGAAACCGCGGTCGCGAGCGTCGACTTGCCCGCACCCGATAGGCCGGTGAACCAGGCGATACCTCCGCGCGACATGCCCGAGGCCCGGCGCCCGATCAGTCCGGAACCAGCTGCAGCGTGATCGCGAAGCTGGCCTCGGTGGCGTCGCCGTCCTTGTCCTTCGGGATCGGGAACCGCCAGCTCTGCATCAGGCCGCCGATGCACTCGTCGACCTCGCTCGCGAAGCCCTTGGCAGCGCCCTTCACGGTGCGGCCGGTTTCGTTCACGGTCAGTGACAGCGTGACCTTACCGCGCGCGCTCGCGTCCTTCGCCAGATAGTTCTTGTAGCAGCGCTTGAGGCCAGCCATGTAGACCGACTGGATCTTGGCGAGCACGATGTCGGGCGTCAGCGACGACTCGTCGAACGTCTGCTTGTCGGCGACGCTGATCCGGCCCGTTGGAGCCTTCTCCTCGGTCTTGCCACCACCCGCGCTGGCCACGCCGCCAGGCCCGTTGATCTTCGGACCGGTACCGGTTCCGACGCGTGGGTCACCATCGCCGCGCGAGCCACGGCCCGAGCCACCACCAACATCGACGGCCTTGCCGCTCTCCTTGACGTCCGCGATCTGACCCGCGAGATCGTTGCCCGGTCGCCGGCTACTCATGTCGCCTTGCGACGTCCCGTTCGGTCCAGAGCCGGTGAGCATGTCGGCCATGCGCGCCGCGGCCTCCTCCTGGAGCGCCACGTTCGCGGCATCGTCACGGCCCCCACCGTCGTTGGCGGGTTTCGGCTGGCTTGGCTTCGACGCCGGCTTGTCGGCCGGCTTGTCCGGTCCTTTGGCCTCTGCGGCGCTGCCCGCACCTGTATCCGCCGGCTTGGTCTCCGGCGGAGGCGTGAGGTCGACGGTGTAGCTCTCCTGCTTGAACGTCAGGTTGATCGCCTTGGCTGCGAACGTGTCCGGAAGCGGGCGATCGGTGAGCAGCGCGATCAACATGATCGCGAAGTGCAGCACGATCGACGACGTCATGATCACCATGAGCCGAGGATCGACGCGATCGGCGAACGTGCCGCGCACCGATGCGGGCAGCATCGGCTTGGGTTGACGCGGCGGTTCGGCGACGAACTGGAACAGGATCGTGAGATCGCCGAGCGACAGCTTGCCGCGTGCGCTCTCCGACAGCGGAATCTCCCAGTAATCCCCCACCTGACGCGCCGCGCGCCCCTTGAGCGCATCGAGCGTGTTGACGTTCGCGCCGTCGCTGAGCCGGCCGTCCATCTTGTTCAGGAACCGCAGCGTGTACTTGCCGTTGCTGCCGAGCGCGAACAGCGTGAACTCGAGCGGCAAGCCCTCGACCGGAACCGAGAAGGTGTTCTTCATCGATTGCCCGATCGTGACCGACGTACGCTCGCGGATCAGGCGCTCCTCGACGAGCTTGCCGGCGCCACTGGCGGCCCCCAGCAACACACCGATGCGGAGGATCCGCGGCCGCTGCCCACCACCCGAGGTGGCAGGACCAGGCGCGGGGTTCGGCGTACCGGGACGAGGATTGCTCGCCATTAGAACGGCGCTTTCTTTACGGTGGCGAGGATGAGCGGCATGAAGTCCTGCTTCAGGCTCTCCCACTCGTAATCGATGTCTTTCTCTTTGAGCACGTAGACCACGCTCGGGCGCGGGACCTTGCCGCACACCGACACCACGGTGTCGATCACGGTGACCGGCTTGCCGTTGATGTACTCGATGTGAAATTTGCCCTGCTTCTTCTCGCCCGCGGCTTCGCCTTCATCGGGACATCCCTCGGCGTTGGCGTGCGGCACGTGAGCCACCCAGACGAGCGCAGCAGCAATCATGGCGAGGCTGAGGTGTTTCATCGTCGAGCTCCGTCCTACCCGGCGGCTTTCTTCTTGAGCTGCTTCTGCACGCGCTTGATCGCCTTGTCGACGTCCTTGATGCGCGTCTCGTAGAGCTTGAGGTCGAACCCCGGCATGTTCTTGTACTGTTCGAAGTACTGCTTCGCCGTGTTCAATCGTTGCATGGGATCGGTCATCCCTGGATACGGATCATTGTCGAGATAGAGCAGGCCCAGGTTGTAATACGCCGGGCCGTAGCTGTTGCTCGCCTGGAGTGCGCGCTTGTAGGACTGCTCCGCCGAGCGCACGAACTGATCGTGCTCGGGAGCGTTCGCCTGATAGTCCGCCGAGCGACCGCGATACGCGGAACCGAGCGAGGTCAGCGTCACCGCGTCGTTGCGCTTGAACTGCTGGGTCAGGCGCTCGAACGTTCGCTGGGCCTCGGCGTACTGAGCGTTGCGCAGCTGGTGGACCCCGAGGTTGACCATCGCGCTCGCGTGGTTCGGGTTGATCTGCACGGCCTTCTGATAGGCGACCACCGCGCGCTCGGGTCGGTTGGTCTTGTCGTAGATCAGCCCGTAGACGTAGTTGACGTTGGCGTTGTTCTTCGCGGCCTCGCGCCGATACAGATCGTCGAGCACCAGCTCGGCGGTGTCGTACAGCTTCTTGTGGAAGTACGCAAACGCCACCATCGCCGCCGCATCGACGTTCGCCGCATCGACCGCGAGCGCCAACCGTGCCTCTCGCAGGGCCGTCTCCGCGTCCGGCGTCGCGGCCGCGAGCGCATTGCGCGCCACCGAGAGATGCTGCTCGACCTGCGAACGTGCCTGCGCGGGATCGGGGTCCAGATTGGGAGGAACGATCGTCGGGCCGCTGCCCGGATCTTGGGTGCCGCCGGCCGTCCCGGAGCTCCCGGGATCCGTTCCGGTGCCCGCTCCGTCACCAGATGTTCCACCATCGCCCAAGCCGGTGGGATCGCCGGTATCGTTCATCGACTGGCCGTCGCCGCTGGAGTCACCACCGGAAGGCGTGGTGCTGCCACCTTTCGCGCCGCCACCACATGCCACCGCGGTGGCGAGTAGCAGCGCGCCCCACGTCCGGGCGCAGGAACGACCAAACGGCATGGACCTACCAACGCGCGTCGATCTGGTTGGATCTGTCATGGCGCCTCCGTCCCCTCGACCAGCTCCTGGCGCAGCACCGTAAACTCGTCCGGGAACTCGCGTCCGAGGTTCTCCTGGGCCTTGCGAGTCCACTTGTTGGAGATCCCGGCCTTCTTGGCCAGATCAACGACCTCCACCCAGTTCGCCTTCGCCTCGTCGAGGTACTTCTTGAGATTTTGATCGCGCTGGGTCTCGAAGGCTTCGACCGCGGTCGGGACCTTCTCGATCGGCTTGGGAATCGGAACGTTCGACGCCTTCTGGCCGAAGTCGTACTGGATGTCGCCGAACCGCACCTTGGCTGCCATCGTGTACTCGGCCACGCCGTACGGATCGAGCAGCAGGTACTTGTCCTCGATCTCCTTCTTCTTCTTCGCCAGCGAGTCGCTCTGCGCCTTGAACTCGTTGGTGGTCTTGGCGGCCGTCTTGATCTCGTACGGCTCCCAGGTCGCCGCGTACGCGTCCTCGGCAAACGCGAGCTGCCATTCACCAGCGAGCTTCGCGCCGCGGCTGTTCTTCACCGCACCACGCGCCTTCCACGCATCGATCGCCGCCTGGCCGGCCGCCTTTGCCTGCGGCGTCTGGCCCTTCTTCTTCCGCAGCGTCGCGGTGTCGTAGTAGGTCTGGACGTAATCGTCCTCGTTGCCGGCGTCTTTTCCGTACTTGGTGCGCCAGCGATCGAACGTCGCGATCATGTTGTTGACGTCGCCGGACTGTCGATAGATCCCGGCGATCGACCACAGCGCACGATCCTGCTTCCGGCGATCTGGCTCGGTCTTGCCGTACTGCGTGTACAGATCGATCGCGCGCTTGAAGTCGCGGTTGAGCTCGGACGCCAGCGCGGCGTTGTACATCGCGTCGAGCCCGATCTGCTCGAGCGTCATCGGCTTCTCGCCAGGGAGCGGATCCGGTGGCTTGATCCCGAGGCGCTTCGCCTTCTTCGTGGTCTCGACGAGCTCGAGATACGTCCTCACGGCGTTGTCGTAATCGAACGATGCCTGGTAACTGGCCGCGGTGAGCCGCATCGCGTCGAGGTAATACGGGCTCTCCTTGAACGACTTGTCCTTGCTCGCGGTGAACTCCTTGAACAGCGAGATCGCGGTCTTCGGCCGATCGGCGAGCTTGTAGCTGACGGCGGTGTTGTAGAGCGCCGTCGGCAGATCGGGGTCGTTCGCCGGGGCGGTCTTGTAGAACCGGTAGAACGCCTCGGCCGCCGGGATGTACTTGCCGTTCTTGTAGAGGTCGGCCGCGCGCGAGAAGTTGAGCGAGCGGTTCTGGCCGATCGCCAGTTTGATCGTCGCATCATCGCCGCACTTGGCCGCGATGAACTTGTTGTTGGTCTGCTCGATCGCGTCGAAGTTGGACTGCGCCTCGTAGATCGCGAGGATGCCGTCCTTGGCCTTCGCCGCCATCGCGTCGCCACAGAACTTGTCCATCACCTTGGTGAACCGTGCGATCGCGTCGGGCACATGCAGATAGGCGAGGCTGATCAACGCGGCGTTGATGCCCTGCTGCGGCGCGGCCTTCGGATCGTTGACGACGTTTTGATAGTTGTCGTACTCGGCCTGGAGCTTCAGATAGATGTCCGGGATCGGCTGGGGCGAATACGGCTGCGGCAGTGCCTTCATCTCCTCGGGGGTGGGCACCTTCAACGCCACCAGCTTGCCCTCGGCCACCTGACGCGCGGCCTCGGCCTCGTACGACTGCACCACCGAGCGCGCCGCGTCGATGTAATACGCGGTGCCCAGATCGCGATGATCGCGGACCCAGCTGTACTGCGCGATCGCTTCCGCGTAGCGCTCGCTCCAGAACAGCGCCTCACCCATCAGGAAGCTGAACTCGTAGATGTAGTCCGACTCGGGATAGGTGGCGATGAACGTGCGGTACAGGTCGACCGCCTTGCTGTACATCGCGAGGTAATCCTGCTTGGCCTGCGCGTCCTTCTTGCCCGCCGCCTCGTACTCCTTGCGCATCTGGGTCGCGGCCGAGTGCGTGTTGCGCGTCGCCGCGTAGAGCGCACGCTCCGCGATCCGGCGCTGGTTCTCCATCGCCTCGCGGTCCTTCTCGTTCGCGGTGTACCAGGCGGTGCCCGGTGCGTAGCGCGTGGCGAGCTCGGCGGCCGCGTTGTCGGCCGCGAACTTGTCGCCCTTGAGCTCGAACACGTTGACGATCTCTTGGTGAACGACCGGGTTCTGCGGGTTGAGCTCCCACGGCGGACCGATCGCGATCTTGTACGAGTCGACCGCTTGGTCCCACGCCTGCAGCTCGGCGAACGCCTTGCCCATCGCGACCCATACATCGCGGACGTGCGGCTCGTTCTCGCGGCCGCGATAGAATTCCTTGGCGCGATCGAACGCCTTGGTCGGGTTGGTGTCGACCTCGCCGTCCCATGGATCGGTGAACGCGACCGAGATGTACTGGATCGACTCGTCACGGAGCTCGAGCGCGGGAATGCCGCCCTGCGCCACGATCTGATCGTAGAGCTTGACGCTCTCGTCGAACCGCTTGATCGAATCGAGCAGGAAGTCGCGCTTGTAGTACGACCACGCGAGCTTGTAGAGCGACTCGGCGTAGAGCTTGGACTCGTTGCCGCCGTTGGCGACCTTCAGGTACGCCGCGATCGCGTCGTCGATCTCGCCGGGAATCGCGAAGTGATAGTCGGCGATGCCGCGGACCCATGCGTGACGAACGAGCTCGAGATCAGCACCGGGATAGGCCTGGCAGCTCGCGTACGGATCGCGCAGCGTCTTGCTCTCGACGCGCTTGAGCGCCTCTTGACGCGTGGGCGGTTTCGACACCGGATCGTTCCACTTGAACTGGTTCGCGCACGCGAGCGCGAGGAACACGTGGAGCGACTTGCGCTCGTCCCTGGTCTTTCCGTAGTACGCGAGCAAGTACAGCGTCGACGGGGTCTGCCGGTAGCTCGGGAATCGCGTCAGGATGTCGGTCCACAGCGCGATCGACCTGCCGTAATCGGCCATGATCGGATTGTTGGGATCCGGTGGCTGACCCGATTGTTCCTGTGCCGCGAGCCGCGCGTCGACCTCTTCGTCCGCGAGCTTGATGTACAGGTCTGCGAGCCGGAACATCGCGTCCGGCGTGAACTGATCGTGGTTGGGATGGTCCTTGAGGAACTTCTCGAGCTTGGCGACGGACTCGCCATTGAGCCTGCTCCGGGTCGCCTCCGCGACTGCGATACGATCGGAGTAGCGCCTGGTGAGCTCGGCGTTCCGTGCGTCGTGCTCGATCTTGGCGATCTGCCGCATCCGGCTGTCGTGATCCGTGGCAGCAGCGAGGAATCGCTCGTACTCCTGCTCGAGCTCGGCGAGCTCTTCCTTCTCCTTCGGAGACAGCTGGATCGGATTGACGTCGACCGCCACGGGCTGCCCCGACGGCTGCCCCGCCTGAGGTCCGAGGCCCGGACCATTGGCCGGCTGGGCCGGAACGGCGGGCGGCGCCGAACCGTCGCCAGGCTGCGCCGGTTGCGCCGCCACGGGTCCGGTCAGCAACGCGACGGTCAGCGCGGACGCCAGCGAGCGGCGCAGCGTGTTCCCCCATGCAGTGCGCTTGTGATCGACGATCATCGCGCACCTCCTCGACTGGTGTCAGGCTTGACCGTCGGCGCGGCCTTCTCCTTGGGTTGCTCGCCACCGGGCTTGACGCGGGTATCAGCTCCACCCTGATCCGGGCTCGGCGCAGGCGTGGTCGACGCAGGCGGCAGCGTCGAGCCGGTGGGCGGCTTCGGCGGGGCCGGCGGCGGCGTTCCTTCGTCGAGGATGCCCTTGAATTCGTCCTTGAGCTGCTTCAGCTCGCGCGCGCGCAGCAGCTGCAGCCGCTTGAGCTCGTCATCGGTATCCTCGGTCTGGGACCACACCACGTCGACGCTGCCGACGTCCGAGCGGATCACGATGTCGTAGATCTTGTCCTTCACCGCCGCGAAGCTCGCGGCGAGTGCCGTGCCGCCGAGCGAGCGCGACTCGACCTGGTACTCGGCGAGCTCCTGCTTGTAGGCCGCCGCATCGGTGCGCGCACTGGCGAGCGTGCCCTTCGTGGTTTCCAGACCTTGATCGACAAGACTGTCGATCTGCTTCTCGATCTGCTCGAGCTGATCGGCGAGCTTCATCGCGCGGTCGGCCTGGGCGCTCGCGTTGAGCGATCGCTGTTCGGCATCGAGCGCGGCCTTGAGCTGGCGCCGTGCCTCTCGCGCGCGGGTGACCGACTCGTCCCCCACACCTGCGAGGTCGCGGCCGAGGGTCAGCTCGCGCTGGATCTCGATCAGCTCCGCGTCGATCGCTGCCGCCTCACTCGCGGCGGCGCCGAGCGTCTCGTCGATCGAGGTCTTCAGATCTGCGGCGAGCGGCGTCGCGCCCTCGACCGGTGGATCGCTCGCGTACTTGCGCAACGCGACCGCCATCGCCTGCGACGAATCGAGCGCGCCGCGGATCTCCGCAGCCGCCTGCTCGATGGTGTCGTATTGCCCGCGCTCCTCGGTCACCCGATCCGCGAACGCCTGCTCGGGGCTCGGCATCGCGGCATATTGCGCAGCGAGCTGCTTGCGGGTGGCGGTGAGCTCGCCCGCGTTGCCGGCCTTGTCGTGGAGCGCGCCGCGGAGCTTGATCAGCTCGTCCTGGATCGCGCCGATCCGGTTGCGTCGCGACGCGAGGACCGGGTACACGGCCGACCGATCGTGCATCGCGATCACCGCCTCGAGCCGAGCGATCGTCGCTTCGGCTTCGGCGATGTTCGCCTCGATCTCGCCGAGATCGGTCTCGATCACCACGGAGCGCTGCACCGTCGGCTCGTCGCGCAGATACATCACCGCCGCTTCGGGCAGCGGTGGCGCGATCTGGAACACGCCCGACGACCTGCCCGCGATCTGAGCCAGGAACGGCTCGGGGTTCGACTTGGTCTCGATCATCTGCACGAGCGCGCGATACGACGGGTCGTAAAGATCGTGGGTCTCGGCGAACACCTTGGCTGCCTTGTCGTACTCGACCGCCGGATCCTGCTTGGCTTCATCGCCCAGCGTGCCTTCGACCTGCGCCGCGCGGATCATCTGCGCCTTGCGCACGCGCAGGTTGCCCTCGAGGATCCGCAGCGTCGCGGTCCGGCTCGACTCGGGCGAGGACTGCGACAACAGCTCGAGCGCACGCAGCGCCTTGTCGTACTGCTTGCTCTTCACGTACACCCACGCGACCTCGTACAGCGCGTCGGGGAACAGATCCGAGTGGCGATCGATCATCAGATAGGCGTCGATCGACTTGCCCATCTGGTCGCGCTCGTAGAACAGCCGTCCCAGCGCGAGCTGCGCCAGCTCGATCACGCGGCGATCCTTCGCGGACTTGGGCTTGCGATCGATCAGCGCCGTGAACAGCTCGGTCGCCGCCGCTGCGTCCTTCTTGGCGACATAGGTGGCGCCCGTGAAGTACGCCGCCTGCATGTCGTACTCGCTGTCCTTGGGAACATCGCGAAAGTACGTCATCGCGTCGTCGAGCTTGCCCTGGGCGAACGCCCACTTGCCCCGGATGTAGAGCCCGGCGGCGCTGCGATCGAGCGCGGCGAGATAGCTCTCCCCGTCGGTGACATCGCCCTGAACGATCGCGATCTCGACGAGGCGCTGCAGCGATGGCTGGTAATACTTGCTCGCGGTGTTCTTCGCGACCTGCGCGAAGTAGCTGCGAGCCGCGCCCTTGTCGCCCTTCTGAAACAGCGACTCGCCGAGGTAGTACGTCGCGGTCTCCTGATCCGCGCCGGGCTTGCTCGCGAGATCGAACAGCGCGAGCGCGGCGGTGTCGTAGTCGCCGAGCGAGAACAGCAGCTGCGCATCGACCAGGCGGCGCGGGCTCGACGCCGCGGGCTGGATCAACTGCGGCAGATCGGTCCCCAGCTGACGGGCTTCTTCCTCGAACCCGGCGAGCTGGCTGTCGACGTCCGCGCGTGCTGAGCCTGCGAGGCCCAGGGCGACGCACGTCGCCAGACCGGTTGTTCGTCCGATGAGCGCGCGTAGGCGCATGTTACTTCCCCGATTCGGTGGCTGGTTTCTCTGGCGAAACCTGGGTGACCTTGCAGTCGATCGCGGGCCGCTTCTCGAGCGGCGTGTTGGGGCCGCCCTTCTCGTAGCCCTTGCAGTCGAGCTTGGATACCTTGCCCTCACCGGTGGTGAACGTCTGGCTGCCCTTTGCGGTGAACGTGTACTTGGTCAGGTACTCGAACACGCCGTAGCCGTGGCCGCGATAGGTGGCGACGGCCGAGACGTTGTGATTGCCAGGAGCGATCGGCCCCTGGAAGATATCGAACGCCTTGGTCTTGTAGAGGTTCTCGCCGGTCTCGTCGGTGCGCGCAAACACCTGCGTCCCGTCGACGGTGTAGATCAGCTTGATCAACCGGAACGAGCTGCCCATCTCGTTGGCGTGGGCGATCAGCGCCTGTGCGCCGATGCCGCCACCGAGCACCTGCTCCTTGAGCATCTGGATGCGCGCCTTGAGCTGCCACGCGCGCTCCTTGAGCGCTTGCGTCTTCTGCTCGAGCCGGCGCATGCGGACGGCGGTCGGCATGTCCTCGGGCTTCACCGTCGCCGGATCGATCGGCGGTGTGGTCGCGGTTGGCGGCGCGCCCGTCGGAGCGGCGCCGGTCGGAGCAGCGCCGGCAGGCGGCTGCGTCGCGGGTTGGCCAGCTGCGGTTCCGGCGATCAGCAGTGAAGACAACACCAAAACAGTCGAAGAAGCTCGCATCCTGAATCTCCAACCGGCCGCTGCCGGGTCCCCATCGCTAAGCCCATCGCTGGGCAATATGACGAACGGAACGTTCGACACATTTTCCTTTGGATAGCAGCGGTTGTAACACTGGCCCCAGGCGCCAGCAAGCCGAGCACCCTTCCGGTTTGGTTGGTGAGAAAGTCAACTCTTCGGCCGCCGTGTGATGGTGAAATCACGCCGTCTGGCAGTGCGGACCAGCGTGGCAATTTTGCGCGGCGCGATGGCGATCCCGTCGGGTTCTCGATGCCCGATCCCGAGGATGAGGAACCTACCGGGCTACCGACGCGCGAGCAGCGGAGACATGGGCCCACAACTTCTCGAGCACCGGCGCGATGCCCTCGCCGGTCGCCGCAGACATCACGAACAGATCGATCCCGCGCGCCGCGAACGCCGTGCGATGCTCCGCCAGCTTCTCGGGCTCGGTCGCGTCGAGCTTGTTGAGCGCGACGACCTGCGGCTTTGCCGCGAGCTCGGGGGCGTGCAGCGCGAGCTCGCGGTTGATCACGTCGAAATCCTCGATCGGCGACCGGGTCGGACCGGTCATGAACGTGGCTTCGACGATGTGGAGCAACACGCGGCAGCGCTCGACGTGACGCAGGAACTGATGGCCGAGGCCGGCGCCCTCCGAGGCACCCTGGATGAGCCCGGGGATGTCCGCGATCACCAGGTTCCGTTCGTCGGATAGCCGGACCACACCCAGGTTGGGAACCAGCGTGGTGAACGGATAGTCCGCGATCTTGGGCCGCGCGCGCGACACGTGGCTGATGAACGTCGACTTGCCGACGTTCGGGAATCCGAGGAGGCCCACGTCGGCGAGTAGCTTGAGCTCCAGCCGGATCGAACGGTCTTCGCCGGGCGTTCCGGGCTCGGCGGTACGCGGGGCCTGGTTCCACGGGGTCTTGAAGTGGATGTTGCCGCGTCCGCCCACGCCGCCCTTGGCCAGCACGCAGGTCGCGCCGTCCTCCGTGAGATCTGCGACCACGTCGCCGGTCTCCTGGTCGTAGATCACGGTGCCGACCGGGACCCTGAGCGTCAGGTCGGTCCCAGCCGCGCCGTACTGGTCCTTCGACCGGCCGTCCTCACCGCGATCTGCGGTGTAGTGGCGCTTGTACTTGAAGTCGAGCAGCGATGACAGCTTCGGATCCGCGACGACGACCACGCTACCGCCGTTGCCGCCATCGCCGCCCGAGGGGCCTCCACGCGGCACACCATCCTCGCGCCGGAACGCGACGATCCCGTTGCCGCCATCGCCGGCTTTGACATGGATCAGCGCTTCGTCGATGAACTGCATGGCTCAGCTACAACCGGCGCGGGGCACGCGCTGCACGAGGCACACACTCACCGCTCGGTGCCCCATCCGAACGCCTATCGGTCGAACCAGCTCGCTGCGTGCTCGGGCCGGTTCGGGCCGGGTTCAGGCGGGTTCAGGCCGCAGCCGCGGTCGCGGGGTACACCGCAACGCGCATGCGCGACCTGCCATGACGCTCGAACTTCACGACGCCGTTGATCTTCGAGAACAGCGTCCAGTCGCGACCGATGCCGACGTTCTCGCCGGCGTGAAACTTGGTGCCGACCTGGCGAACCAGAATGCTGCCCGCGGTGACTTGCTCGCCTGCGAACCGCTTGACGCCGCGCATTTTCGGCAGCGAGTCACGGCCGTTTCGCGTCGAGCCTTGTCCTTTTTTGTGAGCCATGGCGCTGTCTCTTTCCTAGGCCTGAATCGCCGCGATCTTCACCGCGGTGTAGTCCTGACGATGACCGTTGCGACGGACGTAGTTCTTGCGGCGGCGGAACTTGAACACGACGAGCTTGTCGCCGCGGCCCTGCTCGACGATCTCTCCGGTGACCTTGGCGCCGGCGATGGTGGGCTTACCCACCGAGACGTTGCCGCCGTCACCCGACGAAACGAGCAAGACGCTGTCGAACACAACTGGCGTTCCCTTGTCGCCGTCGAGCTTCTCGACGACCACGGTCTGGCCGGGTTCAACGCGATATTGTTTTCCACCCGTCTGGATCACGGCGTACATGGCTTGGGACTCCGGGGCGCCTGATTTCGTTGGCGCTTTACGAATCGCGGACTTTACTGATCGCCGAGCAATCGTCAAGACCAGAGACTCAGCCGATCGCCCATCGAGCGTGTCGGGCCTGCAACTGTCGTTAAATCAGGTGATTAGCACGTCCGGATTACGGACGATCAGCATGCGCTGGCCGTGATGAACCATCCGGTCAACGCCCGAGTCGCTTCCGCAACAGCTCGGTGGTGAGCGTCGGGTTCGCGCGGCCCTGGGTCTCCTTCATCACGCGCCCGACGAAGAACCCGAACAGTCCGTCCTTGCCGGCGGCGTATTCGTTGGCCTGCTTGGGATTCGACGCGACGACGCGGTCGATGATCTCGGCAAGCACGCGCTCGTCCGAGATCTGCTGCACACCCCGGCGCTCGACGATCGCCGCGGGCTCCTCGCCGGTGCGATAGCTCTCCTCGAAGATCTCCTTGCCGATCTTGCCGCTGATCGTGCCGCTCTCGACCAGCGCCACCAGCGCGGACAAGCGGTGCGGCGGCATCGGCGACTGGCCGATGTCCCGGCCTTCGGCGTTGAGCGCACCGAGCAGCTCGGTCAGCACCCAGTTCGCGACCGGTTTGCCGCGGCGCTCTCCAGGATGTGCGCTGACCGCGGCATCGAAGTATTCGGCCAGCGCGCGGTCGCCGATCAGCGTCCGCGCCTCGTCGGGCCCCAGGTTGTGGCTCTGCACGTAGCGCTCGAACCTGGGCCCCGGCAGCTCGGGGATCGAGCGCAGCACCGACGCCATCAGCGCGGGATCGATCACCAGCGGCGGCAGATCGGGATCGGGGAAGTAGCGATAGTCGTTCGCGTCCTCCTTGGTACGCATCGTCGCCGACTGCCCCAGCGCAGCATCCCACAGCCGCGTCTCCTGAACGATCCGCCCTCCCGCCTCGAGGATCCGGATCTGCCGCGCGATCTCGTGATCGACCGCGTTCTGGACAAATCGAAACGAGTTGATGTTCTTGAGCTCGGTCCTCGTTCCAAGCCGATCTTCGCCGCGCCGGCGCACCGACACGTTGGCGTCGCAGCGCATCTGGCCCTTCTCCATGTCGGCTTCCGACACGTCGATCCAGCGAACCAACCGGTGCAAGGCGCGCATGAGCTCGGCGGCCTCTTCGGCGCTCGACAGCTCGGGAGCCGTGACCACCTCGACCAGCGGCGTCCCGGCGCGGTTCAGATCGACGTGAGACACGGCCCCGACGTGGGTGTTCTTGCCGGCGTCCTCCTCGAGGTGGATGCGCTGCAGCCGCACGCGCTTGATGCTGCCGCCGACGATCAACTCGAGCTCGCCGTGCTCGCACAGCGGCTCGTCGTACTGCGAGATCTGATAGCCCTTCGGCAGATCCGGATAGAAGTAATGCTTGCGTGCAAACCGCGATCGCGAGCGGATCTGCGAGTTGGTCGCGACGCCGAGCCGCACCGCCAGCTCGACGACCGCTCGATTGAGCACGGGCAGCGCGCCCGGCAGCCCCAGCACGATCGGATCGGTGAGCGAGTTCGGCGGAGATCCGAACAGCGTCGCCGACGGCGAGAACGCCTTCGATCGCGTCGCGAGCTGAACGTGGACCTCGAGTCCGATCACCGGCTCCCAGTCCTGGAGCAACCTTGGAAGATCGGTCATCCCAGGCCTCCCACCCCGGTCGGCCCGCGATCGCCAAGCCCCACGGCCTGTTCGATCACCGCGCCGGCCCGGATCACCGCCGCCTCGTCGAGCGGACGCCCCAGCAGCTGGGCACCGATCGGCAGGTTCTCCGACGTCAGCCCGCACGGAACGCTGATGCCCGGCAGGCCGGCGAGATTACATGCGAGCGTGAAGATGTCGCCCAGGTACATGTCCACCGGCGTCGCCTTCGCGCCGAACCGGAACGCGGCGGTTGGCGTCGTCGGCGTGAGCAGCACATCGACGCTCGCAAACGCCTGGTCGAAGTCGCGCTTGATCAGCGATCGCACTTGCTGTGCCTTCTTGTAGTAGGCGTCGTAGTAGCCCGAGCGCAGCGCGTAGGTGCCGATCATGATCCGCCGCTTGACCTCGGGGCCGAACCCCGCACCGCGGGTCCTGCGATACAGCTCGAGCAGATCGCCAGCGTCCGCGCGCGTGCCGTAACGGATGCCGTCGTAGCGTGCAAGGTTCGACGATGCCTCGGCCGGCGCGACCAGGTAATACGCGGGCAACGCGAGCTGGGTATGTGGCAGCGACACCTCGACGGTCTTCGCGCCGCGCTCGCGCAACACGCTTGCGGCGCGGTCGATCGCGGCGCGCACCTCCGGATCGATCTTGCCTTCGAAGTACTGCCGCGGCAGGCCGACCTTGAGCCCGGCGACGTCATCGCGGATCGCGTCGCGAAATCGCGGCACCGGCGCATCGAG
Organism: Kofleriaceae bacterium; assembly: GCA_050187075.1. Lineage (GTDB taxonomy): Bacteria > Myxococcota_A > Polyangia > Haliangiales > Haliangiaceae > JABFXX01. Next base: position 65,371 of record JBFWXW010000014.1, on the reverse strand, counting down.
CGAGGTCGAATCGCGTGGATCGTGACCCGCGATCGCCTCGAGGACGGCCGCTGCGTCCAAGACCGAACGCGCGATCGGTCCGACCTGGTCGAGCGACGACGCGAACGCGATCACCCCCCATCGCGAGACCCGCCCATAGGTCGGCTTGAGCCCGACGACCCCACAGAACGCCGCGGGCTGGCGGATCGATCCGCCCGTGTCGGTCCCAAGGCTCGCCGTGCACAAGCCTGCGGAGACTGCCGCCGAGCTGCCCCCCGAGCTGCCACCCGGAACGCGCGACGGGTCCCACGGGTTGAGCGTCTTGCGCAGCGCGGAGCGCTCGGTCGACGAGCCCATGCCGAACTCGTCGCAGTTGACCTTGCCGATGATGATCGCGCCGGCGGCGCGTAGTCGCTCGACCACCGTCGCGTCGTACGGCGGCACCCATTCGGCCAGGATCTTCGATCCAGCGGTGGTGACCAGTCCATCGGTGACGATCAGGTCCTTGAGCGCGATCGGCACACCCGCGAGCGGCCCAAGCGGTGCGCCCGCCTTGCGCTTGGCATCGATCTCGATCGCATCCCGCCTCGCCCGATCCGGGTCGATCGCGAGGAAGGCTCCGAGCTCGCGATCGATGTTGGTGATCCGCGACAGCATCACGTCGAGGATCCGGACCGCGGTGGTCTCGCCGCTCGCGATCCGCCGCGTGATCTCTGCGATCGACCAGCGCTCGGGCTCCAGGGTCACGGCTCCGACCCCGGGAGGATCGCGGGAACGACGATCAGGTCGCCATCGCGCTTGGGTGTGCCACGCAGCGCGGTCTCCGCCGGCAGCGACGGCGCGACCTCATCATCGCGCAGCGCCAGATTCATCGGCACCGCGTGCGTCATCGGCGCAACGCCCGCGGTATCGACCGCCGCGAGTGCTGCGAATACGTCGAGGATCGCGCCGAGCTCGCGCTCCATCTGCTCGACCTCCGCGGGCTCGAGATGGATACGAGCCAGCAAGGCGATGTCCTCGACTTCCTTGCGGGTCAGAGCCGGCATGCGCTGCGTGATCTCCTCCGTGTCGTCGAGCCCGTCGAGCTCAGTCGGGAAGCGGCTGTGGCTGATGCTCGGGCTTTCCGCCCAGCCGCCCCGCGAGCTCGGCGCCCAGCCGGAGATAATCGTCGGCGATCCGGCCCGCGTTGGCGACGTCCCCGCGCTCGAGCGCAGCGATCAGCTCGCGGTGGTGATGGCGAACATCTCCGACCCCGGCCAGGTTCGCGAGCAGCGGCATGAACCCACGCACGCCGTCGCGGACCGTGTTGATCAGCAGCAGCATGACCTGATTGCCACACAGCTGGGTCAGCGCGACATAGAACTCGAAGTCGAGCTCGAACAGCTCGAGCGTGTTGGCGACTCGATCGGCGCGATCCGCGAGCGCGCGGAGCTTGGCGAGACCTTCGTGGTCGTCCACCATCCGCGCCGCGGCGAGCCGGGCGGTCTCGCGGCCGAAGATCCGCCGGAACTCGAGGAGATCTCGAATCAGCTCGGGCTTGTCGCCCGCGAGCGGCATCAGGTGCTGGACCAGCTCGATGCCGCCGGTCTCCATGAAGTTTTGAACCCGGGTGCCGTCGCCCTGCCGGATGCGTACCAGGCCGAGATGCTCGAGCTTCTTGAGCGCTTCGCGCAGCGACGCGCGATTCACCTTGAGCCGCTTGGACAGCTCGCGCTCCGGGGGTAGCTTCGAGCCAGGCGGGTATTGGCCATTGAGGATCAGCCCGCGTAATTGCTCGGCGATCTCCTCGGCAACACGTTGCTTCTCCACCGGCTTGAGCATTCGCCGGGGCAGGTTAACACGATGGCGCTGTAACCAACTGATCCCGCGCGGATTCCTTCGCACTTGAGGCGGGCTCGTGACGCGTGATACCTGGTGCGGATGTCGGGTCAGGCAGCGCTGTCGGAGCTCTCGCTGCTGCGCCTGCTGATCGTCGACAATGGTCAGAGCCACGAAGTGTTCGAGGTGATCTCGATCGACGGGGACCTCGTGCGCGTACGCTCGGCGTTTCTGTTCGAGATCGGCGAGGAGCTGACGGTGCAACTCGAGCGCGATGGCAGCATCTGCGACGCGATCGCGCAGGTCCACAGCCACGTCGTGACCGATGGCCGCACGACGACCGAGCTGACGCTGTCCGAGCGAACCGAGCCACGACGGATCGTCAGCGGCTGACGAGCGCCGACCGGCGCATCGCGGGCAGGTGGTCGATCACCACTCGCGCTTCCGTTGCCCTACATCGCAGGACAATCCGAACCCGGCAAACCGCGGCGCCTTCGATGAGAGACTCGTGAGAGCGCCCCGGCATCACGGCTGACGCCGTACGCTGGACGGATGACGTATAGAGCTCTGCTCGTGATGACGACGGCATCCGCGATGATGATCGGTTGTGGCGGCGACGAGGGCGAGCCGATGGAAGGGTCGCTCCAGATCCTGGTCGGCAATGATGCGGTGACCCCGAGCGTCGGCGCCGCGCTCAGCAACCCGGAGGTCCCTGGGGAGATGGTGGTCCTGATGGGAACCAACGAGGTCTCGTGCAGCACCGATCTCTACGACGAGCCTCCGCAGAGCGGAACGTTCGTGATGTTCTCGACCGAGATCGCGACGCTCGGTCCACGCGATACCGGGATCAGCGTGATCCGGCTGTCCAGGAGCTCGAGCTCGTTGAACAGCACCGACGGCACGGTCACGATCGATGCCGTCGGCGAGCGCGTCACCGGCAGCGTGGTGTTCGATACCACCGACGATGAGGTGGGCACGATCGCGGTCACCGGCACGTTCGACGTGCTGAAGTGCTTCTAGCGCTTCAATCGACTGAACAGCCCACCACCACCGCGGTCGGTGGCCGGCTCCGGTGAGCGTGCGCGCGCCTCGAGCGCGCGAATCTCGCCCTGCGCTTCGCTGTGGTGCGGCGAGCGCTTGATCACCTCCTGGAACTGAGCCAGCGCGGCTTGATCGTTGTTGAGGATCCGCTCGACCCGGCCCAGGTAGAACCGCGGGGTCACCGATTTCGGTGCCTGCGCGATCGCGTGCTCGAGTGATTTTCGGGTCGCGCCCGCCACCTGCGCCTTGTCGGGCGCCCCACAGAACTTCGCCCATGCGAGTGCGGCGTGATAGTCGGGCTCCTCGGGGTTGAGCGAGATCGCGCGTTCGATCTCGGTCACCGCAACGGTGATCTGATCGCGGCGCAACGCGATCTCGCCGCGCCGGAACGCCTCCTCTGCCTCGAGCACACGGCGCGCCATCTCCTCGGCCTTGGTCTGCTCGGCCTGGATGGCGGCCGCACCGCCGCGCCGCAGCGTATCGACGTACTCGTAGTGTTTCTTGGGGTCGCTCAGCACTGCAAACGCGGTGTTGACCTCGGCGAACAGCCGCTGGGCGCGCTTCGACGCATCCTGGATCCCGCTGGCGGCCAGCCGATCCGGATGAAGCTGGCGCGCGAGCGAGAAGTACGCGGTGCGAATCGCCTCGGGGCTGGCCTCGGCGGCGACCCCGAGCAGCGTGAAGTGGTCGACCCCATCGTCCAGCTTGGCCAACCCGTCGTCGATCAGCTTCTGCAGCTCGGCGGCCTTGGTCGAATCGACCGCCCGCGGCGCTGGTTGCCGGCTGGCCCGCGGGATCGTGGCGGCGTCGATGCCGCTGTCATCGATCTCATCCGGTGGTCCCTTGATCGGCGGGGCGGCGCGCATCACGGGGATCCGCTCGGAATGGGCCTTCGCGGCCACCGGTCGCGGCGCGGCGTCGACGGCGCACACACCGCACGACACGAGCGTGTAGACCACCGCGCGGACCATGCGCTGTTCGCGATCCGGACGCTCGAGCTCGGCGAGCCCTGCACCCGTACCGAGCGCGGTCAGCACCGGCCGCTCGGCTTCTCCGAACCCGAACTGGCCGAGATCTCCGACGGCGTCGGGCTTGATCTGAAACCACTGCCCGAGCACGCCAAGATCGGAGTTCAGGCGAGCCTCCGAGAGGAACTGGCGTGCGCCCAGGTAGACCACTGCGCGTACGTCGAGCGCGTTGGTCGCGGCGGTGGCAATCGTGACCTGGTCGTCGATCACGAACTCACCGCGGTCGAGCGCAAAGCTGCGCGCCGCGCGCTGGGCGACGACACGTCGTCGAAGTCGGGTGACCTGCTCGGGGGCGAGCCTCGCGAGCTCCGCGATCAGCTCGATCTCGTCGCGCCCCGGGTTCGCGGCTTGTCGTCGCGCGATGTCGGCGACCTGACTCGAGGACACCAGATGACCGGTGACCGCGACCCGAACCGCAGAATCCGACGCGAGCGGCGACATCGCCCCCACCACCGCGCCCTCTTCGAACGCGATCTGATAGCGCTTGCCATCCGAGGTGACCGTCAGCTGCCCGGTGACCCCGCGCAACCCCAGCGCCGCGAGGGTGCGCCCCCACGGCCGATCTCCGACGGTGCCCTTTGCAAGCTCGGCCATGTCAGCTAACGACCACGGCGCCATAGGCGCCGGCCCACGTAGGCGACCGCCGCGACCGCCACGATGACCACCACCACCCCGACCAGGGTGGCGTTGCCTTCCGCATAGCCCCACATCTCGTACAGGATGAAAGGCCCCGCGGTTGGAGTCAACGGCCGCCGCTCTGGTAGAATTTGCCCCGTGAGCACGTCGTTCCCGCTCGACGGGATGAGGGTCCGGTTCGCAGGCGCGACCAACATCGGGCGTAAGCGGGACCACAACGAAGACTCGATCTCGCTACCGGAGAGCGAACGGCTTGCGATCGTCGCCGATGGCATGGGTGGACACGCGTCCGGCGAAGTGGCGAGCCGGCTCGCGGTGGAGCTGATCTGCGATCACTTCACCGAGACCGGACGGCAGCAAACACTGACCTGGCCCTACAAGGTCGACCGTGATCTGCGTACGCACGTCAACCGCATGGTCACCGGGATCATGCTCGCGAACCTCGAGATCTGGGAGCGATCGCAGCGCGAAGCCCGGTTCAAGGGCATGGGCACCACGTGCGTCGCGCTGTATTTCCTCGACGACTCGCTCATCATCGGCCACGTTGGCGATAGTCGATGCTATCGCTCGCGCCACAACGAGATCACGCTGATGACCGAGGACCACTCGCTCATCAACGACTACATCCGGATGAAGCGGGTGACTCCGGAGGAAGCCGAGAACTGGCCGCACAAGAACGTGATCGTGCGCGCGCTGGGCATGAAGGAGAGCGTCCAGGTCGACATCCTCACCGAGAAGCCGCAGACCGGCGACGTCTACCTGCTGTGCTCCGACGGGCTTACCGGGATGATCAAGGACGACCAGATCCAGCACGTGCTGAGCGTCGAAAAGGATCTCGATCGCGCGGTCGAGCGTCTGATCCAGGCAGCCAATGAAGAGGGTGGCATCGATAACATCTCGGTCGTGCTCGCCCGGATCGAGGCTGGCTGACATGCGGTCGTGGCTGCTCGCCCTGGCGCTGGTGCTGAGTGTTGCTTGCAAGCGCAACGACGAGGCGCCAGCGGCGGCGCCGAGCGATCGCCCTGCGCCGATTCCGGCCACCGAGCTCAAGCGCGGTGAAGACGCATGCAAGGCGCTGATCGAGAAGGCCTGCGCATGCACCGCCCCGGCGGCCAAGGACGTGTGCACCAGCAGCAAGACGCTTCCGGAATCGATCGAGCTCGCGCTCGACGTGGTGTCGAACCCGGACTCGGCGCGGCGCGACGTGCTGCAAGCGCAGGATGCGATTCGCAAGACGATGAAGAACTGCATCGAGCAGGTCGCGAAGCTTCCGACCATCGGTTGCTGATCACTCCCGCGATCGGCAGGCGATCTGCGTGGCATGCTGCGCGGCGATGAAGACCAGAGCCGCCGTTGCGTTCGAAGCCAAGCGCCCGCTCGTGATCGAAGAGGTCGACCTCGAAGGCCCGCGCGCAGGCGAAGTCCTCGTGGAGATCAAGGCAACCGGCGTTTGCCACACCGACGAGCTCACGCGCTCGGGCGCGGATCCCGAGGGGTTGTTCCCGGTGATCTTCGGCCATGAAGGAGCGGGCATCGTGCGCGAGGTCGGGCCGGGGGTGACGTCGGTGGCACCTGGAGATCACGTGATCCCGCTGTACACGCCCGAATGCCGGAGCTGTAAATCGTGCACGTCGCGCAAGACCAACCTGTGCACCGCGATCCGCGCGACCCAGGGCAAGGGCCTCATGCCCGACGGCACCAGCCGGTTCTCGTTCAAGGGCAAGCCGATCCATCACTACATGGGATGCTCGACGTTCGCGAACCACACCGTGCTTCCCGAGATCGCGCTCGCCAAGGTGCGCAGCGACGCTCCGTTCGACAAGATCTGTTACATCGGCTGCGGCGTCACCACCGGGATCGGCGCGGTGCTGTTCACGGCGCGCGTCGAGGCCGGCGCCAACGTCGTCGTGTTCGGGCTCGGTGGGATCGGGCTCAACGTCGTACAGGCCGCGCGCATGGTCGGCGCCGACAAGATCATCGGTGTGGACCTCAACCCGGCGCGCGAATCGATCGCGCGCGAGCTCGGGCTCACCCAGTTCGTGAATCCCAGGGACGTCAAGGGCGATCTGGTGGGTCACCTCGTCGAGCTCACCGGTGGTGGCGCCGACTACAGCTTCGAATGCGTCGGCAACGTCCAGCTGATGCGCCAGGCGCTCGAGTGCTGTCACCGCGGCTGGGGAACCAGCGTGATCATCGGCGTCGCCGGTGCAGGCCAGGAGATCTCGACGCGGCCGTTCCAGCTGGTCACCGGCCGTACCTGGAAGGGCACCGCGTTCGGTGGCGCGCGCGGGCGCACCGACGTTCCGAAGATCGTCGACTGGTACATGAACAGGAAGATCGAGATCGATCGGATGATCACGCACAAGCTGCCCCTCGAGCGGATCAACGAGGCGTTCGATCTGATGCACGAAGGCGTGTCGATCCGGACCGTCGTCGAATTCTGAGCTCAGCGCGCTGGCTGGTCGCACTCGGGCGGCGAGCGGCCCAGCTGGGCAAGTGCCTGGCAGCGCAACGTCCGCGCCTCGCCGGTGAGCGTGGCCGCGGGCCACTCGCGGATCATCCGATCGGCGAGCTGGATCGCGCGCTCCGGGTTGGCGAGCGGCCCGGCGTAGATCCGCGCTGCTTCGACCAGCGCGATCGGCGACCACACGGGATCGTTCGCATCGGCGATGACCTCGCAATCCGCGAGGGCCTCGTTGAACTTGGCCTGCGCGCGCAAGAGCCGTGCTCGACGCCAACGATCCTTGATCGAGAGCGGCGGATCGGCGGCTACATCTGCAGGATGGGCACCGCCACGAACGCCTGCGTCGTGCGAAGGATCGATCGCGCCTGCATCGGCGACGGCGGGCGGTGGTGGTAGCGGAGGCGCCGGCGCGGGCGACGCAGGCGCCGGCGATGGTTCCGGCGCCGACAGCTCGAGCAACCGCGCCGAGGCTCGATGATCGCTACGCGCTGCACTCGCTGGCCAGATCTCGCCCGCACGGACCGAGTGCGCGCCATCAGCTCCTTCGACTCGAACACTGCCGCGCTCGACCTCGACCGATGCACCCTGGCTCGTCACGGCAAGGCTGTACACAGTGCCCGTTGCGGTCGCGACGACGCCCCCCCCCTCGAGCGCGAGCTTGTGCGGTGCACCGCCGGGCCATAATCGTGCGGTGATCCGCCCGCGATCGACGGCGATCGTCGTGGCGTCGCCGTCGGCGCGCATCACTCGATACGTGGTGTTCGGGTCCGCGACGATCGCGACACGATCGCCGATGTGGATCGGCGAATCGATCGCGGTGACATCGGGCCGGCGCATCACGAACACCGCGATGGCCGCCGCGACGGCCAGGCCGCTGACCACCCAGGGCACCCACCGCCGTGGCGCGGCCGGACGCTGCGCCCAGCGATCGAGCTCGCGGACATAGCCATCGGCGACGTCGCGACGCACGTTCGCGTCGCGTGCCCGCTGGATCAGTGCGTCGAGCTCTGACATCGGTCCCTGATCGTTGGTGGGCGGCTGGGTCATCGATTCGTCAACTTTTCTTGAGCTCGAAGGTACGCCTCGAGCTCGCTGCGAGCATGGCGAAATCGACTGGCGGCGGTATTCGCAAACGTGCCGAGCGCCCGGCCCGCCTCCTCGGCCGATAGCTCGAAGATCGCCATCAACACGAATGCATCGCGCTTCTTCGGCGCGAGCTTCGCGAGGGCACGACGAAGGATCACGAGCTCGGCAGCGTGCGACGGAGTTAGATCGAACACGGCGGTCTCGATCTCGTTGTCCGGTACCGGCTGATAGCGCGACTCTTTTCGGCGGAGCCGATACGCCGTGCGCACGGCGATCGACAGTGCCCAGGTCGCGGGACTCGCGTCACCGCGAAACCGCTCCAGGCCATGATGGATGGCGATCATCGTCTCTTGCACCGCGTCCTCGGCGAGGGGACCGCCACCGAGCGCGAGGTACATGTGCTTGCGAACGGTCCGGTACAGCTCGACGAGCAGCTGCTGCCTGGCCGAGATATCGCCAGCTTGAGCTCGCCGCGCCAGCTCCACGAGCTCACTTGCCATGCGTTGACCCGATCTAACAAACAACGTGATTGACGGTCGAAAGTTTTTTGACGAGAACGACCGACACGCTGCCACAAATCACACCATGAACCGCTTCGTGATCGTGACCGTCATGATGTCCGCGGCGAGCGTCGCGGCCGAGGATCCAGCTCCCTCGCCACGCTCTCCGTTGGTGGCGTTCCTCGAGCAGCGCGTGCCCGAGGAGCTCGCGACCGAAGGGATCATGCTCGGTCAGCGCAACCTCGCGCTGAAGATCGAACAGGCCGGTGCGGGTGTGCTCGTGTTCATGCACGACGCTGCCACCGGACGACAGCTCGCGTGGTCGCGGATCGGCGAATTGCCGAATGATCGCGACGCTGCGGTCGCGGCAGTGACACATGTCGCGGCTGACCTCGCCGCCAAGCTGGTCGTGACGTCGACGCCGCAAGCCTCGGCACCGTCGCCGACGCAAGACGACGGAGAGGAAGGTGGCGTGGAGGGCGGTTTCGCGAAGCCTGCGTCGGGCGCCAAGCGGGCGGCGGCGCTACAGGAGTATCAACGCGAAGCGATCCGATTCACGCCTCGCCTCGAGGTGACGCTCAGCGGGCACACCCAGCCGATTGGATCGCTGACGGTCAGCAGCCTCGCAGGGGTCGGCGTCGAGCGAGTCGGGTGGCCGGCGGTACGCGGCGAGCATGGCGTCGAGCTGGCGCCCGCGGAGTTCTACACGCTCGTCGGTCGCCAAGATCTCGCCGATACGTACTACCAACGTCAGGTGATCGGGATCGGCGGGATGGTCGTGGGAGGAGCTGCGCTCGTCGCAGGCACGTACATCTTCATCAAGGCAGCAGGCATGAGCACGACGGATGATGGCAGATGCGATCCGTTGTTCGAGCCCGAGACGCTTCCGCAGTACGACGCCTGTACAGCGTCCTACGAGGCACAACGCGAGCGCGACGCAGATGCGTATCGAAGTCCGGCGTACGTGCTCACCGGAGTCGGGCTGGTCGCTGCCACCGTCGGATATCTGGTCTACCGCCATCGTCATCCGGTCAGCGAGAACGAGGCCAAGGGGCTCGCCGACAGCTACAACCAGCAGCTTCGCCACCGCTTGCAGCTGGACGGCGACGATTCGCCGTCGCGCGAGCATGAACGCAGGCCCGAGCAGAAGATCCAGCTCGCACCTTATGTGGGTGCCGAGTCCGGCGTCCTCGTGACCTCATCGTTTTGATGGTCGAATGTTTGACGACAACGTGCGACAGCCCGCCACCAACCACCCACCATGAATCGTTTCACGATCGTTCTTCTGATGCTGAGTGTCACCAGCAGTGCCCATGCGGAGTCGCCCTCGCCGGTCGAGACCGCGCCGCAGGCGCCGGTGATTGCGTTTCTGAACAAGCGCGTGGTCGAAGAGCTTGCAACAGAGGGCGTGATGCTCGTCCAGCGGAACCTCGCATTGCGCGTCGTGCAAGCGGGACCCGGCGTGATGGTGTCGATCCTGGACGCGTCGACCACGCAGGAGCTCGCGTGGTCTCGGGTTGCCGAGTTGCCGGCCGATCGCGAGGCCAGCGTCGCGGCGATCACTCACGTGGCCGCGGATCTCGTGACCAAGCTCAGCTCGACGGACGCGCCGAGACAACCGGCGCCGCAGACCAATGGCAATGAAGCTCCCCAGACGTCACAGCGGGACCTCTCGGTCGCAGGGTCGACACGGGATCGCTCGACGCACGACGCGGGCGGCAAGGAACATGCGGTTACAGGCACCCTGCGCCGGGTCCGCGAATCGCTAGATCAGTACCGCAGAGAGCGGATTCGGTTCACTCGACGGGTCAAAGTCGAGGGCATCGGCTACCAAGGCCTCACCGGGCTCGGCATCGCCGCCGGGATGGGCCAGGAGAAGTCTGGATGGCCCGCGCTACGAGGCGAGCAGGACATCGAGCTATCGCCGACCGAGTTCTACGCGATCGTCGGCCGGCCGGATCTCGCGGACGCTTACCGCCGGCGACGTCGGCTGGGAATTGGCGGGATGCTGGTGGGTGTGGCGGCGCTTGCAGCCGGCACGTACACGTTCTTCAAGTGGCAGCACATCGCGGCTGTCGAGCACGAGCGTGGCGTCGATGGCGGCCCGGCAGGGCTCTACCAGGCCTCCACGGTTCTGCTCGCTGGCGTAGGACTGGTCGGCTTCGTGGGCGGCGCTTACTTGTACCGGCATCGGCAACCGATGACCGAGAACGAAGCCAAGGTTCTCGCCGAGGACTACAACCGCCGCCTCTACCATCGGATTCACCTCGGCGACGACACGCCGTCGCGGGAGCACAGAGCAACCAGGAGCGTCCAGCTTGCGCCGTATGTAGGCCATGAGGCCGGGCTCCTCGTGACTGGATCGTTCTAGGTGGCTTGCAGTGACACGATCGTTCCGTCGGACCACATGACGGTTCGGCTGATCGATCGCTCGACGCGCGCGCCGGTGCCGACGATCGCGTAGGGCCCGACGGTCACGCCCGCAGCGATCTGGGCGCCGGTGCCGATCTTCACCGGCGGGACGATCGTCGCGGTCGGGTGAATCCGCGCGGTCGGATCGACGCCGGTGAGCCGCCCCGGTGGGTGGCGCAGCTGGGCCTCCAGCAGATCCCAGTTCGACTGCAGATAACGCTCTGGCGTCGAGTGCTCGGCGAAGTAGCCATCCGTGTGCTCGTACGCTGCGACGCGCTCGCCGGCGCGGAGCCACGGCAAGTAGCCCTGGCGGATCGAGTCCGACTCGCCGTCGGGCAGCCGCGCCATCACCGACGGACGCGTCACGTGTACGCCGCAAAACATATGCTCGCCATCGCCGAGGATGTCCGTGACGCGGGGACCGCGTGTATCGAGCTGCACGTTGACCGCGCCCCAGTCACGCGCGTTGGGCACGCGGCGCACCACCATCATGCCGAGGATGTCGCCGGCGGCGCGATACGCGGTGGCCAGCGCCGTGACATCCAGGTCGAAGATCAGCTTGCCGTTGATCGATAGAAACGGTTCGTCGCGGTTCTCGGGGTCGAGCAGGTGCAGCGCGTGCTTGAGGCCGCCTCCGGTACCGAGGATCACGGGTTCGTGGATGTACTGAATCCGCGCGCCGTATTGCCGGCCGTCGCCGATCTCGTCGCGAATCACCTCACCTCGATGATGGGTGTTGATGACGATGTCGGTGATTCCGTGCGCGACCAGGTTCGAGATCCCGTACGCGAGGATCGGGATTCCACAGACCGGCAACATCGGCTTGGGGCGCTCGCTGCCGAGCTTGCCGAGCCGGGTCGATAGTCCGGCACAGAGCATCATCGCTCTCATCACCCGCACCGTCGCACGCCGCAGGTGGAGTTGCCAGATCGCCCGCACGCCACGATCGCCGCGCTCGGGGCGCTCTGGTACGGTGAGCCATGCGCGTCGATCGGCTCGAACGCAGCAACGCCGCGGTCACCGACCTGTTGGCCGCGGCGTGTGCATTCGACCGAGCGTCGGCCGTCGCCGACGAGAAGCTGTTCGGGTGGGCACCGGGCGGCGCACCGAGCTCATTCGCTGCCCGCGATGGCGAACGGCTGGTCGGCGTGGCCGCGATCGCGGGCAAGTGGCTGCGGCTCCTCGCGGTGCTGCCCGAGGCGCGACATCGCGGTGCCGGGACCGCATTGCTCGCCGCGTGCGAGTCGGCGGCCAAGGCCGCTGGTGAGACGAGCCTGCGAACGCTCGATCAGCCCGGCAACTATCTCGCGCCTGGCGTGGACGAGCGCAACGTCGAGACCATCGGTTGGCTCGAGCGTCGGGGCTGGCGTCGGGTCGGTGAGCCGCGCGTGAACGTGTTGATCGATGTTCGAGGCAATCCGCGTGTCTCGGCATCGCGCGCTGCGGAGCTCGCAGCGGCGGTGGTGGTGCACGGCTACGAGGTACGTCGGGCGGATCGCGATGATGCCGGATTGCTCGACGCGGTTCGTGCCGAGTTCGGCGGAGCGTGGCCGTTCGAGCTCGAACGAGCACTCACGTTCGAGCGACCCGGTGTGCACGTCGCGCTCAAGGATGGCGCGTACTGCGCGTTCGCCGCGCACGACGGCAACAATCAGGGCCTCGGCTGGTTCGGCCCGACGGGAACGTGGCCGGCGCACCGAGGTCGTGGACTCGGCGAAGCACTGCTGATCGCGTGTCTCGTCGACGTCGCGGCGCACCACGCGCAATGCGAGGTCGCGTGGATCGGCCCGAGGCCGTTCTACGAAAAGGCAGCAGGGCTCGCCGGCGAGCGACGATTCGTGGTGCTCACCCGCGCATTAGCGTGAGCTCTGGTTGGCGCTCTCGTTGGCGCTCCGGTCGCGCGAGCCGGTTCGTAGCAACAACAGATATTCGACGTTGCCCGCGGGACCGGTGATCGGCGACTCGACGTCCTGTTCCGCCGAGAAGCCGTGCTCGGCCGCCCAGCTGCGGATCTTGTCGACCGCGCCGCGGCGCACCGCTTCATCACGAACCACGCCGCCCTTGCCGACCTGGTCGCGACCTACCTCGAACTGCGGCTTGACCAGCGCGACGATCGGCTTGCCAGCGGGTGGGCGCAAGAGCTCGGCGATCCGCGGCAACACGAGCGTTAGCGAGATGAACGAGACGTCGATCACGGCGAGGTCGCACGGCTCCGGAACCAGCGCGAGATCGATGTTGCGAACATTGTGGCGCTCGAGCACGACGACGCGCGGATCCTGGCGAAGCGACCATGCGAGCTGGCCATAGCCAACATCGATCGCGTAGACCCGCGCCGCCCCGCGGCGCAGCAGCAGATCGGTGAACCCGCCGGTCGACGCGCCGATGTCGAGCGCGACCTTGCTCATCGGGTCGATGCTGAACGCGTCCAACCCCTTCTCGAGCTTCAGCGCACCGCGCGAGACATAGGGGTGGTCTTCCTGCTGAAGGGTGATCTCACTGGCGGGATCGAGCATCGTGCCCGGCTTGGTCTCCGGCTGGCCTCGCACCAGCACGGCGCCCGTCATGATCAGGGCACGCGCGCGCTCCCGGCTGCCGACCAACCCGCGGTCGACCAGCAGCTTATCCAGGCGTTCACGGACCATAGCGGCGAGCCATTGTAGCGACCTCGACGGTCCTGGTCGGCGGACTTGACAAATAGTACGATCGTTCTATTCTCGCAGCATGGCCAAGGGTGACGAGACCCGCCAGGCGATCCTCGCCCGCGCGTTCGAGCTCGCCACGATCGAGGGCATCGCAGGGCTGTCGATCGGACGGCTCGCCGAGGCGACAGGTCTTTCGAAGAGCGGCTTGTTCGCGCACTTCGGATCCAAGGAAGTGCTCGAGCTCGCGGTGATCGAAGAGGCGAGCAGGCAATTCGTGCAGGACGTCATGGTCCCGGCGCTTCGCGAGCCGCGTGGTGAGCCGCGGGTCCGGGCGCTGTTCGAGCGGTGGCTCACCTGGGGACAACGGCCCGGTGGCTGTTTCTTCGTCGGAGCGAGCGCCGAGCTCGACGATCGCCCCGGACCTCAGCGGGATGCACTCGCGCAGTCCTGCAAGGATTGGATCGACGAGCTGTCCAAGGCCGCGCGGATTGCGGTCAGCGAGGGGCATTTTCGCAGCAACCTCGACCCGGATCAGTTCGCGTTCGAGCTGTATGGCCTGATGCTCGGTACACACATGTTCGTCAGATTCCTTCGCGACCCGGATTCCCACGGCCGCACGAGGCAGGCGTTCGAGCGGCTCATCGCGGCCGCGCGCCCTGCTGGGACTGCCGGCAAGCCCCACGCACGGTAGTCGGTTTCACCAAGGAGAGCTCGCATGTCGGATTCACCTACGCTCCAAAATAGCACGACCGTTCGTTCTGAATTGTCGGTCCAGCTCGCTCGCAAGGCGGTTCAGCTGGCCTACCTCTTCTCCGACGATCTGGGTACCAGCCTCGCCGAACGACTGTTCACGACACCGCGTCGATTCGCCCGACCCGAGCGCGAACACGAGCTCCTCCGAGCTGGGCACAGGTTCACGATCGAGATCGCTCGCCGTTCACCGCGCTGGCATGGCCGGCGCGCGCAGGTGACCGCGTGGCGGTGGGGGTACGGACCGACCGTCCTGCTCGTACATGGCTGGGAAGGGCGTGGGGCACAACTGGGTGCGTTCGTCGCGCCACTGGTGGCAGCCGGATTCTCGGTGGTCGCGTTCGATGCGCCGGCCCATGGTGATTCACCCGGACGGCGCCTGTATCTGACGGACCTGGCCGACACCATCGCAGGCGTTGCACTCGCGGTCGGTCCACTGCACGGGATCATCGCGCACTCGTTCGGCGCAGCGGGCGTCGTGCTCGCGCATGCGCGCGCCGGCGTCGACGCGCCACGCAATGTCGTGCTCGCGCCCAACGTGGTCATCGAGGGTGCGCTCGACCGGTTCGCGCAGGTTGTCGGGCTGTCGGAGGGTGATCGCGCATTGCTCGAGGTTCGGATCGCCGCACACGCTGGTGTGACGATCGAATCGCTGCGCGTCGAAGATCTCACCGCACAGCGCGACGCCGGCTTGCTGGTGATCCACGATCGAGAAGACCCGGAGGTCCCGTTCGACGATGCCGCGCGGCTCGCCGCGTCGTGGCCCGGCGCACGGCTTCGCGCCACGATCGGCCTCGGGCACCGGCGCGTCCTGCGCGATCGAGCGATCATCGACGAAGCCGTCGAGTTCCTACGTTTTGGGCGACCGAATCTGGTCTCGGATCTCGCACGCGAGGTGGATCGGCTGCTTAACCGGGGCCCGTCCCGGGTTTTTTTATACCCGGGCCCGTCCCCGGTTTCTCAAGCGTGAATTCCTCCGGCAGCTGCTCATTCCCGGCAACAGCGACGTTCTGTGCGCGCCGCCCGTCGACAAACGACGACGCTTGACAGCCCCCCTCCCGATTGATACCCATAGCGCCTTCCAGTTCCTGGGGTCTTAGCTCAGCTGGGAGAGCGCTAGAATCGCACTCTAGAGGTCAGGGGTTCGATCCCCCTAGGCTCCACCAGGAAAACGAAACCGCCGCGCAGAGATGCGCGGTGTTTTTGTTTTCGGGGTTTCGGCTGTGAGGTCGCCATCGCCGATGCACGCGCCGGCGCACGCCACCGTTCCGCCGGCGGCTCACAGCGCGTGCTCGAATATTGCCGGTGTGACCCCGGCGATCACGATGAACGTCACGGACCTCAGCGCGCGCTCAGCTGCGTTGCCGAACACGTGCTCTCCGGCGCCGCCTTGGTCTTCTTGCCGAGCGCGGCGGTCGCCGGGTGGTACGCCTTGCCGCGCTTGATGAACACCTCGCCGCTCGCCGGATACACGCAACCGGTGATCGCGGACCTCTGCCAGCTCTCGGCGCTGTCGTCCTCGGCCCAGCCGTGCTTTGCGTCGACGGCGAACGCATAGAACGCCGCGCCGGTGCTGTCGACTCGCGGCTGCGCATCGAGCACGCGCACGCGTCGGGCTTGCGGGGGTAACCGCGCGCGCGAGAACTTGCTCTGCTCGCGGTCCTTGGCAGCGAGCGGCCGGATGAGCTTCTCCTTGACGATATCGGCCGTGGTCGGCGCGGTGTCAGACCCGGCTGAAGCCAGGCTCGACGTGAGGGCGATCGTGACGGCGATGACGAGATGAGTGCGCATGATTCCTCCAGGGCAGTTGACGAGAACCGGCTAGCCACTCGACTGCGGCAGCACAGCCGAGAACAGGGACCCACAAGCTCACGAGGTACGAGAGGTCGTGATCGAACGCGGCCGCGTCGGCGACGAACAGCATCGCGCGAGAGATCACGGCGACCGCCATCTGCGCGACGACGTGCAGCACGAACCTACGGTGTGCCGCGTACTGCTTCGCACGCGCGGCGCGTACGGCCTGCACCATCGCCACGACGACGATCGCGCCGGATAGCACGAAGCCAAGCGTCGACGGCAGCCCGCCCTTGGCGTACTGCGACAGATAGAATCCCGACGGCGCGAGCGCGACCACCGCGACGGTGCCGGTGAGCCGGCCCAGCCAACGGTGCACGCGTGGTGCGCGGCGCATCAGCGTGCGTGACAGCAGCAACAAGCACGCGGGCAGCGCGAACGCCGCGGCGATCACGTGAAGCTGGAGCGCGTGGGTATACCGAGCCTCATCGAGCTGCGGCAGCTCGAGCTTCTCCATCATGAACGGCGCGTACTCGTCGGCGTCGAAGTACACCCGGCTCGACACGGTGATCGCGACCGAGCCGACGAGCAGAGCGAGGACGAACACCGGCCGCCAAAAGCGCATGCTCATCCAACGCACTGCTCGGCGATTCGATTTGGTCTTGGGTGGTCCAGATTCGCGCCGGCACTCCTACTCCGTCGCGATCAACTTCCCGAACAAGTCCGAAGAGATATGCCAATGCCACGCGTTGCAACGCGGCGCCGCTCCGGAGGCCTTACGTATCCCTGACAGGCCGCGAGACAAATCGGGCTCGGTAGGCTGCGCACCTTGTAGGCACACGGCCTCTGACAACGATCTGAGGTACTGCTCGAGATCAGCGCGCTCGGCGCCGGGAGCTTGCGACCTCCTCGAACGCGAGATCGACGCGCTCCCCGAGGGATTGCGCTCGGTGCTCGTGCTCCGCGACGTGGTCGAGCTCGACACCGCGGAGACCGCAGCGCGCCTGGGCATTCAGGACGACAACGTGCGGGTTCGCCTCCATCGCGCCCGGCTCGCCCTCGCGCAGCGTGTGTCCGCGATCGTTCAGGGTTCGCTGGATGAGGCGCCACCCGAGGTCTGGCGATTCGATGGCGAATGCTGCGCGCGCATCCTTGCCTCGGTCATGGCGCGGATCGCGGACTCGATCCGACGTGCCCGCCGTCGCAATGATCGGTCAGCCGCGTTGAACGATTGCGGATGCCTCGGCGAATCGTGGCAGGTTGAGCCTCGGCGAATCGCGGCAGGTTGAGCCTCGCCGAGGTAGACGTTCGCGTCCTGCACCTCGATGATCTGGGCTCGCGCGGCGGCCACGCGGGGAGCCAACGGCTCGCGCGGCGGCCACGCGGGGAGCCAACGGCTCGCGCGGCTCACAGCTTCATGACGATCGCTGCCGGCGTGCCGATGCTGCACGACGAACACGTGTCGCCATAGCGCAGATAGAAGAATCCGGGCGCCCCCGGCGCGCCCTGTACGCCCACCGCGCCGTCGCGGCCTGACTTCGCGCCGTCCTCGAGGTTATCGGGATGGTCGAAGCCGTCACCACCTTGGCCTGCAAGACCGAACGCGCCGGGGTCACCACCGGCGCCACCCGACGCGAGCGCATCCCCGCCGGCCATGATCGTGAACGCGTCGAGCTCGATCACGCCGCCACCACCGCCCGCGCCGCCATTGCCGCCAGCACCACCGTCGGCGCCTTGACCCCCGCCACCTCGACCGCCATATGCGTTGCTGCCAAGACACGAGGTATACGGACCAGCAAGGCCTCCGGTACCGCCCGTGCCACCATCCGTCCCGGCGGTGCCCGCCGCGCCCGCCGCACCTCGCGCGGTGATCCGACCCTCGAGCTGGATCACCGTTGCATGCACGATGATGATCCCGCCGCCGCGGCCACCATCGCCACCGGTGCCACCGTCGCCACCGACACCGCCGGCCGTGCCATTCGTGCCACCTGTATGATTCGCGTCGAACGTGACCGAGCCACCGCCGCCGCCTCCTCCTCCGGCACCGCCGCCACTGCCTCCACCGGAGCCACCTGCACCACCGCCACCGAGGATCGGATGCGCCACGTTCGGGCTCGCGTTCACCGCGGCCACATCGGACTGAAGACTTGCACCGAGGCCCGAGCCCGGAGACCCGGCCAGGCCGGGCATGCCGTTGGGCCGCGTCAGCCCACCGCGTCCACCGTCACCACCATGGCAATTCAAGACATCGTTGCCTTGTTGTCCCGGCGCACCGTCGCCACTGGAGACGGTCGCCCAGCCACCGTTGCCGCCCCACAGGTCGCTACCACCGCAGCCGATCGCGCAAAACGTTTTGGAACCGCCTCCACCGTGCGCGCCGCCCTCACCACCGATGCCGCCGCCGGCTCCGGTACCGCCGGCAAATCCGAGCATGTCGGCGTCGACCGCGCCGCCCGCCTGGATGTGCAACGTGCCGCTGGCGCGAAACATCATCACGCCGCCGGTTTCGCCGTCCCACGCATGCGCCGTGAGCACGCCTCCTTCGAGCACCGTGACATCGGTGTGGTTCGGAACGCGCATGACCTGCGTCGCCCCGGTCGAGCCGATCGGGTAGCTGTTGCGTAGCTGGGTCGAGAGCAGCAGCTGACCGGGTTGGATCGCCGCGAGCTCGTGCGTCTCGTACTGCCCCGCGTTGTCGCCGGCCATCTGCATGATCAAGATCTCGTCGCCGATGCTGAAGCCATCGACACTCGACACCTTGATCAACGTCGAGTTCGCACCGACCTCGGCGGTGAGCGACACTCGAACCTCGTCGGTGTAGGTCGTGCCGGTGACCGTGAGCGGTCCGTCTGCACCATCGCCGATGAAGATCGGCGGACCGGGCGGCGCATCGGGCGCGGCATCGATCGGCCGTGCATCGGGGCGCAGCTTGGTGTCCTCGAGGCCGAGAATGTTCTGGCAACCCGTCGCCAGCAGGCTCATCAAGAGCAGCGTCCTCACCAGCGACCTCCAATCGTCACACTGGCTCCGCCGCCAGTCGGCGTCACCGCGACTTCGGTGCGCTTCGGCGCCGTCACATAAAGCACCACACCGGCCGCCACCATCGCGATGCCCGCCCCGCCCATGATGTTCGCGACGAGTGCGCGGGTCTTTGCCGTTCGCGTGAGGTCCTGGCCCTCGACGGTACACTCCAGGCTCGTGCGGTCGCATAGACCGTCATCAAACGCGGTATTCCAGCTGTCGCGTGCGGCGAACCCAAAGCCCACGCCGGTGGCCAATGCGACGACACCGGCTCCGCCGAGGGTCAGCGCAAACACCTTGCGCGAGCGTCCAGGATCGACGTCCTCTCGGACGATCGTGACGGTGCTACCGCCGGCCGGGCGGGGTTGATCGGGCGCGAGCTCGAGTGCCAGCTGCACGGTCTTCGCTTCGCCCTCGGCGATCGTGATGGTCTCGCTGAACGATTTGTGGCCG
This sequence comes from Kofleriaceae bacterium, assembly GCA_050187075.1. Classification (GTDB taxonomy): domain Bacteria; phylum Myxococcota_A; class Polyangia; order Haliangiales; family Haliangiaceae; genus JABFXX01. The sequence goes on along the minus strand of JBFWXW010000014.1, from coordinate 45,747 downwards.
ACCGCGCTGGCAGTGACCGTGTGCTGGCCCGGATCGACGAAGATGTCGGCGCCGAGCACCGCGCGATCCAGCGGCGCGTCGTCGCGCGTGATGATCAATCCTGCGATCGCCTGCTTCGGCCCGCGGATCGTGAGCTTGGGCAACCGCGGCTCCAGCGCCGTGATTCGCTTGCGCGCGATGTCGATCCGCGTCTGGTCGCCTGCCTTGGTGGCGAGGACCACGACCTCTCGGTAATGCCCCCAGGCGCTCGCGATATGTCCGAGCATCTCGTAACAGGTCGCCATGTTCAGCAACGTCCCGAGCGCGGGATCGAGCTTGTAGCTCGCGCCGAACCGCGGACACGCCTCGGCGAAGTTGCCCTGGTCAAACAGCGCGCGTGCTTGCTCGAACAGCTGCTCGGCTGCGGCGACCGAGTCGGTCGGCTGCGCCGCCAACGGGTTCGCGATCGACAGCACGACGCCGGCCACCACCGGTATCGAGGTCCTCATCGCTTCCCACGCTAGCAGGACGCGGGCGTCGACCAGAACGCCCTCACGCAGACCTCCGCGAGCGCGGGATCAGTGACGCGCGTAGGGATCGGCGTCGGGTGCGGGCGCCTTACCGGGATCTAACGTTGGCTTTGCCGGCGATTTGTGTTTCGGGCGTGACTTCGGCTTGACGACGGGGACCACGCGCTGGGACAGCGAGACCTCCAGCTTGCGATCCTGGTCGGGGACCAGCATGACCGCGCGATCGTGATGGCCGTCCGCGCGCAACACGAGTTGAATGTTCTCGCTGCTGAACGGGACCTTGATCCCGCCCGGCGCAAACCCGAGCGGCCCATTGGGGCCAAACACCTCGGTGTTCGCGGGCACGCCGGTGATCGTCAGGGTCACCAGGCGGGCGGGCTCGGGCGTTGCGATCGACGCGGCGGCCGGTGCAGGCGGCGGCGGCGGCGAGACGACGGGCGGCGCAGCCACGACCGGTAGCGGTTCGACCGGCTTGTCGTCCGATGACATGACGAGCGGAGCTGCGATCGCAATGCCGACGACCGCGACTCCCAGCGCGATCCACATCGGCGCTCGCTTCGAACGGCCGGCCAGCGGTGCGGTCTCCGGCGTGTCCGCCATCACCGTCGGCGCAAGCGCGGCTGCGCCGTTTGGAGGCGTCCGGCGTGATGCCATCGACGGCTCCGACGCCGCCCGCTTCGATCGTCGCACCGCGGGCTGTGCGACCACCTCGATGCCGGCCGCGTCCTCGAGCGCGCGCATCGCGGCGGCGAGGTTCGGTGGTCGCTCGTTCGGATCCTTGCGCATCATCCAGGCGATCGCGTCATCGATCTGCGTCGGCAGCGGCGGTAGCACCGAGTTGTCCGCCACTCGCTTCGACGGCGGCTCCGGATCGTTCGACGTCTGCTGCATCAGGATCTCGAGATGATTGTCGCCGTCGAACGGCAGGGTCCCTGTCAGCAGCTGGTACGCCACGCAACCGAACGAGTAGATATCGGTGCGGTGATCGACGTTCTGCCCGCGGCACTGCTCGGGTGACATGTAATAGGGCGTCCCGATCGGCGCACCGGTACGGGTGCGATGCATCGCGCCCTGACCTGCATCGCCGAACAGCTTCGCGATCCCGAAATCGAGCAGCTTGGGATGGACCTTCCCGTCCTTGTGCGACAGGAACACGTTGTGCGGCTTGAGATCGCGGTGCGCGATCCCCTTGGCGTGCGCGGCGTCGAGCGCGCGCGCGATGCCGTCGAGGATCGGCAGCGCTTCGCCGAGTGGGAGCCCGCCCGTTTCGTCGAGCTCCGCGTCGAGCGTCGTGCCCTCGAGCAACTCCATCACGTAGTAGCTGCGGCCGTCGTCGAGCTGACCGAACGCGAAGATGTCGATGATGTTGTCGTGGCGGATCTGATTGACGGCACGCGCCTCCGCCGCGAATCGCGACACCATCTCTGGATCGGACGAGTAGCGCCGCGCCAGCACCTTCACCGCAGCGAGCTTGCCGATCATCGGATGGTGCGCCCGAAACACCGTGCCGAAGCCACCCTGCCCGAGCTTGCCCTCGATGACGTACTCGCCGACCTTGTACCCCGACTCGAGGTCCGCCTCGTTCGCAAGCGCGGTCTGCGGTTGCGTCTCCACAGCTGAAGTTTGCGCGGAGGCAGGGAGCTCGGTCAACGTTCACACCGAGAGACCGCCTCACGCAGATGTAGGTGTGGCAACCGATGCGGGCGTGCGGCGATCTGGCACCAAGGCGCGGTCCAATCTCGGGCTATAAGCAGCGTGCCACATGCTTCGGCCAATCGTCGGCTTTCATCAGGACGAGCACCGCGATTGGGTCGCCGAGCTTCGCTGCGGCCACGGCCAGCACGTGCGGCACAAGCCACCATTCTGGTCACGGCCATGGGTGCTCACCGACGACGGACGACGCTCGCGGCTCGGGGCCGAGCTGGACTGCGTGCGGTGCGATCGATTCGAGCTCCCCGCGGGGTACGAAGCGTACAAGCGCACCAACGAGATGACGGACACGTCGATCCCGGCGGCGCTCACGCGAGACCATTCGACCAAGCCCGGCGTGTGGGGCGTCATCCATGTCGTGAAGGGGAGGATGCGCTATGTGGTCGAACCTCCACTCGCACGCAACGAGCTGCTCGAACAGGGAAGTCGCGCGGTGATCGTGCCCGAGGTCCGGCACCGCGTCGAGCCGCAAGGCGAGGTGCGGTTCTTCGTCGAGTTTCATCGCCGCGTGAGAAGCGCGACGGATCCAACGCCGTAGTCGTCTGCGATACGTCGCGATCACGCCGCGCTGACCCGGCGCGCGCGACGCTGGCAGTCCGCGTGTAGGCGGGGTAACAGGAGCCATGAAGCTCCTGTCGTTTGCGTTGATCGTCGGCGCCGCCGTCGCGCCCGCGTGCTCCAAGAAGACCAGCAACGAGGCAGAACCTGCCGGCTCGGCCGCACCCGCGCCACCGCCAGCGGAAGGCTCGGCCGGCGCGCCGGGCTCGCCGGGCTCGGGCGCTCGTTCCGGCAGTGCCGCCGCGATCGTGCCGTACACGCCGGCGGACTCGGTCCCAGAACCGATCCGTGCAGCGATCGCGGCGGCGGATCGCAGCGACGACGACCGCAAGCTCGATGCCGGACGAAAGCCCGGAGAAATGCTCGCGGCGTTCGGGATCGCACCTGGTCAACAGGTCGGCGAGCTGATCGCAGGCGGCGGCTACACCACCGAGCTGCTCGCGCGCGTCGTCGGCCCCACGGGCAAGGTCCACGCACAGAACACCAAGGAGATGCTCGACAAGTTCGCCCGCAAGCCATGGACCGAGCGCACGGCGAAGCCGGTGATGGCGAACGTGGTGGCCATCGAACAACCGGTGGAGAACCCGTTCCCCGGCGTGAACAACCTCGACGCCGTGATCACGGTGCTGAACTACCACGACGTGGTGTGGATGAAGGGCGACCGGGCCAAGATGAACAAGGCCGTGTTCGATGCGCTCAAGAAGGGCGGCATCTACGGCGTCGTGGATTCGAGCGCAGCACCGGGCAGCGGCACCCGCGACTGCGAGACGCTGCATCGTGTCGATGAAGATCTCGAAGAAGGAAGTCCTCGCGGCCGGGTTCAAGCTGAAGGGCGAATCCGACGCGCTTCGCAACCCAGACGATAAACGCGACTGGAGCAGCTCACCGCGCGCGGCTGGTGAACGCCGAGGCACCAGCGATCGGTTCATCCTGACGTTCGTCAAGCCATGATCGCGCGGGCGCGCGACATCCTGCGGCGGAAATGCGACCGCAGGGATGGGGCTAACTGGCCCAGATGATGTGGCAACTGGGCTAGCCAGGATCGTCCTGCGCCCATCAGGACAATGACAGTCGCCACCCAGCTCGCGCCTGCGCTGCGCGCAACCTCGCGCAATGGCGTGCTGGTCCAATACAACGGACACGTTTCCGAGTTGGCAGAGCCCTTGCTGTACCCAGCGTGACGATGTTCCCGCAGTACGTTCGACTGTCTTCCCGCCAGCTGCTCACGACCTTGCTCCTCGCTGGAGCCGCCCTTTCCGCCTGTTCCGGCGACGACGACAAGCTGCTCGATGCCGACGTGATCGGACCGGGCGGCGCGCGTGTCGAGCTCGTGTTCGGCGTGGGCCGGATCGATCTCGTCCGCGGCACGCCGATGGCGCAACCGCCCACCGAGCTCGGCCTACCCTCGGACCTCGGCGATGATCTCCGGTGGGAGCTCATCGATCGCAACGGTGTGAAGCTGGCCGAGGGATCGGCGCCCGATTCTCGGCTCGTGAGCTTCGAGCCCCAGGCCGGCGAGACGGCGATGCCGAAGATGAAAGCTCCGTCGGGCCAGCTCACCCTCGAGCTGCCCGATGCTGCCGGGACGCTACGTCTGTTCGATAGCGCCGGGATCTTGCTCGGGGAGCTCGCGATCGATCGGCTCGCCGAGCCGTACTCCGCAGATGGGTGGACTGGAAAAGCCGACATCGACTGGACGACCGACCTGATCGGACAGCCGACCCTGATCAGCGGCGACGGTGCGACCGAGCGACGGTTCAACCTGCTGTTCGTGCCCGAGGGCTACACCGAGGCGGAGCTGCCCAAGTTCGAGCAGGACCTCGCGACCATGTGGGGAGGCGTCGCCACCACGGACGTCTACAAGGACCATCTCAACCTGATCAATGTGTGGCGGCAGAACATCAAGTCTGCTGAGTCGGGTGTGTCCGATCCGCGCGGCAACGCGAACAAGGACACCGCGTTCAACACGACGTTCGGCGATGACATCAGCACGGTGCGCCGCTGCCTGTGGCCGTCGAGCAACTGGAGCAGCATCACCAACGCCAGCATCAATCGGCTGAAGCAGACGGTGAACGCCGACGTCGTGATCGTGATCGCGAACACCAACGAGTGGGCGGGCTGCGCCACGCCGGGTTTCATCGTTCAGTCCGTGCCCAGCTCGGGCGGCGACACCGTCCTCGCCCACGAGCTCGGGCATGCCCTGTTCGGCCTCGCCGATGAATACGAGGAGTCGGGCCGCTCGTGTCGCAGCGCCCCGAACGTGACGACCAACCTCTCGGTGATCCCGTGGCGCGACATGATCCTCCCCAACACGCCGATCCCCACGACGTACGACAACTCATCCAACCTACCCGACGGCTACCGAACGGTGGGCGCATGGCAAGGTGGCGGCTATTGCGCGACGGGCGCATGGCGTCCAGCGTATTCGTGCAAGATGCGCTCGAGCTACGACAACTTCTGTCCGGTATGCGCGCGTGTCGCGACGACCAAGCTCGAAGCAATGGGCGGCGGCACCGGCGGCGGTACGTGCTCGGCAGCACCGGCGGTGGCTGCGGTCGCGAGCACCGATGACGGCAACAAGCCCAAGAACGTGCTCGACAACAACATCGACACCCGGTGGTCGGCGAACGGCAATGGCCAGTGGATCACGCTCGACGCCGGGAACGAGCGCAAGTTCTCCGCGATCGACATCGCCTGGTACAAGGGCGATCGGCGCGCGAGCAACTATGTGATCTCGGTGTCGAGCGACGGAACCTCGTTCTCCGCGGTGGCGTCGGGCCGCAGCAGCGGCGATACCAACTACAAGGAGCGCGTCACGTTCGTCCCTGTGACAGCTCGCTACATCCGGATCACCGTCAACGGAAACACGGACAACAGCTGGGCGTCGATCACCGAGGCGATTCCCTGTGCCCTGCCGTCGGGAAGCTGATCGCGCCGAGCCGGCACCGAGCCCCCGCGCCTCGGGCGCTCTGTCGCGCGACACCGCGCCGCATCCGGAGGCGACGAGGATTGCGATCGCTCGGTCTAACGAACCAGCGATCAGGCTCGGCTGACTGGGTCCTCGCACGACCTCCACCTGCACGATTCTTCGGCACGCGAGCGGGTGAATCCGGCACGCTCGCGATCCGCGATTTCTGTCATTCGAGATGAGCACAGCGACGGACGGCGGGCCCAGGTCCATGACAGACTGCGACGCCCATGACTGACAACTTCGAAGACGTCACTCGCAGGTTCCTCTCGAGCATCAGCTCGCCGGCGGAGCTGGATATCGCGGCGTTCCTCGCCGCGACGTCGAGTGTTTCGATCTCGGCGAGCGAGCGGATCCGGCGCCTCGCGATCGTCGTGGAAGAAGATCATCTGACCGGCAACGCCGAAACCGATTGGCGGCTGCTCAGCGACCTCTACGACGCCGCCGGCGCCCTCGCTCCCGACGATCCGCGGGTACTCCATTCGCGCGGCATCGCGGCCTTCGAGCTCGCACTCACCGTGGAGTCGGAGCCGATCGGACAGGCCCTGTTCGCGCTCGCCGAGTCCACGTTCCGCGAGCTGGTCCGTGTCGAGCCCGCGTCGGCGGACGGCATGTATGGCCTCGGACGCGTGGTCTATGATCGCGACAAGGACCCATCGGCTGCGCTCGATTGGTTCGCGGAGGCGCTCAAGTGCCCCAACCACGACTGCATGGCGGTGCTGTACACCGGGCATTGCCTGCAGGACCTCAAGGACTGGCCGCGCGCACTCGCGGCGTACGAACGGGTCGATCGCACCGAGCTCGCCACCAACTGGCCGGTGTGGCGCACCACCAAGCTTCGCGAGCAGACCGCGCTGTGCCGGCTGCGCGTCGGCGATCGCGAGCGAGCACTCGCCGAGCTCACCGAGCTACTCGCCGAGCTCGAGGCGAAGGACGATGCCGCTCTTCTCGAGGCGGCACCGAATTGCAACGAGCTGCTGGAGGCCGCGACGATCGAGCTGCGCGAGCAGCTGTTCGATCGCGCGACGGCGCTGGCGCAACGGTTCGGCCCACCCAGCTCCGAGCTCGCGTAGACCGCGCCACGCCGTCCGCGCCACGCCGTCCGTCACGGCGTCACAGATGTTCACAAACTGTCGCGCGAACGCATCGATCAGTGTGCTCGGCGTTCACGCGTTGCTCGTGACGAACTCGCCGTACCACGCTGGTCCGCGAGGTTTCGCGTGGCATTGGTCTTGCGAAGGGCCGCGATCATGCCGTCCAAGCTGATCCTCATCGCGTGCAAGGTGGCGCTCGCTACGAGCGTGGTATTCGTCACCGGCTGCTTCGCGCCACAAGCCGTGGTGCGCTGGCACCCCGATGATCCCGCCGCGGTCTGGCGCGACGGGCGTGGGATCATGACGCGCAACACCCCCGATGCGCGGATCGCCGTGGCGTTCGAAAGCCTCGAGGAGGGCCGCGTCGCGGTGGTCACCGAGGTGGAGAACACCAGCTCCAAGACGCTCGACGTGGACCCGCGGAACATGTCCTACGCGATGTGCACCGAGCAGCGGAACTGCTTTGTCTCCGCACCGGTGATCGATCCAGAGCGTTCCCTGGTCGCGATGGACGTTGCGCGCTCGCAGGAGCGCGCCGATCAGAAGAACACCGAGGCGCTCGGAACGACGGTCGCGGTGCTCCAGACCGCCGGCGCGGTCGCTGCCACCGTGTCGGGCGATCTCCAGGAAGGAGCGGAGATGGCCTCTGACGCTGCGGATACGGCACAGCGCACCGACGACAGCAGCGCGCGATCCGAGGAGGCGATCGCGACGATCGAGGTGGCGAAACGCGAGCTGGTGCGCGTGGCGCTGCGCCGCACGACGCTGTTTCCCGGAGAGCGCGTGTCGGGGCTCGTGTTCATTCCGGTCGACGATCGTGCCGATTCGATCTGGCTTCGAGTCCGGATCGGAACCACCACGGTCGCATTCCCGTTTCGCCAGCAGGTGTTCTCGGCCGAGCCCCCCAGGAAGCATCGCTACTAGACTGGAACGCGTTGACCTCCGGCCAACGGTCCCTGGTCCGCCTCGAGCGACAGGGGGCTTTCCCGCCCCCGCTGGCCCGGCGAAGCCGGTCCATTCCCCCCTCCGCGCGTCGCCTCGCGCGAACCGTCAAGATGTCTGCTGACCCATGCGTTCGTGTGTAGCGTGTGGTCAAGCTCGGGCAGGCTGAGGGCAACCCTGGCAGCGGTGTGTCCCCAGCTTTACTCGTCGGCAACCGCGTGGTACCCGGTCGCCATGCTCGAGGCCCATGTTCGACGCTGAGCTCGAGACGGCGAGCCGCGCAGCACGTTCGGCCGGGGCGATCATCGCCGCGCACTATGCGCGCGGGGCGATCGCGGTGGAGCACAAGCACGATGATTCACCGATCACCGAGGCGGACCGAGCGGCCAATACCGCGATCCTCGAGGTGTTGCGCCAGGCGTTTCCCGATGACGCCATCCTCAGTGAAGAGAGTCCCGACGATCGATCACGGGTTGCGTCGCGGCGGGTGTGGATCGTCGACCCGCTGGACGGTACGCGAGATTTCGTTCAGCGCAGCGGCGACTTCGCCGTCCATGTCGGGCTCGCGGTCGACGGCGAAGCCGTGGTCGGCGCGGTATACGTTCCGGTCCGTGACGCACTGTATGCCGCCGCGCGCGGCGCGGGCGCGTGGCTCGAGCATGCGGGCAACCGCTCGCGGCTATCGGTATCGACGACCACCACGCGCTCGGCGCTCAAGATCGGGATCAGTCGATATCACCTGAGCGATCGATTGCGTGCGGCGCTGGATGCAGGAGCGATCTCCAACCGGATTCCGCTCGGGGCTTCGATCAAGCACATGGCGGTAGCCGCCGGCACCCTCGACGCCGTGATCAACTTGAGCTCGGGAGAGTTCGAATGGGACACCTGCGCGCCAGAGGTCGTGGTGCGCGAGGCAGGTGGCGCTTACACCGACGGCGCGGGTCGACCGTTCCGTTATAACCAGGCCGACCCGGCACACGTGCATGGCAGCATCGCCAGCAACCGCGCGTGTCACGCCGCGCTGGTCGCGCTGATCGCTCCGCAGGTGCCATGAAACCGATCATCACGATCGACGGGATCGACGGCAGTGGCAAATCGACCTACGCACGCAGCGTGGTGGAAATGCTCACCGAGGCCGGTGAACATCCGGTGCTGTTTCGCGTCGATGATTTTCGATCGCCGGTAACCTGGACGACTCCCGAGCGCGAAGCGGACCAGTACCACGACAGCTACTACGATCTCGCGCGCTGCGACGCCTGCCTGGGCGCGTTCGTCGAAGGCGCAGCCTGCGTGTCGATCCCGATCTACGACAACGTCGCCGAGCGCGTCACTGGCGATCACGCGCTGGATCTCGCGGGTGCAACGGTCGCGGTGATCGAAGGCGTGTTCCCGTTGCGAATGCCACGCGTCACCGGCAGCGTGGTGATCTACCTACAGGTGTCCGAGGACGAGGCCCGTCGCCGGATCGTCGCGCGCGACCTTGCGAAAGGCCGATCCGCCGACGAGATCACCCGCCGGATCGATCGACGATATTTCCCCTCGCAGCGCCGATATCACCGCGAGCTCCACCCGGAGGACCGCGCCGATATCGTGATCGACAATGAAGTGCCCACACGGCCGCGCGTCCTGAGGTGTGATCTGACGAGGGCTCCGCACTCGCTCCAGCGAGCACTGCGCGAGCCCGCCCGCCCAGGTCCGCGGCTTTACGAACGCGCGGGCTCGTGATAGCCGATCCCGACGGACGGACCGAGATGATGAGGGACCAGGTGGAGATCCTCGAGACTTACCCGCTGGCAAGCGCGAGGTCGCATGCGGTGCGGCGCCGGGTGCTCCACACCGTGCGGCTCACGCGTCCGCTGAGCGAGCTCGGCATGCTGCCCTTCCTCAATCTGGTTCGCGCCACGCCGGCCCGGCTGCACCGCCGCGAGCATCTGTTCCGGAATCGTACTTAGCGCATCCGCCGCTGTCGCTGTAGGCTGCACCCGCACGATGTCCGAGCAACCCGCCATGTCCACGCGCGTGAACCGCGGGCTGGCGTGGATCGGGATCGCGAGCTCGCTGGTGGGCGTGTTCGATCTCGTGGCGATCACGCTGATCCTGCGATTTTGGGTCACCCCGGCCGAATACGGGATCGCGACGATGGCGGCATGGATCTTTCCGATCCTCGACCAAGCCACCGATCTCGGTCTGTCGGCGGCGCTGGTCCAGCGCGACGACGTCGACGAGCACAAGCAGTCGACGGTGTTCTGGATCACGTTGATGTGCGCGGCGGCGCTGTTCGGGCTGCTGCTGATCGTGGCGCCGTTGCTCGCCCATTCCTACGGTCACGAGGTCATCGCGCTACTGCTGCTCGCGTACGGCACCAAGCTGTTCTGGCAAAACATCTATGCCGTCCCGATGGCGATGATGAAGCGCGAGCTGCGCTTCAAGGAGCTCTCGGTGGTCCGCATCATCGCGAACGTCGCCGAGCTCGGAGGAAAGATCGGCTTTGCAGCGGCCGGATTTGGCGTGTGGTGCTTCGTGCTCGGACCGCTATGCCGCGTGTTCGTCACGGGGATCGGCGCCCAGATCTGCCATCCGTGGCGTCCCAAGCTGGTGTTCCGGTTCCGCGAGGCGCGCGACTATGTCCGGTTCGGGCTGAAGACGTCTGGTAGCCAGATGTTGTTCTACTTCTACACCAACATCGATTATCCGATCGTCGGTCACTACTTCGGCGCGACCGCGCTCGGGTTCTACAAGCTTGCGTACGAGATCGCCCTCGAGCCAGCGCGAATGATCTCGTACATCGTCGTCGATATCGCGTTCCCCGCGTTCGCGAGACTGCGGTACGCGCGCGACAAGCTGATCGCACAGCTCGTGTCGTTCACGCGGCTGAACCTGATCACGGTCCTCACCTACGCGGCCGTCGTGTTCGTCTCGGCGAATGACGTGCTGGCGGTGTTCTATCCGGAGTACGCGCGCTCCGCGACCGCCATGCGCATCCTGTGCAGCGTCGCGGTGTTGAGATCCGTCGCGTTCGTGCTGCCGCCGCTCCTCGATGGTGTTGGCCAGCCGCAGCGAACGTTCAAGTACATGCTCGCCGCGTCGGTCGTGCTGCCCCTGATGTTCCTGCTCGGTGCGTACTCCCTTGGCGATCTGTTCGGCGCGAGCACGGTCGTGATCAAAGGTACGCAGGGCGTCGTCTCCGATGGCTATCTATCGGTCGCGTTTGCCTGGGTGCTCGGCTATCCGATCGCGTTCGCGTTCCTCGTCGCGATGACGATGCAGACGATCTCGTGGACCGCTCGCGCCTACATCCGCAGCGTGATCGGTGTGATCGGATGCATTCTCGCGGCTGGCTGCATCGGTGCCGGTGCCCACGCGTTGATGGGCGGTATCCCCGCGCTCGCGCGGTTCGTGCTGACGACGATCGCGATCGCCGGCGCAGCAGGCGTGTTCCTCGCATACACCCAAGGCCTGAGCCCGCGCACGCTGATCCGCGCGCTCAAGGGTGAGGCGGCCGCCGCGCCCGCGCCGCCACTGGAACCTGCGAACGATTGAGCTATGCCGAGCGCTCGGCGAGCGCGGCTTCGGCGCGCTTGAGGTCGGTAAGGTCGTCGACCTCGAGGACACTGCAGCCACGGACGTCGACGATCTGGAACAGCAGATCGCCGCGCGAGGTGAGCCGGTGGTACGCGTGGTCGTAGTACTCGTGGGTCAGGTCGTGCTGGGGGAAGCTCGCGAGCTCGCGAAACACGATCCGGCTACCCACGGCCGACAGCTTGGTCACGCCGATGTATTCGCCGTGGCACTGCGCCGGATCGAGCCGCTTGTCGATTCCCATCACATGGATGCCATCGGGGCGGAGCTGGACCTTCATCGCATCACCGTCGAGCTCGGCCTGGCGATCGGTCGCGATCACACCATCGCCCGGCGCGGCGATCATGCGCGGAAACAGATTCTCATCGAGGATCACGTCGCCATCGATCTGAAGAAAATCCTGACCGCGGACATACGACTCGACGACCTGAAGCGAGAAGAAGTTGCCCCACGTGTCGTACTTCTCGTTGAGCACGACCGCGCACTTGTAGCCGGCGTCGCTCAGCGCGCGATGCAGCATGTCGATGCGATAGCCACCGACCACGATGACGTCGCGGCTGGGGATTCCGGCCTGCGCCAGATAATCGAGCTGCCGGAACAGGATCGGCCGTCCGAGCACCTCGACCAGCACTTTGGGACGATCATTGGTGAGTGGTGCGAGGCGCGAACCGACGCCTGCAGCAAGAATTACGGCTTTCATCGGTGGCCTCTCGTCGCACAAACCGTGCTCGAAACCTGGCGCACGATACTCTGCGGCAACCGACAGTCAACGTCGCGACCAACTCGTCACGACCCGAACAACTGGATCCGCAATCGGTGCAGCCCGCTCGATGAATTCACCACAGAATTGCCTTCCGGCTGTCAAACTGCTGCCACCATCGCCACCGAATGTGGTGAAAACTCGACGGATTATGCGGTAAGTGACCGAAATTACGGTGGGTGTACAAGTTGCATACCCCCGCAGGCCGTGGCCCCAGTCGACAGCGCCGTCATTCTCGCCACCCGACTGGTCCTCGAGTCGGGCAACCGATTGAGCGATTCCACGGTGGCGTCGATCCGGCGATCGCTCGAGTCGCTCGCGATCCTCGGCGTACACAACGTTACGGTCGTCGATGGTCGCCAGTCCGAAGAGCTGCGCGTTCGGTTGCGGCTCGCCGAGCTTCCGACCCTGTCCGTCCGCGTGCTCGCAAACACCAGCTGGAAGAACCTCAGCGGCTCGGCCCTGCTGCTCGCGCGAGAAACCGTCGAGGCCAATGAGCGCTGCCTGGTCATGCGCGGCGATCGTCCGCTCGATCTCGAGGGACTCGCGCTGCTCGCGCAGCTCAGCGCCGAACATCCCGACGTGGATGCGGCGATCTGCGTGGCGCAAGGCGCCGGCGTGTCGCGCGATGACGTTCGCGTCAAGCTCGCGCATCACCACGACAGCGATCTGCGTCAGGTCATCGCGATCGGCGAGGATCTCGAGACGGCCGACGGCGTGTTCACCGGTCACGCGATCGTCAATCGCAAGATCCTCGAGGCCCTGGCGCGACTGCCCAACCCGACGCTCGAGGACGGCCTCGCCGAGCTGGTCGCCAGCGGCCGCGTGCTCGCGATGACCCGCGCCTGGATCTGGGACGCGCGCCGGCCGCTGCAGGTCGACGACAAGGTGTCGGCGCTGCTCGCGACCAAGCGCCACGATCACTACACCCTGTTCAACCCCGGTCCGGTCAACACCACCGCGACCGTGAAGAGCGCGCTCGTCCATCACGACGTCTGCCACCGCGACGCGACGTTCAGCGAGCTGATGGTGTCGCTGACCGGCAAGCTACGCCGGATCTTCCGCGGCACCGCCCATCACTCCGTGTTCCCGATCACCGGTAGTGGCACCGCCGCGATGGAGGCGTCGCTGGTGTCCACCGTACCGCCCGATCGCAAGATCCTGATCGTCGACAACGGTGCGTTCGGCACCCGCCTCGTCGAGATCGCGCGCGTCCACGAGATGGGCGTCGTGCACCTGCGGTACGACTGGGGTCAGGTCGTTTCGGCGGCCGATGTCGAGCGTGCGCTCGCCGAGCATCCCGACATCTCGGTGGTCGCGATGATCCACCACGAGACGTCGGTGGGCCTGCTCAACCCGGTCCGCGAGATCGGCGCGGTGTGCCGCGCGCGCGACGTCCTGCTGATCGTCGATGCGGTGTCGTCGCTCGGCGCCGAGGACATCGACGTCGTTCGCGACAACATCGACATCTGCTACGGCAGCGCGAACAAGTGCCTGCACGCGGTCAGCGGTGCGTCGTTCGTGTGCGTGTCCCCGCGGGTGTGGCCGCGGATCGACAAGCTCAAGCCGCGCGCGTATTACCTCGACCTGCGGCGCTACCAGCGCTACATGGACGAGCTCGCGCAGACGCCGTTCACGCCGGCCGTATCGGTGTACTTCGCGCTCGATGCGGCGTGCTCGGAGTTCCTCGCCGACGGTCACGCGCCGCGGTTTGCGATGTATCGCGACCGGAATCGCCAGCTGCGCAGTGGCCTCGGGGCGCTCGGCATGCAGCCGTACACGGCGACCGGGCTCGAGTCGAATTCGATCGTCACCTGCCAGCTGCCGGTGGGGATCGAGTTCAACGCGCTCTACGACGCGCTCAAGGCGCGCGGCATCATCGTCTATGGATGCAAGGGCATCCTCGCCGACCGTTATCTTCAGATCGCCAACATGGGCGACCTCGGAGCGCAGGGGATCTCGCAGTTTCTCGCCGTGCTCGGCGAGGTCATCGCGGAGCTTCGCGGCGAGACGTACCTCCCCGAACCGATCGACGCGAGCCGCGCGTCATCGCGATTCATTGCCTGACCACTGCGCGTACCCACCGCGAGACTCGCAGCTGCACCAGGCGTAGCCTCGACGCCGGAACGTCGTCGAGGTTCACCGCGTCGCGATGACGTGTGCGATCGCGAGCGCGAAGTACACCACACCCAGCGCGATCCCCAGGCTCACCGCCACCACGTTGAGGCCGGCGATGCAGCTGGCGGCCCAGACGAGAACGTACAGATCACGGCGACCCAGCCCGCGCACGATGCTCAGCAGCGATGGTCTGGGCGCGGCCGTCTCGTAGCGGAACGCGAGGTCCTCATCGGGCTTGTCGAACCACCACGCGAACGACATCACGTCTCCCGGTTTTCCCGCGCGCGCGCGATCCCAGTAGATCATCGCGGCACACAGGCCTCGACCGATCGCGGCTGCGATCGCGACGGGCGCCCAGCTCCCACCGAGCCCGACGCCCAACATCGCGATGAACAGGTTGTCGATGATGTCGTCGGAGACGTTGTCGAGCCACATCCCCACCTTGCTCGACATGAAGCGAATTCGAGCGAGCTCGCCGTCGCACGAGTCGAGCACGACCTGAAGGAACATGCAGACGCCCGCGAACAGCAGTGAGGTCCGACTCCCGTGCTGTGCGAGCACACATGCGGTCATGCCAACCACGATGTTCGCGCAGGTGACCTGGTTCGGCGTAGCGCCCACCCGGGCAAGCACGCTGGTGAGCCGGAGCGAGAACGATCGAATCACATAGCGGTCGCCGACGCCGTCGTAGGGGCGACGACAGGTCTGAAGCAACGCGCGCGAGGCCGCCCGACGCGTGGTCTCGTCGACGATTCGCACTCCCGCGATCTGATCGCCGGGGACGCTCGCGGACTGTGGCGGCGGGGGCGCACCCGGGCTGGCAACCTCGACGCGCACGGGCAACGCTGGCAACGCTGGTAACTCCGCGGCATCAGCGGTCACCACCGCACGTGTGGCACCCGATCGCGCCGCTTCGCGCAGCACTCGTTCGAGAACCGACATGCCACCGACGCGCATTCGGGCAACCTGCGCGTCTCGGGCATAGTCGATATGCACCGTGTCGACCACTTGGCTCTGCACATAGCACGGAACGTCCAACCGGATGTGCGGGCCTACGCATTGCACCTTCGTCGGGGACGCGGGCACCGGGAGGTTGTCTCCCGTCGAGTGTTCAAACTTTGACACTCGAAACGTCGTCACGAATCGTTGAAGCGTGTGACGAGATGTTGCACGGTCCCCCTCTCGAAACGGGAGTTTTCAGATGGCGCTCAAGAAAGCTGTCACCGTCAAGCCAGCCACCGGAAAGCTCGGCATTTTGCTGCCGGGGATGGGTGCGGTCGCGACGACATTCATCGCAGGTGTCAAAGCGATCCGGCGCGGGCTCGGAGTGCCCGTCGGCTCGCTGACCCAGCTCGGCCACATCCGGATCGGCAAGCGGACCGACAACAACTCGCCGGCGATCAAGGATTACGTGTCGCTCGCGAACCTCGACGACATCGTGTTCGGCGGATGGGACATCTTCCCGGACAACGCGTATCAGGCCGCAGTCCGCGCGGGAGTGCTCGACGCCAAGCACCTCGAGCCGCTCAAGGAGGAGCTCGAGGCGATCAAGCCGATGACCGCCGTGTTCGAGCAGGCCTACGTCAAGAAGCTCAACGGCCCCAATCTCAAGAAGGGGACGTCGAAGCTCCACCTCGCCCAGCAGGTGATGGACGACATCAAGACGTTCAGGGACCAAAACAAGTGCGATCGCCTGGTCGCGGTGTGGTGCGGGTCCACCGAGGTCTACCGCCAGCCCGGCGAGGTCCACTCCTCGCTCGCCAGCTTCGAAGCCGGCCTCGCGGCGTCGCACGACGATATCGCGCCGTCGCAGATCTACGCGTACGCGTGCCTCAAGATGGGCGTGCCATACGCTAACGGCGCCCCGAACCTATCGGTCGACACTCCCGCGCTCCTCGAGCTCGCGCGCAAGCAAGGCCTGCCGGTCGCCGGCAAGGACTTCAAGACTGGCCAGACCCTGATGAAGACCATTCTGGCGCCCGGGTTCAAGGCTCGCATGCTCGGCCTCGACGGCTGGTATTCGACGAATATTCTCGGCAACCGCGATGGCGAGGTGCTCGACGATCCCGAGTCGTTCAAGAGCAAGGAAGTCACCAAGCTCGGCGTGATCGATCACATCCTCCAGCCGGAGCTCTATCCCGAGCTCTACGGCAACGTCAGCCACGTGGTGCGGATCAACTACTACCCGCCGCGCGGCGACAACAAGGAAGGCTGGGACAACATCGACATCGTCGGTTGGCTCGGCTACCCGATGCAGATCAAGGTCAACTTCCTGTGCCGCGACTCGATCCTCGCGGCGCCGATCGTGCTCGACCTCGCGCTGTTCATGGACTTCGCGCATCGCGCCGGCATGAGCGGCATCCAGGAGTGGCTCAGCTTCTACTGGAAGAGCCCGATGACGCCCGAGGGCCTGTATCCCGAGCACGACCTGTTCATCCAGCTGATGAAGCTCAAGAACACGCTGCGTTACACCAAGGGTGACGAGCTGATCACCCACCTCGGCGCCGAGTATTACGACTGAGGTGCAAGCGCCTGGAGTCCGTAGGACGACAGCGCGAATCGATCAAATTTCGGACCGCGGCGCAGCGAGGTCCGAAATCTCCTTACACCGAAGAAGTCCCTTGCGGACGACTGAGGTGCAAGCGCCTGGAGTCCGTAGGACGACAGCGCGAATCGATCGAATTTCGGACCGCGGCGCAGCGAGGTCCGAAATCTCCCTACACCGAAGAAGTCCCTCGCGGACGACTGAGCCGCCAGCGCCTGGAGTCCGTAGGACGACAGCGCGAATCGATCAAATTTCGGACCGCGGCGCAGCGAGGTCATCGCGTGCGACCTCGATCATGGAGGAGCGGCGGCGGCCACGCGATACACGCTCACCGCGCGCTGCACGCCCTTGAGGCTCGCTTCGCGCGGGGTGATCTGAAACCCGGAGAGCAGCTCCTTCACCCCGGGTGCCCGATAAACATCGTCGGTGATGTAGATCTCGCCAGCATCGGCGAGCCCCTGCACGCGCGCGGCAACGTTGACGGTCTGGCCGAAGAAGTCGAGGCGCTCGTTGAGCGTGACCGCGATCGATGCGCCGCGATGGACGCCAACCTTCAGGGCGATCTCGCGGTCGCCGACCTCTCGATTGAAGGCGTCGATCTCGCGAAGCATCTCGCGCGCTGCGTGCACGGCATCGGCGGGCGTCTCGAACGAGGCCATCACGGCGTCACCGATCGTCTTCACGACTGCGCCGCGCCAGCGCACGATCGCGCGGTTGAGCCGCTCGAAGTGCTGGTTGACCAGCGCGAACGCCTTGAGGTCACCGATGCGGTCGTACATCTCGGTGGAGCCCTTGAGATCGGTGAACAGGATCGAGACGTCGCGCACGCCGATCCCATCGGTGCTGCGGATGGTCTCGGTGCCGAACATCTGGCGAAACGTGTGCGACGTGAGCAGCCGGCGCCCCGATAAGAACTTGTCGAATGTCATGGTGGGCGGGAGCCCGGCATTCATGCGTCGCTGGGTCTCCTCGAGTACCGCGAGACGCTTTCCGAACAGCACCACCGCGGCGCGCTGATCGCCATCATTGATGTACGCGAGCCTCAGCTTGCCCGGCGCGACCAGGATCGGCGGTGCATTCACGGTCCCCGCCGATAGCTTCAGGGTCAGATCCGGGTTCGGCGAGCTCCGGCCGGGATCGACGACTAGCGACGACAGGCTGTTGGTAGCGACATCGAACACCGCCGTCGCACCGTCGACCATGTCGAGCTCGAACACGCGGCTCGACCGCGGTTCGACGTAGCCATAGCCCTGTGCCATCGACGGCATCATGTCCACAAATCGCAACCCGCTGCGATCGCGAGCCTCGAGCGCGAAGTGGTAGCGCATGTACAGATCCTCGATCGTCAGCGAGTCGCGATCGTGCGCAGGAATCGCGCGGATCTGCGGCGAGACCGTGAACCCGATGTGGACGTAATCGTCGAGACAGGTCTCGATATCGACGCTGCACAAGAAGCAGTGAAACACCGCGCACACGCTCTTCAGCGTCGAGAAGCTCTGCACCGCCTGGCCGCAGCCCGGACACAGCAGGCTCCACCGCATCTCGAACAAGCCGACCTTGCACGCAAGCAAGAACAGATCCACCGCTTCATCCTCGGACACGCCGCGCTCGGCAGCGAACGCGTACGGGTTCGCGCGGAACAGCGCCCAATCGTCGTCGCTGCGCAGGAAGCTCTCGAGCTTGGACACCACGCGTGGGCTCCAGCTGCGAAGTTGCTCGAGCTCCGCGAGCTTGGTGTCGAGCAGCGGTTCATTCAGAGTTGGCATGAGGGTGACCGCTCGACGCCAACGGTAACACGCCTGGTGATCGTGGCATCACGAGATCTCGGGCGACCATCTCGGCACCGATTGACCGCTAGCAGCCAATTAGAAGGGTGCCGACTCGACCTCGTCTTCAAATGCCAATGGTGACGGTTCACCGAGCACGAGCTCGGCGAGTGCCGCTGTGCGCTCGAGGAGACGCTCGGTGTCTATGTCAGGATCACCAGGCTCCTCTGGGATGGCCTCGGACGCATTTCCGTCGGCGAGGAGCTCGAGCAACGCGGCCTCCTCCGCGGATGAAGACTGGCCGAGCACCGAAAGGAGCGCCTCCAGCGATTGTGTGATCGCGTCCAGGTAGGCTTCGTCGTCCTCGTCCACGGCTCCGATCACGTCGTCGGCTGGGTCGCGGGGTGATTCGAGACGCGGGTTGGGCTCGGGAGGAAGCGCTGGAGGACGACGTGATGCCCAGCCTCGTGGGCTCGACTGACCAGATCGCGCCAACGGCTCCGAGCGCGCCGCGACGCCACCAACGGACTCGTCGCGGACGGGTTGAGTGCTTAGCAATGCGAGGGCAACGATGATCGCGAGCACGGTGACAAGCGCAAGCCTCATCGCTTGACCGAACCAGCTGCGTCGCGTGGCCATCCCCGGCGTCACGGCGCCCCGTGGTCTGGTCGATGCCTGGGCCGAGAGCCTGATGTAGCTCGCGCGAGCTCGTCGCCGCCCCACTGAACAGATTGTCAGACGGGTATGCGAGGGTCGGTTCGTGGATGAGCCGAGATTTCAGCTGTCACGTGCAGACGCCGTTGCGTGGTTGCGCACGCTGCCGAGCGAGTCGATCGATCTCGTGGTGACTGATCCGCCGTACGAATCGCTCGAGAAGCATCGCGCGATCGGAACGACCACGCGGCTCAAGCACAGCAAGGCCTCGAGTAATGACTGGTTCGAGATCTTTCCGAACGCGCGGTTCGGCGAGCTGTTCGTCGAGGTGTATCGCGTGCTCAAGCGCAACACGCACTTCTATTTGTATTGCGATCCCGAGACGATGTTCGTCGCCAAGCCAATCGCCGAGCAGGCCGGCTTCAAATTTTGGAAGCCGCTGATATGGGACAAAGCGTCGATTGGCATGGGCTACCACTATCGCGCTCGCTACGAGTGCATTCTGTTCTTCGAGAAGGGCAAGCGAAAGCTCAATGACCTCGGGATCGCAGACGTGATCAGCGAACCACGCATCCGCGGTGGCTATCCAGCGGAGAAACCACCGCGCGTGAGCGAGGTGTTGATCAGCCAGAGCTCCGAGCGCGGCGAGCTGGTGATCGATCCGTTCATGGGCTCTGGCTCGTCGGGCGTGGCGGCAACACGACTGGGCCGGAACTTTGCTGGCAATGATGTCTGCACCGAAGCGATCGACATCACGCGGACGCGACTGATCGAAGGGGGCGCGAAAGAGCCATTGTTGACCCCGGTCGAAACGATCTCGAACGGACAGCTCGGGTTCACAGACGTCGGGATGTAAGCGATGCCGATGACGGGAAACCAGTATCGAGACCTGATCGCGGGATACATCCACCGCTGCTACGGGCCGTTCGGCATCGTGGTGTACACGGAGATCTCGCTGGGTAAGACGATCATCGGCAAGGATCGAAAGATCGACGTGTTCGTCGTTCGATCGAACGATCAGAAGGCGATCGCGCTGGAGTGCAAGTATCAGGACAGCCAGGGCACGACCGACGAGAAGATTCCCTATGCGCTCGATGACCTTGAAGCGCTGTGGATCCCGGGGTGCCTCGTGTATGCCGGCGAGGGTTGGTCGAGGGGCATCCTGCACACGCTCGAAGCCTCGCGACTCGCTGCACGCTGTCTGCCCGATCCCAGCGCCGCGATGCATTCGCCCGAAACCCGCGAGCTCGATCACGTGCTCGCCGCGACGTTTGGACTATGGGAGCTCGTGCTCCCGTCCTCGAGGAGATTCGTGCCCACGCTGTGACCGCGGGGAACGTCGCGTCGAACGACCAGTGATCCGATGCCGGTGATCAAAGACCTCAAGCGACCGCTCGGTGTGGTGTACACGCCACCCGGCGTTGCGCGTCCGATGGTGCGGCTGGTGCTGGATCCATTGGCCGCAGGCAAGACGGCCGACGAGATCCTGGCGCTGCGGATTGTAGATCCGGCGGCAGGCACCGGCGCGTTCTTGGCGCAGATCGTCGATGTGCTCGCAGGCCACCTGGTCGCCGCGTGGAACACCGGCGAGCACCAAGCAGTCATTCGAGCACGTCAGCAGATCGCAGCGCGATGCGTGTACGGCGTCGACGTTGACGAGCGGGCGCTGACCACCGCAAGCCAGCACGCGAGTGTGCCCTCGCAGCACCTGATCTCGGGTGACGCGCTGCACCTGAGCTGGAGCGATGCGTTCCCGCAGATCGTTGGCGGCGGCGGATTCGATGCCGTGATCGCG
Organism: Kofleriaceae bacterium; assembly: GCA_050187075.1. Classification (GTDB taxonomy): domain Bacteria; phylum Myxococcota_A; class Polyangia; order Haliangiales; family Haliangiaceae; genus JABFXX01. The sequence goes on along the minus strand of JBFWXW010000014.1, from coordinate 24,749 downwards.
AACCCACCGTACGTGCGGCAGGAGTGGCTCGCGCGTCACAAGCAGCGTTTGCGGCAGTTCGCGAGCTATGACGGCGTGGCCGATCTGTACGTCTACTTTGTCGAGCTCGCGCACCAGGTGCTGCGCGAGGGCGGCCGGTATTGCTTGATCACGCCCAACAAGTGGCTGAGCGCCGCCTACGGCAAGAAGCTGCGCGGGTTTCTGGCAGCGCAGGCGAGCGTCGACGGCGTCGTCGACCTCGGTGGCAGCTCGCTGTTCACGGACGCGGATGCGTTCCCATGCATCGTTTGGGGCACAAAGGGTGCGAACGCGGCCAGGCCGGTTCGCGCGGTCCGTGCATTGTCGGGATCAGCCGAACAGTCTGTCCAGGCAGCCCTCGACACCACCGTCATGCACGAGCGGGTGCGATGGGGCACGGCGCCTTGGCACATCGATGCACCCAACGAGCGTGCACTGCTCGAGCGACTCGAACGCAGCTGTCCGCGGCTCGGTGACCTCGTGGTCGGCAAGCCCTCGCGCGGCGTGGTTACCGGCTGCAACCAGGCGTTCGTGATCGATCGGATCGTCCGGGATCAGTTGATCGCGGCGGATCCGGCCTCCGCAGAGCTCATTCGGCCGTTCGTGAAGGGCCGCGATGTCCGCCCGTGGCGGATCGTTGACGCCGAGCGGTGGATCTTGCTGATCGACCACGGAACGCAGATCGATCAGTATCCGGCGATTCGCGATCACCTCGCAGGTTTGCGACCCCAGCTCGAACCGCGAACGTCAACGGCATCCAGGCTAGGGTTGAACGCAAGATCCGCGAGACCACTTGGACGCAAGCCCGGTCGATACGCCTGGTATGAGCTCCAGGATCCGGTCGGGCCGCTGGTGTTGAGCCGCCAGCCGCGGTTGCTCTATCAGGACATCCAGACCTCGCCGGCATGCGCGCTCGATCGCGGCGGCGCCATCGTTCCGGACACGACCGTGTGGATCTTGCCTTCCGAGGATCGGTTTCTGCTGGCCGTGCTCAACTCGCGGCTCTACGGCTGGTATGCGCAGCGTCGATTCCCGCCGGCGCTCAACGGCGCGGTGCGGCCGAAGCTGGCGTACATGATGGGACTCCCGGTTGCCGAACCGCCGATGGGGCTCCGTGAAGAGATCGGCGCGCTGGTCGAACGTCGGATCCAGACGTGGGATCCATCCACGATCACGCGGCTGAGCCATGAGCTGGAGGCTGCGGTATTCGAGGCGTATCGGATCTCGTCGCGAGAACGCCGGCACCTTCTCGGCGAGCTGACCGACAGCTAGCAGCTCGACACAGGGTGCTAGCCAATCCGCTCGATCAGGTCCTGCAGCACGCGCCAGGTGAGCCCCCAGATCACGTGGCCTTCGTAGCTCCAGCCGGGAAAGCTGTCTCCCGATGGCGCATAACGATAGGTGATGTCCAGCGTCCCCGAGCGCGCGAGATCCAGTGGCAACCAGAACGCCGAGAACGCCTCGGGTCCGGGAGTGGTGCCGACCTCCTCGTCGGTCACGAAGATGAACGGAGTCACCTCCATGCCGTTGGGCCCCGAGCTGCGGGGGTGGGCGGTCGGGAGTTGACCGATGAGGCGTGCGTTCTCGAGCTCGACGCCGAGCTCCTCGCGGGTCTCGCGAATCGCGGTCGCCAGCAGATGTGGGTCGGTCGCGTGGTACCGGCCGCCCGGGAGCGAGATGTGTCCTGACCACGGATCGCCTTCACGCTCGGCTCGCTTCATGAGCAGCACCCGCGGTCCGATCGGGTCGTCGTGGAGCACCAGCGCCACGGCTGCGAACCGTCCGGTACCAGGTACCTTCAAATCACCGACGGGAAACCGCGCGGTGATTCGATCGATCCAGGAGGACATCGTTCCATCATACCGACGAGAAAGGCCAGGCGCACGCGCTCGCCCTACACATGCGTACGCGTCAGCGACGGCGCAGGAACGCTCGCGATCGCGACCGACGATCATCAAGAGGCCTCGTCGAACAGCCTCGCTCGCCGCCGCCCCGCCGCTCGTCCTCACGAAGCCGTCATCCGCCGCCGCGCCCCCGCTCGTCCTCGCGAAGCCGTCATGCGCCGCCGCCCCGCTCGTCCTCATCCAACCCTCATGCTCCGCCGCCCCACAGCCATCCGTACCCCGCTGCACCCACTCGTCCTTGGCGACCGGTCCGGCGCGCGCCGCTGGATCCACTCGTCCTTGGCGACCGGGCCGGCGCACGCCGCTGGATCCACTCGTCCTTGGCGACCGAGCCGGCGCACGCGCGCGCATGCGAGTCCCCGCCAGAGGCGCGCACGGAACGCGCGACTGCCCGACCGGATGCATTCGAGGTGTGTAGAGCGTGCTCATTGGCGCGATGGCCGGGCTGATCACGTTGTCGAGGCCGAAGTTTCTTCGTTACAACGTCACCCATGAAGACCCGCGCGTTCGGACCACTGGCCACGCAGGTTCCAGTGCTCGGGCTCGGTACCTGGCATATGGAAGGCGACGACCGGGTATCGGCGATCGACGCCATCCATCACGCGATCGAGCTCGGCATGACCCACATCGACACCGCGGAGCTGTATGGCTCGGGTAAGGTCGAGAGCCTGGTCGGCACCGCGATCGCCGGCCGTCGCGAACGCGTGTTTCTGGTCTCGAAGGTGTTGCCGAATCACGCAACGTTCGAGGGAACGCAGCGGGCGTGTGAGGCGAGCTTGCGGCGCCTCGGAACCGACTACCTCGACGTCTATCTGTTGCACTGGCGCGGCGATGTTCCCCTCGAGGAGACCATCCGAGGCTTCGAAGCTCTGCGCGCCTCCGGAAAGATCCGCGCGTGGGGCGTCTCCAACTTCGACGATCGTGACCTCGACGAGGCGTTGCGGATCGCCGGGCCAGGCGCGATCACCTGCAATCAGGTGCTCTATCACCTCCGCGAGCGCTCGATCGAGCACACCGTGATTCCGTGGTGCGTGAAACATCGCGTGGCGGTGGTCGCGTACAGCCCATTCGGGAGCCGCAACGGATTTCCAAGATCGCCCGCCCTCGAGGCAATCGCCGCACGCATGCACGCGACTCCACGCGCGATCGCGCTCGCGTTCCTTGCGCACCGCGGCTCGACCTTCCTGATCCCGAAATCATCCAACCAGCGACACATCGCCGAGCTGGCGGCGGCCGATCGCGTGGTGCTCGATGACGCTGCGCTCGCGGAGCTCGAGGCAGCGTTTCCCGCGGGGCCCTGGCGAGGACTGCCTTCGCTATGACCCGCGACTTCGAGCTCGTGGTGTTCGGCGCGACCGGGTTCACCGGCAAGCTGGTGGCCGACTACATCGCGCGGTCGGCGGACCAACCGCGCTGGGCGATCGCAGGGCGATCGCGGGCCAAGCTCGAGGCGCTCGGCCACGATGTGCCGGTCCTCGTGGGCGACGCACTCGATCCAGCGCAGATGGCGGCGATCGCAACGCGGAGCAAGGTCGTGTGCTCGGCGGCGGGACCGTACGCCAAGTACGGCAGTGAGCTCGTTGCGGCGTGTGTCGCGGCGGGCACCCACTATTGCGACCTCACGGGTGAGGTGCCGTGGATGCGCCGCATGATCGACGCCCATCACGCGCGCGCCGGAGAGACCGGCGCACGCATCGTTCACACCTGCGGCTTCGACTCGATCCCATCCGATCTCGGGACCTGGGCGCTGCAGCAAGCGATGACCGCGAAGCTCGGCGCGCCGGCGACCTCGGTGACCGGCTTGTTCGGCAGCATGAGCGGTGGAATTTCCGGGGGCACGGCCGCCAGCGCGTTCGGAATCTCCGAGGAGAAGGAGCGCGACCCTGCGATCCGCGCGCTGCTTCAGAATCCCTACGCGCTCGATCCCGATCCACACGCGCCGAGGCCACCCGTCGACAAGGACACGTTCGGATGGGACCGCCGCGTGAACAGCTTCACCGCGCCGTTCGTCATGGCACGGGTGAACACGCGGATCGTGCGGCGATCGCACGCGCTCGCCGGGCTCCCATGGGGCCACGATTTCGTGTACCGCGAGATGGTTGCCACTCCCGCCACGCCCGCCGGATTAGGGCTCGCCGTGGGACTCTCGATGGGCCTCACCGGCCTGAAGATCGCGTCTCGCTACCGGCCGTTGCGGTCGCTGCTCGCCAAGGTGGCACCCAAGCCGGGGAGCGGTCCATCGGCGGAGCGACGGCTACACGGCCACTGGGAGCTCCAGCTGATTGGCGAGCTCGGCGACCAACGGATGACCTATCACGTCGGCGATCCGAACGGAGATCCTGGCTATGCCTCGACGGCGAAGATGCTGGGCGAATCCGCGCTGTGCCTGGCGCGCGACAAGTTGTCGTCTCCGGGCGGAGTGCTCACGCCCTCGATCGCGATGGGACCGCGGCTGATCGCGCGGCTGCGCCGGATTGGATTTCAGTTCGAGCCCGGCGGTGCGAGTCGGTCCCCGATGAGTTGAATCGCTCGCGTGCTCGGCTGGCTGTTTCGATCGGGTCTTGTAGCACCAACGCCTTGAATCGCTCGCGTGCTCGGCTGGTCGGGAACGGCTTGAATCGTTGAGAGAATTCGAGCCGGAGAATTCGGGGACCCGCACGTGACGGATCTGTCGCCCGTGTGTTACAGGCTCGCCTAGGAGGCTGCATGTTCGGTCGGTTCCTGCCCCGCGAGACCAGCTTCTTCGACTTCTTCGAGCAGCACGCTGCGCTGACGATCGAGGGAACCAAGGAGTTTCTGTCGCTCGTCACGACGGGAGCCAACATTCCCGCGAAGTGCCGTCGGATCTCTGACATCGAGCACGAGACGGACACGATCACGCATCGTTGCGTCGAGGCGCTCCACAAGACGTTCATCACGCCGATCGATCGCGACTCGATCCACCGGCTGATCACGCGAATGGACGATGTGATGGACTTCGTCGAGGCGGCCGCAGAGCGACTCGAGCTCTACGAGCTGACCGTGATGACCGCCGACGTCCGGGACATGGCCGACGTCTTGCACCGATCGGCGCTGCAGGTCGAGGCCGCGATCCGCGGATTGCGCACGCTCAACGATCCGCAGTCCACGCTGAAGCTGTGCATCGATATCAACCGGCTCGAGAACGAGGCCGACGCGATCCTCCGGCGCTCGGTGGCACGGCTGTTCAAGGAAGAGAAGGATCCGATCCTCGTCATCAAGTGGAAAGAGATCTACGAGAACCTCGAGAGCGCGTCGGACCGCTGCGAGGACGTCGCGAACATCATCGAGGGCGTGATCCTCGAGCACGCCTGAGCCGTTAGATCATGGACATCCAGGTCATCGTCGTCGTCACGATCGCGGCTGCGCTCCTGTTCGATGTCATCAACGGCTTCCACGATGCCGCCAACTCGATCGCGACGATCGTCTCGACGCGCGTGCTGTCACCCAGGACCGCCGTGCTGTGGGCCGCGGTGTTCAACTTCGTCGCATTGTTCATCTTCCACCAGGGCGTCGCCGACACGATCGCCAACACGATCCACATCGATGTCGGTGGCAGCCACGGTACCCCGAGCGAGCTCGCGCTGCGGTCGGCGTACGTCTGGGTCGTGATCTGCGGCCTCGGCGGCGCGATCGTCTGGAACCTGCTGACCTGGTGGTGGGGCCTGCCGTCATCCAGCTCGCACGCGTTGATCGGTGGGCTCTCCGGAGCCGGGCTCGCCTACGGCGGCAGCGAGACACTGCAGTGGCCTAGCATCGCGCGGACGATCTACTTCATTCCGCTGGCGCCGCTGATCGGGTTGTTGATCGGCAGCGTGTTGATGTTCGCGGTGTACTGGCTGCTCCGCAAGCTGCGCCCACAGCGGGTCGATCGAATGTTCAGGATCGGTCAGCTGCTATCCGCGGGGCTGTATTCGATCGGCCATGGTGGCAACGACGCACAGAAGACTGCCGGCGTGATCTGGGCGGTGATGATCGCGGGCGGATGGCTCACCCACGACGAGCAGGCGCCATACTGGGTGTTCGTTGCATCGTACGTCGCGATGGCGATCGGCACCGCGGTGGGAGGCTGGCGCATCGTCAAGACCATGGGCATGGGCTTGACCCATCTCAAGCCGGTCGGCGGGTTCTGCGCCGAGGTCGCGGGCGCCTGCACGTTGTTCGTGGCCACCCACCTGAAGATTCCCGTGTCGACCACACACACGATCACGGGCGCGATCGTGGGAGTCGGCTCGGTGACCAAGCCGCGCGGAATTCGATGGGGCCTCGCCGCGCGCATCATCTATGCATGGATCTTCACGATCCCCGCGGCCGGGTTGATCGGAGCCGGCGGCGTGTTCGTCGCGCGAGCGCTCGGCGCCTGGTAGCTCAGCGCTTGGAAACCAGACTCCCACCATGGCCCGGACCGGCGGGATCGATCGGCGGGTCCGCGGATGTCAGATCGGAGGGCTAGGGTGGCCCCGTGGCCAAGCTCTATTTCCGCTACGGCACCATGGATTCGGCGAAGTCGATGAACCTGCTCGCGGTGGCGCACAACTATCGCAAGCAAGGTAAGCGCGTGCTGCTGGTCAAGCCGCGGCTCGACACCCGGTTCGGTGCGAGCAAGATCTCCTCGCGCTGCGGCCTCGAGGCAGAAGCCGATCTGATGATCGACGATGACACGGCGCTGGATCCGCGCGACTTCGTGGGGCTCGACTGCGTGCTGGTCGACGAAGCGCAGTTCCTGCCGCCGGCGGTGATCGAGGACCTTCGCCGGATCACCGTCGATCCGGGGGTCCCGGTGATCTGCTACGGCCTGCGCACGGACTTTCGCACGCGGCTGTTCCCGGGAGCGCAGCGTCTGATGGAGCTGGCGGATGGCATCGAAGAGGTGAAGGTCACCTGCCAGTACTGCCAGAAGAAAGCGATCTGCAACCTGCGGTTCGTCAACGGCACGCCGACGGTTCGCGGCCCCCAGATCCAGCTCGGTGCCGATGAGCACTATGCCCCCGTGTGCTGGGGCCATTATGACGAGGCGACGCGGACGTTCGCGCAGGAGCGATCGGGCGCGACGCTACAGCCGAGCTGAAGAGCGTGGCGCCGACCCGCCCCGGTGGACCGCGAACCTTGCTTGGACCGATTCCAGAGCTTCAGGTTCTCAGTTCAAGTCCGCGCGATGCGTGCGCCACTCGACGAACAGCGCCGTGAAGCGCGGATCTCGTTGTAGCGGCTCCAGATCGCCATCGGTCTCCATCTTCTCGCTGTGCTCGTACTCGTGCTCGAGCGCGTGTGAAACCTGTTCGATGCCCTGATCGATCTTTCCAACTGCAGCATAGGCGCATGCTGCGGAGTGATAGATGTAAGGATTCTCGGGTCCGTACGGCTGGCCACCTGCGGCGAGCTCGACCGCGAGCTTGAAGTCGCCGAGCGCGTGCGCATGAATACACGCGTTGTTCCACGCCATCACGAACGCCGTGCGCGCTTCACCGCCGTCGCGAGGTGGAACCGGGAGTGACAGCACCTTACGCAGGATCGCGAGCCCTTGCGGTCGCTCGACCGAAAAACTCGCGTTGTAGAGGTACGGCACCAGCGCGACGGTCCTGGGCACGCGTTGCAGGACCTCGTCGAGATGCTCCGGCGCATGATGCGCGATCGTGACGATCAGCTCCGAGACCTCCTCCGGCGCCGCCTTGGCGAGCGTGGGAGGATCGAGCAGCACGAGCGTCGAGGCGAGCTCGGCTGGCACATGCTCGGCCGTCTCGCCGACAACCAGCAGCCGGATCTCGTGACTCGGGGCCGCCCGCGCGATCGCGATCGCCTCGCCGATCTTGTTCTGCTGGATCAGCACGGTGCCGAGCCAATCGGTCGCATCCGAGCTCGCGTCGTACGACTGCGCTCTCCGCAACAGCCGCTCGGCCACCTCGGCGGAGACCGGCTCGTGCAGCGCCACCTCGATCAACATCTCCGCCAGCTCGCGCTTGCTCCAGCCGCTCTGCGACGCAGCCCAGGCGAGCGCGGCCTCCTCGCCCATGCGACGGAACCGCTCCGCGAGCGGATTGCCCGCCAGCACGAACGGCTCGATCTCGCTGTTCGGCGAGGTGTGGGTCTTCACGCTGTCCGCGACCGCCGCAAACCGGGCCCACGCGAGCGGAAGGATGTCGTGGATCTGAGACACGATCCACAGCAGGAAGTGCACCTGGTCGCTCGGTGTCGCCGGCACGGCCAGGCCATCGACCCGCATCAGCGCCGAACGGTGACGCCGATCGTGCACCACGTCCGCGCGCTGGAACGGCTCGAAGTCCTCCGTGCGCTCGTCCTGGTAGACCGACAGCCACAGCGCGAAGAACGCGTTGATCACCGACTCCTCACCCGGCAAGGCATCGCCGGCGAGCTTGACGGCGACACCGAAGCTCTCGCGATCGTAGTCCTCGAGGATCTCGGGATAGCGTTCGATCGGAAACGCCACCGACTGCGCGAATGGAGGCGGACCTTGACGCCAGTGGCTTTCGGTCACCTCCGCGATCTCGACCGCGGTGTCGTCATCCTCATCCTCGGATTCGTCGTCGCCGTCATCGTCCTCGTCGTCTTCGTCGTCGTCGTGGTCGGCGTCGGACGCGCCCACGAACATCTCTTCGGTCTGGCCCTCGAGCGGGTCGGGGGCATCGGGCGCCGCATAGAGCACCTGCGCCGCTTCGCGTGACACGGCACCCGAGCCTTCGACCTCTCCCGGCTCGGGAACCTCGGAGATGTCCTCGTGCTCGGCGATCATCTCGAGCCACGCGACACCATCGGTCCCGGTTTGGACCATGACGCACCAGATTGCTTCCAGCCCATGCTCGCTGGCCACTCGCTCGAACGCGGCGCGGTGTGCGTCGAGCTCGGCGGTGGTCGGCGGTAGCCATGGCGCGGCCAACCACTGGCGCGCGGTGGTGTCGGTCTCGTCATCTTGATCGGACTGATCGTCCAGCTCGGTGACTCCCGCCGCGGCGAGCACTTCCCATAGCGCGCGTTGTGCCCCGGCGTCGAGTGGCTTCCCACTCCGCGCGATCACGATGCCGCGCGCCAGGTCATTGCGGCGCGCCTCGAGCCCGGTTAGCTCCACTTCGTTCAGCGTACCGCGATTTGCGTCCGCGCGACGCGCTCAGCACTCGATGATGTTGACGGCGAGACCACCACGCGCGGTCTCTTTGTACTTGGAGCTCATATCAGCTCCCGTACGCCACATCGTCTTGATGACCTTGTCGAGCGAGACCTTGTGGGTACCATCACCCTGCAACGCGAGCCGCGCCGCGTTGATCGCCTTGACCGCGCCCATCGCGTTGCGCTCGATGCACGGCACCTGGACCAGCCCGCCGATCGGATCGCACGTCAGGCCCAGGTTGTGCTCCATCCCGATCTCTGCGGCGTTCTCGACCTGAGCCGGCGTGCCGCCCATGACCTCGGCCAGCGCTCCCGCCGCCATCGAGCAGGCCACGCCGACCTCGCCCTGGCAGCCCACCTCTGCGCCGCTGATCGATGCGTTCTTCTTGTACAGCGCCCCGATCGCGGCCGCGGTGAGCAGAAACCGAATCGTGCCCTCGTCGTCCGGGTTTGGCAGGAACCGGCGATAGTACATCAGCACCGACGGGATGATCCCGGCGGCGCCGTTGGTTGGCGCCGTGACCACCCGACCGCCGGCGGCGTTCTCCTCGTTCACCGCGAGTGCGAACAGATTCACCCAGTCCATGATCACCAGCGGATCGCCTTCGCCGCCCGGATCGCTCTTGAGCTTGCGGTGGAGCGCCGCGGCTCGGCGTCGCACCTTGAGCCCGCCCGGCAAGATGCCTTCACGCGTGCAGCCGCGCTTCACGCACGATTCCATCGCATGCCAGATCTCGAGCACGCGCCGCCGGACCTCCGACTCCGGCGCGAGCGCCTTCTCGTTCTCGAGCATCAGCGTCGAGATCGCCATGCCATGGTCGGTGCTGAGCCGGAGCAGCTCGTCCGCCGAGTTGAACGGGAACGGAACCTTCACCTGATCGGCGGGGGTGCTGCCATCGGCGGGCACACCGGTGTGATCGACCACGAACCCACCACCGACCGAGTAATAGATCCGCTCGACGATCGACGTCGTGCCGCCGGGGCCGCCGAGCGCGGTGAACCGCATGCCATTGGCGTGGAGCGGCAGCTTTTCTCGACGATGAAAGATCAGCTGCGTGCTCGGATCGAGCGAGACCTCGTGCTTGCCCAGCAGCTTGATCCGGTGGCTCGATGCGACCGCGGCAACGCGCGGCTCGACGCGATCGACGTCCACGGTGGCAGGCTCCTCGCCTTCGAGGCCCAGGATGATCGCCTTGTCCGTGCCGTGCCCGCGACCCGTGAACCCGAGGCTACCGAACAGCTCGATCTTGAGCGCCGTCGTTGCGGCGAGCTGGCCGTCGGTCTCGAGGCGCTCCGCGAACCGCCGGGCTGCGCGCATCGGTCCCACGGTGTGAGAGCTCGACGGCCCGATGCCGATCTTGAAGATGTCGAAGACCGAGATATGCACGAGCACCCAGTATGGATCAGAACAGGATGCGCGTCTTGATACTGGTCTCGAGTGCTGCGACCGCCTTCTTGACGTCCTGCGAGACCTCCTGGTCGAGATCCATGACCAGGTACCCGATGTCCGGATCGGTCGACAGCAACTGAGCGCGGATATTGGCATTGCAGTCGGAGACGATCTTGTTGATGTCGCGGAGCACACCGGGGACGTTGCGATGGATGTTCAGGATCCGATGCGCACCTCTGGAGGCCGGTAGCTCGACGAGTGGGAAATTGACCGCGCCGGTGGTGGCGCCAGCGTTGACGTATTTGATCAAGGCGGCCGAGACCTCGCGTCCGATCGCCGCCTGCGCTTCCTCGGTCGAGCCACCGATGTGAGGCGTGAGGATCACGTTCGCGAGGCCGCGCAGGGGCGAGGTGAACCCATCGCTGTTGGCCGCCGGCTCCTCGGGATACACATCGACCGCCGCGCCGCCGATGTGGCCGCTGCGCAGCGCCTCAGCCAGGGCGCCGATCTGCACGACGCTGCCACGACTGGCATTGAGCAAGCACGCGCCCGCGGGCATTCGCTCCAGCTCGGCGGCGCCGATCATGTCTCGAGTCTGCGGCGTCTCGGGAACGTGGAGCGTGACGAAGTCCGAGATCTCGAGCATCGCGTCCAGCGTGGGCATCGCACGGTTGTTGCCCATCGGGAGCTTCGCCACGATGTCGTAGAACACCACCCGCATCCCGAACGCTTCCGCGAGCACTCCGACCTGACTGCCGATGTGGCCATAGCCGACGATGCCGATCGTCCGACCACGAACCTCGTGACTGCCCGCCGCCAGCTTGCGCCACCTCCCTTCATGCACCTCGCGTGACCGGTCGCCGAGGTGACGAGCCAACATCACGATCTCGGCGATGATCAGCTCCGCCACCGACCGCGTGTTCGAGAACGGCGCGTTGAACGCCGGGATCCCGCGCTGCGTCGCGTGGCGCGTGGCGATCTGGTTCGTGCCGATGCAGAACGCGCCGATCGCGAGCAGCCGGCGGGCTTCGTCGAGCACGCGCGGCGTGACCTGACTCTTCGAGCGAATTCCAAGGAGGTGGACGTCGCGCACCCGCTCGACCAGCTCGGACTCCGGAACTGCGGTCTTCAGCGCCTCGACCTGAAATCCCTCCGCACGAAACGCATCGACCGCGACCGGATGGACGTTCTCCAAGAGCAGGATCTTGATCTCGGATTTGGGGAACGAAGTCTGGGTCATCGCGTCAACTCCGCAGCGCAAAGGGTACTACAGTGCGCTCCATGTCACCGCGCGCCAAGGCCGCCACCGCGAAGAAACCGTCCACGACGCGCAAGAAGAAGGTAAAGGCCGAGCCGGGCTCGGTCGGCCTCACCGCGGAGGAATGTGCGGAAGGGTCGCCATCACCCGAGGTCTCCAAGGTGAAAGCGCTGATCGATGCTGCGGACGGCAAGGTGCTGGCGACGTATCGCGATCCGCTCGGTGGCTTCTGGCTGGCGCTGGCGGCGTTGCCACTCGACAAGGTCAAGCCGACGCCGTATCAGCGCGAGCTGTCGAAGGCCCACGCAGAGCGACTCGCCGCGGTGATTCCCAAGGTCGGACGGTTCCTCGATCCGGTGATCGCGGTTCCCGACGGCGATCGCTTCATCTCGCCCAACGGCATGCACCGGCTGGCAGCGCTCACCAGCCTCGGGGCGAAGACGGTCATCGCGCTGGTGATGCCGGAGCCGGAGATCGCGTTCCGGATCTTGGCGCTCAATACCGAGAAGGCGCACAACTTGAAGGACAAGGCGATCGAAGTGATCCGGATGGCGCGGGCGATCGCCGACGATCCGAAGCGATCGGATCAGAGCGAACAAGACGTCGCGTTCGAGCTCGAGCAAGCCAGCTTGGTCACGCTGGGGATTTGCTACGAGAAGAACGCGCGGTTCTCGGGTGGCGCATACAACTCGGTGGTCTCGAAGACCGAAGCTTTCTCGACCGAGCCGATGGCCAAGAGCCTCAAGCTTCGCGAGGCGCATGCAGAGAAGCTGCTCGAGCTCGACGAAGCGGTGGCTGCAGCGGTGGGCAGGCTCAAGGAGGCAGGGTTCACCAGCGGATATCTCAAGCCGATCGTGGTCGCGCGCGTGAACCCGCTCAGGTTCGTCAAGCCCGGCAAGGAAGATGCACCGCCTGACTTCGACAAGACGATCGACAGGATGATCGAAGGGGCGAAGAAGTTCGACCCGTCGAAGATCCGCGCCCAGGATGTCGCGATCGCCGCCGCGGTTGGCGGCGGCGACGAGTAGGCAAGGCCGCAGCGCCGAGCGTGCGGTGCCGAGATCAGAAGAAGTAGTAGTGGACGCCCGCGACGCCGGTGTAATCGCCGCTCAGCCAGATTCCGTCGGCATCGGCGGCGCCGATCGTGATGCCAGCTGCGAGGCTGAGCGCGACGTTCGAGGCCACGAATGCGCGGATCTGAAATCCCGGCTGGAGGTAGACGGCGTGGACGCGCTCCGGGCCAGGTGTGCTGATCCACACCAGCTGGCCGCCGATCCCGAAATCCGCCATCGCGGTGGAGTGCAAGTGCCAGTAGAACCGGCCGCCCAGCGCGAAGTTGGAGTCGGAGTTGCCTCCGGGATCGAGAAAACCCAACAGACCTCCTGCATGAAACTGGCCGGCGTCATAGTTCATCGACAACCCAGCGCCCAAGATCTCGTCGATCGGCGTTTCGACGCCCACACCGATCGAGCCTTCGCTACCACCAGCGTGCGCCACACCTGCTGTCAGAACGAGGAACATCGGGGCGAGTAGTTTGGACTTTGTCATGACCGCGATGCTCACCCGCCCCCGGGCCGGGCGCAAGTTAACCCCGACGCACAACGCGACCACCGAGCTTGATCGGACCAAGCCGAGCTGCCGGGACGCAATGCTACTCTTCACGCGTGCTGTCGCCCGACCTCGAGCTGGCCGATCTGGATGCGCGGCACTGGCACAACTGGTGGCGACTGCTGATTCCACCTCGCGTGCTCGATCGGCCGCGCTGGGCGTTCGCGATCCTCGAGGGCGGCAAGCCGATCAAGCTCGTGATCGCGGGCGATCGTGCGCGCGGGTCGATCGAGCGTGATCCGACCACCGGACCGCTTCCGGGGCTCACCGAACCTGACCTCCAGGCCTGGGCAACCCAGCTCGATGTCAGCGCGGTGATCGCGATCGAACGTTCGGTCGTGAGCGCGATTGCGACGGAGATCGAGGCCGCGCTGCGCGCCGACCACGATCCGGCGCTGCAGGGGCTGACCGCGCTGCGGGTCTTGAAGAAATACGCGGGTCGCGGTCTATGGACCGAACCGGCGCTGCTCGAGCTGTTACCAGCACCCGCATACGAGCCGATCCAGCGCACATTCGATGTGCTGGTTCCGGATAACTCGGCGATGCTCTGCTACGTGATCGAAGATGATCGCGCGCGAATCCATAGCTCGATCATCGCGGTGAAGCAGCGTGGCGATCTGGTGCGTGCCGCCACCCATCGAGCGATCGCGGATCTCGTGCCGGAGTCGAGCTTCGCCCGCGCGTGGGACACGCAATATCAACGGCTGCTCGCCGCCGTCGAGGAGCGGTTCGCCAAACCCAGCATCGCGCTGTTCCTCGAGCGCGCGACCCTGCTCAAGATCGTGACCGGACCGAGCGATCAACTCGCGCGCGAGCTCAACGCGAAGCGCGTCGTCGTCGATCCGGCGCCGGCGTGGCTGCTCGGCTTGCTGGGCGGAGCCGCAATGGCAGCGATGGCCGGCCGCGCCGCGTCCGCACTTGCCAGCATGCTGCCGCAGGCCGCCCGTGACCGAGCGTCCGCGTTTGCGTCACGCGCGCGCGATGCGATGAAGGAATCGGGCACCCATCCGTTCGCACTGCTCGGGTTCGATCCGATCGAGCTGTGGCAGCGGCTGAAGCACTATTACCGGCAGTGACCGATCACGCTCGCAGCGACAGCTCGTTATCGGCGAGCTCGTAGTAATCGCCGCAGCTCTGGCACACCAGCGCTTCCGGCAAGGTCTCGCCGCAGCGACAGGCCCACGAGCTTCGGCGCGCGGGCACGCCGGTCATCACCGCGTGCGGCTCGACATCATGCGTGATCACGGCACCCGCGCCGATCATCGCGTACGCGCCGATCGTGACGCCACACAGGATCGTCGCGTTGGCACCGATCGTCGCGCCCCGGCCGACGTAGGTTGCGGCGAACGACTCGCGCCGCGACACATGCGCTCGTGGGTGCTCGACATTGGTGAACACGCACGACGGGCCGAGGAACACGTCATCATCGAGCGTGACGCCGTCGAACACCGAGACGTTGTTCTGGATCCGGCAGCCGTTGCCGATCCGCGCCTTGCCTACGAAGCAGCCCTGACCGATCGAACACTGCATGCCGATCACGGCCCCGGGCATCACGTGGACCCAGTGCCAGATCCGGGTGCCCGAACCGATCTCGGCCCCCGGCTCGACGATCGCGGTTCCGTGGATCAGCTGGTCCGGACTCGGCATTGCGAGTAGGATGCGCGAACCGGTGCCCAAACGTCCACCCCGGGTCGCGCGTGAGTTGCCGATGCCTCGAGATCTTCGTGGTCCCGGTCCGACGCGCGCGCTCGCGTCGCACGGCGGCGAGCTGTGGCAGGCCGATGTGCTTCAGCTGCTCGCAGCGCTGAGCGATGGCTCGGTCGATCTCGTCGTGACCGATCCACCGTATGCGATCTCCAAGGCGGAGTGGGACGAGTTCGAGTCACTCGACGCGTACGTCGACTGGTGCGATCGCTGGCTCGCCGAGATCGCGCGCGTGCTCGCGCCGCACGGCTCGGCGTACGTGTGCGGGTTCTCCGAGATCCTCGCCGATGTGAAAGCTCGCAGCGCACGCCGATTCGACGGCTGCCGCTGGCTGATCTGGTACTACCGAAACAAGGCCAACCTCGGCAAGGACTGGGGGCGCTCCCACGAGTCGATCCTGCACCTGCGCAACGACCGTGCGCGGATCGACGTCGATGCGGTGCGCGTGCCGTACAACGGCCACACCACGAAGTATCCGGCGCGCGTGCAAGCGGTGTCCTCGCAATACGGCCGTGGCGTGCGCCGCGATCGCTGGGAGCCGCATCCGCTGGGCGCTAAGCCACGGGACGTGATCGAGGTGCCGGTGATCTGCAACGGCATGACCGAGAAGACCCCGCACGCGACGCAGAAGCCCGAGGTGTTGATCGAGAAGTTGATCCTCGCCTCGAGCACCCCGGGCCAGCTCGTGCTCGATCCGTTCGTCGGATCGGGCACCACCGCCGTCGTCGCCGCTCGGCTGGGTCGCCGCTGGCTCGCAGGCGACGCGGATCCACGGTACGTCGGGCTTGCGCGCGATCGGTTGATCCAGCTGGACCAACGCAAGACGGGCGAGCCGTTGCCAGCCCGCCCGTCGCCTTGAACGCTCGCAGGATGCTCAGAGCTTCGGCGTGATGCCCATCTCCTGGAGCAGGTGATCTGCCCCGTCGAGCAGATCCATCATCCACAGCATGTAACGCGCATCGACGTGGATCGTGCGCGTGGTCGCGCCGTTCCACACGACGTCCGACGATACGCCGGCGATCGTGCCGTCGAACGCGAGCCCGACGAGCTCACCCTTGTCGTTGAGCGTTGGCGAACCCGAGTTACCGCCGGTGATGTCGAGATCGGACAAGAAGTCCACCGGCAGCTCGCCGCCCAGCGTGGGATCCGCGTACGGACCATACTTCTTGGCCGCGATCGCCTCGAGCTCCTGGTTCGGCGCGTCGAACGGCTCGGTGCCCTTGTCCTTCGCCGCGAGCTGCGCGGCCGTCGTGAACGGCCAATCGGCCGGATCCTTCGATCCGGGCTTGAACGACTTCACCGTTCCGTAGGTGATGCGTAGCGTCGAGTTCGCGTCGGGAGCGAGCTGACCGCCGAGCACCTCGCGCATCGCCTCGACATAGTACTTGGTGACCAGGATCAGCTCCCCTTCGCGCGCGTCGAGCTTCTTCTCCTCCGCCTTGTAGGTCGGCCAGATCCGCTGCGCCGCCATCACGAACGGGTCCTTCGACGCCTTGAGCTGCTTGGTGGTTCCGTTCTGGAGCAGCGCGATCCGGGTGTTCGCATCCTCCAGCGTTTGCGCCGCGTACCAGCGGTCGAGCGTCTTATCGATCAGCGCCTCGTCGATCTTGGCACCCTTCTTCGCGCCGAGCATCGCGGCGAGCCATGGGCGCTCCGCCTCGGGAAGCTGCAGCGCGCGGGTCAGTACGAGCCGGAAGTTTGCGCGGTCGAGCTGGCGGTCGTACCCCTTGCCGAACGTCTTCTGAGCGGCGATCGCCTTGGCCATGTCGCGGTTCTGGTAGCCGGGCTTGCGGTCTGCGTCGGGCTTGGTGCGCTCCTCGGCCCACCGCGTGAACGACAGCGCCGCCGACAGCAGCTTCGAGCCGCTGAACGCGACCTTGCGATCGAAATCAACCTTCGCGGTGCGATGCGCCTCGGCGAGGATCTGCTCGAGCTTTTCGATGCCGGTCTTGTAGGCCTCGCGGCCGGGCTGCGCCGCCCACTGCTTGATCTTCTTGTCGAGCGCGTCCTTGCGCTGCATCAAATCGCCGGAGGTCAAGCCGGCGAGCACTCCCTTGTACTTCTCCACCCCGTTCTGCACCGACTGCTTGGCGACGGTCGCCTTGATCGCCGTG
The DNA here is from genome assembly GCA_050187075.1 of Kofleriaceae bacterium. Lineage (GTDB taxonomy): Bacteria > Myxococcota_A > Polyangia > Haliangiales > Haliangiaceae > JABFXX01. Next base: position 7,616 of record JBFWXW010000014.1, on the reverse strand, counting down.
TCACCGCCCATCTTGAGCATCGCTTCGGCGATCGCGTACCGCTCCTGGTAATACGCGATGAGGTACGGGTAGTACCACTCGACATCGTGATGGATCTCGAGCGCGGTGTCGGTGCGGCTCGTCGAGCCCGGATAGCCCGTCACCATCACGAAGTCCCCCGGCTTGAGGCCTGCGGTGGAGACCTTCAGCCAGTGCTTCGGCTGGAACGGAACGTTGTCGGGCGAGTAATCCGCGGGCTTGCCGTCCTTGCCGACGTAAGCGCGATAGAACGAGAAGTCACCGGTGTGACGAGGCCATGCCCAGTTGTCCTCCTCGCCGCCGTAGTTGCCGACCGAGCGGGCGGGCGCGTAGACCAGACGGACGTCGCGAATCTCGAGGTTCTCGATCTTCACGTACATCCCGCCGCCGAAGTAGCCGCTCACGTTGCAGCGGATCCCGGGCCGATCCTTCTCGCACGCGGCGATCAGCGTCTTGTAGCGCTTGTCGAGCTCGTCCTTGCGAGCGATCGGATCCTTGATCTTGTCGAGATCAGCGGTCATCTCCTTGGTGACGTCGGTGAATGCCTGCGCGACATACACCCGGCGATCGGCGCCACCCGACTTCTCGTCCGCCTTGGTCTTGGCGAGGAACCCGTTCTCGACCAGGTTGTCCTTCTCCGACGAGTTATTCTGCAGCGCGGCCTGCACGCAGTGATGGTTCGTGACGATCAATCCTTCGGCCGAGACGAACGACGCGGTGCAGTTGCCCAGCCAGACAACCGCCGCGAGCGGCGCCGCGAGCGGATCCGAGAGCCGTTCGGCCGGGATCTGAACGCCCATTTGCTTGAACGCGTCGATGTGGACCGGCAGCGTCATCTGCTGTGGCATCCACATGCCGCCCGGGTTCGAGAACGCCATCCGGAACGGCCTGGCCGGATCCGGATGGCCCGACGCGATGCTCGATGACGTTTCGTCACTCGTCGTCGCATGCGTAGTTCCTAGTGGTTCGCTCCCCGGACCGGTGTTTCCTCCGCCGCACGCAGCGACCAGGACCCCACAGACAAGTGCTTTGGCTTTCATGGCTGCGACATAGCAGAAAACCGCTTCCGTCTGCGCGCCTCAGGTCATGACAGCCCGCGGCGTGCAGCTCGCGCGACTGTTGCGACAACTGCGACAACCACCGGATTCCGAGCGGTTATGGCCGACGATCGCTGGTACCTCGCCACAGAGCTACTAGTCCTCGAGCGCGAGGCTGGCGAAGAAGCTCTGGACCTCCGCGGCCGGGACTTGCTGGCGGGCCTCTTCGGCGATGTCGCGAACGTCGAGGAGCTCATCGGGAATCTCGAGGAGGAACCTCGAGGGGGTGCGCGGAACGGAGCGACCGCGGGTCACGCGCGTGCACGAACGTGTCAGGTACAACCGGCGCTGAGCGCGCGTGATGCCGACGTAGCAGAGCCGGCGCTCCTCGCTGATGTCGGTCGCGTGATCGGCATCGAGGACGTCGGTCGCCTGCGGCTGCAGCGTGCGGGCGTGGGGCAACAGCTCCTCTTCGAGGCCGATCATGAAGCAGATCGGAAACTCGAGGCCCTTGGCACCGTGCAGCGTGGTGAGCACCACGTGGTCGGCGGCGGCCTCCTCGTTGTCGTTGGAGGTCTCGAGCGACAACATGCGAAGGTACTCGGCGAGCGCGTCGCGGCCCTTGCCCCGATCGCTGAATCGCTGCAGCGATCCGAGCAATCCTTCGACGTTGTCGATCCGGCGCTGCGCGGCCGACATGCTGCCGGCGGCCATCCGCAGGTCGTCGTACAGCTTGAGGTCCTCGATCAGCGCGCGTGTTGCGGTCACGACATCGATCCCGCGGTCGAGCGCGCTGCCGAGCTTGGTGATCACGTGGACGAGCTCGAGCACGCCATTGCGCGCGGGCCCCTTGAGCTCGACCCCACCGCTTGGACCATCGGACTCCTGTTCGAGCACCAGCTCGGGTCCGTCGAGGCCCGGCAACCGCGGCGTGCCCGCCGTGCTGCGCAGGACGTCCCAGAGCGATGTGTGCCGCTCGTGCGATGCGTTGACGAGTCGCTCGACCGTGGTCGCGCCGATGCCGCGCGCTGGGTAATTGAGGATCCGCCTCAGCCCGAGCTCGTCGCGCGAGTTGAGCGCCACCCGCAGGTACGCGATGACATCCTTGACTTCCTTGCGCTCGAAGAACTGCTGACCGCCGTACATCACATACGGCACACCGGCCTGGCGCAGCTCATCCTCGAGGATCTTGGCCTGGATGTTCGAGCGGTAGAGCACCGCAAAGTCGTCCCACCGCCGGCCGTCTTTCTGTAGCTGATGGATCTCGCGCGCCACCCACTTCGCCTCGTCCTCGGGTGTCGCCGCGACCGCGTGAACGATCTCGTCGCCGTCGCCGAGCTGGGACCACAGCTGTTTGCCATGGCGCTGCTTGTTGTTCGCGATGACCTGGTTGGCCGCCGCGAGGATGCGCTTGGTCGAACGGTAATTCTGCTCGAGCTTGACGATCCGCGCGCCGGGGAACAGCTCGGCGAACCGCAGGATGTTGGTAGGGTCCGCACCGCGCCAGCTGTAGATCGATTGATCGTCGTCGCCCACCACGCACAGGTTCTTGTGACGCGACACCAGGTGGCTCACCATCCGCAGCTGCGCCGCGTTGGTGTCCTGAAATTCGTCGACCATCACGAACTGAAACCGCTCGGCCCACGCGGCGCCGACCTCGGCGACCCGATCGAATAACCGCACCGGCTCGACGATCAGATCATCGAAGTCGAACGCCGCACACGCACGCAGCATCTCCTGATACTTGGGATAGACGTGCGCCGTGATCGCGTCGTATGGGTCGGCCTCGTTCGGCTGGTACTCGTCGGGCCCGATGAACGCATTCTTCGCGAGCGAGATCCGGGTGAGGATCGCCTTGACATCATAGCGGCGCTCGCCGTCGCCATCGATGTCCTTGACTGCTCGCAGCGCTTCGCGGACCGCGCCCATCTGATCCGCCTGGTCGTAGATCACGAAGCCCCGAGGCAGCCCGAGCGCCTTGCGCTCCTTGCGCAGGATCGTGAGTCCGAGCGCGTGGAACGTTCCGATCGTGAGCGCGTTCGCCGCGGTGCGATTCCGCAGCAAGCCGCTCACGCGATCACGCATCTCCTCGGCGGCCTTGTTCGTGAAGGTCACCGCACAGATCGCCTGGGGCGGAACACCCTGCTCGAGCAGATGTGCGATGCGAAACGTGATTACCCTGGTCTTACCCGACCCCGCGCCGGCGAGCACCAGGATCGGTCCTGCACCATGACTCGCCGCCTCGCGCTGCGGTGGGTTCAACTGCTGCAGATCAACCACGGACGGCGAACGCTACGGATCTCGCGCCGCCGCGTCAACGCTCGATGGTGCTTGCGCGCAACTCCCGGTACGATCCTCGGCGTTGTCCCGCTACGATGACCTCGTCGAGAGTCTGCGTGCCGAGTTCCCGCGGTTTCGCATCGTGCGGAAGGACCAGTCGGCGTTGCATCGCGCGATCCACTACTTCCTCGTGGCGGTGACGTTTGGCCGGATGAGGTCGTACCTCGACTCGTTTCAGACGACGATCGGTCGCACCGTCTATGTCACGTCCGACTGGGATTCGTGGGACGCCGATCGCCGCTACGTGACCCTCCGGCACGAGGCGATTCATCTGCGACAGTTCCGCAAGTACACCGTTCCCGGAATGGCGGTGCTGTATGTGCTGTTGCCGCTGCCGATGGGGCTCGCATGGTTCCGTGCGCAGTTCGAAAAGGCGGCCTACGCCGAGAGCATCCGCGCCGCCGCAGATGTCTGGGGCCCCAGCTACCCCGAGGGTCACGAATTCCGCAACCACATCATCGGCCAATTCATGGGACCTTCGTACGGCTGGATGTGGCCGTTCCGCGCGGGCCTCGAACGCTGGTATGACCGAGTACTGGCCACCCTCCCGCAGCGTCGGTAGGCTATCGTTTTGGGAGCGTCTTGAGCGATCCGATTATTGGCATCGATCTCGGTACGTCGAATTCGGTGGTCGCATACACCGATGGGACGGGGCCGGCGAAGGTTCTCGCCGATGCGAGCGGGTACAAGATCCACCCATCGGTGGTCTCGTTCCACCCCAACGGCGGGGTCGTCGTGGGCGCACCCGCCAAGCAGCGCAAGGTCATCGACCCGCGCAACACGATCTATTCGGTCAAACGGCTGATCGGCCGCGCCTTCACCTCGCCCGAGGTCAAGACCGCGCAGCAACGGTCACCGTTCCAGATCAAGCAAGGCTCCAATCAGCTGCCGCTGATCGTGACCCGCGGTGGCGAGTTCGCGATTCCGGAGATCTCGGGGATCGTTCTCGATCACGTACGCAACGTGGCAAGCACCGCGCTCAAGCAGGAGATCAAGCGTGCCGTGGTCACCGTTCCCGCGAGCTTCAACGACGCGCAGCGCTCCGCGACCGCAACGGCCGGTGCGATCGCCGGGTTGACCGTCAACCGCGTGCTCAACGAGCCCACCGCGGCCGCGCTGGCGTACGGCAACAACCGCGACCTCAACGAGATCATCGCGGTCTACGACTTCGGCGGCGGCACGTTCGACATCACGATCCTTCGCCTTGCCGATCGCGTCTACGAGGTGCTGGGCACGGCTGGTGACTCATTTCTCGGGGGCGACGACCTGGACGAGCGGCTGGTCGATCGCATGGTCGAGAAGTTCCTCGCCGAGAACCGGATCGACCTGCGGAGCAACGAGGTCTCGATCATGCGCCTGCGCGCCGTCGCAGAGCAGACCAAGATCGAGCTCTCGCGACGCTCCCGCGCGATCGTCCGGATCGACGAGATCGCGTACGGCCCCAAGGGCGCCCCACTCAACCTGCAGATCGAGATCACGCGGGACGAGTTCGTGCACCACGTCCGCGACATCGTCGATCGCACGTTCCCGGTGTGTCGCGAGGCGCTGTCGCTCGCGGGCATCTCGCCGTCGCAGATCAACGACGTCATCATGGTCGGCGGAACCACCAAGATGCCGTACATCCGGGATCAGGTCGGACAGTTCTTCGGCAAGGCTCCGCGCACCGATGTCAATCCCGAGGAGGCGGTCGCCGTGGGCGCGGCGCTCCAGGCGCGCGCTCTCGAGCTCCAGCTCGATCGTGCACCCACGAGCCGGATCGCCAAGCCGGCCGAGATGGAGATCGATAGCGAGATCGAGACGCTCGAGCTCGAAGGCGACACCACCGATACGGACGTCGCTGCCCAGAAGCCGGCGGACGCCAAGCGTGGAGCCAAGCCGACCGCCACCAAGCCGATGCCGGTACAAGCGCCGGGGACGCCAGCATCGCGCAAGCCCGACGCCAAGGCGGGCACCTCCTACTCGATGCAACGCGGGGAGGCTCGCGAGCTGTTCGAGGACCTGACGCCTCCTCCACACAGCGTCCCCGACGGCGCCGCACAACCCCTCGCGCGGCTCACGAAACCAGCGGCGCCTGCGCCCGTCCCAAAACAGAGCTCGGGAAGAGCCGGCACCGTCGTGGGTCCGTTGACCGGCCAGGTGACACCTGCACCACGAGCACCATCCGCCCCGATCGCAGAACCTCCGCGTGGCGCGCCCGGAGCTTTCGACGACTTCGAGGCGTGGACCACCGGGACGGGCTCGCAGCCGCTCGACCCGAGCGTGACATCGACGAGCACCAAGAGTGCGCCGGTCGGCACGAAGACCCAGCCGCTCCCGACGGCGTCGCGCCCACCACCCGCTCCCGCTCCGGCACCCGCTCCCGTCGCCCCGACGGTGGCACCATCGCCGGCGACCACGGCCAAAGGGTTCCCGGCGCCGCAGGCGTATCCGATCGTGACCCCCAAGGAGCCGCAGGCGGTGGTCATGGACGTCACCCCGCGTGGGCTCGGGATCGCGACCGTCGCCGGTTTCTGCGAGGAGCTGATCCGGCGAAACTCGAGGATCCCGACCGAGACCCGCAAGATGTTCACGACCTCACGCGACCGTCAGGACAGCGTGCGGATCGTGGTGTGTCAGGGGGAGTCGCGGCGGCTCGACAACAACACCGTGATCGGTGACCTCAAGCTCGAGAACCTCCCGCCTCGACCGCGGGGCGAGACGTCGATCGAGGTGACGTTCTCGCTGGACGCATCCGGCATCCTGCACGTCAAGGCGCGCGATGCCCACAGCGGTCTCGAGCAGCGTGCATCGCTCGATCTGGTCGGCGCGGTCCCAGAGCAGGACGTCGAAGCGTCCCGCGAGCGCGTCCAGCAGCTCCGCCGCTAACGGCCCCGACCCCGCGCGCGCACCTCCGTCGCTTGCGGCTATTCGCCGCCCGCGTCCGGATCCTCGGCCTTTGCCTTGCCCGCCTTCGCGGTCTTCGCGGCTGCTCCCGGCTTCGCCGCTCCTGCGGGCGCTGGAGCCGCTGCCGACGCCGCGCCCTCGGCCGCCCCGCCCTCTTCGCACCACTTCATCGGGAGCTGCTTCTTCTCCGCCAGCGTCTTGGGATCGACCACGCTGAGCGTTCCCAGCCGTGGGCCCTGCAGTGCCAGCAGCATGTTCTTCTGACCTGCAACCGCCGTTGCGCCGATCAGATGGGCGTAGTGCTTGGTCATGTGATCTTTGCACTTCGGCGCGACCGCGGCGTTCTGATCATTCCAGTACGCGGTGATCTCGTCGGCCTTGCACGGCGGCTTGGTCAGCTTGCGGATCAGCTTGCCACGCGCGCCGGTTCCCACCTCATAGGTCGTCACCGTCGAGTACCCACGGTCGGCGATCGCGATGCGCTTCTTGTCGAGCAGCGACACCGCGACGCCCTTTGCCGCCATCGGATTGTGATCGGTGGTCCCGATCGACTCGATGCCGCCCACCGCCGTGCCATCCGCCTTGAACACCCACACCGACGTGCCAGATCCAGGATCGTGGCCTTCGACGAGCACCGAGCCGTTGATCATGTGCACCCCGCTCGGCGCGCTGGTCACACCCTTGTCACCGCGGATCGAAAACGAGCTCGCAGGCGACTTCGCGCCCGGGTCGAACAGATACACCTCATCCCCCGCGAGCATGGCGACCTGGCCGTCGTCGGCGCCCCATGACATGTACGCCGTCTTGTCATCGGGAAGCTTGGCTTCCTTGGGAAGGCAGTAGCCGCGTGCGCAATGATCCTCGAGCATCACCGCGATGCTGTGCCCGCGCAGCGGCTCGGGATCGCGATAGGTCAGCTCGTTGGTCTGGACGTCGAATGCCCAGCAGCCGAGTGATCCGAGCAGGCGTCCCGGCGTGGCATCGATCGCGCACACCACGGCGTCGACGACGCCCTCCTTGTCCTTGCGCGGCACCGCCCCGAGCTCGAGTCGGACGCTGGGCTGTTCCTTGAGCACGCTCGGCAGGCACGCCTTGCCCGGCGGAACGAGCGCAGCGATGTCAGCCTTTCGCTTGGCCTCCGGATCCAGCTTCACCGGCGGCGGCTTGACCGTGGCCGTCGTCGGGCCCTTGGGAGCGGTCGACGTGCCTCCGCCGCAGCCAGCGGCTGCCGCCGCGAGCACCGTGGGAAGTCCGACCGAAACCAACGCATGAACAATCGCCCCTCGAGTGCGAATCATGGATCGATCGTACGATCGCTATTCAGCCGATACAAGGCGG
>JBFWXW010000013.1:0-122177 GCA_050187075.1 Kofleriaceae bacterium | reverse complement strand
CCTTGCGCTGGCGGATGAGCTGATCGTCCACGCGGTGGGAGCGCACGACCTCCTGGAGCTCCTGGAACCGCAGGTAGAAGATGTCTTCCTTCTCGCGAATGACGCCGGCGTTTACGAGGCGTTCGGCCTCTCCCAGCAACGCCTGTTTGTAAACGAAGCAACGGCTGACCATGCCGTACTTGGGATACTCGCGGTACCCGGCGAACGTCCTGAGCCGGTCGATCATCTGCTTGGTGTCGCGAGCCTTGTGCTCTCCACCCGGCAACGCGCGCAGGCGTTCGAGCAGCTGGTTCTCCTTCATCGCAGCTTGCTGACGCCCTTGCTCGAACCGCCGCGGTCCTGCGCCGGGCTCGAAATTCTTGATGTTGCTGAGGATGAGCGGCACGAGCGTGCTGGGGCGTTCGCTCCACCGCGGTCTGGTGATGTCGATCTCTCCGACGCCCCGCATGCCATACGTCTCGAGGTAGCCAACGATCGCGTCGCGCGCTTCTCGGCCACCGTCGAGCGCGGGCAGCTGATCCAGGAAGCCATCGTCCTCGACACGCTGGAGAAACCGCACGACCTCCGGATGTGGCCGGATCACGTCGGCGACATCGAGTAGCGCCAGTCCCATCTCCGACGTGACATTGTTGGGCACCGACTGCGCGAGCGTATCGGCGGCGTTCTTCTCACCCAGCCATGCCTCGAGGTGCTCGTTGAGCCACCAGGCGGCGTCCATCGACGCCATGATCACCGGATAGCTCTTCGGATCGAACAAGATCCGCTGCAGCTCCTCGATGTCGCTCTGAATGAGCTCGAGGAGCGCCGCTCCAGACCTCCCCTGGATGTCGCGCTTCAAGGCGTCGAGCGACGCCTGGCTGCGCGCGATCAGGTCGGCGGCGATGGCCGGATCGGTTTCGATCGAAGTTGGCGCTGCAACCGGCGGCGTCGTGGCGAGAGCCGGATCGGGAATTGCTCGGATGAAATCGCCTCGGTCGACGATGGTCTGCAGTGCATCTCTGACGAGCGGGTCGGATCGCCCCGCCAGGCTCATGAGGCCGGCCCGACCCGCTGGTGTCGCCAGTTGCCGGCTGACGTCGACGAACAGCCTGCCGCCGGCCTCGTGCATGGGCGCGCGGGTGATCATCAAGAACAGCGACAGCCCGAGCGGCTTCATCGCGTCGGTCATCATCTGCTGGTGACCGACCGAGAGGTAGACGTGGTTCTCGCCATCAGCCGCAGCCGGGATGGGGAACAGCGTGGTGATCGGCCGGCTCTGGACGATCTGGACCTGGTCGTCGATCAGGCACCATTCGATGTCCTGCGGGCTGCCGGCGTGCGCCTCGATCTGCCGTCCGAGGTGCGCAAGCTGGACGACCTGCGCGTCGGTCAGCACGGGGTGGTGTTGTCGCGCGGGCTCGATCGCCTGCTGCTGCGTTCCTCCGGACGCGGATGCGACGATCGCACGCTGCTTGGTCGCGATCGTCTTCGCCACGACCTGGCCGTCTCGCACCTTGTAGACGTCCGGGTTCACGACGCCGGCGACCAACGCCTCGCCGAGCCCGAAGCTCGCGTCGATGGAGGTGATCTTGCGATTGGACGTGACCGGATCGGCGGTGAACAGGATGCCGGCGGCGTACGGAAACACCATCTGTTGCACGACCACCGCCATGTGCACCTTGCGGTGATCGAAGCCGTGACGCGCGCGGTAGGTCACCGCGCGGTCGGTGAACAGCGATGCCCAGCATCGACGCACGTGCTGAAGCACCGCCGCGGCGCCGATGACATTCAAGTACGTGTCGTGCTGGCCCGCAAACGAGGCCGTCGGTGAATCCTCGGCAGTCGCGCTGGACCGCACGGCATAGGCGGCGTGCTCGCCGAGGCGAGTGAGCTCGCCCGTGATCGCTGCCGCCACATCATCAGGGATCGCGATCGCTTCGAAGGTGGTGCGGATCTCCGCGCTGCGCGCTCGAATCGCCACCTGATCATCAGCGCTCAGGCGTGAGAGCTGATCGAGCTGCTCGTCGATTGACGGTGCGCTGGCCATCATGCGCTGGAACGCGTGCGTGGTGATGCAGAACCCCGGTGGTACGCGAACGCCTTCGATCCGCGCCAGCTCTCCCAGGTGCGCTCCCTTGCCGCCGACGATCCCGATCTGCGTCCGATCGATGTCGTGGAGACCGTGCACGTAGCTGCTCATCCGCGGATGATTCGTCATGGTGCTCACCCTGCCTCACGACATGGGGCTTGCTGCAAGCCCCTAGCTTTGGCATAAGACTGAAGTGGAGAGACGCACGGGCGTGCCCCCCGGTGCGCGAACGCGCCCACGAGGCAGGCCGGTCACGTGAAACCGGATTATTCCCGGATCAGCGTGACCGCCAAGCTGGCGGCTTACTACCGCAAGTTCTCGGACATCGCGTTCGCGAGCGAAGTGGCGACGCGGATCGGTGCAGATGATGCGTTCGAGCAGATCGTGCGCGACCACGGCCTGGACCGTGGGTCGCTCACGTTTTACGCGCCGATGTTCGAGGCGAGATACAAGAGCATCACCGAGCTGATCCGCTCGTCGGGGACTACGCAGGTCCTGGAGCTCGCGAGCGGGTATTCGCTTCGCGGGCTCGAGCTCGTCGGCACTAGCTCGATCCGCTACGTCGAAACGGACCTGCCAGCCGTGGTCGCGACCAAGCTGAGCCTGCTCGATGATGTTCGACGACAGCACGGGATCGCGCCGAGCTCGCGACACGTCGTGACGGCCGCCGATGCGCTCGATCTCGAACAGCTCCGGACGGCGGTCGGCGTGCTCGACGCGAGCCGGCCCTTGCTCGTCATGTGCGAAGGCTTGATCGGATATCTCACGCGAGCGGAAACCCAACGCCTCGCGGCGAATGTTCACCGCCTGCTCGGCGACTTCGCAGGCGGCTCGTGGATCGTTCCAGATTTTTCGTTCAAGTCCGAGATCCGAGATCTGCCGCCCGAGCGGATTCGGCTCCGCGAGGCGATCACAGGTGTCACGCAGCGTCAGCTCGATGCGTCGGCATTCGAGGATCATGACGACCTCGCGGCGTTCCTTCATCGCATCGGGTTCGAGGTGCGGGTCCGCAGTCAGGTCGACGAGACGCCCTCGTTCTCATCGATCGCTGCGCTCGGCCTGCCGCCGGCAGTGCTCGACCGGATGCGGTCGAGCTTGCGGCTCTGGGTGATCACGCCCAGCTCCTGATCGCGACGGTCCGCCTTCGCCCGTTGCGGGCGACGTGCGAGCGTCTGCAGCGCTGCAAGACCTGGCGCCAACCGTCAGAGCCACGGGTTACACCGCCCGCGAGGTATCTCATGAGCTTTGGACGAAATCCGCACGTGGCAAAGGCAGAAGCGGCGGAGGCGAAGGCCGCCAGCGCGAAGGATTCGACTGCCTGCGAACAGGCGTGGCGAGAGGCGGGGCGACAATGGGAACGCGCCGCCGATCGAGAGGCCGATGCCAAGCGCAAGCAGCAGTACTCGGCGAGGGCCGAGCAAGCGCGCGCCACAGCGGACGATCCGGACCGCCAGGGTCACGATGATGGCAACGTGCCCGTCGATTCGCCGCTCAACTGACGTGCTGCCCTCTCCCGCCAGGTTCGCCCCTGCCGTCCCTGCCGCCCCCGCCGCCCCCGGCCGCGACGCGCGCCGAACCACGCGCGCGACGGGCGGGCCAGCGTGATCCGCATGCCGGTGTGACCGACCGACGCGTCCGATCTTGGAGCCCCAGCTCCCAGGCGCACGTAGGTCGCGCCTGGGCCGCTCCCCTTGGAACGGATCCTGAAATTCAGGTTCTCGGTTCCCGGAGAACCGGGAAGGAGAACGGCGGGTTGCGATTTTCTGGATCGGTTCTGAGCTGTCACGCCGATGCGTGGTTCTCGACGAGCTCCACCGGGATCGCAAGCCCGAGCTCGCGTAAGCCGGCGGCGAGCGACTTGCCCGTACAACCGCGAGCGTACGCATCGACGACGACCTTCACGGGTCCGACATCGGCGATCTGTTCTGGCTTCCCTTCGATGATGTCGGCGATGTCTCCCAGCACGTGAAATCCGGTTGGTCGTTCGAAGACGGTCCAGCCCTGTTTGCGCAGATCCTCGACGATCTGCATGCGCTTCGCGGGATCGGAGACCGCGACGTAGACATGTCCTGCGTCGTGCATGTGTTCGCTCCAGATAGTGCGCGCGGTGATGACGGCCCCGGAGGATGGCCGCGCCATCGAAACTGCGATCGGATGAGGTCCGTGACCTTGCCATCGCGGAACCGTCATCACCGCGAGTAGCGCGCGGCTTCACGCCGCCTTGTGATGCTCCTTGTTTCCGCCGAGAAGTCCTTTCACCCGTTCGACGACACCCGCGGTGAGCGGGATCCGACGCGGCTTCGCCTTCGCTGTCTTCTCGAGCCGGATCGTGAGCACACCGTCTTGCAGGTTCGCCTTGACGTTGTCGAGGTCGTAGCTGTCGCCGATATGGAAGTGGCGCTCGAACGAACCATGGAACCGGCGGCGCCGCAGATACCTCCCATCGGTCGGTTTGCGTTCACCGCGCACGATGAGCAACGGACCCTGCGCCGTGATCTCGATATCGTCATCGCGCATCCCCGGCACGTCCGCCGTCAGCACGGTCTCGTCTTCGGAGTCTTCGATGTCGAACTGGGGCCACTCCGACGAGCCGACCGTCGAACGCTCCAGCTCGTCAAAGATGGACCATGGATTCCACAGATACATGGTCATCTCCTTTCGTGTTCAGCTTCGCCGAGATCATCCGACTCGGCCGGGTTGTCGCTGCGTGCCCACTCGGCGCACGCGTCACAGAACGGTAGATCGGCAGAGTGAACCGCTGCGCGAGCGCCGCAACCGACGCATCGCGGTCTCGAGCAGCGAACGCCGTCGTACCCACGATAGAATCTGCGGGGTTCATTGTTGCTCGTCTGAGCCATCGTTGCACTCACGCGTTGGTTGAGGATTCGCTCAGCTGTTCGAATGGCTTCATGAGCTCGCGAAGCCAGTCGGTGTGCCAGGACGCATCCAGGTCGGGCATCGAGGCCGGATCGTCGACGAGTGTCGCCTTCAGGCTGAGCGGCTTACGATCTCGGATCACCTCGATCTCGATGGTGGCGCCGTTCTTGGACCTCGCGATTGCCGACCGGATGTCCCCGATATCATCGACGAGGTGACCGTTGGTCTTCACGACCACGTCGCCGACCTGCACGCCCGCTTTCGCCGCAGGAGAATCCGGGACGATCGAGCCGACCATCATGCCGGTCTGACTCTCGGCCCCAAAGTGGGTGCGCAACTCCCGAGTCAGGCCCATCACGGTCATACCGAGCCGGCCTTTCCCCATCGACCATTCGAACACTTCGACCGATTGATCAGTCGGGCCGTGTTTGTTGGTAGGTCCAGCAGCTGCGCCGGCAGGCGCCGCCACCAGGCCTGCCAGGATCAGCAGAGCTTGGAAACGTCGCATGGGAACCTCCTACGGGGAGCCGTTAAGTCCGGATCCGTGACCGCGCAAGCCCCTGCCGGAGACGGGGGCCATTCGAGCTCCGGCCGTCCCGCAAGCTTCGTGAAGGTCGAGAAAATTCACCGGCCTTGTCGCTGTCGGCGCGCTGCCGCACGCCCCGCAGACGTACCGCGCGGCTGGGCCCGCCGGCCCTCAGACATCGAGCTCGTCTCGCGGCGCGCGTGGCATCACGGCCGCAGCCGTATCCCCGGCACCACCCCGGCGGATCACCGTTTGAAAGCCGGCATCGACCCGCTCGAACCGCGAGTACCACCAGGGTCCCGATGCCTGCATCGGGTCGATCCGCAGCGCTGATCTGGCCCAGCCCCACGGTGGCTGATCGATCCGTGCAACGATGCGGTTGAGCTCCTCCCGGCAACTTTCCTGGGTCTCGCCGAACACACGGATCGCGTCGCGCTCATCATCATTGCAGCCGGAGAGCGGCGAGCGATCGATACGCGGGTACAGCTGTCGCATGATCGATTCGATCCGCTGAAATCCGGCCTCGGTGAAATCGACGTCGCCGGGGCAACGCTCGCGATCCACACCCCAGCTCAGGGGCAAGGGTTCGCTGTTCCAGCGCACGAGATCGGCCTGAATGTCATCCGCCGTCAGTTCGATAAGTAGACCGCGTGAGATCAACGCGTCCGTCGCGCGAATGCAGTCCTCGACCGTCGGATGCACGGGCAATGCGCTGCGGGCGTGCGCCGACGCCCATACGCCGGTCATCCCGCGCGACATGACGGCGGTGTTCCGGACTTGCCACAACACTGCGCATTCCGAGGGAGTAACCCCTGCGCCCTCGAGGATCGCCAAAAACTCCATCGGACCGACCGCCATTGCGGCCCCCTTGTACGGCTGACCAGGGTGCGCCTTCCTCGCTACCCGCGCCTACGTGCCAGACGATCAGTCCTGGCGACCCATGTGGTTGTGTTGAGCACTCGCACGAACGGCTTTCTGCGCTAACCGCGCGAACCGTCGAGTACGATAGAGCCGATGGACAAGCCCGACAGGCCCCCGACATCGAGTGGGCCCACCGAAGAGTCCGTGGTTTCCAGGCGGCCGCTGCCCCCGGGAGCTCCCACCGCGATCGAAACGCTCGAAGCAAAGACCGAGCGCATCGCGGTGATGCGTCACGAGCTGGCTGAGCTGCAGCGCCAGCTGACCGAGGCACAACAACGGATTGCCGCCGAGCTCCAGGGGCGCGCGGAAGATGCGGACCGACTGGAGACGCTCGAGTCGCGGCTCGAGGAGCACGAACTCAAGGCGCGAGAAGACGCGGCGCGGATCGCCGAGCTCAATGCCGAGAACGTCGAGACGAAACAGCGGTTCGAAGCGGCATCCAAGACGAACGACGAGCTCCGTCGAGATCTCGAGGCTCGCGATGCGCGCGCCGAGGAGCTCCAGCGCAAGCATCGCGAGCTGAGCGATCAGCTCGATGGCCAGTTCGCGGCCCTGCGCGACGCCAAGGCACAGCTCGAGGCACGCACCGCCGAGCTTGCGACCCGCGCCGGTGATCGCGATGCCCGGACGCGGCTCGAACAGGAGCTGGAGGAGCTGACCAAGAAACATCGGGACGCCACGGAGCAGCTCGAGGCCAACGCCGCCTCGCTGACCGAGACCAAGGCTCGGCTGGCGGATCGCGAGGTCGAGCTCGCGGCGAAGAGCTCCGAGCGCGCCGCGGAACAGGAACAGATCGCGCGGCTCGAAGCCGAGCTTCAGGACGCCCGGCGCACGCTCGAGGGAGGCCGCGCACGCGCGACCGATCTCGCGAAGCAGCTCGCGACGATGGGGCAAGCGCTGTCCGATGTGGTGCTCATCGAAGAGCTGCGGCGTCCGCGCCCGCCGACGCTGCCACCGGCCAAGGTGCCACCGCCGATCCCCCCGGACGCGAAGAAGGGGGAGCCCGAGCGGGTGTTCGCGATGGAGCCCGCCCAGATCGCGCCGCGCTCGCGTGGCTGGGGCGCCGCGCTCGGCGGACTTGCGGTCGGAACGGCCCTGACGCTCATCAGCTTCCAGCTCGGCAAGTCCAGCGCACCGCCACCGGCGCGCGCAGAACCAGCCGCGCCGCAGCCAACGGCGGTCATGACCGCACCCACGACTCCGACTTCGTACGCGAACCCTGTCGCCGATCCTGCACCGGCGGCCGCTGCCGATGCAGCCGTACAAGCCGATGACGCGGCGAGCATCAGCCCGACCGCCGCCGCGCCGCCGATCGACGCCGCGGGCAAAGGCGTGATCGTGTTGCCACCGGCCGCGGATGGCCGGCGCGTCTACGTCGACGGTCGTCGACTCGAGCCCAAGGATCGCCGCATCGAGGTGGCGTGCGGACGGCGCGAGGTGCAGATCGGCAAGGGTGGCGAGACGCGCACGGTCGACGTCGCGTGCGCGGGCGAGACCGAGGTCCGTTAGCGCGCCGGTCGCGCCCGCTAGCGCGTGGTCAGCAGCGCTCGGGCGGCCTTGGCATGGTCGCCGCTGGGAAACTCTGCGAGATAACGGCGCGCAGCTGCGATCGCCTTATCGCGCGAACCGGCGCGCTCGCCATGCATGATCACGAACCCGAGCGCACGCTCGCGGGTCGCGCACTGTGAACCGGCCGCGCGCTCGCCAAACGACACGGCGCGCTTCGGATCGTTGAGTCGATCGGCATGGAGCTGCGCCGCCAGCAACGCGCCGATACACGCGTCGTCGCTGTCGGGTCCGTTGGCGGCAGCGACATACGCACTCGCTGCAGCGGCGTAGTCGCCGAGGCCGCGATGCGCGTCGCCTTCGACCACGTGCCAACCGTACTGCGTCGCGAGATCGCGGGCCTCGGCAAACTTGCGCTCCGCCAGCAGTGCCACCGCCCGGGCGCGCGTTCGTTCTGTGCGTCGAGGTTCGAGCGACGCTGGCTTCGCGTTGCCTGGCTTCGACTTCGCTGGCGCCGGCCAAGCTGCAACAGGTGCAGACGGCGACGCATCGGCTGGTTCGGGGGCCGGCTTCGGAGCTGGCTTCGCAGCTGGTTCCGGGGCTGGCGATGATGGCAGCGGCACGACGGTCGTGACCACCGGACTGTTGTGCACGGATGGCACGGCCGGAGCCCTGGTACTGCCGGCGTTCGCGATCCTCACCCGGGCCCTGTTGGCAGCAAGCTCCCCGAGAGGATCGCCGGCGGTCGTTGGTTCGATCCCGGATGGCCCCAGCGTGTGCCCGGCGTCGAGCTCGTGCTCGCTGCTGCCGCGCCGCGCCCGCACGTGGCCTTCGTAGACCCGCACGTTCGTCGCCCTAGCGGCGACCTCGACGGTGAACACGGTGCCGACCACGTGCACCTCGAGATCTGGTGTCTTGACCACGAACTGCTCGCCGGCGCCGAGCGGACGCACGTCGAACAACGCGGTACCGCTGGTCAGCCGGATCATTCGATGACTGACGGATGCATCGGAGACGTCGAGCTGGGCGCCGGGCGTCGTTGCGATCCAATCGCCACTCGGCAGGCTGAGCTCGCTGGGCATCGTGCGCGGCGGGCCGCGATCTTGGCCGAGCCACACCACGAGCATCGCCGCTGCCGCGAGCAACGGCGGTGCAACGACCAGCGGCCATCGCCATCGCCGTGGCGCCGGCGCACTAGCCGCGTCGAGCGCGACGTCGACCATTCGCCGAGCGCGCGCCGGATCGAGGCGCGGCGGAGCGTCGGCACGTGCGGCGGCAATGGCGCGATCGAGTGCGTTCATGATCGATCTCCTTCCAGCCACGTCAGGCGTTGATCGGCGCGTAGCCGCTCGGTAACCGAATCGCGCGCGCGGCGGAGGCGCGAGCGAACCGTCGGGGCGCCTTCACCGAGCACCACGGCCGCTTCGGTCGGTGTCATTCCTTCGAGCTCGCAAAGCACGAACGTCAACCGGAGCCGGGTGGGCAGCTCGTCGAGCGCGCGGTACAGCGCTCGCATCAGCTCGCGGTGCGCGAGCTGTGACTCCGGATCGATCTGGTCGGGCTGTGGCGGCACGAGATCGAGCGAGATGTCATCGCGCTTGCGGCGGAGCGCCTTGGTCGCGACCCGAATGGTGATGCGATAGGCGAACGTGTCGACCGCAGCGTCGCCGCGGAAGCTCGGCAGCGCCTTGGCGATCTCGATCAGCGCGTCCTGCGCAACGTCGTCGAGCAGACCGCTCGGGCCGAGGATGCGATGCACCCAGCGCCTCACCTTGGGTAACAAGGCGGTCAGCACGTCGGCATCGACGGGCGTCACAGGTCTGGGCGCAAAGCTCAACAGCCTCATTCGATCAGCGAAGCGGCAGCTCGATCCCGATCGATCCGTTGGGTGCGAGCACGGTCTCGTCGGTGGAGAACCGCAGAAGGTCATAGCCGCCGCGGACGTAGAGCCTGCCAATCGATGTGTACAAGCCGAGACCGACAAATGCACCCGCGCCGAATCCATAGACGTTGCGGCCCGTCATCCTGATCGTGTCACCGTCCGTATTGGTGATCATCGCGGAGGCAGCGCGGATCCCGACCTCGGGAGACACCTGGTGGAACCATGTATGGGCGAGCTCCAAGGTCGCAGCGTACCCTCGCAGCTCGGGCAACCAGGTGAAATGGCCAAGCGCGCTGAGCCTGATCTGTGGTGAGAAGTAGTGACCAACCCCCGCGTGGACCGCGACCGCATCGTACGGGCCTGCGAGACCGCCAAGATCGATCACGTTCTGGGTCTGGACGATGCGCTTGTCGGCCGCCTCGTCCGGCGGTGCGGCTTGCGATGCCTTGGTGCCGGATGCGCCCCTGATCTTGACGTTCACGTCGACGTCGACCGGTGATGCCGACGCGACGACCACGTCATCGACCAAGCTCGAGGCGATCGCTGCGACCGCGCGACCCGAAGGTGCGTCGCGCAGCGGCGCCTGCGTGCGGCGGCCGCCGGGAGCCTGGGCGCGCAAGGTGGCACCGTCATCGGCGACCCACAGCACCGCCGCCACGTCGTCACCGTCTGCGATCACCGTGGCGGCCTCATCAGCGCCCGTGGTTGGCAGCACCTCGAGCGTCAGTCCGCGGACCGAGGCCTCGGCGCGAAGCGCATCGATCTGTCCGGGCTCGAATCCGGCGCCGAGCACCCTTAACTTCTTGCCTTCCGCGTGGGCGACGCTGGGAGCTGCGATGCCCGCGAGGACCACAACCTGACAAAACAACGAGGCGAGCTGCTTCATGATGGGGGCTTAGTGGCGACGAGACGCGCCAACGTGCCACTCCACCTGTACAAAACGTCAAAAAAGTGCCGTGAGCTCGCGTCAGGAACGACTCAACCGTGAGCGATGACGACAAGCCATTGTTTCGGCTCAGAGATCATGGACGCCCCCCGCGGATTGCCCCGTGAGAAGAATCACAAGCTGTCACGCTAGCCCTGCCAGACTTCTCGATCAGTCGCGCACGATTGTGCGCACTCAATCCGGCAGGCAGTGCGTCGAGCACTGCTTTGTCATCGCCGCGATCATGAAGTCCCGCACGAGGACGACGCGGCGAGGCAGATGACGGCTGCCGTGCGTGAGCACGTGAAGCGGCATCTCGATCGAGTACTTCGGCAGGATGGGAACCAGCTTGCCTTCGGCGACGTGGCGATCGGCGAGCCACGTGGGGAGCAGCGCGATGCCGAGCCCGGTGAGCGCGGCATCGGTAACGAACGCCATGCCTTCGCCGACCACGCGTGCCGTGACGTCGACGTGCTCGAGTCCTTTCGCGCTCATCAGCTCCCACCGTGCACCGCCGCCGAATGCCTGCGTCACGATCGCGTCGTGCCTGGTGAGATCTGCGATCCGCCGCGGCTGCCCGGCACGCTTCACGTACCCAGGAGCGGCATAGAGCTTGTTGGTGGCGTTGCCGAGCCGCCGGGTTACCAGCGACGAATCGGGCAGCCGGCCGATCGCGCATGCAATGTCGACGAGGTCGCCGACCAGCTCCGCGCCACGATTGGTGAACGTCAGCTCGAGCCGGATCCGCGGATGTGATCCGAGGAACGGCGCGAACAAGGCGCCGGCGCCGGCGCCGATGTCGACGGGCATCGCGACGCGCACGACGCCGTGGACCTCGCGCGCAGCATCCAGCGCGAGGCTATTCGCTTCCTCGAGCCCCGCCAGCGCTTCGCGTGCACGCTCGAAATACGCGCGTCCCGCCTCGGTCAACGCGACGTGGCGCGTGGTGCGCTCGAGTAGCACCACGCCGAGCTCGGTCTCGAGCTTGGCGACGCTACGGCTGACCGAGGACGGTGGCACGCGCAGCGCCTCGGCGGCCCGCGTGAAGTTCCCAGCCTCGACGACGCGAACGAACGTGGCAGCGCGGTTCAGGTCCATTGTTGCAGTTTCGACAATAGCGTGTTGCCGTGTTCCTATCTAGTGCGTTTCCGACAACGACCTATGGTGGACGTCATGAAGCGCATCGCTCCGTTCGCCCGCATGCTCCTCGGCCTCGTGTTCGTCGTGTTCTCGACCAACTACTTCGTGCCCTTCCTCCCACCTCAGCCGATGCCACCGCAGCCGGCGCTCGCACTGGCGGGCGCGCTCATGGCGTCGGGGCTGCTCACGCTGATAAAGGTGATCGAGCTCGTCGCCGGTCTCGCGCTGCTCGCCAACCGCGCGGTTCCCCTCGCGCTCGCGCTGCTCGCACCGATCATCGTGGGAATCGGGTTCTTCCACCTCGTGCTCGCCCCGGCGGGAGCCCCGCTCGCGCTCGGTGTGCTCGCGCTCGAGCTCGTGCTGGCGTGGTCGTACCGCAACGCGTTTCGCACGATGGTGCAGTGGCGGGTGGCTCCAGCCAGCCATGCGGTCACCACCGAGCCGCCGAGCGAGCTCGCCATCGCGCGAGGTTGAGGCGCACCACGGCTCGCCGGCTCAGGACATTTCCAGCGGCCACTCGAATAGCCCCAACGTGGCGCGAACGGCGGCCGTGGAACTGCGAGTACGACTGGCACCTCGATCCAGCGTCAGTGACGTTCGCCGAGCTCACCATCGAGGTCTGTGATGGGCGCCCGATGTCCGACGCCACGTGCGAGCTCGGCAACGGTAGGTACTGCCCGTGGGCCGCCCACATGATCGAGCTTCGCGATGCCGCACCGACGCATCGTGTTCGGCGATTCCGAAACCTTGAGCGCGTCGATCACTCGGGCATGCCGCAGGCGATCCACTCGCCGAGCTGGTAGCGCTCCTCGAGCGTCGGCTTGGGATCGTCCTCGGGCATCCCGTCGTTGATCCCCGCCGGCCCGGCCGCGGTGGTCTCGTCGATGTGATTGCTGACGGCCTTGATGCCATACAGCGTGTCGAAGTCGTGGAACGTCGGGGCGCCCTGACGATCGTCGCCCATCAGATCGCTATCGTGGCACTTGGTGCAGTAGTGCTCCATGAACGGCTTGCCGAAGTTCGTGTAGGTCAGCGTCGACGTCGGTGGGCAGGTCGACTGCGTTGGCGGGCCGAAGATCGGCTCGGATCCGCCGCAGCCACCGCTGCCATGGCCCATCAGGCAAGCCAGCGCTGCGCCCGCCAGCACGGTTCGAACCAGCCATCTCGTCATTGCCAACCGCTCCACGTCATCTCGCCGTAGAGATCGATCTTCAGCTCGACGGTGATGTCGGTCTGTCCCTTGTTGCGCAGCAGGACATACCAGTCGGCAAGGTCCGAGGGCGCGAACACGTAATCGACGGTCTCGACCTTGAACGCTTCGGTGACGACCTGGGTGCCGCCGTTGGCGTGACCGTGCATGTTCCAGTCGAGGGTTGGTCCCGGAGCGGTCAGCATGATGTGGGCAACGTCGCCCTCGCCGCCATGCAGGATTGCCTCGGAGACCTGCGTGACGACGAGCGACACGCTCTCCTCGATGGTCTCGCGCGGAGGTCCATCGGGCAGCTTGGGTGCGTCGTCGCCACCTCCACAACCAGCGAGCGCGAGCGCCGCGACGACCTCGATCAACGTGCCATTCATGGCGACACGAATCCGGGTGGTAGCAGCTCGCACGGCAGCTGTCCGTCCGGCGGACGAGCGAGATCCGTGTGCTCCTCGAGGCACGGCGCCAACGCAGGTTTCGCGGCCTGATCGTTGTCGCCGCAGCTCACGATGGCGAACAGCGTGACCAGTACGATGCGCCACATCAGTACTTCACCCAGATCTCGTCGTTGGCCTGGAGCCCGCCGCTGAGCGCCGTGACACCGCTGGTCGTCGTGATCAGCTGGGCCGTCACCGAGCTCGAGCTATAGGCTTGATTGCCGCGCCAGACGATCTGCGCATCCCCGAGATAGATCGGCATCTCATCCTGACTGATCGCGCGCGGCACGGTGAGCTTGTTCCAGCCGGCCGTATGCGCCGGGGTCAGGGTGAGAACCGGCGCCGGATCGGTGGTCGAGTCTTCGGGAGCGTTCCAGTTGACGACCACCTGGTTGTGCGTCGTCGCGTCTTCGCAGGTTTGCTCGACCACGAACGTGAGCTTGGTATACGCAGCGTCGGGCATCGTCGCGCGGATCTTCAGCTCGTAGTAACTGTCGTCCTCGTCGAGCAGATCGGCGGCGGGCTTCGTCCACTCGACCGCCGTCACCACGTCCTTGTTGCGGGTGAGCGTTGGCCGCCCGAAGTCGCTGAACAGCGCGCGTACCTTCGTGACTCCCTCGGGGATCACTACCTTCACCTTGATCGTATCGAGGTGCTTCTTGTCCGCGTCTTCGCAGCCGTGCGCGACAGCGAACGTGATCACCTGCGCCTTGGTCGCCTGCGCCGGACCGCTCGAGATCGACACGTGGGCATCAGCGGCAGTCGCGGGCAGCAGCAGGACCAACGCAGAACGGGCCAGCCATCGCATGGGAGCTCCAGCGCAAGTGAGCCTGGAAGCGTATCGGGGCGTCCAATGACCCACAATGGTCATCAGTGTGACGAATCGCGCACGCGGCTGTGCTTCACAGTTCGCAACGTAATGCGAGGCCTGTCGAAGTTGGTAGGTTTGCCGCGTGCCCGCCCCTGGTCCCCAGGCTGACGTCCCGCCCGCCGGACTGACATGGGGCGAATACGTCGAGCGCTGGGTCGCAGATTGCGGTGGCTGGCTACCGCGATCACTGCGTTCACCGACCCATCTGAATTCTCGGCCGGATAGCCACGCAGGTAATGCCGGTCGCCGACGACGGTCTCGGCGTCGAGCGCGATCGCCTCGGGCGATACCGGAGCCCCGGCTACCACGGCGCGTCGTGGCACCGAGCAGTCGAGCACCGCGAACAACACCACGATCAGAACATCGAGCCTGGGCACGGAATCACTGCTACCGCTGGCGCCGGAATGGCACCAGAACACGATTTCGGACATTGGCTCGGACCGCGGTTCGGATGCGGCTCGGCGCTGTGCGCCTACCCGAGCGGTGGTCGGGTCGCTTCCACCAGCTTCGCGATCGCCGCCCCGCCCGGCAGCGCCCACTGATCATCGCGTGCGCGGACGGACATCGTGCCATCGCGCAGCTCGCGCTCGCCGAGCACCACCACGAACGGAACGCCGTCGTGATGAGCGCGTGCGATCCGGCGTGACAAGGTCTCGTTCTGCGCATCGATGCGGCAACGCACTCCGGCAGCGACCAGCGCCTCTCGAGCCTGGCGGGCCGGCGCCTGGTGATCCGCAGCGATCGGGATGATCGCGACTTGCTCCGGCGCAAGCCAGGGGGGCAGATGCGCGCCGTGATGCTCGAGCAACACGCCGAGAAACCGCTCGATCGACCCGAACAGCGCGCGGTGAATCATCACGAGGTGCTGGCGATCACCTCCGGCGTCGACGTACCGGACATCGAACCGCTGAGGCATCACGAAGTCGAGCTGGATCGTTCCGCATTGCCACGCGCGACCTCGTCGATCGCGCAGCACGAACTCGATCTTCGGACCGTAGATCGCGCCGGCGCCCGGTTGAACCTCGCACGCCAGCCCGAGCTTGGCGATGATTCCGGCGAGCGCTTGCTCCGCGCGATCCCACCAGGCGTCGTCCCCGAGGCGATTGTCGGGACGTAGCGAGAGCGCGACCGAAACCTCGTCGAAGCCAAACCGCCGGTAGAACGCGGGCAGCTCGCGGCAGAACCGCTCGACCTCACCGGCGATCTGATCCTGCATGCAGAAGATATGACCATCGTCCTGCGTGAACTGGCGCAGCCGCATCAGACCGTGGAGCGTTCCGCCTGGCTCGTCGCGGTGGACCAGTCCGAGCTCGGCGATCCGGATCGGCAGGTCGCGCCACGACGGCGCCAGCCGCTTCACCAGGTGAATGTGACCAGGACAGCTCACCGGCTTTAGCGCCGCTGCGTCTGCGCCATCGCCGAACGCGAACATGGCGTCATGGAATTTTCCCCAGTGGCCGCTGCGCTCCCATACCGGGCGGCGCAGCAACTGCGGGGTCCGCACTTCGCGGTAACCGCCGCCGATCACGTGCTCCCGCGCGGCTTGCTCGAGCAGGCGATAGAGCGCCCATCCACGAGGGTGCCAGAACACCATCGCGGGTGCATCGTCCTCGAAGTGACATAGATCGAGTCGCGCTAGCAAGGCGCGGTGGTCCTCGGGATCCACCCGAGCATCGTCATCAGGTTCGGCGGAGGGCCGGGAAGCGGACAGGTCGTTGGCGTGCATCGTTCATCTCCAGGGTGAGCCGGTGGACGGGCGATGCTCGACAAACAACGCCCGGCCGAATGGCGGGGCGTTGGTCGTGCTTGAGCGGGATCAGCCGGCGCGCACGACCACCAACCCGCGGATCGCGGTGGTGGTCGTCGTCGACGTAGTGCGCGCTGCTTCAAACACGGGAATGAAACCAGGCTATGCGGTCGATCACGGTTTGACAACGGAATTGTTTGCGACCGAGAACCCATGCCCGCCCGCACGAACATCAACACGGACGGCGACGGCCGCGCGTGCTCGCCGTCAGCGGGTGGAGCCATTCGCGACCAGCGCACCGACGGTCGCGTGCTCGAAGTCAGCCGGTGGATCCGTGTGCGACCAGCGCACCGGCCTCGCGTGCTCGCAATCACACCCATGGATCCGATCGTGCCCGGCCGCGACACGCTGCGGGGTGCTCGCTGTCACAACAGTGGATCCATTTGCGACCAGCACGACGAGCCTCGAGCACCGCTCGCTTGTAGCGATCGCTGGCGAGTGAACGCGTTCGCCTAGCAAAACACGCGGCTTGTCATTCGACGCGCGCGTGTGCAACGTCACGGCTCCGCTGATCTCGGTCAAACCGGCTGTGGGATCGGCGCCCCCATGCATCATCGTCATAACCCTTCACAACGACCATACCGACTGTCGCCGATCGCACGACACCAGCGTGGTGCGCGGGTTGCTCAGCGCATGTCCGCAATCTTCGAAGGAGTCGGTCCATGCTCTCGCTGCGCTCGTTGGCATTCGTGTGCGCGTCGTTCGGATTCGTTGCTGGCTCTGCGTCCGCCGATCGCAAGCTGGTACGACATCCAGGCGATGGGCTCGCCCAGCGCTACCTCGTGGTGTTGAACGAGCCGGTTACGCCTGCAGCGTCCCCGAACGAGCGGGCGCAACTCGCCGCGACCACCAACCTCACGATCGACCGACTCGTGCAGCGCCATGGTGCGAACGTTTCTCATCGCTACTATCACGCGGTGCGAGGGTTCTCGGCACAGCTCACCGATGAACAGGCGGAGCGTCTCGCCGCCGATCCATCGGTGGCGTTCGTCGAGCAGGATGCGCAGGTCTACGGAACGGCCATTCAGACCCAAGCACCGTGGGGGCTCGACCGGATCGATCAGTCCGCATTGCCCCTCAACGGCAGGTACGTGCAGCTCGGTGATGCAACCGGAGTCACAGCGTATGTGATCGATTCCGGATTTCGGCCGACCCACACCGAATTCGCAGACCGCGTCACCGGGACGCTGTACGTGCAAGGCAGGCTCACGGATGGATTCGACTGCAACGGTCACGGTACCCACGTTGCGGGAACCATCGGCGGCAAGACCTGGGGCGTCGCGAAGAACGTCGAGCTGTTTTCGGTCAGGGTGCTCGATTGCAACAAGAGCGGCACCCTCGACGAGCTGGTGCAAGCGATCGACTACGTCGCCGGGAACCACAAATCGCCGGCCGTGGCGAACATCAGCACCACGCTCAACGCCACCTACGATGTCGCCGATCTGGCGATCAAGAACCTGGTGGCCCATGGCGTTCCGGTCGTCGTCGCTGCGGGCAACGATACGATCGACGCGTGCTCGCGTAGCCCGGCGCGCGTGCCCGAAGCGATCACCGTCGCAGCCAGCGATCAGAACGACATGTTCGCGAGCTACTCCAACTATGGCGCGTGCGTGGACATCATCGCTCCGGGAAGCGGAGTCATCTCCGCCGGGATCGCCAGCGACGCAGCGACGATGGTGTTTGACGGAACCTCGATGGCTGCTCCGCACGTCACGGGTGCGATCGCCGTGTACCTCGGCGCTCACCCCAACGCGACGCCCGCCGAGGTTCGTGCAGCCCTGCTCGGCAGTGCGACGACCAACGCGGTGGCCGGTGTGAAGGGAAGCCCCAACCTCCTGCTCAACATCGGATTCGCGGATACCGAGCCTCCGTCGGTCGCGGTGGTGTCACCAGCGGATGGAGCGATCGTTCCGGACTCGTTCCAGGTGTTCGTGGCAGCTGACGATCGGAACCTCGGCGGCGTGACGCTCACGGTGGACGGAACGATCGCCGGCGTACTGACCGCGGCCCCGTTCGCGTTCCAGGTCGCGGCCGAACCAGGCCAACATCTCGTGATGGCTACGTCGGTCGATCTCGCCGGGCATTCGTCGAGTCAGACGATCAAGGTCCGGATCCTTGGTGAAGGAGAGGACGAAGGCTCGGGTGGCTCCTCCGATGACTCCGACGACGAGGATCTCTCGACCGGCGGCTGCTCGACGAGTGCGGGCGCGGGTCTACTGTCCGCGCTCGCAGCCCTCGGGCTCGCGGCGCGACGACGACGCGCGCGTCGCTGAGCGCTCGCTATAACCCGCCAAACGCGCGGGTCGTGCCACCCACGAACACGCCACCGATCCACGACTCGTCGAGGATGCTCTTGCCCGCGGTGGCGCCGATCGAGATGAACGGGGTCGCCCACACCGCTGCCCGTACCCGGCCCTCGAGCGTCGGCACCACGTCGGTGATGCTGGTCGTGGTCTCACACGCGTGATACGTCGAGTCGTAGCTGTACGCGAGTGCGCGCGCACCGCCCGCCGCTTCGATCCCGAGAACGAGCCGGCCCAGGTCGGTTCGTGCGCCAGCGACTGCGGCACCGCCGAGCACGACGATCCCCGACGGGGACAGCTCGGGTGTGCCTCGCAGGCCCGACGATGTCATCTCGGCGGTCACGTGGGAGCTCGTGAGCGTGCCGGCTTCGAGCTCGGCCGCCACATAGAACCCGCGCGGCAAGCCCATCGTGATCCGGAGCTGTCCGAGCGCGGCGGTGTCTCGCAGCTCGCTTGCGGGTCGACGATCGACGACACGGTACGAGAAGCTCTCGCCTTCGTGCGTCAGCGTGCCCGCGCGGCCACCGCCGAGCGGGCTGGAGAACTGTCGAATCGCCGTCCCGAGCTCCAGGCTCAGTGCGGGGAATCCGCTGCGCAGCCGCCATGCCCCGAACCTGGTGCACTCTCGATAGCCGTGCACATCGCTGGTCTCGACGCACGCAGGTGTCGACGGGCTGGACGACTCGCTCCAGTCCGAGGCCGACGCGTCGGAGTCGGCGCTCCCGCTACATGTCGAGGCGTGCGCCCGCTCGACAGACGCGAGGCCCAGCATTCCCAGCAGGATCGCTAAGCGCGTCATTGCGCTGCCTCCTGCTGTGCGAGCTGATCGCCGCCCACCGAACCGACGCACAACCAACGTGCCGGTGCTTGCTGTGTGAGCGAGGCCACGTCGACACATACCTGGTCGATCTGCGACCGGACATCCGGACCGCGATAGGCGATCACTTCGGTTCCCCAGCGCCGGCCGTCGACTGCGAGCGCCGCGATCTCATGGCCCGGATCGTACGGTGTGAGTCGATGCTCGTGACCGTCGGCGCCACGGCCGATCACCACGACCGACGCGAAGTCCACCGTCGCCGGTCGATCGCACCGATTCCCGAACTCGAACGCGAGCACCGGCGATTGTGCGATGTCGTCGCGACGGTCGATCGCGACGTCGAGGCACTCGACCGTCATATGCATGCCGACGAACGGTTGTCCGCTCGCGACGAACGATCCGGGTTGATACGCGCAGCCGCTCGAACCTGCGAGGACACACCAGCCAAACACGCTCGATCTCATGCGTCGATCTAACGTCCGGCGCGGTGCCGATCCGTTGCGTTCTCGTTACGAACTGTCAACCGGGAGCCCTCCGCGGTAGGGTGGCGACCATGAAGCCGACCAAGCTGCTCAACGACGACGGCGCTGCGTCGATGGCCACCATGATCATGCTGTCGCACCATGCGTTTCGTCGCGATCTCGGGTGGTTTGCCCAGGCACTGGCAAAGCTCGACGCCGCGCGGATCGATCATCTGCGCAGCGAGTGGTCCCAGTTCTGCGGGGCGTTGCACGGGCATCACGAGAAGGAGGATGCGGACATCTTCCCGCACTTTCGCGCCCAGCTTCCGGCGATGGCTCCCACGCTCGACCGCCTCAGCGCCCAGCACGCGGCGATCGATCCGTTGCTCACGCGCGGCGAGCAGGCGTTCGCGAAGCTACCCGAGGGTCACGAGGCGGGCGCCGTGGTGCGCGAGCTGCAATCGCTGCTCGATACACATCTCGACGAAGAAGAGGCTGGAATCATCCCGCTGCTGCGCGGCGCCAAGCAGTTCCCGTCACCAAACAATGATGACGAGGCCGCCATGTTCGCCAGTGGCTTTGCCTGGGCGATGCACGGCATCGCACCACATGTGCTCGACAAGGTCCACGCGATGTTGCCGGCGGCCTTACGATCGAAGCTGCCCTCCGCGCAAGCCGAGTTCGAAGCCCGCTGCGAGCGAGTGTGGGGCGCATACACCCGGACCAGCTCCGAGACGTCGATCCCGGACAACGCTTAGAACCAAGCGCAAGGCATCTCGTCGGTTCATTCGCTAGGCGTGCCGGTCTGCGCGGACCGCGCGTGCATGTATACCCCGAGCCGCGCGGTGCGCCTGGCCAGGTGCTCAGGCGACCGACTTGCCGCGACGCTCCAGCTCCTCGGCCGCCTGGACGCCGAGCGGATCACGACGAAACCTGGTGCTGAGCTCGCGCAGGGTCTCGAGCTCCAGCGCATCGTTATCGGCGTTGCGATACAGCTCGGCGAGCTTCCACATCAGCCGCGGCGCATAGCTGCTCCCGGGATGTTGCTCGAGCAGCGTTCCGACGATCGCGATGTAGGTCGGCTCGTCCCCGAGCCGGATCGCGGAGGTCGCCGCGGCGCCAAGCGCGGCGTCCGTCAGCGGTACGCGGGTCATCCGCTCGCCGATGAGTTGATACAGCTCGACGATCTTGCGATTCGCACCCCCGCGAGCGAGGTCGAGGATCACCCGCGACGCCATCGTCCGCACCGCCGCGACGTCACCTGCGCGAACGGCGGCGACGCACCGATCATGACGCTCCGCTACCGGCCCGTCGCCGGTGCCCGGCTCCCCAGTTTCGGCCACGGTCTCGGCTTCTTCGCTCTCGCGGTCTTGCGGAAATACCATCGCCATCACCACCGCTGCGATCGCGCCGCGTGGTGAAGGCGGTCGACGCGATGGCGCGATCAACGCGATGCCTCGAACATGTCGGCCTGGACGCCGTCGCGCGAGCTGGTGAACATGATCGTTCGCAGGTCCGGGCTCAGCCACGCATCGGAATCCGTCAGCGGCGAATTCAGGATCGTCTGGGCCACCGGCGCACCGAACGGTTGCGACACGTCGTCGCGCGTCGCGACGACCAGATCGACGTTGCCATCGCGGTTGGAACCGAAGAACAGCACGCGATCGTCCGTGCTCGTGAATGGGTTGGTCTCGGCCGACGCGGTGTTCAGCTCGGTCACCGGCATCGCTGGTCCCCATGGCTCCGACCGCGTCGCGCGAACGAACCGGTACAAGTCGTCGTTCCCGCTCCGGGTGGAGCCGACATAAGCGATGAGCTCCGAGCGTGTGACCGCGAACCCATAGTCGTACAGCGCCGAGCTGACCTCGGGGACATGCACCGGCGCCGTCCACGGGGTCGTTCGGCTCGATCGCGTCGCGACCCAGATGTCCAGCAGGCCGAGACCGCCGGGGCGGGCGGACGCAAACCAGATGGTCAGGCCATCGGCCGAGATGTGTGGTGCAGAGTCCTGCTCGGCGCTGTTCAGCTCGACCACGGGCACGGGCACAGACCACGGCGCGTCGACCGAGCTGCGGGTGGCCGTCCAGATGTCCTTGCCACCCGTGGTACCGGCGCGGTTGGAGGTGAAGAAGATCTCGAGCAAGTCTTGCGTCGGCATCGGATCGGCATCGAACGCGACCGGATCACTGAGGCTCATCAGCGTCGGCGGTGAAAACTCACCTAGTGGCGCCTGCTGTTCGGTCTCGCACGTCAAGGTTGGATGCGAGCACACCAGCGGTGACGGGCATGTGTCCTGGTCACTGCACGGGGTCCCGACCTCGATCGATGGGTCGAAACACGCAGCCATCAGCCCGATGGGCCACCAGCGAAGAACCCCCACGGAGCCAGTATCTCAGCTTCCTCGCCCTCGGTGGAGTAACTACGCGGGATCCGAGGACCTGCGGCCCGCGGAAATTGCCTTGTTTCGCTGTGTGAATCGAGTGGTTCGTTGCGGTCTTGGAACCCGGACAAGGCAATACTGCATGTGCCGGTCATGAATGCGAGCCCGGAGCCACAGCGTGAACACGCAGTGCTTGTGCCTCGGCGCGGGCGACTGGCATGGGTCATCGTCGGGCTGGTCGGCGCGGCGATCGCTGCATCGTTTCTGATTTCGACGGACGGGGACCCACCGTCGGCCGGGAATGGTTCCGCGCGGGCGATCCCGGTGACGGCCGCCGAGGTGACCCAGGCGTCGGTGACCCAGCGAGGCCGGTATCCCGGAGAGCTCGATGCCGACACGGCCGACGTCGCCGCGTTCTATGCCGGACGCCTGGTGTCGGTGCGTGTGCGAGTCGGCGACGTGGTCAAGCAGGGCGATGTGATCGCCGAGCTCGATCCGGTCGACGCGCGCGAGCAGATCGCCCAGGCCCGCGCGCAGGCCAAAGCGGCGGCCGCCGAGCGCAATCGCGCCAAGGTCGAACGCGATGCGGCGCAAGCGGAGGTCGCGCGACTCGAGCCACTGGCCCGCGACAAGTTGATCAGCGAGCTCGAGATCGATCGCCAGCGGGCGCGCGCCAAGGCGCTCGGGGCGACGGTCGAGAGCGCGACCGCGGGTGAAGCCGAGGCACAGGCTCGCGTGCGCTTGCTCGAAAAGCGGGTCGTCGAGAGCGTGGTGCGTGCGCCATTTGCGGGCAGGATCGCCGAGCGGTTCGTCGATCCAGGTGCGATCGTCACCGCCGGTGCGCGACTGGTGCGCCTGGTGGCCACCGCACCGCTCCGCATCCGGTTCGAGGTCCCCGAATCCGAGGTCGCGCGCGTGACGGCTGGCACGATGTTGACGGTGATGACCAAGGGCGGCGACGGCAACGGCGTGTCCGCGCGTGTCACCGGTGTGGCCAGCGAGGTCAGCCGCGAGCGCCGCGTGGCGATCGTCGAGGCGCTGATCGACGCACCGCCCGCGGGTTGGTTGCCGGGCATGTACGCGGAAGCGATCGTCGAGCTCGGCACGATCGAGCAAGCGACGACGGTTCCGGCCCCGTCGGTCCTCTCCCGGCTGCAGCCCGACGGCACCGTCGCTACCGGGGTGTTCATTGCGACGCAAGCGGGCGTCGCGCGCTGGGTTTTGGTCAAGGAGATCGCCCGCGAAGGCGATCGCATCGCGGTCGAAGCCAAGCTGCCCGCGGGAACCCAGGTGCTGGTCGCCGGGCATGTCGACCTCACCGACGGCAGCAAGATCCTCGTCGCCCGCGACCAGCCCGATAAGGCGGCACCAGGAGCGCGATGAGCAAGGGGCTTACCGCGGTCTCGGTCGGCCGTCCGATCGGCGTCGCGGTGGTGTGCTTCGCCGTGTGCGTGCTCGGCTGGATCGCGGTGACTCGGCTCCCGGTGGATCTGTTGCCCGAGGTCGACTTTCCACGGATCTCGATCATCACGAACTACGAGGGCGTCGCACCGGAGGAGATCGAAAATCTGCTGACCCGACCGATCGAACAGGCGGTCTCGACGATCGACGGGGTCACCGAGATCACCGGTGAGTCCGCCGAAGGACTGTCACGGGTACAGCTCCAGTTCGACTGGGGCATCGATCTCGACAACGCGGTCAACGACGTTCGCGCTCAGCTCGACCGCTTGCGCGCACAGCTTCCCGAGGATGCGGAGCAACCGGTCGTGCTCAAGTTCGACATCTCGGCGACGCCGATCGCGACGCTTGGCCTCAGCGGCGCCGGCGATCCGCGCCGATTGCGCTACCTCGCCGACGAGCTGCTGACCCGGCGGCTCGAGCGATTGGAGGGCATCGCTTCGGTCCGGGTCAACGGAGGCAGGCTGCGCGAGATCCGTGTCGAGCTCGACCTCGCGAGCTTGGTTTCGCTCGGCGTCACCGCTGACCAGGTCGTGCAGGCGCTCGCCGCCGACAACCGCAATGTCTCGGCTGGCGATATGGGTGAGGCCGGACGCGAGGTTCTCGTGCGGTCGATGGGCGAGCTCAAGACCGTCGATGACATCAAGAACGTGCTGGTCACCCGGCGCAGCGGACGGTCGGCGACCATGCAGGATCTGCCCAACGCCGCCGGGCGGCCGGTCTACGTGCGCGACGTCGCCACGGTCAAGGACGTGTTCCAGGAGATCAAGAGCGAACAGTGGGTCGATGGCCAGCCCGGCATCGTGATGCGGGTGTCGAAACAATCGGGCGCCAACACGATCGAGGTCGTCGAGCGGCTGAAGGAGGAGCTGCGCAGGATCAACGACGAATACGCCGGCCGTGCCCACGTGATCGTCGTCAATGATGGCGGCCAATACATCGAGGCGTCGATCACCAACGTGCGCGAGAGCGCCCTGGTCGGCGCCGCGCTCGCGGTGTTCGTGCTGCTGTGCTTCCTGCGCGACATTCGCGCGACGCTCGTGATCACGCTCGTGATTCCGTTCTCGATCATGGCGACGTTCGCGCTGATGTACTTCAGCGGCTACTCGCTCAACCTGATCTCGTTCGGCGGCCTCGCGCTCGGCGTCGGCATGCTGGTCGACAACGCGATCGTGATCCTCGAGAACATCTATCGAAAACATGAGGAGGGCGTGCCCCCCCGTCAGGCGGCGATCGACGGAGCCCGCGAGGTCACGGGCGCGATGGTCGCGGGTACGCTGACGACGATCGCGGTGTTCGCCCCGGTGGTATTTCTCCAGGGCTTCGCCGGCGTGTTCTTCGCCGAGCTCGCGATGGTCGTCGTGTTCTCGCAGCTCACCTCGCTGATCGTGGCGGTCACGCTGGTGCCGATGCTCGCGGCACGACTGCTTGGACGACGACGCAAGACGACCGGCATCTCGGTGCGGATCGCCAGGCGACTCGAGGGCTGGCTGATCGCGCTCGACAGTCGATATGTGCGCTTCGTCCGCACCGCACTGCACGCTCGGTGGTTGACGATCGCCGGATCGCTGGTGCTGCTGCTGGGCGCGTACCGGCTGGTTTCGGCCGTCGAGGTCGAGCTGATGCCCGAGACCGATGAAGGCGTGGTCGATCTCGATTTCGAGCTACCGGTCGGTACGCCGGTCGAGCGGACACGCGAGGTCGTGCTCGAGCTGGAGCGCCGGATCCACGGCGTCGTGAAGCCCGAGGAGATCCTCAACATCGTCAGCTCGGCGGGTCCCGACAACCCGTATCGTCCGGGCGGTGGTCACGAGGGCGAGATCGAGCTGACGCTGGTCCCGGTATCACAGCGCGACCGAGGCAGCGCCGAGATCGTGAAGGTGATGCGCGAGGTGGCGCTCGGGATCCCCGGGATCAAGCTGCAGATCCGCCAGCGCACCACCAACCCGCTGCAGCGGTTCATGCGCGGCAGTCGGGGCGAGCGGCTCGTCGTCGAGATCCGGGGCCACGATCTCGAGACCGCCGCGGTGCTCGCCAGACATATCGAAGGCGTCATGAAGCAGGTCCCCGGGATCGCCGACGTGCGGCTCGGACGAGAGGAGGGCCTCGAAGAGCGCACGATCTCGGTGGCCACCGAGCGCGCGGCGGATCTGGGGCTGACGCGCGCCGAGATCGCGCGCACGCTCGAGACCTACGTGCTCGGCCGCGTCGCGACCCGGCTGCGCGACGGCGGCGATGAGTACGACATCCGGGTGATGCTACGCGAGCAGGATCGGGCTCAGACGTCGCAGCTCGCAGAGCTGCCGATCCTGTCGGCGCGCGGCGTGATTCCGCTGTCGTCGGTGG
The DNA here is from genome assembly GCA_050187075.1 of Kofleriaceae bacterium. Taxonomy (GTDB): domain Bacteria; phylum Myxococcota_A; class Polyangia; order Haliangiales; family Haliangiaceae; genus JABFXX01. The sequence goes on along the minus strand of JBFWXW010000013.1, from coordinate 96,251 downwards.
CCGACCTCGGCGTGCGGCGCGGTCCGGCGTCGATCCAGCGCGAAGGCCAGGAGCGGGTGCTCCCGGTGATCGGCGGACTGGGCAAGCGCGCGCTCGGCGATGTCGTGACCGATCTCGAGGCAGCGCTCGCCAAGGTGCAGTTGCCGGCGGGATTCTCCGTCGAGGTGGCCGGCGAGGCACGCGAGCAGGAGAAGACGTTCGCCGGGCTCCGGATCGGCATCTTGCTGGCGCTGTTTTTGGTGTTCGCCGTCATGGCTGTCCAGTTCGAATCGCTCCGCCATCCGCTGATCGTGATGTCCGCGGTGCCGTTCGGGTTCGTCGGCGTCGTCGCGATACTGGTCGTGACGGGCACGACGTTCAGCCTCAATGCGTTTCTTGGATCGATCATCCTGGTCGGCATCGCGACCAACAACGCGATCGTGCTGGTCGAGGCGGCGAACCAGCTCCGCCGTGAAGAAGGCCTCGATGCGGTCGAGGCGATCGTCGAGGCCGGCCGCCGTCGATTGCGGCCGATCTTGATGACGATGTTCACCACGGTGCTCGGGATGGTACCGATCGCGCTCGCGATCGGCGAGGGTGCCGAGATTCAGGCGCCGCTCGCCCGCGTCGTGCTCGGCGGCATGCTGGTGTCCTCGCTGATCACGCTGGTGCTCCTGCCCGCGCTGTATGTGCTGACCGACAGCAAGCGGCTGTGGATCGAGCCGAGCCCGGATCATCAGACGTGACAACCCAGCGTGCGAGGCGACACGAGGACGACGCGATCGTGCCGCGCAGCGCGCTGGGTTACTGCTTCGGCAGCAGCCCGGCGCTCTTCACCCCATTCGCCTGGCACCACAGGCCGAGCTCGCGCTTGAGATCCTTGTGCAGACCTTCGGGCAACGCGTAGGTGAGGCCGTTGAACCAGATCGCGTGGGTCCAGAACGTGTCCTTGATCTGCTTGATCTGCGGTGGCTCCATGACCAGGCTTCCCTGGCGCTCCTGCACCGCGCGATAGAGCGTGGGTTCGTCGATCACCGGCGCTGCTTGGCCTGGCGTTGGCGCGCCGAACGCAGCGATCGCTCCGCCGATCAGGCCGCCTACGCCCTTGCCGATCGCGATCGCGAGCCCGCCCTTGGTGCTCTCACACACGAAGAACAGCCGGGTGGGCGCCAGGAACATCTGACCGGTGAGCCGTGTCAGCCGCTGTTGCATGACGATCGGATAGGGCCGGAGCGGCGCTGCTTGCAGCTGGCCTTGGCCAAGCGGCGGCGTGGCATGCGGAGACATCCCGAGCCCGGGCGCGGGTTGCCAGGCACCGGAACCAGGGGCCTGCGGCGGCGGCTGATGCATCAGGTGCTGCTGCGGCTGGTGCGAATGCGCGGCATGAGGAGCATGCGCGGGTGCTTGCGGGTAGTGCCCCGCCGGCGCGGCATACGGCGTCGGGTGCGGTGCGAGCGGGGGAGCTGCGTACGGTGGCAATGCGTACGACGGAGCTTGTTGCGGAACCGGTGAAGCCGCGGCGACGGGTCGGCCGCAGCCACCACAGAATGCGCTACCGGCCACGAGCATCGCGCCGCACTGGGTGCACGTCATCAGGCCCTCCAGCTCCGTTGTCGCATACTCCCGAGCCGCGAGGTGACCGCGCATCGCCTAGCGCCTGATGCTCACCTTTCTGTCACGTTCCTCCGATGTATGCCTCACACCTTCGCCGGCTTCGCCTTCGCTCGCTTCGTCGACTTGGCGGGCTTCGCCGACTTCGACGCACGCGCGGTGAGGCTCGCGCGCAGCGGGCCCTGCTGCGCGACCCGAACTCCCGCACACCGATCGATGCCCTCGAGGACGTGGTCGATCGCGCGCGCGCCACCGAGCTGGTCGACGCGTGCGCGTGTGTCGTCGGAGACCTGCGCTCGCATGTTGGCGTCGCAGTAGCCGAGCGCCGAGCGCAGCAGATCGCGCTGCATGAACTTGGGAACGCGGGGGGCGATCGAATCGAGCCGCGGCCGCAGTGCCGAGTAGAACCTGGCCGCAGCGACCGGATCCCAGTCGTCGAGGAAGTCGGACAGCAATCGCCACACGTCGTTCGTCGACATCGTCGGATCCGCCGCGAGCTCGACGGTGGCCGCGATCGCCTCGGGAAGCTGCACCGACCTGACGGCGAGCAAGAGATCGTTACGCGTGTTGGGATCGCGCTCGGCGCGCGCCGCGGCGACGAGCCGATCGAACAACGCACGGTCGGCCGTGCGGCCGATCGCCTTGACAGCGGCGAGCCCGAGCCGATCGGGGACCGACGATGGCTTGGCGATCCAGCGCTCCGCGATGGTCTGCGCCTGCTTCGCGAGCGTGGCGTCGCGGCCGATGCCGGCAACCAGCTGGAGCAGCTCGGGCCGGAGCAGTCGAACGTCATCCGACTCACCTGCGCGCGGGTTCCAGCCAACCGTACGTGCGCGCGCGCCGAACGTCGCGCGGACGTAATCAGCAAATGCTGGTGCGAGGTCGGCTGGTACCGCACGGGACACCATGCGCATCATCTCGACGCCGGCGAGCACGGTCGGACGGCCACCCGTGCGCACCAGACTCGGCAGCAGCGCGAGCACGCGATCGGCACCGAGATCTCCAGACACCAGGCCCGCACGAAGATCGGCCACCAACGAGGCGCGCTCGACCTCGGGCAGCGATGACGCACGCTGAACCAGCCGATCGAACAACTCGCCCTCGAGCCGCGAGTGGTAGTAGCCGACGGCGCCGGCATTGGGCTGGACCCAGTCGGGACAGCCACCTTCGAGGATCATCTCGGACATCGGCTCGGTGATCAGCTGGCACATCCGCTCGGGCTCGCGATTGCCGGTGCCGTAGCGGATGCACATCGGGATCGACCAGCGCCGCGCGTCATCCGTCCCAGCCCCGAGCCCGGCGGCGCGATACGCGCGCTGCGAGATCTTCAGGCGAGGTGCGGCGCCACTGTGGCAGCTCAGCGCGACCGACACCATCGGAACACCGGGCTGGGTCGTGAATGAATCGAGCGCCTGGATCACCTCGGGGCCACCGACGGTGGCGAGCGCCGCGGCGAAGTCCGCGCTGGTCGCGGTGCCGTGGACGTGCGCGCTCAGATAGCGCTGGACGGCGTGACGAAACGCCTGCTCGCCCATGAAGCCTTCGATCATGCCGAGCACCGCCGCACCTTTGAGATAGGTGATGTCGTCGAACGCATTCATGATGTCATGCGAGACGCTGATCGGCTGGCGCACCGCACGGGCGCTCGGCAGCGAATCCTCGGCGCGCGGATCATCCGGCGGCCGCATCGAGCTCGCGCGAACTTGCCACTCGGGATGACGCTGCTCCGTGGCCTTGATCTCGATCCAGGTCGCGAACGCTTCGTTGAGCCAGAGGTCGTCCCACCACATCGGGGTGACGAGGTTGCCGAACCACATGTGAGCGATCTCGTGGGTCACGATGCGCGCCATCTGCTGGCGAAACGCCGGGGTCGCGCCTTCCGGCGGGGTCAGCAGAAACTCCGGGCCGTAGCTGATCAGCCCGGGATGCTCCATGCCACCGATGAAGCCGGGGAGCGCTGCATTGTCCAGCTTGTCGTACGGGTACGGCATCCCGAAGTAGCGCTCGAGCCACGCTGTCGACTCGGGCAACAGCTGCGCCGCGAGCTGGCTGGTTGCGGCGGTCCCGGTCGGCGCGAGCACGCGGATCGCGCTGTGATTGACGGTGGTCTCGCCGGCATCGACCACATCGAACTTTCCGATCGCGAACGCGATCAGATAGCTCGGCAGCGGCGGCGTCTCGGCGAACCGGAACACGCGCTGCTCGTTGTCATCCTCGGTGACCGTCGGCGCCGTGTTGGCGTACGCGTCGAGCCCGCGCGGGACCCGCAGGGTCAGCCGCCACGGCACCTTGAACTGCGGCTCGTCGAAACACGGGAACGCGCGGCGCGCGCTGGTCGGCTCGAAGAACGTACCGACATAGACGTGGTCGTTGTGGCTCGCCTTGTACACGGCGCCCTCGCCGCCCTGCCCTAGCTTCGCGGTGTACCCGAGCTGGATCGTCGCCGTCCCGGGCGCGAGCTCGTTGGCGAACGTGAGCTTCAAGAGATCCGGCGCCACCGGAGTCACCGCGATCACGGAGCCATCGCGCCTGAGCTTGGCCTCGCTGACGTCGAGCCCCTCGCCGTGCAGCCAGATCGTGCGCAACGGCCGCTCGACCGACATCTCGATCTCGGCGGTGCCGGAGAACGTGTCGCGCGCAGGATCGATCGACAGATCGAGCGCGTAGCGAATCGGCCGAGCTCCAGACGGTAGCCGCATCGTGGGAGCGATCGCCTCGGCGGAGCGAGGAGCCGATGGCGCGGCGGGCGGCTGCGAGCCTGAACCGGAACAACCGACCAACACGACCGTCGTAACCAGAAACCGGAAGGTGCTCATTGGCGCCCCTCATATCAGACCCTGCGTCAAACCTCCTTCCTGGAAGTGAACAGATCATCGCGTTGTCCGAACATGCGCTCGACGACCGATCCCGCCGAGCGCGTCCGCCCGCACTCCCGCCGACCCGCGAGTCGCGGCTCACACGGGGGTAGGTGCGCGACATGTAAGTGTGAATTCGCGAGCGGCGTGGCTTATCCTGGGCGCGTGGGGCCTGCTGTCGAACCGCGCCAGCTCGCGGCCGGGACAATGCTCGATGACAAGTACCGCATCGAGGGTCTGATCGCGTTCGGCGGCATGGGCGCCGTCTATCACGGCACGCACGTCAAGCTCCGCAAGAAGGTCGCGATCAAGGTGCTCAACCCGCAGCTGAGCAGCGCCGCGATGATCGAGCGCTTTCATCGCGAGGCGATCACCGCGTCCCAGATCGGCCACGAGGGCATCGCTCAGGTCACGGACATCGGGACGAGCGTGGATGGCGAGCCGTTTCTGGTGATGGAGTATCTCGAGGGCGAGTCGCTGGCGACCCGCCTGCGCAACAGCGGCGCCTTGCCGATCGACATCGCGTGCGAGCTGGCGTGCGAGATCCTGTCGCCGCTCGCCGCCGCGCACGCGTCCGGAATCGTCCATCGCGATCTCAAGCCCGACAACGTGTTTCTGGTCCGCCAGAGCCGCGGCGAGATGGTGAAGCTGCTCGACTTCGGGATCTCGCGGACCACCGGCCACGAGGCGGACTCGCGCTTGACGACGACCGGCCTGGTGCTCGGCACGCCGTATTACATGTCTCCCGAGCAGGCGCGCGGCGACAGCAACATCACGCCGGCCGCAGACCTGTATGCGCTCGGCGTGATCTTGTACGAGATGCTCATCGGCGCGGTTCCGATCGAGGGCGAGAACTACAACCAGCTGATGTACCGCGTGATCACGGGGGAGCTCACCCCGCCCCGCCAGCGCCGGGGCGACGTCCCCGAGGCGCTCGAGCGCGTGATCCTCCACGCGATGGCGCTCGAGCCTGCACAGCGACCGGCGAGCGCCACGGATCTCGAGCACGCACTGCTCGGATTCTGCCGTCCGACGTTCCGCGAGAACCTGCGGCGAGCACCGCGGATCACCGGCAATCCGGTGCCTGCACCATCGACTGCGTCGAACAGTGGAATGGGTACCGAGGAGACCTTGCTCGGTCCGGCGGCCGCGCCGAGCAAGACGACGCCGTCACACGCGAGCCCTGCCGTGGCACCGCCATCGGCGGGCAGAGCCGTCGGCGAGGCGACCGCGACGGCCGGAGTGCCGCGGCGCGCGCGAACGCCGATCATCGCTGCGGTCATCGGGTTCTTGGGAATCGCGGCCGCAGCCGGTGTGATCGTCATGCGCGACGCGAGCACACCTGCGGCGCAACCCGGGCAGCCCGTGGCGAACCGCGAGCCGCCACCTGCCGTCGATCCGCCCGCGGTCGCTGCACCCGAGGTGACGGCGCCACCGCCGGTGCCACCGGCCGAGCCAGCGGATCCCACGATCACGCTGCGGTTCGACGTCGATCCGCCGTCCGCGACGATCATGATCGATGGCAAGCCGATCGCTGACGCCGCGCACGTCGTGCGGCGCGATGAGGTCTCGCACCGCCTGCGAATCACCGCACCCGGCTATGCGCCGCACACCGACGAGCTCCGGTTCGACGAGAGCCAGAAGCTATCGGTGGTGCTCAAGAAGACCGGGCGACCGCGAAACAAGCCTCGCAAGCCGCAACGCATCGACGACGAGAGCCCATACAAATAATCATGCCGAACCTACGACTGGCTTCCTACCTGACCCTCGCTGCCGTCCTGGGAGGGTCGATGTCGGCCGGCGCCCAGCCCACCAAGAAGAGGCCATCGGCTCAGCAGGAAGAAGCCGATCGCCTGTTCAAGAGTGGCGTCGCGCTGTTCAAGGAGGCCAAGTTCGGCGAAGCGCTCGCGGAGTTCGAACGGGCGTACGAGATCTCGCCCCACCCGCTCGTGCTCTACAACATCGCCGGATGCCACCGAGAGCTCTCGAACTACACCGAGGCGGTGAAGTTCTACACGCGGTTCCTCGCCGAAGGCAAAGGCAAGGTTCCCGCCGCTCGGCTCAACACGGCGCAGACCGAGCTCAACGGGATCCTCGCGCGGATCGCGCGCGTGACGGTAACGATCTCGCCGGAGGACGGCGCGGTGTTGTTCCTCGATGGCAAGCAGCTCGGCACGTTGCTGGAGATGCCGCTGATGCTGCCGCCGGGCGAGCACACGTTCGTGGCCAAGTCGCCGGGCCGCAAGGACGCAGAGCGCACGTTGCGGGTCGCGTCCGGCGACGAGGTCACCATCGATCTCACGCTACCGGAGCTGCCGCCCCAACCCGCGCCGGCCGTCGTCGAACAATCACCCGAGCCACCACCCTTGTCGCCACGCCGTCCCAAGCGGTTCGCGGTCGGCGTGGGGTTCGGAACGAACCTGCGCCAGGCCGCAGATACCGGTGCGCCATCGCTGGGGATCGGCGTCGCTCTGGGATCGCGAATCGAGCTGGGTGTCGATGCGGTGATCGTTGCGACCGCCGTGATTCCCAACGTTCGCGTGCGGCTCGCAGGAACCGCCTTGTCGGTGCACGCTGTCGCCGCGATGCCGATCGCGATCGGCGACGAGGGCCCGATGACCAAGACGTTCGTCGCCGGCGCCGCCGGGTTGGCCGTGCGGTATCGGCCAATGCCAGCGCTCGCAATCAAGCTCGAGTCGTTGATCAGCGTCGCCGGTGAGGACCACGGCACGACCGTCCCGACGTTCCTCGGAGGTGAGCTGTGGTTCTAGCCCGGGTGCTTCCGCTGGTGCTCGTCGCCGCGTGCGGCGAGTCGCTGTTCGACAACAACATCGCCGGCGGTGGTGGCGGGGGCGGCGATGGAGGCGCCGATTCCAACACGATGCCGCTGGAGTGCCCCGGATCGTGTCTGGCCAGCGCCGCGGCGGACTTCGACGGGACGGCCGGCGGGGGCGCCGGCGACAAGTGGGCCTACTTCGACGATCTACGCAACCGAACGTGGATGGCGATGACGCCCAACGATGGCGGTCTGACCGGCGCAGACGCGGGCACCTTCATCAAGACCTGCGGCGCCAACCCCACCGCCGCCGCGTGTGGCGCGCTCCCTGGAGCCCTGCTGGTATCGACCGGGGGCGCCAGCGCCACCGCAGATCCGGCCATCGCCTACGTCTCCGATGCCACACGCGTGATCTCGCTGAAGGTGCTGGTCCATGTGCCCGCCGGGCCAAGCCAACTCGTGCGGCTCTATCGCAACAGCCGTGAGGACGTGCTGTTCACCGCGGTCGCGACCGCCGGAACGACGCTCGACCAAACGCTGGTCGTCGATGCGCTCACGAGCGATCGGTTCTTTGTCGCGCTGGCACCGACGGGCGACGGCGCAAGCGACGTGGGTGTGCACTTCTTCGTGAGCGACACCGGCGCGCTGTTTCCGATGAGCTGTCAGAACGCGGTGTCCTTCTCGTCGGCGACGGGCAATAACGTCGACGATGCATGCGACGCTGTCGACCCGTTGTTCAGCCACTACGATGATGGCGCGATGGCTCCCGTGCTGGTGGATGGTCCGTTCCCGGAGCAAGGTCACGCCGCCGACATCGCACCGGACATGTACTACGAGCTCCCCGGCACGCTCATCAAGACCGGAGGGCTCACGATCCAGTTCTGGATGAAGTTCGATGGGCTCGTGCCCTCGTACGACGCCTATCCGTTCTCCGACATCGATCTCGACAATGGCGGCGGCGGCCTTGCGATCGCCATCTACGAGACCACGGGGTTGCAGATCCAGATCCACTCCCAACCGGATTCAGGGTTCATCCAGGCGTCAGCACCGTACCCCTCCGACAACGCATGGCACTTCATTCGAGTGACCCACGCAAACGGTATTGCCTCGCTGTGCCTGGATGGCAGTCACGTCGCCCAGCTCACCGTGGCCGCCGACGTGTTGCAGTCAGCGCGGGCGCCGTTCCTCGGCGCGAACCAGGTGTGGTCCCCGCAAGGCGGCTACTTCGACGGTCAGCTCGACGACTTCCGGGTGTTCTCGGGCGCACTGCCGTGTGCTGCCAACTGACAGGCTCAGTCGGACGGCGGCGGCTCGCTCGTGCCGCCCACGGGTTTCACCGATCGCGCGACCAGCCCGATGCCCGCCATCAGCAGGACGAGCATCAGCAGCGTGTTGAACAGCGACGTGCTGCGAAAGTGAATATCGAGGTTCGCGATCACACCGACCAGGATGATCAACAAGCCCCCGGCGGTGAGCGCCCAGCCGATCTTCGACTTGCCGTCGAAGAACATCAGGCCCACGCCGATCAGTAACGGGATCAGCGTCAGCCCGAAGCTGCGGCCATAGCCGCCCGTGCCCCAGGTCCAGAACCCGCCGTGCACCGTGACTTGCTGCATGAGCAAGTATCCCCCGCTGATCGCCAGCGCCATTCCGAGCAAGAACATCCCGGTCCCGCCCGGTGTACCACCCACGTTGCGGAGATCGCGCATGGTTTTCGGTATCACGCCGGTGTCACCCGCGCCACTCAGATCACGCTGGCCACGCACGCCGTGGCTGAGTGATAGTCCCCGCGATGAGATCGGTCGCCGTGGCACTCGGTGCGCTCGTGCTCGCAGCCGCGTGCGGGGATGGAGACGGCGATCCACCGCTGTCCGATGCAACGTCGCTCGATTGCCCGCGCCCGGGACTGTTGCCATTTCGGCTCGAGACCAGTGGCTTCCAGCGCGAGGAGAACGAAGCGCTGGTCAAGGACAACACACGAGCCAAGGACGAAGCGTCCGACACGCTCGGCAATCCGGGAGGTGCGATCGTATCGATCTACGCGCCCGACGATCAGATGCCGGCCGCCGCAGCGATCGAGTACAGCGGCCTGGTCGCGCGCTCGACCCCCGATGGCGGACTGTTCACCCACGCGCTTCGCGGCGAATTCGTCAGCCTTCGCTACTACGACCTGGCCGCGCAGGCATGGCAGGAGATCGGTCGCACCCAGACCAACGAAGAGGGACGCTACGCGATTGGCGACACCGGCTTTGTCGCCGCCAACGGCCAGCCGCTGTACGCCATGGTCGAGGCCGACGGCACCTGCACCGAGCACTACAACGCGCTGTTGCCGGCCGGCGCGAACGTCATCATCACCGACATCGACGGCACGCTGACCACCAGCGACGAAGAGCTGTTCAAGCAGATCAGCGACGAGAGCCACGTGCCTGCGATGATGGCCGCCGCCGACACGCTGATGCAGACCTGGGCGACCAAGGGCTATCCGATCATCTATGTCACCGCCCGGCCCCACCTGTTTCGCAGCGAGACCCGCCGCTGGCTCGATGATCTCGGGTTTCCACCCGGGCCGGTGATCACCGCGATCGAGATCGGGGATACGGCCGGCTACAAGTCGCGCTGGCTCGATCGGATGTTCGACGTGTTCGGCTGGGTGCCGGTCGCCGCGTACGGCAACGCCGACACCGACATCATCGCGTACGAGACCTCGGGCATCCCGAAGGACCGCACGTTCATCGTCGGACCGCTCGCCGGGATGTCGGGCACCGTCGCGATCGAGAACAACGACTTCAGCGAGCACATCTCGACGTTCGTCGCCGCGCAGCCGGACAACTGACCACAGACCCGCTACGGATCGATCTCGAGCTTCGCGGAGACGAACGCCGATGGTGGCAGCGGATCGCCGATCGCGTGAATCACCATCCGCACCGGCGGCGTGTATGCGCGGCACTGCTCGCTGGTCGTCAGCTCGTAGACCGGCGCAGAGACCGCGAGCACGGGATAGATCGCCGCGTCCTTGCTCGCAAACCGCGACGGTGGGTCGCACTCCCCGCTGGGAACGAGCGCGACCTCGACGGCGGTCGCACAGCTCTGATCGGCGAACACGGTGACCACGCGGGCGGCGGTCGCAGGCACGCAACGGATCTCGCTGCCGTCATCTCGCCGCTCGCAATCGGTCATGAGCCCGGCGTCGTAAAGCATGGGATCATCGGCGCGCACCGCACCGTGGACGCGCGTGATGCGGGCGAGCCGCCGCTGGGTCATCTCGTACTCGCGGTCGAGCGTGGGCAGCGCGACAGGATCTCCCGCGAGATAGAGCTGCGGGTTGCCTGAGACGAACACCGTCTGACACAGGTCGTTGACCCACTCGTACAGCGGCGGTGCCGTGGTCGGTTCGCCGACCGCGTAGTAGCTCGAGCACCCGGTTTCCTCCGCGTCGTGGCGCGCAACGGCGGGAGGCTCCGGCGACGTCGTCAGGATCTCGAGCTCGCTGCACTGGGCATCGTGATAGTGGCCCGCGACGGCGACCTCACCCGTGACGCACTCGACCGCGCTCGCACCCGCAAGGGCCGTCACGATGCACTCCTCTCGCGTGTCGCGATCATAGATCGCTGCAACCACGGACAAGCCATCGTCGCTGGTGTCCAGCTCCACCGCGAGCCGATCCGCCCCTTGCGGTTGGGTCCGCCGAACTCGCACGAACGCATCGCTGGTCAACGTCTCGCCGACCTCGTAGTAGTCGAAGCCATCCTCGACGGGATACGGGCCCAGACAAACGCCGTCGTGAAGCTGCCAACGTAGCGGCGGCGCAGGCGCAGGCGATCCGACGGTGGTCAGTCGGGACGGAAGAGGTGTTCCGCGCGCGTGGTAGTAACGCACGAAGTAAGGCGCAGGTGCGGTTCCGGCGGGCACGCGACCTCGCGCGGTCGCGCAGGTGCTGTCGATGTACACCGCGTCGTCCGCAGCGGGCGTACAGTAGCGCGAGCCGTCGGACCACCGCAGGGGCGTGCAGCGCTCGCCGCGCTCGTGGTCGAAGTACCAGCCCGGCTCGAGCTGCCGGGTCCCGTCGCTGTATTCGTACCAGGCGAGCTTGAGTCGCGAACCGCTGGCCAGTCCACGCGCGCCGGGTGTGTTATCGCCACACGCAACAAGTGCAGCGAGCGTGACGACCGGCACCAGACGTATCATCCGAGCCAAGCCTACCGCGGGCGGCGTCACGGCGATCAGCGACACGCCGCGATCGGTGGATCGGCGACGAACACATGTTCGTAGTACTCGCGGTCGAGAGCGCGCACGCGCGGCGCGACCGCGTTGACGCCTTCGCACTGACCGAGCAACGCGGCGCGATGCGCTTGTTGCGTCAGCTGCGCGGCCATCGGATCGCGCGCGGCGACCGCTTCCACCAGCGGCACCATCGGAACGGCCTCGACGAGCGGCGCCGGGGCGACGGGCTTCGCAGGCGATACGGATCGCCACGCGGCCTTGGCGCGCCGACAGTTCGCAGCTCGTGCGTAACCGGTCAACGCCGAGCCACCCAGGGCCAGCGATGCAGCCAGCGTGGTGAGCCCACCGCCCACCAGGATCCGCTCCTCGGTCTGGGGGATATCCTCGCCCTCGCTGAGCGCGAAATACGCGAAGTAGGTGAGGCCACCGAACAGCGCCATGCCCATGAGATCGAGTGGCGCATAGTCCGCCGCGGCGTCGCACACCGGCTCGACCGCGGGATCGCGCGGAGGCCCCTGCGTGAGGACGATCGAGCACCCGGTACTCACGAGCACCGTGACCACCAGGGACGCGGCGATCGCTCGTCGCGTCCTCGATCGAGATGCTGCAGACATGGTGCTGCAAAATGCAACCGGCGCGCCGGAGGTCCCGTGCCTCGCCCATGCAGCCAACTGGACCGTTTGACTGGGTGTCGCCGCCCTCAACACGGGCTTCGACGGGGGCGCTGTACCCCCACGTGGATCTACAGCTCGATGCCGACGATGGCGCGAATCCAGAGCTTCCCGTACGGATCGTCGACGATCGCCGCCTTCGCGATCCGATCGAGCCGGCCATACGCACCGAGCGCGAGCCAGATCTTGCCGGTCTGCGCCATCACGGTCGGCCCGAGGTAGTGGCGTGCGGCCGTCGGTGCATCTCCCACGTCCGTGTCGCCCGCAGCGGAATCGAATCGACCGCGAACCCAGTACTCTGCGCCGACGGTGACCCGCGGCGTGATCTCGTAGGTCGCGCCGACGGTGGGGTTGTAGATGAACTTGGAGTCGCCGGTCTGGAAGTAGTACTCCTGCTCGACCCACAGATTGGCGACGAGGTTGATCACGCCGAGCTGGCGGGCCAGCAGGATCTTCTGCTCGAGCTCCACCTCGTCGTAGAACTCGGCGATCTCGAGGTACACGCCGAGATCGACGGGCCACTCGCCTGCTTCGGCGAACCGGTAACGCACCCGCTGCTTGAGCCCCTGGAACCGCAGCGCCGGCGTGCTCGCGGTCGCGCCCTGGCGAAACACGAAGTACCAGCCGAGCTCGAGCTTGTCGGTGACGCCCACCTCGATCTCGGACTGGAGCACGGCTCGCGCACCCCACACGCCCTCGAGCGTGCCGTCGGGATTCTCGCGCGCGACCCGCACCGGAATGAAGTCGGTGTAGTGCTCGAGCTCGATCTCGCCCTCGTGCGCGGTCTGATAGCCATATGAGAATGGCAGCAGCTTGGGGTGCGCCGCGGCGATGGCGGGGGCGAACAACATGGCGAGCACGATGACAAAGCGAGTCACGGTACAGCTCCTCGATACGCAGTGGTGGTCGCGCCGGGCCGGCGCATCGGTTGATCCCAGGTTGGAATGATCCACGGCTGAGCGGACAGCCGATCGCGCTCGCGTGCCAGGTCGAACGCAGGATCGATCAACCGCGCCGCCGGACGGCCGTTGAGCGATGCGAACGCATCGACGCGGACCTCCGGATCGGCGACGCCCCGCGCACGAAAGTCGTCGGCGATGATGTGAGCGAGCTGCAGGATCATGTCCGGCTGGGTCGCGGTCATCTTGGCCTGGTAGCGCGTGAGGTATTCGGTCGGCGCGACCTCCCACCGCCGGCCGGTCGCCGGCTCGCGCACGTGAAACTCCACCGAGCCGTCCTTCTCCATCAGCATGACGTTCCAGGCGAACCGAAACCCCTGCTCGGTCCAGCACACGTCACCCGGATACAGCCAGTGGCGCAGCGGCATCGCGACATGAAACGCGAAGTACACGCCGAGCGTAGCGATCACGAGCCGACGACGACGTGGCGTGGGTTCCGGCACCCGCCGTGACGCGCGCGGCTCGCCCGCACCGCCCCGCAGCCTGGCGAGCAGCCTCCGCGGCCAGTCGGGAGGCAACAACACCAGCGACGCCGCCATCATGATCCACGGGAACATGCCGAGGTGAAACAGCCGCGCGGTGACCAGGTGGAACACGACGAGCGCCGCATACGCGAACACCCGCGTGCGACGCCACAGCAGCAGCGGCACGATCGACAGATCGAACACCGCCCCCGCGATCGAGAACGCGTGCGCGACCCATGGCTCGGAGAACCACGGCCCGATCACCGGAAAGTCGGTGTTGGCCGCCAGCCAGATCTTCATCGGCTGCGCGTCGATCAGCCAGTCGGGCTTGAGCTTGGCGATCCCGCCAAACACGTAGACCAGCGCGATCTGCCCGCGCAGCGCCCACACGACCCACACCGGAATCCACGGGCCGCGATCGTCGCGACGAGCCGCCACCGACCACACGCGGTCGAGTGGCAAGAACGCCATCAGCCCGCACAGACAGATCACCAGGTAGTAGTGGTTGAGGTAGTTGGTCTTGTCGATCAGGTGCGCGTAGGCGAACAGCGCACCGAACACCACGACGCTGATCCGGTAACGCCAGCCGATCGCCACCATCACCGACAGCACCAGCATCGCCCCGAAGTGGATGTACATGCCGGGGCCCGGCCACGGCTTCACCCAGTCGAACCCGTAATAGGTGAGGAAGTGGCGCGGCATCACAAAGTAGTCGGCGATCCAGTCATGTGCGAAGAACCGCAGCGTCGCGATCGCCATCAACACGCCGAACGCGATCCGGAACAACGCGACCGACGAACCATCGACCGGCGCAAACCACCGCGATGCCGGCGCGCGGGGATGCTCGTCAGTCGCCGTCATTGTCGTTGAACTTGAGGGTGGCCCCGAGCACTGCGATCACCTCGGTCCCGAGCAAGCGCTTCAGCTCTTTCACGGCGTCATGCGCTGCGGCGATCTCGGGCCGCTGCTCGATCAGCGACATCCGATACGGACGCGGAATGGCCTCGACGGCGGCGATCGCAGCCGCGATCGCCTCGCGCACCGCGCGATCCGTGACCGGACTCGACTGCTTGACCAGCTGGCCGATGCCCCGAGTCCCGGTCCCGTCGAGCGAGCCGGTGTAGATCGCGCGGATGCCGCGCAGGTTGCTCGCCATGTCTGCGAGCGAGTTGTCGCTGGGCCCCGACTCTTCGAGCTGGGGTGCCGGCACGCCACCGGTCGCGGTCCCCGAGGGCTTGCCGATCTTGGCGTTGGCGATCAGCTCCGCCAGGAACACACTCTCGTTGGTCAGCGTGTCGATCACCGACTTGATGGTCGGGTACTCCGGGTTGTCGCTACCCGGATCGGTGAATTGCAGCGTGTAGCCCGTCTCCCAGGCGTCGCGCAGGACGGCGGCGTTATGCGCGAGGTCGTGCGCGATCGCGACCAGGTACGCCTTCCTGCGCTCGGCCAGCGGATCGGTGGTGAGCGCCGCCAGCACGGCGGCGTCGTCGTCGCCGTCGAACATCAAGTACTCGAGCGCGTGAAAGCCCTTGCGGTTCGCACCCAGCGTCGCGACGTACGCGTCGCTGATCACCGCGGTCCCGGCGAGCTCCTCGTCGATCTTCGGCGCGTCGATCGGCGATTGGTCGATCGCGACCCCGAGCCGCATCTGCATCGCCGGTCCGAATCCGAACGCCTCGCTCTGCTTCCACGGATCGCGCGCGTCGCGCCACGCCGCCTGGGCAGTGTCGAGGGTGGTCTGCGATGGTGCCGCGGCGAGCGTCTCCGTGGCGGCGCCGAGCGTCGCCGCGCGATCTGCCACCGCGTCGAGCGTGGGCTCGACGACGTCGCTCACGAGATCGCGTGCGACGATCCGGCGCTCGCCATCGCCCAGCGGAACAGGCGAGCACGACAGCTCGAGCACGAGCACCGCGATCGCTGCGGCGCGGATCATAGCGACTCCAAGAACCGCACGAGCGCCGCGCGATCCGCTGCGTCGAGCATCCGGAACGCTTCGCGCGAGGCCTCCGCCTCGCCCCCGTGCCAGAGGATCGCGTCGAGCAAGCTGGTCGCACGACCGTCGTGCAAGAACCGCGTGTGTCCATTGACGACCGAGACCAGGCCAATGCCCCACAGCGGCGGGGTGCGCCACTCTCGGCCATCGGCCAGAAAATCCGGCCGGTGATCCGCGAGCTCCTCACCCATGTCGTGAAGCAGGAGATCGGTGTACGGGCGGATCGTCTGGCCCGAGATCTCGGGAATCCCCGGAAACGTTCCGGTCACCAGCTTCGGCGTGTGACACGACGCGCAACCGAGGTCGGCGAACACCGCCTTGCCCTGCAACACCACCGGATCCTCGAAGTCGCGCCGCGCCGGCACCGCCAGCAGCCGCGAGTAGTACGTGACGTCGTCGATCTTGTCCTGATCGATCTCGGGCGTGCCGCCCGACAACGCCGCCGCACATGCGGTCTGGGCCGGTGGGCAATTTTCGGTCGGGAACATCGGCGAGGTGATGCCGATGTCGCCGACGAACGCGCCGGCGTTCTGCTGTTCGAGCCCGGGCTGATTCGCTTTCCAGCCGAACCGGCCGAGCACGGTGGTCTGGGTCTTCGGATCCCAGACGTAGTTCGGCCGTCCCGAGATCCCATCGCCATCGACGTCGTCGGGATCCGCCGCGGCGAGGATCACCGTTTCATCGAGGGCTTCGAGCAGGCCGAGCCCGATCATCGCCGGTGCGGTACGTGGCGACATCATGATGTCGGGTGCCAGTGGCCCGAACGCGAGATCGGTGAGCTCGTAGCTCGGTGCTCGCAGCGTGACGGTTTCACCATCGCCGAGCGTGATCGGCACATCGGTGTAGTGAACGCGCGAGGTCCCTTCCGCCGGGACATCGAGAATCGATCGGTGATTGAACTGCCCCCCGTAGCTCGGATCGCCCAGCGGCCCACCGTGCTCGTCGGTGCCGGGAATCGACAGCCGCACGAGCAGGCCGAGGAACAGCTCGTCATCGTTGGGCGGCGGGGCTCCCCGGCCATCCTTGAAGTGACATGCGGAGCACGAACCTGCGTTGAACGTCGGGCCCAGGCCATCCTGGCCGGTCGTCGACGATGGGGCCGTGACCCACCCGCGGTTGAACATCGAGTTTCCGACGAAGAACTGATCGCGACGCTCACCCTTGAGATTGCGTGCCGCCAGCGAGAACGCGGTGGTGCCGGTCTCGAACACCGTTGTCTCGCCGCCCGAGAGCTCCTCACCCGGCTCATAGCCGCCCGACGAATCACCGCCGCATGCGGCGATCCACCAGGACGCGAACACGAGACGCACTGCGCGACGCACGGCTACTCCAGGTTGATCTGAATGCCGAGCTGCGTCGCAATCTCGACCGTCGTTTCGGTTTGAGATTGCAGCGCGCGCACGGCCTCGAGCGCTTTAGCACGACCGGCCTCGTCCATGATCGCCTGATCGAACGGCACCGGAATCGCCTGGATCGCCGCGATGCTGGCCGCGAGCTGGTCGCGCATCTTGGTGTCCAGGTCGGGATCGAGCTCCTTGACCAGGGCGCTGAGACCACCGCCGGACACGCTGCCGTAGCTGCCCAGGTAGACGTTCTGGATGCCGAGCGCGTTGTTGTAGAGGTCGCGGTGGGTGTTGTCGCTGAAGCAGGAGTGCTCGTCCTCCTGGTCGCGATTGTCGATCGCGGTCGTCATTCGCTCACCGGACAGCTCGGCTCCCGACAAGCTACCCATGCCCTGAAGGATCCGGCGCAGCGCCTCGTTGGGCTCCGCGGCGATCATCTGCGATGCATAGTTGTTGCCACCCTCGGCCCACTGAGCGGCAACGGACTGAAGATCCTCGACCAGCAGGTCGGTCACGATCGTCAGGTACTGGCCGCGACGATCTTGATTCGCCGCGGTCCCACCGCCACCGGTCACGTAGTCGGTGTACGGGCGCGCGCCCGGCCCACTGGGGTCGGTGTCTTGCCCCCATAGCAAGAACTCGATCGCGTGATAGCCGGTGGCGATGTTCTTCTCGCCGCCGTTCTCGTTCTGATCGGCGATCACCATCTTGTCGAGCGTGGGGAATCCGCCGGTGTCGTTGATGATCCCGCTGGTGTCGTTGCCGATCACGTAGTCGATGAACGCCTCGTCGAGCGGCCACGCGTTCACCCTGCCCTCCGGGCCCGTGTCGGGGTTGTCGATCGGTCCGTCGTAGAATCGATACGCCTCGGTCTGACCGTATGGCTCACGCGCTGCGAGCCACGCCACGCGCGCCGCGTCGAGCGTGGCCTGCGATGGCGACTGGACGTATGCG
This sequence comes from Kofleriaceae bacterium, assembly GCA_050187075.1. Taxonomy (GTDB): domain Bacteria; phylum Myxococcota_A; class Polyangia; order Haliangiales; family Haliangiaceae; genus JABFXX01. The sequence continues at coordinate 78,422 of JBFWXW010000013.1, read as the reverse complement.
TCGATCGCCGTCTTCAGCGAGCTCGCCTTGGCGATCGAATCCGCGTAGCTGGCCCGAACGATCTGGACGTAGTTGTCGATCGCAGGACCGCGATCCATGTCGTCGCTTCCGCCGCAGGCTGCCACGGCGAGCCAAATCAGTGGAATTGGGGCGAACCGGGTGGGTTTGCTTTTGAAATCCATTTTCATTTTCAGCGATATCACACCGATGAAAACCGGGTCAAGCGGCAAAATGTCGTCCGCCGCTCTACCCCAGGCGACGAACCAGCGCCGCAGGTCGCGTGATCGCTACGTCATGACTTGTCGCGCGCGATGTTCCGTCGGGTCGACGTGCGGCGTGGCCGCGGCGGCGGTGGCGGCGCCGCCGCGCTTTGCTTGGTCTTGCGCGGAGGCTTCGCCACCAGCGATGGCGCCTTCGTCGTCGGCTTGCCGGGCGGCTGCATCATCGCCCACGCGACCCAGGCGAGCATGCGGTCATTGTCGACGAAGTTCTCGGGCAACGTGGTCACCCCCAGCAAGGCGTCGCGCATCTGCGCCGCGGTCTGCCAGCGCAGGCCCGGGTCGCGCTGGAGCGCACGCATCACGATCTCGTCGAGATCCGGCCCGACCTCGGGGTTGGCGCGCGACGGCCTCGGAATCGACAGCTTCCGGACGCGTCCGAGTGTCTCGAAATCGTCGGACGCCTCGAACAAGCGGCGCGAGGTGAACATCTCGTGCATCATCACGCCGATCGCCCACAGATCCACCCTCGCGTCGAGCTTGCCGCCGAGGTACTCGGGCGCGACGTAATTGAACTTGCCCTTGATCACTCCCTCGTCGGTGTTGACGCTCGAGCCTTTGATCTTGGCGAGCCCGAAATCGATCAGCTTCACCACGCCGGTGTCGGAGATGATCACGTTCGACGGCGAGATATCGCGATGGATGATGTCGAGCGGCTTGCCGTGGTCATCTCGCTGGTTGTGCGCGTGATCGAGCGCCTCGCAAAGCTGCGAGGCGATGTTGATGGTGATCGGAATGGGAACGGTCCCGGCGATCTCCTTGACGTGGCCGATCAGCTCCTTGAGCGTCGGCCCCGGTACGTACTCCAGCGCGATGTAGAACGTGTCGTCGACCCTCCCCGAGTCATAGGTCACCGGAATGTTGGGATGATGCAGGTAACGCATCACCCGGCCCTCCTCGACGAACAGCGCGCGGATCTCCTTGTTCGAAGCGAACTGCGGCAGCAGGCGCTTGAGCGCGACGCGGCGCGGCGCCCCATCCTTGCCGCGAACATCGGCGAGGTGGATCTGGGACATTCCTCCGGTCGCCAGCTGTTCGTGGACGATGTACCGCCCGAACTTCTCCGGCGAGCTGGTCACCTCCCCACGATATCAACGTTTCGGTCGAGGCCGTTGCATCGCCGTCACTGATCTCGCCGCGGATTCGCGCATCTGGCGGCCGACAACAGCCCGTCGATCGTGAGCACGCGTATCGCCGTGAGCACGTCGCCGATGGATCTCGCTCGGCCACCTCGTGGCGGGTCCCGACGCAGCAGGACATGTGACATCGGTCATGGGCTCGAAGCTTCGTGTGAGTCGACGCCAGATCGATTGTGTTGGCGCCAGATGTGGCGCGATGTGTGATACAGCTCCGCCCTTGCCGACGCACAACCGGAGCTGTTTTCGATGAACTTCACTCGCCAAATCACTCTGTTCAGCCTGTCCGCCGCCCTGGTCGCCTGTGGTGGCGGAAAGGACAACGACGACAACAACAACAACGACGGCATGCCCGTGTTCATGGACGCGTCCGTGCAGGCGGATGCTCCGGCCCCCGATATCGATGCTCCGATTGACGGACCTGAGCTGCCGGAGGGCTGCGACTTCGCCGAGCTCGCCGACGCGACGAACGACAACATCCTCAACATGGCCGGAGTGCCGGAGGCGACGGGCCTGTCGTTCTCGGCCGCGACCACCACGGTGTGCGGCGCGGTGAACACCGGCCACTTCGACGACATGAACCAGGTCGTCGACATCGATACGTTCACGATCAGCGTCGCGGCCAACAGCCGCGTGCTGTTGACCATGCAGGGTGCCGGCATCGAGACGCTCGGCGAAGTGAACGTGTTCATCGACGGCGAAGACTCGAGCATCACGGCGCCGGTCTACGGCAATCAAGCCGTGGCGAACGGCAGCCTCGCGGCCGGCGAGTACACGATCACCGTGCTCGCGTTCAACCCGACCGCGCCTGCGGCGGACGTCAGCTACAAGGTCAAGATCGTCCCCGACGATCCCGACACCCGCTGCGCAACCGCGACGGCTGCGGCTGATTTCACCGAGGCCAACGACGGCGCGAACAACACCGGCAACGACATGGTCGATGTCCGGTTCTCCGGCGACGCGGCGACCCGTCGGGTGTTGACCGCGGCGGTCGACTCGGCAGAGCCGACCGGTCTGACGATGGCCTCGGGTACCACGTACCGGCTCAGTGGCTCGAGCGCGAACGTCGATGCTGCCGACGAGTACCACGATCGCGACTCGTACTTCTTCACCACCGGCCCGACCACCGATCAGTTGTCGGTTCGCATCAACTGGACCAACGTCGCCGATTTTGACTTCATGCTGTTCCCGGCCACCTCGGTGAGCGAGGGCATGATTCCCGAGGTCGCGAGCGGCACGTTGATCGGACAGGACGGCGCGGTTGGCGAGTTCGCTACGTTCCCGGTCAAGCCGAACACGTCCTACTGGCTGTGGCTCGGCTCGTACGACGACGCGAACGTCATCCTGCCGGCGACCTACGACGTCACGGTGTGCGCCGAAGCGTTCGTCCCCTGATCGCCGGACGATCCTGGAACCACGACGGGCGACCCTAGGGTCGCCCGTTTTCGTTTCGGTGGGTGTGGAACCGAGAGCTCAGGACAGCTTCGCGGACATCGTGATCGGCGTCGCCGACAGCGCCCGCGAGATCGGGCACCCCTTCTTGGCGTTGTCGGCCAGCGTCTGAAACTGGTCCGCGGTCACGTTGGGCACCTTGCCAGCAACATCGAGGTGGATGTTGGTGATCGTCCATCCCGGATCCTGCTTCTCCATCGAAACCGTCGCGACCGTACGAAGCTCGGTCGGCTCGTGACCGGCGTTGGTGAGCTGAAAGCTCAGCGCCATCGTGAAGCAGCCGGCATGTGCGGCGGCGATCAGCTCTTCAGGGTTGGTACCCGCGCGACCGTCCTCCGACTGGAACCGCGCGTTCGCGCTGTACGGTTGATCCTTCATCGCGCCTGACAACGTCGTGATCGTCCCGCTGCCCTTGGGGCCGGTGCCGTGCCAGATCGCAGTGCTCGTCCTCTTGAGTGCCATTGTGACCTCCGCGGCACGTATATCACCGGCGCGGTCGCTCCCGCGCACGGGCGGCGGACGTATGCCGGGACTGCCCGGACCGCGACGATCGCTGGCCCGTGTTATCGCGGTGACATCGTCGGCTGCCACCGGGGTGATCCACGATGCCTTGGATGTTGAACGAAGCTCGACGAGGTGCAGTGTTGGTACTGGTCACGGCAGGATCGCTGAGCTCATCCGGGCTCGCGATCGCCGACGATGACGACGATTTCGGCGGCGACGAGGCGTCGGAATCGTTCTCATCGGATGACCAACCCGAGGACAGTGGCGAGGCCGCGAGCGAGGAGACGCCCGAGCGGCCGCGGCGCAAGCGGCGCAAGCATCGCAAGTACCGGCGCGACGACGACGCGGACCAGACGCGCGCCGAGGCATCTGCAACCGTGGATGTCGACGTCCGGATGAGCTTGCGCAGCGGAGCACCGCCCGCGAGCGACCAGGTCACGCTGCCCGCGGGCACCTCGCAGATCGATGTCGCGGTCGCCGCAAACCTCACGGAGGGCCAAACCTTCGCGCCCCTGTCGATCGCACCCGACGTCTGGTACGGCGCGACGGACGCCCTCACGCTCGGCATCATCTACAGCAGCCACGCGGCCACCGGCTTCATGGGTGGTGCGGGCGAGGCGCTGTGTGTGACCGGAAAGGCCAAGGGGTGCGCCTCGGTGATGCCGAACGCCGGGCTCGATCTGCGCTACGGCCTGGCGAGCGGATCATTCGCGGTCGCCGCGGAGGGCGCCGTGCTGCTCCGTGCATTCGATCCGATGACGTTCGCGGCCAAGCTCGGCGCGGTGATGCGGCTGCGGACCGAGAAGTTGATCGTCGAGGTATCTCCAAACATCGCGGTCGGGATCAACCGTCGCGAGCCGGCGATGGAAGGATCGGCCAGTGGTAACGCCGACGTCGCCAACCTGCCGGTCACGTTTCTCGTGCCGTTCGGGTCGACGTTTGCGGTCAGCGCTCAAACCGGTGTGATCGTCCCGTTCAAGGGAGCGGGCAAGAACTACGCGATCCCCGCTTCGGTAGGCGCACATGTCAGTCCGACCGCCGGCGTGCTGCTGAACGCGACGTTGAGCATTCCTGCGGCGACCGGTGGGACGGTCACCAGCACGGGGTTCGACAACCGTACGTTGACGATTGGAGGGAGCTATGCGTTCTAAGGGCCCGCGAATGGATGGATCGACCGAGGATCGTGGCCGAGCCGCCCGGCGAGCCAGCCGCGACGAGGGAGCGTACCCGTCGGGACGTGACGGACGAGCAACGAGGCCGCATGGAGCCGATCGGCCGCGAGGGCGAGCGCGTGATCGGCTCGCGGGCCCTGGCATGTTCAGCCTCGGTTTCCTCAGCATCTTCGGGTGTGTCGTCCTCGGAGCATGCGCCGGCACGAGCCACTCGAGGCGCTGCACCTCGACGATCACGCTCACCTCGCCGGTGTTTGCGTGCGCACCCGAGATCGCGGTGTCGCCACCGGCACCCGAGCCCGAGCCCGAGCCCGAGCCCGAGCCCGAGCCCGAACCGGAGGACAAGCTCGAGGCGCCGACGATCCTGTTCGAAACCGACAAGGCGGTGCTGCTCGATGAATCGAAGGAGGAGCTCGATCAGGTCGCCGCGTATCTCGAGTCGCACGAGGAGATCACGAAGGTGCGGATCGAGGGCTATACCGATTCCGTTGCACGCCGCAGGTACAACAAGCGGCTGTCGCGTGCCCGCGCCAGGGCCGTGAGGCGCTACCTGATCGAGCAAGGCATCGCGCCAGAACGGCTGCGCACCAAGTCGTACGGAGAGGAGAAGCCGATCGCGGACAACGATACCGAGGACGGCCGCGCGCAGAACCGCCGGGTCGAGTTCCGGATCTTCAGCGACGGCTGATCGGCGGTTACTTGCGCGCCGGCAGCGTGCGATAGCGGTCTCGCAATCGCGTTTGATGGTTGTCGAGCGACTGGACCTTGCCATCGATGATGACCAGCTCGGCGCGCGTCGCCAGCTCGAGCGGATCGCCGCTCCACATCACCACTTGTCCCACGGTAGGCCATTGGCCACGGCGATACCGGCGAGCTGGCGGATCGTGCGAGCGGCGCTCGCGTTGCCGAGCGTGGTGATCGCGACCGGTACGCCCGCCTTGGCCAAGATCGCTGCGGTCTCATCGCGTGCGTCGACCGCGGCAAGCCCCGGGAGGTTGTCGGAGGGATCGAGCAGCACCGGGATCCTGGCTGCAGCGAGCTCGCGGGCCAGCCGCCATGCCTCGGTACCGCCGGCGATCGCGATCGAGATCCGCCGCTCGCGTGCGATCGCCAGGGCTGCGCGGATGTCGACCTCCGCGCTCGCACCGACGATCAGCGTCATCCGGCCATCGAGCACCGGAATCAGCGCCTCAAGATCCAGGCGACCGGCGATCAGGCGGCGCGATTGATTGCGATCGAACGCGCCACGGTTCTTGCGATACGCGTCGACATCATCGAGCAGCTCGCGCAACCGCTCCACAGCATGACCGCGCGACGCCATCGCGATCGCGTGGGGTCCCAGCGCTGCGTTCATCGCCGCCGGCGCCCTGATCGGCGCGGCACCCGGATCGTCGCCCATCGAGACCCACGCCGCCTGCCCTGCGACGAGCCCACCGCGCGGGCCGGTGATCACCGAGGTGACACCTCCGGCACGCGCGACCGCGATCGCCACCGCCCGCCGATCATACGCGTCGATGCTGCGATACGCCGCGTGGATCTCGGTGGGCTGGGTGCCGAATTGACCATCGTTGGCGTCGCGCTCGAGGTCGATCTCCACCAGGCCGATCGCCGTCTGCGCTTCGATCAACCCAGCGGTGACCACCTTGCCCTTGCCGTCGATCTGCGTCGCGCCCGCTGGTACGGCCACGGCGGTGCCGACCGCGGCGATCTTGCCATCGCGGATCACCACGGTGGCGTTGTCGAGCTTGCGATCCGGTCGCTGATACACCGTCGCCTGGGTGATCGCGATCGTCTCCGCACGCGCCGCGAGCGACGCCGCCATCACGGCACCGACGATCCATCGCTTCATCGTGCGCTCCCGACGTCGAGGGCCGATTGTCCGAGCTCGAAGTCCGATGGCGACATCCCGGCCGCGCGGTCGAACGATATCTGGCCGCCGGCGATCACCAGCTCCGCGCGGGTATAGACCGAGAACGGCGAGCCGCTCCACATCACCACGTCCGCACGCTTGCCAACCTCGAGCGACCCGGTGACGTCATCGATCCCGAGCACCCACGCCGCATTCGAGGTGATCCAGCGCAGTGCCTGCTCGTCGCTGATCGGGATCCCCGCCGCGCGACCAGCGGCCATCGCCTTCGCTGCGTCCTGATTGAGCCGCTGGATCCCGATCGCAGAATCGGAGTGGATCGTCACCTTGCCGCCTTGCTCGGTGAACAGCGCGGCGTTCTCGGTGATGCCGTCGAACGCCTCGAGCTTGAATCCCCACCAGTCGGACCACGTGTTGATCGCGATGCCGCGCTCGACCAGGAGATCGCGAATCTTGTACGCCTCGAGCGCGTGGTGGAATGATCGGATCTTGAACCCGAGCTCGTCGGCGATCGCGATCAGCTCCGCCATATCGCTCGCCTTGTAGCAATGGATCTGGACCAGGGTTTCGCCGCGCAGGATGCGAGCCAGCGCCTCCAGCTTGGCATCGATCACCGGCGGCTCGGGTGCAGGCTCGACCTTGACCTTGGGCTGGCCAGCAGGAACCTTGGCGTCGAGCTCGGCCGCGCGCTGCTTCTTGCGCAACCACAGGTCGCGACTGCGCTGATATGCCGCCGCCTTCGCGAGGTAACCGCGCGCCTCGTTGAACGCCATGCGAAACGCGGCGTAGGAGCCCATCCGCGTCTTCGGGCCACCTTTCTCACCATATACCCGCTTGGGGTTTTCGCCGCACGCCATCTTCATCATCGAAGGTGCCCCCGGAAACGCGACCTCGTCGGAGGTCCGGCCCTGTCGCATCGCCACGACGAAGCCCTCGCCACCGATCAGGTTGGCCGAGCCGGGCAGGATCAATGCCGCGGTCACGCCGCCCGCCGCCGCCCGCGCGATCTGCGGATCCTGGGGCCAGTAGCCGTACTGTGCGCGCGCCTGCGCCGTGACCGGCGCGGTCGATTCGTTGCCATCGAGGTGAGCGACCGCATCCGGCGCTGCATAGACGCCGATGTGCGAATGGGTGTCGATCAGCCCGGGCGACACCACCTTCCCCGCGCCGTCGATCACCCGCGCGTCGTTGGGGATCGTCACCGATGCATCTGGCCCCAGCGCGGTGATCGCGCCGCCGGCGAGCACGATCGTGCCGCCACTGATCGTTCGTCCCGTCGCGGTCAAGATCGTCGCCTTGCGGATCGCGATGGTCGGCGCCATCGGCTCGCGCAGGGCGGTCTTGCGCCCGCCCAGCGATCGCGGCGTGCCCGTGGGCAAGCTGGCGACCGGATCGATCCAGCCCTCCTCGACGTCGAGCTGGGGCGCTTGCGGCTTGCCCGACCCGGGCGTTGCCATCGGTCGGCAGGCGACGATTCCCACCATGAACGCGAACGCGACCCCCGCACGTGTCATGACGGGGTTGTATCGCATTGCGGCGATGGGCCGCTCCGGATGCCGGCCTGGGCGTCGCAGCCTGGCCGTGTCGACGGGGGATCTACAGCGCTTGCTCGTTGCGTAAGGGATCGGCAATCGGCTAACAACGGCGCCCCCGCGCATGCGCGAGACACTCGCGCCAGCACTGCGCCTAGGTGACTGTTGTGCCTGGGAGAACCGAGTGCGGTTCGAAATCGAAACGCTGTTCGGTCACCTCGCAAGAAAGTGCTTCACGCCGCGAGTCACGAGCTGTACAACCTCGCGCGACATGCGGACCTACCTACTCGCTGGATTGTTCACGACACTCGCAATTGGATGTGGGCCCAACAACCGCGGCGACAGCGTCGATGCGACCACCGTCGAAGCTGACTCCTGCGTCGGCATCGAGTGCATGATCGTCAACTGCGCGAAGCTCGGAAAACCACCGACCACCTTGTCTGGTACCGTGTTCGCGCCCAACGGCACGCTCGCCGTGTTCGGCGCGCAGGTCTACATTCCGTTGCTCGATCCAGGTCCGTTCCCCGAGGGCGTCCAGTGCTCGCAGTGCACGAGCTCGTTGCCGGGTGGCGCAGCCGCGCATGCGATCTCCGACGAGGCCGGCAAGTTCACGCTGTCCAACGTGCCGTCGGGCACCGACGTCCCGCTGTTCGTCACGGTCGGCAAGTGGCGCCGCAAGGTGACCATTCCCAAGGTCGAGGCGTGCCAGGACAACCCGTTGCCGCCCGAGATCACGTCGCTCCCCAAGAACAAGAGTGAAGGCGATCTACCGAAGATCGCGATCGCGACCGGCAGCTGCGACGCGCTCGAGTGCCTGGTCCGCAAGCTCGGCGTGTCGGACAGCGAGTTCACCGATCCGACCAAGGACGGCAGCGTTCACCTCTACACGATGAACGGCGCCGCAACCAACATGCAGGGAACCGCGTTCCCTCCCGCGGCGACGCTGTGGGACAACCTCGACCAGCTCAAGAAGTACGACCTCGCGATGTTCTCGTGCGAGTGCGGTCAGGAGGCCGCGGCCAAGTCACAGGACGCGATGAACAACATGAAGGCGTACGCCGATCTCGGCGGCCGCGTGTTCCTCTCGCACTACCAGAACGTGTGGATCGCCGGCGACGTCGCGAATCCCACCCATGCACCGCCGGTGTGGCCCCAGATCGCCACCTGCGATTCTGACGAGTTCCTGACCGGCAGCGACATGATCGACACCGTCAACAACCCCAAGGGTGCGGCGTTCCAGAACTGGATGATGAACGTCCAGGGCTCGACGACGCCGGGCGTGATTCCGATCCAGGACGGCCGCCAGACCTGCACCACGATCGATCACGAGAAGGCGGAGCGCTGGGTCTACCTGCCCGGAGGCACCGAGTACCCACAGAACTTCCAGTTCACGACTCCGAACGAGGTCGAAGAGGGCGCGCGGTGTGGCAAGGTCGTGTTCTCCGACATGCACGTCGCGTCGGGCTCGAGCTCGTCGTCGCCATTCCCGTCGGGCTGCTCGGCCGCGCCGATGTCTCCGCAGGAGAAGGCGCTGTCGTTCATGTTCTTCGACATCGCGACGTGCGTCGGTCCGATCTTCTGAGCTCGTAGCCCTCGCTTGCCCCCCGCGCCGAGCTGACGCTCATGTCGACGCTCACCACGGTCGATAGCCTGGAGGTGTTGATCCTCGTCGACAACGTCACCGACAGCTTGTCGTCGGTGCCATCGTTCGTCGAGACCGAGTTCGCGGGGCTTGCCCGGCGCCGCGGCAACTGGGTGGTCGGCGGGTCGTGTCTGTGCTGCGCGGCCCACGGACTGTCGTGCCTGATCACCGTCCGGCGGGGTGACGTCACGCGCACCCTGCTGTTCGATACCGGTCCCGAGGATCGAACGTTCGAGCAGAACGTGTCCCGGCTCGGCGCGAATCTGGGCGACGTCGAGGCGATCGTGCTGTCGCACGGACACTGGGACCACGGCGGCGCGATGCTGCGCGCGCTCCAGATCATCCGCGACCGCAACGGCGGCGCCGAGGTTCCATACTACGCGCATCCCGACATGTTCCGGACCCGGGCGATGAGGCTGCCCGACGGAACGATGCGCCAGCTGGAAGACGTCCCGAGCATCGCGGCGCTCACCGCGCACGGCGCGAAGGTCGTCGCGACGACCGAACCACAGCTGGTGCTCGATGGCCTCGCGTACGTCAGCGGTGAGATCGTGCGGAGCTCGTCGTTCGAGCGTGGCTTTGCGGGCCAGCACCGCCGTACCGCCGATGGCACCGGCTGGGAGCTCGATGAGCTGTTGATGGACGAGCGGTTCGTCGCGGTGAACGTCGCGAACAAGGGGTTGGTGGTGTTCACCGCGTGCTCGCATGCAGGCGTGATCAACGTGCTGAGCCATGCACGCGCGCAGCTCGGCCCAACCAAGCTTCACGCGGTGATCGGCGGCTTGCACCTGTCGGGCGCAGCCGCGGAGCAGGCGATCGCGCCCACCGTCGCAGCGCTTGGCGAGCTCGAGCTCGACGTGATCGCGGCCGGGCATTGCACCGGCTGGCGCGCAGTCACCGCCCTGGTGAATGCGTTCGGCGATCAGGTCGTGGTGCCGCTGGCTGTTGGGAAGCGGTTAAGGTTCTGAGCGCGAACACCTACGTCGATGCCCGCACATCGCCGGGATCTGCGCTCAGCCAATTTGAGGATCGGAAACCGCGAGCACTTCCTCGAGGCGCTCGACGAATTGCGTGATCTCGGCGCGGGTCGCCAGCGCCCTTGCGTAGTGCTCGAGCTCGGCGATCAAGCGATCACTCGTCGGGTGTCGGCCGCGTAGCCGCTGCGCCGCCTGATACGCCTGGTCCACCATCTCGAGCGCCGTGCGCGGGCTGAGCTCGAGCAGCTGGCGCGCATTGGCGAGCGAATCCCGCATCTGGTCGATCGCGTTGTGGTCATGGACGAGCAGGACCTCGCGCTGATTGATCGAGTTCAGCGACTCGAGGTACTTGAGCAGGCCTTCGCAGGTCAGCCGCGCTTCGGTCGGAGATTGTTCCGACAGCTCGCGGTCGAACTCGACCATCTGCCAGCGATCCGCCGCCCGCATCGCCCGGCACACGATCGAAGACACGAACCCATGGAGCGCCGTGCGGACCGCCTCGAGCGCCTCGGGATCGGGCGTCTTGCCGCCTTCCTGCAGCACCGCGTTGTGAGGACCGATCGCCGCGGTGAGCTCCGCGAGGCCACGGCGGACCAGCAGCGCGCGTCCCAGCGAGGTCAGATAGCCCGGCACCACCGCCTGGGAGTTGACCTCGGTGACGAAGCCCTCGTAGATCGCCGATACCAGCGCGTGCACGCCTTCGCACGCCGAGCTCTGGGTATCGTCGAACAGCCCGAGCACCTGATTGGTCTCGCCCTTGCCGAGCGCGATCGTGAGCCGCGATTCCCCGCTCTGGTACTGGATCCGCAGGCCGTATTCGATCGAGGACACCTTCTCCATCACCTTGGCCCAGCGCTCGGCGTCGCCCTCTTCGATGGTCTCGTCGATGCCTTCGAGGAAATCGCCGAGATCTCCCAGACCCTCGTCCCCACTACCGAGTGGTGGCGTGGTCGGACCGGCCTCGCCCAGGTCGAGCTCGACCGGCTCGTCGGACACCGGCTTGAGCGTCTGATCGAAGCCTTCGAGTGAGCGGCAGAACGCGAGCATCTGCAGCAAGCCGCTAAACGTGGAATCCCACAGGTCGCCGAGCTCCCGTGCCGACGCTTCCGGGTCTTCGGGCTGGTTCCGGCTCTTCACGAACCGCTCATACAAGCTCTCATCGAGGCTCTTGAGATCCTCGAGCGCCCGCAACGCGAGGCGAATCAGCTCACCCACCTGGGTCTGGATCTGCGGGTTGCTGATGGCAGCTTGGAGTCGAGAATCCACCCCGGTTCAAGCTTCTCACGTCGAAGGGACCGAGGGCCAATCGCTGGACCTGAAGGTTTTTCCTGCGCGATACCTGCCGGAAACATGGCCCGAGTAGCGTCGGAACATGCGAGCTATTCGTGCTTTGGGGGCCGGTGTAGTCGGCCTGATCGTCGCATTGACGCTGGCTGTCCCCGCCGTGGCCCAGGCCGATGGCGCACCTGCCACCCTCGAGGAACGGCTCGCAAACCTCGAAGCCTACGTGACCAACAACGCCCCCGCGGCGGGGAGCGCGGTATCGGCGACCCCCGGCCCGGGCCACAACGGCTGGATGATGACCGCCACCGCCCTGGTGCTGTTCATGACCCTGCCCGGGCTGGCGCTGTTCTACGGCGGCATGGTCCGCCGTAAGAACGTTCTTTCGGTGCTCGCGCAGTGTTTCGGTTGCGCGGGGCTGGTGACGATCCTGTGGTGGGCGTTCGGGTACAGCTTGGTGTTCGCCAAGGGCAACGCCGTGCTCGGCGGGCTGGACTTCGCCATGTTCAACGGCGTCACCTCGGTGCCCAACGGCGACTACGCGGCGTGGGTGTCACAGAACGTGTTTGCGATGTTCCAGATGATGTTTGCGATCATCACGCCGGCCCTCATCGTGGGCGCGATCGCCGAACGGATGAAGTTCTCGGCGGTGATCGTGTTCGTCGCGCTCTGGATGGTGGCGATCTATTTCCCGCTCGCTCATATGGTGTGGGGGGTGGATGGGCTGATGAACGGCGTGTGGAACGAGCACGCCGCGATCAAGGCGATCGATTTCGCGGGTGGCACGGTGGTGCACATGTCGTCGGGGTGGTCGGCGCTGGTGCTGTGCCTGATCCTCGGCAAGCGCACCGGGTTCGGCAAGCGAGCGTTCATGCCACACAGCCTGGTGCTCACGGTCGTCGGCACCGGCATGTTGTGGGTCGGCTGGTACGGATTCAACGCCGGCAGCGCGGTGGCAGCCGACGGCATCGCGGCGAACGCGTTCGTGACCACCACGCTCGCTGCCGCGATCGGTGCGGCGGCGTGGCCTGCGCTCGAGTGGGCAACGCGCGGCAAGCCCACGGTGCTGGGATTCTGCTCGGGTGCCGTCGCCGGCCTGGTGGTGATCACGCCCGCCGCCGGCTACGTGTCGGCGAGTAGCGCGGTGCTGATCGGATTGATCGCCGGCGTCGTCCCGTTCCTGGCGTGCACCAAGCTCAAGGCGATCTTCAAGTACGACGATGCGCTCGACACGTTCGGCGTCCACGGCGTCGGCGGAACGATCGGCGCGATCCTGGCCGGGGTGTTTGCCAGCGTCGATGTGAATCCCAACCTCGGCAAGGACTATCTCCGGCCGGTGCTCGATGGCGGACTGTGGATCGAGCAGCTCAAGGCCGTCGGGCTGACGATGGGGCTGTCGATCGCCGGCACCGCGGTGATCGCGTACGCGATCAAGGCGGTGATCGGCCTGCGGCCCTCGATCGATGCCGAGGAGTCGGGCCTCGACGATTCGGATCACGGTGAGGCCGGTTATCACGGCGACGAGTCGGGCCACGGCGGGCTCCAGTCGCTGGCGATGCGCGAGGAGCGAGAGCCCGCGCCGGCGCTCGAGGTGGCACGCGCGACCTAGCGCGTACATCCGAGCGAATGCCCACGAGCCGAGTGCTCACGAGCGAGCGCCCACGAGCGAGCGCCCACGAGCGAGCGCCCACGAGCGAGCGCCCACGAGCGAGCGCCCACGAGCAAGTGCCCACGAGCGAGCGCCCACGAGCGAGCGCCCACGAGCGAGCGCCCGCGAGCGAGCGCCCACGAGCGAGCGCCCACGAGCGAGCGCCCACGAGCGAGCGCCCACGAGCGAGAGCACACGAGCAGTAGCTCACGCACTCGACTGCACAGTGGTCGTCGCAGACGCAATCGACCCACTGCTGATAGAGCGACGCCGACGATGCATAGGTGTCCCAGCACTGATCGGAGCACGCCTGTGTCGAGCAACCCGCAAAGCAGTTCATCAGTGCGTTGCAACCGGCATTCGCGCGACATGAACCGCACACCTCGCCTGGATCGGACGTGGCGTCGAGGCAGGAGTCGCACGCGTTCGCGCCTGTGCACGTCCCGTAGTAGCAGTAGTCGTTGCCGGCACACGCGTGGCCGCACGCACCGCAGTTCTGCTTGTCGCTGTCGAGATCGACGCATGCATTGCCACACACCTGCTCGCCACCGCTGCAACCTTCGAGCTCGGCCGATTCGGTGGACATCGTGGCGAGCTCGAGCCAACCCGTCGGTTGGATCTCGACGCCCGCGATCGCGCCCTTCGTGGCGACATCGAAGATCGTTCGCCTGCTCGAGCGGGTGACCGCGATGCTCATCGAGTAGAGCGCGCTGCCGTCGAGCGCCGCATCGATCGCCTGGCGAGGAAGGTCGAACGCACCCTTGGCGTCATCGGCCTCGCAGGTCACGATCGCGAACGTGGAGCTCGAGTTGGCGATGCCCAGCACGCTCGCTGTGATCTCGATCTTGTCATCTGCCGCGACCCACCGGATTGGCAAGTCGCCCGTGCCGAACACCTGGCCCACGGTCAGTTGATGAAGCGGCGGGTTGGTACGAACGACGTTGGTCGCCGTGAATGACTCGGTGAATCCGGTGTAACCGGCGTTTGCTGCGCCTGCCGCGGTCGCGGTCAATATCGCTCGATCGGTGAACAACGTGCCGTTGTCCAGCCCGTCGAACGCGTACGGGGGAAACAGGGTCACCGGCGTCGTGGTGCCCGAGAGCGTGATCGAGCCAGCATCGAAGCTCTGGATGGCACGGCACGCCGTCGTCGCCGGAGTCGGAAAATAACACTCCTCGTTCGGACCACATGATGCGTCGCAGGCGCGTTTGCACGCCGGCTGACAGCTGGCGGTCCACGTGCAGTACTCGTGAGCCCCGCACGTCGTGCCGCAGTCGGGCGTGAGCTGAATTTCGCAGCCGGCGACTTCCTGAACACAACGCGGGCTCTCGAGCGCGGAGTCCGGAAGGAACCCGGCGCTCACCGTCGATGCCGAGGTGCCTCCCGACGAGCGATGAGTCTCGCTGAGCGTGATTCCGCCGGTCGCATGCGGACCCGCCGGTTCCCCCATGTTCTGATCGTCATCGTCGGCTTCGCTACTGCCTCCGCCACAGGCAGCCGACACACCGACCAGCAAGCACAGACACCATCGAACGCACGTAACCCGCTTCATTGATCCGGACCTCGGTTGGTTGCCGGGTCCGGACGACGGCCGAACATGGCCGTCGCGTCGCTACAGCGCGGTCACAGCGGACAGTAGCGGTCGAGCGCGGCGGCGTCGCTGGTGATCGCGGATTCGGTCAGCCAGATCTCGTCGAGATCTCCGCCGAACGGCATCGCACCGCCACCGATCCGGACATCCTGGATTGCTGCGGCAGGTCCGAAGTTGACGCCAGCGGTGTCGCTGCGGACACCATCGACCCACAGTCGCAGCCACGGCTTGTCGTACGACGCCAGCACGTGATGCCACTGCCCGGCGGGAACCGCAGCAGATACGGTCTCCTCGTACGGCCCTGGCAGGACACCTTCGCGGATGGCGAATTCAAACCGGACCGTGGTTGCGGATGCCGTGATCACGCGCAAGGCGGTGCGATCGTCGCCCGACACGAACAGATCTCGTGTCCCGGTGAGAGCGGTCGGCTTTGCCCATAGCTCGATCGTGAACGACTCATCGACCAGCGAGTTGATCGGCCAGCTGAGCTGATCACCTTCGGCGGCGTTGAACGATAACCCCCCGCCGAAACGCGCGGTGGTCAACGCCCCGGGATCAGCAGGCTCTGGAGCCGTGGTGGTGCCCAGCGTCGCATCCGGTCCGTTCGGGACCGCGTTGGCCAGCACCTGCGATGCTCCGTCGTCGAGGTGCAACAGGCCGATCGCTGCTCCCGCCGCGGGCGCCTGACACGCCACCGTCCATGCGCGAGAGGCCATCCCTGGATTGCCGGCGGCGTCGACCGCGCGGATCGTCAGCTCGTGGGCGCCGGCCGGATAGCTTGCGTCGAGCGGGCTCGTGCAGGGCATCGCGGCGCCGCCGTCGAGCGCGCAGGTCGCGGTCCCTGCGCCTTCGCTGACCGTGAATGCAAACCGCACGTGCGGTCCGGTGGTCGTGTTGTTCGCCGGGCCGCCCGTGAACGTGATCACCGGAGGAACGGTGTCGACCGCCCAGTTGCGCGTGGCGGGCGATCCATCGACGTTACCGGCGACGTCGGTGGCGCGGACCGCGAAGCTGTGGTTGCCCTGGGCCAGGGCGCTGGCGTTGAACGGCGAGGTGCACGGCAGGAACCCGGCGCCGTCGAGGTTGCACGCAAAGCTCGCGTCGAGCTCGTCGGCGGTGAACGTGAAGCTCGCGCTCGCCACCGGTACCGCGCCGGTTGGACCGCTGGTGATCGTGGTGTTCGGCGGATCGCGATCGACCGTCCAGGTCCGGGTCGCCGGTGTCGGGTCGAAGTTGCCAACCGCGTCGCGAACGCGCACGGCGAACGTGTGCTCGCGCTGCGCGAGTCCCGAATAGGTCTTGGGCGACGAACAGCTCGCCCAGGTCGCATCGTCGAGCGAGCACTGAAATGCTGCGCCGCCGCCGGCATCGGGCGAGATGAACGTGAACGTGGCGGTGTTGCTCGACGTTGCGCCACTGGGACCCGACACGATCTCGGTGTCTGGCATCGCGGTGTCGACCGACCAGGTGTACTGCGCCGGAGATCCATCGAGGTTCCCCGCGCGATCCTTGGCGCGCACCGTGAACACATGCTGCCCATCGCCGACGGGCCCGAACCGATCGCCGCTGGTGCACGGCAGATACCCGGCGTTGTCGAGTGTGCATTCGAACGACACGTTGGGTTCTCCCGACGCGAACTCGAACCGGACCCACACGCTGTTGTCGACCGCGTCGGGGGCCTCGGTCAGCACGGTATCTGGCGCCACGGTATCGATCGACCACAGGTGCTCGGCGGGCGTCTCGTCAGCATTGCCCGCGCGATCGATCGCACGGACCGAGAAGCTGTGCTCGCCGTCGCCGAGCGAGCGCACCAGCGGCGACGTACACGTCTCCACCGGCGCCGTGTCGACCCGGCACTCGAACGTCACCCCCGGTTCGTTCGACGAGAACCGAAACGTCGCTTCGCCGAGCGGGCTGAACGCCGGTGGTGCCTCGGTGATCGTGGTCTCGGGCAGATCGACATCGGCCGGCTCGTCGGGCCCGAGCACACCGCCGTCGGGACCGGGGGGAAGCTTCTCGTCGACCTGACAGCCGATGAGCGACACGAGCACGAGGCAGGTACGGAACATCAAAAACTCCCGGCGTACGACACGCCGATGTTGTGCGAATCGGCAACCGGGGCGACCACCACGTCATCGCCGGGTGCACCGACGAGCCAGAGCACGATGCCGGTGACGAGCGCACCGCCGCCGGCCGCAAGCAAGATGTTGGCCCGGGTCGCCGCGTCGCGCGCCGAGCGGTTGAGGCGGATGCCTTCCGGGTCTGTACAGCTGATCTGCGGACAGCGCGCGTTCGCGTCGTCCTCGCGAGAACCGGCGAGCCAGCCGTAATACCCGCCCGCGCCGAGCGCTCCGGCTCCGGCGATCCCAAGGACCACCGCCAGCTTGCGCGTGCTGGTCCAGGTCGGCGGCTGGGCGCGCGCGGTCAGCGCCGCGCTGGATCGACTCGGCGCGGGATCGGCCACGATGCGGGGGACGGGACGCGGAGCCGGTACCACCGCCAGCGCTGGGACGACCACCGTGTGCCGCTTGGTGCCGTCGCCGATCGTGACGGTCGTGCGCCAGGGGATGCGTCCGGGTGCCTCGGCGACGATCACATACTGGCCGGGATCCACCGGCAGCGGGGTGTTCCAGCCGGCCGCGTGGATCGGCTCGCGGTTGCGGCGAACCACCAGCCCTGGCGTCCGCGCGGGCACCTCGATCGAAAGGTATGGCAGCCGCACCTCGAGACGGCTCGCGCGGCGCGCAGCTTCGGCTTGCTGGCGCTCACTGCCGCTGCGCTTGGCCATCCCCTCGGCCTTGCGAAACGCGGCCCACGCCGAGGCCACCGCACCGAGCCGCTCTCGACAGTCGCCGAGGTTGAGCAGGGTGCCGATGCTCGACTCGAGTCGCTCGCTGGCGGCGAACTTTTCGCAGCCGGCCGCGATCTGGCCTCGCTTGACCAGCTGGCGGCCTTCGCGAAACAACGCCTCCGCCTCCGGCGATTGCGCGGACGCCGTGCCCCCGGCAACCAGGAGCGAAGCGGCCACGGCGATCGCGCAACGGCGATCACCGCGTCTCATACAGGTCCTCGGTGGTGACGGGGCGAGGCGTCTCTGCGCGAGTGCGCGAGGCGCGTTCGGCGTCGCGGCGCGGCGACCCGCGCATCTTGTCGCGCTTGGCCGGCGCCGGAGCGGTGACCCGCTCGCGAGGCTTGCGTGACTCGCGGATCTGGCGTGACCGGATCGGGACCACCACGGGGGCAGCCGCCGGCATGACCGTAGGCTCGCGGGCGAGCGTGGCCGGCGCACGATCGGAGACCGTGGTCGGCGGAGCGCGGTCACCACGTACCGGCGCGCGGAGCGGCGATGCGGCGACGATCGCGCCTTGCAAGACGATCACCGACGCGACGATCAACCCGAGCACGCCGCCGGTCACCAGCGCCAGCGCCAGCGCGGTCTTGGCCGACAACCGTTCGGGTGCGATGTCGATCGCCGACGTGACCTCGTCGCGGGGCGTCGTCGGCCTGAACCGGAACGAGGGCATCGGGCTCACGCGATCTGCGCCTCGCGACACCGCCGGCGGCGAGATCGCGGGGCCGCCGGGCGCGATCGACGCCACGAGATGATTCGCGTTGAAATCGGACCGGAACCCCGGTGCGAGTGGGGTCATCAACGGTCCGTCGGCGAGCTCGCTCGGCTGAAGATCGAATGCCGCCTGCAGATCGGCGATCGCTGCATGCAGCTCGGCCATCGACTGGAACCGGTCGTCTGGTGATTTGGCGAGACACCGCAGGATGATCGAATCGACCTCGAACGGCAGGTCCATCACGAGCAGGCTGGGTGCCGGCGGATCCTCCTGCAGATGTGCAACCACCAGATCACCGGGTGCCTCGGCGGTGAACGGTTGGCGCCCGGTGATCATCTGGAACAGCACGCAACCGAGCGCATAGATGTCCGAGCGATGGTCGACCAAGCGGTCGCCTCGACACTGCTCGGGTGACATGTACCCCGGCGTCCCCATCACGATGCCGACGCCGGTCAACCGCGGATCGCGGTGATCCGCGGTGGTGCAGATGCCGAAGTCGAGGATCTTGGTGCGCTCGCCGCCCAGCGCTTCGTGATCGCGAACGATGAACAAGTTGTCCGGCTTGAGGTCGCGGTGAACGATCCCGCACGCATGTGCCGCGGCGAGTGAGCCGGCCGCCTGCCGCGCGATCCGCAACGCATCACCGAGCGGCAACGGACCGACCCGCTCGATCCGGTCGGCCAGCGATTCACCCTCGAGCAGCTCCATCACGATGTAGGCGGTGCCGTCGACGTGATAGCCGAAGTCGTAGACCTGGATGATCCCCGGGTCGGAGATCGCCGAGGTCGCGCGCGCTTCGTTGAAGAACCGCTCGATCAGCTCAGGAACCGCCGAGCCCATCGAGTGCAGGGTCTTGATCGCTGCACGGCGGCCGAGCAAGATGTGCTCGCCCAGCGCGACCACGCCCATACCGCCCTCTCCGAGCTTCTTGAGGATCCGGTACTGACCGATCTGGCCGCCGACGTTCACACCGTGGTTCTAGCCAGGCCTCAAAAATTGTCTAGTAACTTCAGCAGGTTGTGGCATTCGCGCACATACGCGCGCCCGCGCTCGGCATGCGCGCACCACGTGCACCAGGATTGGCGAGGGTTAGGACGCGGCGCTGTGCCAGCGCGCTCGCCGGAACCACAACGCGGAGGGCTACGGAAACGGATCGGTCAGGAGCTTCTCTCGGACCGACGCAGAGCACGTCGTGCCGCCCATCCCACCGCAGAAGCTCTGTTCGCCCCAGGCGCTGTCGCCGGCGAACCCGAACGCGTCGAGCGCGTCGACGCGTCGAGCACCATCCTCGCCGGCGTTGACGACCGGCGGCAGGCGATCGAACCGTGCGACATCGGCGACTCCGTCGGGCGCGCAATCCTCGGTCAGACACGGAAACGGCACGGCGCCCTCGCACTCGGCGATCGTCGCGTAGGTCGCGTGCTTGGCCTCGGATGGGAACACGACCCAGCGCGGTTCCAGCGTGTCCGGATCGATCGCGAACACCAGTTGTGACAGGGTCTCGCCGGTGAACACCTTGCCGCGATCGTTGGCCGTGAATTCGTGTGCGGCGGTGTAGGCAGCCACCACTTCCACATCGCCCGGTCCGCCACTGGGGAGCGCGCGGAGCCGCAGGCCGATCCGTTCGGAATCGCCGTGATGAGCACTCGCTCCACAGCTGCCGTAGTCCTGGGCGTACCCGTTCATCACCAGCATCACGACATCGAGCGGCGCTTCGCCGGTTCGAAGCGCTACCCGCCCGACCGCCGCGATCGTCCCGCTGTCATGAATGATCGGCTCATCCTCATCGAGCCTCAGCAGCGGCCTCATCCGATCGAGCACCAGGTCTTCCCACGCATCGGTGAGCAGATCACTGTCGAGATCGCCACACGGCGCGTCCCGAACGGCGAGCTCGCGGCAGTCGAGATCGCGCGCGGGTAGATTCGTCCGCAGCGCGAGCCCTCGTCCTGCGACCAGCGACGTGTGTGCGTCGAGCACGAATGCTGGTAGCGCGGTGTCGGCGGGCGCGGCAGCGTCGACGGTGGGCGCTTGCGAATGATCGGCGGACGCGCACGCTGCTACTCCGAGTAACAGCCCGACGGTGCGTCCCCTCTGCACGGCGGGACAATAACGTCGATCGGTTTCGGTTTTGAAGCGCGAACGTCACGCGGCGCCTGACAACAACTCATTTGACCGCTGCACGGTCGTGCAGCGTGAGCATGTAGGTGTCAGCACGTCCGGAACTCGGATGGCAGGCGTCGCGATCGGCGACGGCGGTTCTCACAGCACGGACCGCAGTCGCGGCCGCGCCTACATCGCGCGTGCGATGCGGCCGGTGTTACGCTGCTGATCCTCTGGGCGCATCGATGGGGATCGATGCGCATGTACTCACCTACGAGTATCGATGCTGAACACCATCGTTTGGGCGCGGTGTGCGTGGCTTGTCCTCGCGACGGTCGTGGCCGCCGGATGTTTTTCACCTTCGTTCGACGACGCAAAGATCCTGTGCGGGCCCAACGAGCTGTGCCCGCCGGGGCTGGAGTGTTTCGAACAGATCTGTCGAACCAAGGGGAGCGTCCCGATCGATGCGGCGATCGATGCCGACACGACCGCGCCTACAACGCCGACGTTGTCGTCGGTGACGCCGACATCCCCTGCGAATGACAACAACCCGCGCGTGCTCGGCACTGCGGACGACGACACCACGATCACGCTGTTCAGCGATTCGAGCTGCACGGTACAGGTCGCGACCGGTACCGCAGCGGAGCTCGCAGACCCCGGCATCGCCGTCGCGGTCGCGGACGATACGACCTCGTCGTTCTATGCGACCGCTCGCGACACCGCTGGGAACAGCTCGCCGTGCTCCGCACCGGTGATCTACGTCGAGGATTCGCTGGCCCCCTCCACGCCGGTGATCACCGATACGTTGCCCGCGTCCCCTTCGCGCAGCCTCACGCCCACCGTGCGCGGTACCGGCGAGGCAGGCGCGGAGATCGTGCTGTTCGCCACCGCCGACTGCTCCAGTACACCGCTGGCGACAGGAACAGCCGATCTCGATGGCTACTTTGCCATCCCGATCGCCGTCGGAGTCGGCTCGAGCACCGAGCTCGCCGTGATCGCCCGCGACGCAGCCGACAATGCCTCGCCGTGCTCCGGATCGGTGCTCGCATACCAGCAGGATTCGAGCGCCGTCGCATCGCCGACCTTCACCGCGACGACACCGATGTCGCCATCCAGCTCGAGCCTGACCCCGTCCATCGAGGGCGTCACCGAGGCCAGCGCAACCGTGCGGCTGTACACCGACGCGACGTGCTCGTCTGCGGTCGCCGGCACCGGCGCCGCAAATGCGAGCGGTGCGTTCAGCATCATGGTGACGGTCGCCGCGAACTCCTCGACCACGTTCTACGGGCTCGCAGAGGACACCACCGTGAGCGCGACGTCGCAATGCTCGCAGGTGGGCATCAACTATGTCCACGACAACGTGGCGCCGCTCAGCCCTTCGATCGTCGGTGCGACGCCCGGTTCTCCGGCCAACACCACGACACCCAGCATCGTTGGAACCGCAGAGGCAAGCTCCGCGGTTTCGCTGTACACCACATCCGACTGCAGCGGGATGGCGGTGGGCACGGCGAGCGCCAGCGCTGCCGGCGCGTTCTCGGTAGCGGTCAGCGTGACCGGCACCACGACGTTCTATGCGCGCGCCACCGACCTCGCGACCAATGCGTCCCCATGCTCGGCGGCGTTCACGTTCGTGTACGACGCGACGCCGCCCGCAGCCCCGTTGATCTCGGCGACGATTCCGGCATCACCATCGACCTCGAACAACACACCGATCGTCGTCGGGACCTCGGAGGCGAACGCGCTGATCAAGATCTACCGCACCGCCGATTGCTCGGGGGACGAGGCCGCGACCAGCGCCGCGAGCGGCGGCGGCACGTTCGGCATCGGCATCACGGTGCCATCGAACTCGGTGAGTGCGCTTGCTGCGACCGCGACCGATGCGGCCGGCAACGTCTCGGTGTGCTCGACGGCACTGACCTACATGCACGACAGCCTCGCGCCGCCCATCCCCATGATCATGGTGTCGACCCCGAGCTCGCCCGCCAACGTGAACACACCGACGGTCAGCGGCGCCACCGAGCCGGGCGCCGATGTCCGGCTGTACTCGGCGAGCAACTGCACGTCGCAGATCGGCGCGCCGCTCACCGCCGATGGCAGCGGCGAATTCAGCACGGTGATCTCGGTCGGCGACAACACCTCGACCACGCTGTACACCCGCGCCGTCGATGTCGCCGGGAACACCTCCGCGTGCTCGCCGGGGTTCGTGTACGTCGAGGACTCGACCGCCCCGGCCGCACCCACGCTGACCCCGATCGCGCCCGCCGCGGCGTTCACCAATCCCACGGTCACCGGCATCGCCGAGTCGGCGGCGAGCGTCGCGCTGTTTGGCAACGCGTCGTGCACCGGCTCACCGATCGCAACCGATCAAGCCGACGCAGCTGGTGCGTTCTCGATGGACATCACGGTCAGCGTGAACTCGGTCACCAACCTGTCGGCGCGCGCCACCGACGCGGCCGGGAACGCGTCACCGTGCTCGGGGTCGATCAACTACGTCCACGACAACATGGCGCCGAGCCCGCCGACGTCGCTGGGCACCACACCTACCTCGCCATCCGGTTCGACGACGCCGAGCGTCACCGGTAACGCCGAAGCCGGATCGACGGTCCGGATCTTCACCAACCCGACGTGCTCGACCGGTGTCGCCGGTCTTGCGACCGCAACCAGCGGCGGCGCGTTCTCGGTGGCGCTCAGCGTCCCCGGTGGATCGACCACCACGTTTTACGCGACCAGCACCGATGCCGCCGGTAATTCGTCCAGCTGCTCGTCGAGCTTCGTGACCTACGTCGCCGACGCCCTCCCGCCCGACGAACCGGCGGGACTCGCGACCACTCCGGTCTCACCGTCATCGTCGAACACGCCCAACGTCACCGGCACCGCGGAGTCCGGCGCCACGATCCGGCTGTACACCACGGCCGACTGCACGGGCGCAGCGGCATTCACCGGCGTAGCCACGGGCGGCGGCACCTTCACGGTGGCTATCTCGGTGGCGGCAAACTCGACCAATACCTGGCGCGCCACGGCCACCGACGCTGCGGGCAACACGTCGGCGTGCTCGAGCTCGAGCGTGACCTACGTCGAGGACTCGACGGCCCCTGCGGTCCCGGCGTTCGCGACCTCGACGCCGGCGTCGCCGGCAAATGCCAATGGGCCGGCGATCTCGGGTACCGCCGAGGCTGGCGCCATTGTGCGGCTGTGGACGTCGTCGAGTTGTGCGTCGGGGCTCGCCGGTACCGGCACCGCGACCGCCGGGAACACGTTCTCGATCGCGGTCACCGTCAACGACGACACCACGACCTCGTTTTACGCCAACGCCACGGATGCGGCGGGCAACGCCTCGGGCTGCACTCCGGTGGCCCTGAGCTACGTCGAGGACTCACTGGCGCCCGGCACCCCGACGGCGCTTGGGACAAACCCCGCCTCTCCGGTCAACAACCCGAATCCGAGCATCATCGGCAATGCCGAGCCGGGCAGCACGGTCTCCGTGTACACGTCGGTCACGTGCACCGGGCTCGCGGGTACCGGCGTCGCCTCCGGCGGTGCGTTCTCGATCCCGGTGACGGTCGGTTCGAACACCACGACGCTGTTCTACACGCGAGCGACCGACGCCGCCGGGAACCAGTCGTCGTGCTCCAGCTCGATCACCTACATCGAAGATTCGACCAGCCCCGGCATTCCGGTCGTCACCGGCACGACGCCTGCGTCGCCGGCATCCAACATGATGCCGGTGGTCAACGGCACCGCCGAGCCCGGCACCACGGTCCGGATCTACTCCGGCGCATGCGCGACCTTGCTCGCCACGGGTACCGCGACCGGCGGTGGCACGTTCGCGATCGCCACACCGGTAACCGCGAACGCCACGACGACGCTGCGCGCGACCGCGACCGATTCGGCCAATAACCCGTCCGCGTGCTCGGCCACGTCGGTCAGCTACACGCATGACGCCAGCGGCCCGAGCACACCGACCGCGCTGGGCGTGAGCCCGGCGTCGCCGAAGAACGAGAACAATCCGGTCATCACCGGTCTGGCGGAGCCAGGCGCGACGGTACGGGTGTATCGCAACAGCACGACGTGCTCGTCCGGCCTGTCGGGCACGGGGATGGCCGACGCGGCCGGGGCGTTCTCGATCGGCGTGAGTGTCGTCGACAACACCACCGGCACGTACTACGCGACCGCGACCGACGCGGCAAACAACACGTCGCCGTGCTCGACCAGCAATGTCGTGTACGCCGAGGACTCGGCGGCGCCGTCCGCACCCACCAGTCTCGAGACTTCGCCGGCGTCGCCGTCGAGCTCCGCGAGCCCGACGGTCACGGGTGATGCGGAGGCAGGTGCGACCGTGCAGCTGTTCACCAACGCTGGCTGTACGGGCAGCCCGACGGCGACCGGCGTGGCGAGCGGCGGTTCGTTCGCGATCGCCGCGACCGTGGCGGCCAACTCGACGACCACGTTCTACGCGCGCGCCCTCGACGTGGCGGGCAACACGTCGGGTTGTTCGGCGAGCTTTGCGACGTTCGTGCAGGACTCGACGGCTCCCGCTGATCCATCCGGCCTCGCCACCACCCCCGCGTCGCCGTCCAATAACAGCAACCCGCTGGTGACCGGCACCACCGAGGACAACGCGACGGTACGGATCTACTCCGACGCGAGCTGCACCGCGCTGCTCGCGACAGGCACCGCCAACGGCTCCGGCGCGTTCTCGATCGCCACGCCGGTCGCGGTCAACGCCACCACGACCTTGCGCGCACGTGCGACCGATCTCGCCGGTAACGTGTCGGGATGTTCGACCAGCACCGCGGTCTACGTTCATGACTCATCCGCGCCGGCGGCACCAACGTCGCTCGGCGTCACTCCGAGCTCGCCGAACGGCAGCCTGGCGCCCAGCGTGACCGGTAGCGCGGAAGCTGGCTCGACCGTCCGAATCTATTCCGACGCCGGCTGCACGGTGCTCAAGGGCACGGGCCCCGCCACGGGCGGCGGCACGTTCGCGATCGCGACGACCGTGACCTCGGGCAGCTCGACGACGTTCCGCGCGACGACCACCGACGCTGCAGGCAACGTGTCGAGCTGCTCGACCAGTACGGTCACCTACGTTCACGACGCGACTGCGCCGGCCGTGCCCATCGGCCTCGCCACCACGCCCGTCTCGCCGTCGTCGTCGAACACGCCATCGGTCACCGGCACCACCGAGGCGAACGCCACGGTCACGATCTACACCGACGCTGGGTGCACGGCGGTCGCCGCAACCGGCTCCGCCACCGGCGGCGGCACGTTCTCGATTCCGGTGTCGGTCGGCACCAACAGCACGACGACGTTCCGCGCCAAGGCAAGTGATAGCGCGGGCAACACCTCGGCGTGCTCGAGCAGCAGCGTGACCTACGTGGAAGATTCATCGGCGCCGTCCGCTCCAGTGCTCACCGGCACCACGCCCGCCTCGCCTGCCAACGACAACACACCGATCGTCAACGGCACGGCCGAGGCGAACAGCGTGGTGCGGATCTACACCAACAGCAGCTGTACGACGCAGGTGGGCACCGCCACCGCCACGGGCGGCGCGTTCGCGATCGGCGTCACCGCGGTAACGGACAACACGACGACCACGTACTATGGAACCGCCACAGACGCAGCCGGCAATACCAGCGCGTGCACCGCTGCCGCGCTCAGCTACACCGAGGACTCCGCCGCTCCGGCTCCGCCATCGTCGCTGACGACGACCCCGACCTCGCCGGCCAATAACAACAATCCGTCGATCAACGGCTCGACCGAGGCCAATGCCACGGTGACCGCGTACACGGATGCAGGCTGCACGGCTGTCGCAGGCTCCGACACCGCCGACGCGGCCGGTAACTTCTCGATCGCGGTGACGGTCCTGGATACCTCGACCACGACGTTCCGGCTGCGCTCGACCGATATCGCCGGCAACACGTCCGGTTGTGGGGCGGCGAACATCACCTACGTCGAAGACAGCACCGCGGTCGCGCCGCCGACGCTGACCGGCACGGCGCCGGTGTCGCCGAGCAACGGAAGCACCACGCCGAACATCACCGGCACGACCACCGCAGGTTTCAACATCCGGCTGTACACCAATGCGGCCTGCAGCGGCGCGCATGTCGCCGAGCTGCTCGGTGGTGGTGCGGCGTTCTCGATTCCGGTCAGCGTGGCTGCGAACTCGAGCACCACGTTCTACGGAACGGCGAACAACGGTATCAACACTTCCGCTTGTTCCGCGGGCGTGACCTACGTCCATGACAGCATCGCGCCACCACTGCCGACCGCGCTCGGCGTCTCGCCGACGTCGCCGTCGAACCAGAACAATCCGACGATCACCGGCATGGCTCAGACCGGATCGACGGTGCGGATCTACACCAACGCCACCTGTACCAGCGCGGTCGCCGGCACCGGTACGGCGTCGGGCGGTGCGTTCAGCATCGGCGTCACCGTCCCGGCGGATAGCACCACGGCGTTCTACGCGCGCGCCACCGACGCGGCGAACAACGTCTCGGGATGCTCGACCAGCAGCGTCAGCTACACCGAAGACTCCACCGCGCCTGCCCTGCCCGTCGTGGCCTCCACGACCCCGGCCTCGCCGTCGAGCGCGAGCACGACGCCATCGATCAATGGCAGCGCCGAAGCGGGCGCAACGGTCAACGTCTATCCGACCTCGGATTGCTCCGGCCCGCCCTCGGGCACTGGCACCGCAACCGGCGGAGCGTTCGCGCTCACGGTGTCTGTCAGCGCCAATACGTCGACGACGTTCAAGGCGACCGCGACGGATGCGGCCGGCAACACGTCGGCCTGCTCGTCGACGTCCGTGACCTACGTCCACGACAACCAGGCGCCGAGCACGCCCACCAACCTCGCGACCAGCCCGGTCAGCCCCAGCAACAACAACTCCCCGGCGGTGACCGGCAGCGCAGATCCGACCACCACGGTCACGATCTACACGGCGGCGACGTGTACCGCGGGGAGTGCGGTCGGCACCGGAACGGCAACCGCCGGCGGCACGTTCTCGATCACCGTGACGCCTGCGCTCGGCAGCAACACGACCACCACGTTCTACGCACGCGCCAGCGACTCCGCAGGCAACCAGTCGGCCTGCTCGACCAGCAACGTCACCTACGTCGAGGACTCCACCGCTCCGAGCACGCCGGTGTTCACGGGCACCACGCCAACGTCGCCGTCGAAGACCAGCACCACACCGTCGATCAACGGCACGGCGGAGGCCGGTGCGACCGTGAGCTTGTGGACCAATGCCACGTGCTCGGGCGCGGCATCGGCAACCGGCCCGGCGACCGGCGGAACCTTCTCGATCGGCGTCACCGTCACCGCGAACTCGTCGACAATGTTCCACGCCCGCGCGACCGATGCGGCCGGCAACCAGTCGGCGTGCTCGGCAGGCATCACCTACGTTCACGACAGCGCCGCACCCAGCACCCCGAGCTCGCTGGTGATGGTGCCGGCGTCACCCGCGAACATGAACACGCCCTCGCTGACCGGTAACGCGGAAACCGGCGCGACCGTCGGCATCTATACCGACGCCAGCTGTACGACGCTCTCGGCGTCTGGCACCGCCTCGGCGGGAGCGTTCTCGGTACAGCTCTCGGTCGCAGACAATACGACGACCACGTTCTTTGCCAAGGCGACGGATGCGGCGGGTAACGGGTCGAGCTGCTCGACCGGCGTGCCGTACATCGAGGACTCGACGGCTCCCGCAGTCGCGACGTTCACCGGCACTACCCCGGCGTCGCCCTCGAACGCGAGCACGACACCGAGCGTCAACGGCACCGCGGAGACCGGCAGCACCGTGACCCTGTTCACCAACGGCGCGTGCTCGGGTGCACCGGTTGCAACCACCGCGGCCTCGGGTGGAGCGTTCGGAGCCGCGGTCGCGGTGACCGCAAACACCACGACGACGTTCTGGGCGAAGGTCACCGACGCGGCGGGTAACGCATCGGCGTGCTCGCCGACCTCGCAATCGTATACCCACGACAACGTGGCGCCCGCGACGCCCGGCTCACTGGCGACCAACCCGGTGTCACCGTCGAACAACACGGCGCTGGCGCTGTCGGGCACCGGTGAGGTCGGCACGACGATCCGGGTCTACTCGGTCGCGGGCTGCAGCGGGGCGATCACCACCACCACCACCGTCGGTGCGGGCGGCACGTGGAGCGTGAACCTCACCGCCACGTCGAACGCCACCACCACGTTCTCGGCGCGCGCCGTCGACACGGCCACCAACACGTCGTCGTGCTCGGCGTCGATCGCGTACGTCCATGACTCGATCGCACCGGCAGCGCCCAGCATCACCGGCAGCAATCCCACGTCGCCCGGCAACGCCAACTCGCCGCTCATTCTCGGCAGCGCGGAAGCGGGCTCGACCGTGACGCTGTACTCGGACGCGGGATGCACCACGGTCGCAGGATCGGGAACCGCCACCGGCGGAGCGTTCTCGATCACGGTCAATGTCGGCGATAACAGCTCGACAACGTACCGCGCCAAGGCATCGGACGCGGCCGGCAACACCTCGGGATGCTCGGCGAGCTTCACGTTCGTCGAGGACTCGGCGGCGCCGATGGCTCCGTCGGGCCTATCGACCACACCGGTGTCGCCCTCGAACAACAACAACCCCAGCCTCACCGGCAACGCGGAGGCTGGCTCCTCCGTTCGCGTCTACCTGTCGGCAGGTTGCGCCGGTGGCATCCACACCTCGGTGACCGCGAACGGCTCGGGCCTGTTCACGGCGCCGCTGACGCTGCCCTCGAACGCCATGACCACGATCTCCGCGCTGTCGGTGGATGCCGCGGGCAACATCTCCGCGTGCTCGACCGCGATCAGCTACGTCGAGGACTCGGTGGCGCCTACGCAGCCGACGATCGCGACCAACCCGGCATCTCCGTCGAACGTCAACAACTTCGACGTCATCGGCACGACCGACCCGGGCGTGACGGTCCAGCTGTTCATCAACGGTAGCTGCGCGGGGTCTCCGATCGCGACCGCCACGACCAACGCCGCTGGTCAGGCATCGATCGGCCTTGGCGTTGCGGATGGTGCGGTGATCGCGCTGACGATGCGGGCGGTCGATGCCGCGGGGAACCAGTCGGCGTGCTCGACGTCGATCACCTACACCGAGGACTCGACAGCTCCTGCCGCGCCCGTGTTCACCACCAGCAATCCAGTCTCGCCGTCCAACAGCAACACGCCGACGATCAACGGCACCTCCGATGCAAACGTCACGATCCGGCTGTTCACGACCGCGTCGTGCTCCACGATCGCTTACACGGGCTCGGCCAGTGGCGCCGGCTCGTGGTCGATCCCGGTCACGGTCGCCGACAACACCACCACCGCGTTCTATGCGCGGGCCGTCGACGCCGCGGGCAACGTCTCGGCATGTACGACGACGCCGCTGACGTATGTCGAAGATTCAGCTCCGCCAGGCACGCCGAACCTGACGTCGAGCACGCCGGCGTCGCCAGCGACGACCACGTCGCCGAACATCAACGGCTCGACCACCGAGTCGGGCGTCTTGATCAAGCTGTTCACCACGTCCAGCTGCACCGGCAGCTCGATCGGCTCGGCGAACGCCGGCGCCGGCGGCTCGTTCACGATCGGGGTGACCGTGACGGCGAACGCGTCGACCTCGATCTACGCGACGGCACAGGACTCGGCGGGCAACGTGTCGGGATGTGGCGGTCCGCTGGTATATGTGCACGACTCGATCGCACCCGCCGCGCCCGCCGCTCTCGGCGTGAGCCCTGCATCGCCTGCGAACAACAACAACCCGTCGGTGACCGGGACGGCCCAGGCCGGCAGCACGATCAAGCTCTACACCAACGCGGCGTGCTCCGGCGGCGCCCTGACCTCCGGCACGTCGGCGACCAGCTCGTTCTCGGTGCCGGTCGCGGTGGGCAACGACACGACGACAACGTTCTGGGCGACCGCGACCGACGCCGCCGGCAACACGTCCGCGTGCTCCACGAGCAACGTCACCTACGTCGAGGACTCCACCGCCAACCCACCGGTGCTGAGCTCGACGACGCCGACGTCGCCGTCCGCCACTTCAACCTCTCCGACCATCAACGGCACGGGCGAACCCAACACCACGATCTTCCTCTACAAGGATGCAACGTGCTCGACCCAGGTCGCGAGTGGAACGATCAGCGCGGGCGGCAGCTTCGCATTGTCGGCCACGGTCAGCCCGAACACCTCGACCACGTTCCGCGGCAAGATTCGTGACGCTGCCAACAATCTGTCGGCGTGCTCGTCGACGAGCGTGACCTACATCCACGACAACATCGGTCCGACATTTGCGGGTCCGAGCTCGGCCGTGGGCATTGCCGAGGACGGCATCTTCCTGCAGTGGCCCGCCGCGAGCGACACGTTCACCTCGGCCGCGAACATGCGTTACGACATCTGCTACTCGACGTCGCCGGGCGGCTGCAACACGTTCGTTACGATCGAAACAACCAGCGCTGGCGCGACCTCGTGGACGGTGGCAGGCCTCGAGATGGGCACGCGGTACTGGTTCAAGATGCGCGCAGTCGATCAGGCCGGCAACGTCAGCGCGGTGGGCTCCACGCAGGTGACCGACCGCACGTGGGGACCGCAGGGCACGATCGCCATCTCCGCTGGCCATCGCTTCAGCTGCGCGCTGATGTCGGATGGTACGGTCCGATGCTGGGGCAACAACACCCAGGGTGAGATCGGCGATGGCACGACGACGTCTCCGCGCACGACCCCGCGCCAGGTGATCGGGCTGACCGATGTCATCTCGGTCTCGGCCGGTGGCTCCGACGAGGACAACAAGGCGCACGCCTGCGCGGTCAAATCCAACGGTACGGTGTGGTGTTGGGGCGCCGGCAACTACGGTCAGCTCGGCAACGGCGCCGCGCCCGCGTTCGCGTCCACGCCGGTGCAGGTCTCCGGCATCGCGACGGCGCTGTCGGTGACGGCAGGCTGGGGACATAGCTGCGCGGTGATCTCCAACGGCCAGGTGCGATGCTGGGGAGCCAACGGGTTCGGCCAGCTCGGAAACGCCTCGTTCACCAGCACAACCACGCCGGTGACGGTGAGCTCGTTGAGCTCCGCCGTCTCGGTCGAGGCGGGCAACAGGCACACCTGCGCCATGCTGGTCGACGGTACGGTGCGGTGCTGGGGTGAAGGCGGCAACGGCCGCCTCGGCAACGGCATGAGCACCACGTCCACCGTGCCGGTGGTGGTCTCGCTGGGCTCCGATCGCGCGCGCCAGCTCGACGTCGGTCCGGCGCACGCCTGCATCACGACGCACACCGGCCAGGCTCGCTGCTGGGGCGCCAACGGGACCAACCAGCTCGGTAACAACTCCACGATCGATAGCTCGACGCCGGTGCCGGTCTACCTGAGCGGTGCGTCGAATATCACCTCCGTGACCTCGATCAGCGCGGGCGGTACCGGCCCGACCAACGGCACCACGTGCGTCACGCGTTCGATGGGCGTGACCCGGTGCTTCGGCCATGGCGCCAACGGCGCGATCGGCAATGGCGGTACTGCAAATCAGGCGTACCCGCAATCCGTCTATAGCGACGACTCGCGGAGCGTGAGCGTCGGTACCACCCACAGTTGCGGTCTATTGTCGACGGGCGTTCCGTACTGCTGGGGCACCAACACGTCTGGTCAGCTCGGGGACGGCGGAACGACGACCTCGCTGGTGGAGCACGCGGTGGTGGACCTGTACACCCGCGAGAGCGGTGAGACGATCTCGGCCGGCTCGTACTTCACGTGCGCGAAGATGGCGAGCGGTGAGGTGAAGTGCTGGGGCCGGGGCGACGTCGGGCAGCTAGGCGATGAAAACCTGACGACCACGCCGTACCCGCTCGGCAAGGTCATCGACACCGCGAGCGTGATGGACGGGGTGAAGGACCTGTCGCTCGGCCGTTACCATGCGTGTGCGTTGCGCGGTAACGGCGACGTGTGGTGCTGGGGTCAGGGGGCGGAGGGTCAGCTCGGCAACAACCTGTTCAGCGACTCGCCCAACGCGGTCCAGGTGCTGGGCCTGAACGCGGATGTCATCCAGGTGGCCAACGGCAGCTATCACAGCTGCGCGCTGATGGTCACCGGCAACGTGATGTGCTGGGGCTCAAACCAGTACGGCCAGCTCGGCAACGGTGTGTCGATCCCGGGCGCGTCGATGGCCACCGCGGTTGCGGTCACCGGTATCACCGGGGCGGTCGAGATCTCGGCGGGCTATGGCAACACCTGCGCGCGCCTCGCCGATAGCACGATGAAGTGCTGGGGCTCCGGGTTCAACGGCGCACTCGGCAACGGTGGCTCGAGCCACTCGAGTGTGCCGGTCACGGTGGGCTCGCTGTCAGCGGTGCGGAGCATTGGCAGCGGTGTTTGGTACTCGTGTGCGGTGCTGGTGAGCGGCTCCATGTTGTGCTGGGGCCATGGCTCGTACGGCCAGATGGGCAACTCCACCGTCACCCCAAGCAACTTGTCACCGGTATTCGTGAGTGGCTCGGGATACGTGAAGGCCGCGGTGGGCGACTACACGGTGTGCGCCCTCAAGTACAACGGCGTACCGTCGTGCTGGGGCTACAACGACTTTGGTGAGGTCGGCGACGGCACGACGACGACACCGCGCACCTCGCCAGGTGCCGTGGTGGGCCTCGACACGATCAGGAGCGTCAGCAGCGGCACGTATCACACGTGCGCGCTGCACACGGATGGCACGGCCGAGTGCTGGGGCTACGGCTACCAGGGTGCGCTGGGTGACGGCTCCACGGCGGGCTCCGAGGTGACGTCGCCGGCTCCCGTGATCTACTTCCCGTGAGTCGGCCGCTGCGTGCGCGGTGATCGCGTCCTCGCAGGAGTCCTCGCCATCACCTCCAGATCGGGTGGAACGAGCAGCTTGCCGATCCGTTGCCACCGGACCTCGGTTCCGCCGGTGTCCTTGAACACGAACCGCTGCTTGTCGGCACCTTCGAACGCGCACGGCACTTCGGTGGCTCCGAGCTGAGGATCGACGAGGGCGCAGGTGGGGCCGCCGGTCCAGCCGAGCCAGCGATCGCGATCGGCGAGCGGTACCGCGAACGAGCTGTCGTCGGACAGCGGCACGGCGAACGCTCCTGACGTCCAGCTCAGGTGGATCCGCGGACCATCGACCACCACGGGGACGTACTGCGTCGTCGTGCCGGTGGTGACTCCCAGCTGACGTTCGCGCACAAACGCCAGGGTGCGCGGAGGATCGACGCGCGATCCCTCCTTCGTGGTCCGCGTGACCGCGAGCGAGCCATCGCGGCCGAGCTTCCACGTCACGGTCTCATCGAGCTCGCTGATCCCCGGGCGCGTCCACTCGCCGGCGAGCGCGGCGACCCGCCTGGCGGAGTCCGCCGGAGTCACCGGTGCGCCAAGCAACTGCTCTCGTAGCGCGCCGCTGTCGTAGAACGTGAACAGCGGTTTGGTTCCGCATCCGTCCCACAGATCGGAACCGATCGGCGACTGCCGCAAACATGCGCGGGCGGCGTGGGCGAGTTGCCCACATGCGCCCATGGCTCGGGTGTTCTGGGTGGTCGTGGGCGACAGCGGCGTCAGCCCAAGGTTTTCGACCGTCGGCGCGACCCATTTGGCGACGCGATCGAAGATCGCGACGCAGTCCTTCGCGCCCGCCGCCGCGACGACAACCGCGGTCTCGGATCCCGATCCGGATCCGAGCGCCGGCGACGCCGGTGCACCGCTGCCATCACGGCGGTTCGACTCGTCGCGGCTTCCCCCACACGCCATTACCACGACGACGATCACGGCTCGCGAGCACTTCATGAAGGGCGAGATTAGCGCGCCGCATGATCGTCGAAACACCGACCGCGTTTGATATCCTGATCGTGCCCATGCCTGTTTGCCGAAAGTGCAAGAAGGAGTGGCCGGCAGAGATGACCGCATGTCCGGACGACGGATGGTCATTCACGGTCGAGGTCGATCAAACGCAGGCTCCCGCCCAGGATCACGGATGGGGCGCGAGCGCTACCAACGCCACGAGCGCGGGAAATCTCGCGGTCGCCCAGCCCGGCGAGGAAACCGATCTGCGTCCGGGTACGGTCGTGGGTGAGTACCGGATCGAAAAGAAGATCGGCGAAGGCGGCATGGGCGCGGTGTACGGCGCCGTCCATCCGTTGATCGGCAAGAAGGCGGCGATCAAGGTGATCAGCGCCGTGCTCGGCGCCGACGCATCCGCGGTCAATCGGTTCGTCCAGGAAGCTCGATCGGTCAACCAGATCGGTCATCCCAACATCGTCGACGTGTTCGCGTTCGGCGAGCTTCCCGACGGGCGGAACTACTTCGTGATGGAGCATCTGCAAGGCGAGAGCCTCGCCGATCGGCTGGGCCGTGCCCCGATGCCGCTCGGCAATGCGCTCGAGATCCTCGACCAGGTCGCCGATGCGCTCGAGGCCGCGCACGAGAAGCAGATCGTGCACCGCGATCTCAAGCCCGACAACGTGTTCCTCGCCGCAGTTCGCGGCGGTCGTACGATGGTCAAGCTGCTCGACTTCGGCATCGCGAAGCTGTCGACCGGAGAAGGCGAAGGCGGGATCGCGAAGACGCGCACCGGGATGATGATGGGCACGCCGGGCTATCTGTCGCCGGAGCAAGCGCGTGGCAAGAACGTCGATCATCGCACCGACATCTATGCGCTCGGCTGCATGACCTTCGAGATCGTGTGCGGCCGGCTGCCGTTCGTCGCCGACAATGCGATGGACATCGTGCTCTCGCATATGACCGCGCCACCGCCGCGGGCAAGGGAGTTCTGGGCCGAGATTCCGGCCCCGCTCGATGAGCTGATCAATCAGATGCTCGACAAGGACGCCGCCAAGCGGCCGTCGCTCGCCGCGCTGCGCACGGCATTTGCCGAGCTGTTCACGAGCGGTCTGGTCACCGTGGAGGCGACGGGTACCCATGCCGCGTATCGGTCCGGTGTGGGTGGTCGAATCGCCACGCCAGCGCGCGGGACGCCGATCACGCCGACGCCGGGTGGTGGAATGCCCACGCCGATGCCCGGTGGGCCGATGACCGGCGCGATGGCTGCCGCGGCGCTGCAAACCACGCCCCCGCTGGTCGGCGAGGTTGTTCCTGCACCCGCGAAGAAGTCGGGCTTGTTGATCGGCGCGATCATCGCGGTGGTAGCGATCGGCGGCGCAGGTGCGTTGTTCGCGACGCGCGGCGGTTCGGAACCGGCGAAGCAACCCGAGGTGGCCGCTGCACCTCCGGCGGCCGCACCTCCGGTCGCTGCACCTCCGGTCGAACCACCCAAGCCCGCCGAGCCACCAGAACCGGCCAAGCCGCCCGAGCCCGCGGCCCCCGTGGTCGCCGGCTATCTCGACATCTCGGTCAACGTCAACAAGGCGAAGCTCGAGCTCGATGGCGCGCCGATCGCGATCAAGGGGCGCAGGGTGAAGGTTCCGGTGGACCAGGCCGGAACCCACACGCTGACCATCACGTCCTCGGGCCGCGTCCCGTACGAGAAGACGCTGGAGATCAGCGGTGGCGGGACCACCGTGCTCGACATCACGCTGGAGCGCGTGGCCAGCGGGAAGAAGCCGCCGACCGGCAAGCCGTCGACCGGCAAGCCGTCGACCGGCAAACCGACCACCACGCCGGTCGATCGCGACGGCACGCTGGACCCATTCGCCAACTAACCAGGCCAGGCATGATGCGCTCAACCTTGCTGATGTGTGCTGCGTTGCTTGCGGTCGCGCCCTCCGCGCGAGCCCAGCCTGCTCCTGATGGAGGT
Source organism: Kofleriaceae bacterium (assembly GCA_050187075.1). Taxonomy (GTDB): domain Bacteria; phylum Myxococcota_A; class Polyangia; order Haliangiales; family Haliangiaceae; genus JABFXX01. Next base: position 41,919 of record JBFWXW010000013.1, on the reverse strand, counting down.
GCCGCGCCGGCCGCGGATCGGAAGGCGGAGGCGAAGGCGCACTACGAGAAGGGCCAGAACCACTACAACCTCGGCGAGTTCGATCAGGCGATCTCCGAGTTCAAGGCCGCATACAACCTGTCGTCAGCACCCGGCCTGCTGTTCAACATCGCGCAGTCGTACCGGCTCAAGAAGGACTACGAGCAGGCCAGCTACTTCTACAAGACGTTCCTGCGGCTCAAGCCCGACGCGAAGAACCGGCCCGACGTCGAGGCGCGGATCGCCGAGATGGACAAGCTGCTCGCCGACCAGAAAGCGATGGCCTCATCACCGCCGACGGGAACCGTCCCACCGGATGGCGAGACCAAGCCAGCCGAATCCGACAAGCCGGAGGACACCAAGCCCGACGATCAGCGGTCGGCGGCGGGATCGAGCGACGCTCCGATCGTGGTCGAGCGGCGGGCCGATGGTTCTGGCAAATCGCTGATGACCGCCGGACTCGCAACGGCGGGCGCCGGCGCCGCCCTGATCGTCACAGGCGTCGTGTTTGGCAAGATGGCCAAGTCCGCGTCCGACGAGCTCGACGCCCTGGACGAAAACATGGGGACCTGGACCCAGGCCGAGCAGGACAAGTATGACGCCGGCAAGCGCAACAACACGATCGCGCTGATCTCGTTCATCGCCGGCGGCGCCGCCGTCGCAACCGGCGCGACCCTGTGGGTGATGGGCAAGCTCAAGGATGGGTCGTCGTCGGTGGCGATCGTGCCGACCAACAACGGCGCGACGTTCGCATACGGCTGGCAGTTCTAGCGAGCAACCGACGTACGGCCGGAGGTGCCCCGCATGCGAGGTCGCGGCCGGCGATGCGAAGCGGACAAGCCCTAATGCACGTGGGCTGACTCGGTCGGTGGCTGGTTCGTGGGCGACGGCCGATCGCGATCGGGCGTCGCCGCGACGCCCAGCGGGATCTCCACGACGAACGTCGTGCCCGAGTCGGGTTTGCTCTCGACGCTGATCGTGCCGTCGTGAGCATCGACGATGGTCTTGGCGATGAACAGCCCCAGCCCGGTCCCCTTGAGGCCGCGCGTCTCGTGCTTCCAGTAGCGATCGAAGATGTGCGGCACGTTCTCGGCGGGAATACCCGCACCGGTGTCGACCACCGAGAACCGCACGCGCTCGGAGACGCGCTCCACCCGCAGGGTGACGCGACCTCCCGGTGGCGTGAACTTGAGCGCATTGCCGAGCAGGTTCGACAGCACCTGGAACAGCCGCTCGCGATCGCCGTGGATCACGATTCCATCGCTCATCACCTCGAGCTCGAGGGTGACCTGGCGCGAGGTCGCGAGCGGGCCGAACACGTCGAGCGCCTCATGAACCAGCGCGTCGACGTCGCAGCGCTCGGGCGTGATCGCGAACCGCCCTGCCTCGATCGTCGTGACATCGAGCGTCGCCTTGATCAGCTCGGCCATCCTGGTCGCGATGCTGTGAATCGATTGTGCATGGCTCCGCACTCGACCTTCGTGCACGAGCTGTTCGACCAGCTCCGCCTTCATCATGATCGCGCCCAGTGGATTGCGCAGGTCGTGCGCCACGATGCCCATCAGATCGTCGCGCGCGATCAGCGCGCGCCGGGTGGTCTCGAGCGCATCGGCTTCGCGGCGATATGCCTGCTCGAGCTTGCTCGCGAAGTACCAGGCGGCCCCCACGCCGACGATCACCAGGATCGCGAGCAACCCGTACTCGCCGGCCATCAGGTGGGCGCGCTGCTCGCCGGCCTCGCGATAGATCCGCTCGATCACGTCCCCCTTGTGCCTGACCAGCCGATCGAGCGCACCGCTGAGCGCGAACCGCGCGGGCAGCACCTCGCTCTCGAACCGGGCCAGGATCGCCCCGGGGGGGCCCGACTCCCGTTGTTCGAGCAAGGCGTCTTGCCGTGAATGAAAGTCGGTAGCGGCGCGATCGACCTCGGCGATCAGCGCGGCCACCTTGGGCGTGACGTTCTCGTGCTCGAGGCTCCGGACGGCGTGATTGAAATCCGCCTCGGCCTCGCGCAGCTTCTCGAGGAACTCGCCATCGCCGGAGATCAGATAACCGCGCCCCGAGGACACCATGAGCTCGCCACTCCAGCGCAGCCGTTCGACCAGTCCGATGTCTCGCTCCTCGGTGCGGATGTAGGCGATCTGCCCGTCGGACACGTCCTCCATGCGGCCGATCGTCACCACCATGCCGACGACCAGCAGCGCGATGATCACCGCGTAACCGATCAGCGCTCGAGCTCGGAACCTGGTGGCTTGCGGCATTGGTTGGCCGTCCGGATAAGGCGGGTGATACACGCAGCAGCAAGGACCACGCCGTTCCACGAATGCCGCGTGACTGGCGGTTGGGAACCGACGCGCCAGACGTCAAATTCCCCGAAACCGGCCTCGGCTGGTGCGCCCGCGCGAGGTGCAGCACATTCGCGGTGCGGCACCGCGCACGATTCGATTCAACCGGGTCTTGCGTTGTCACGGCAACTGCGGTTCGCTAACCAAATGCGGGGACACTCCGCGGGTTTCGGCTCGATCGATCTGCTGACCCGGGCCATCCGAGAGGAATTCCCCGAGCTCGACTACGACCGGTTGCGAGCGGCGGTCGAACGCGCGATCGCACGGGCCGCGAGCTCATCGCTCGATACCGAGGGCTATCGCGTCGTCGACCTCCACTTGTCGCGGGTCGAGGCGACCGAGGAGAGCTCGGAACGCGCGGGAATTCTGCGCGATCTATCGGAGAACCTCGAGCATCGGGGCGACGCGGATCGTGCGCTGGTCACCCGGCTCGCCGCGTTCACCGAGGGCCCCACTCCCGGCGACGTCGATGCCCTGCTCCGACTGGGCCGGATCACCCAGCGCTGGAGCGAGCTCCCGCTCGACGCAATGAGTGCACTGATCGACATCCAGGACGACGCTGCGGCGCGCCGGCTCACCGCGCTCGCCACCGCCTGGCAGCAGGTTGGTCGCGCGTATTACGCGGCCGACTGCCTGGAGCGCGTGCTGCTGATCGCTCCCGCGGATCCCAAGGCCCACGAAGCGCTCGAGGCGTTCTACCGCAGCACCAACGAGTGGCCCGCGCTGGTCGAGCTGCTCGATCGCCGGGCGGTCCATCTCGAGAGCGATCGTGAACGCGCCGAACTCTACCGCGAGATCGGCCGGATCTACGAGCACGAGCTCGGCGATGACAGCGGAGCGCTCGATGCGTATCGCGAGGCCGATCGGCTGTTCGCCGATCATCCGGAGGCGCTCGATGCGATCGCGCGACTCGTGGTACGGGTCGGCGAAGCCGAGGGCGAGGCGCTCGGCGCGCTCGAGCGGCAGATCCGCGTGGTCAGCGATCCGCGCCAGCGGGCCCAGGTGCTGGCACGCGCCGCCGAGCTTGCCAAGCTGCAGGACTGGGACAAGTCGCTCGTGCTGTTCCAGCGCGCGCTCGCCGACGATCCCGAGCTAACGCCTGCGATCGATGGCTACGTCCAGCTGCTGCGGGATCGCGGGCAGCTCGCCGACGCGGTGAACCTGCTGCTGTCGTCGGCTGACCGACCCGCGCTGGCCAGCGAACGCGCGCGCTGGCTCACCGACGCCGCCGACTTCTGCGTCGGGCTCGGCGAGACCGACCGCGCTCGCGAGCTGTATCGCCAGGTCCGGACCGTGGATCCCGGCAACCGGAAGGCCGGCATCGCGCTGGTCGAGCTCTGGGACGGCCCGTCGTCGGACGGCGGCTCGCTGCAGGAGCTGGTGCCGATCCTCGACGAGCTCTGTCGCACGACCCAGGATCCGGCGCGACTCCGCCATTATCTATTGCAGCGGAGCAAGATCGCCGCCGAGCTCGGCGATCGTACCGGCGCGCGCAAGGCGCTGACCCAGGCGGTCGCGATCGATCCGCATGATCTGGAGAGCCGGCGCGAGCTGTCGATGATGCTGTATGACGCGCAGCAGTGGGCGAAGGCGCGCCCGTTGATGGAGGGCCTGTTCGAATACGAGGACATGATGCCCCCGGAGGTCTGCGTGGACCTGCACTACAAGGTCGCGCGCTGCGCCCACGAGCTCGGCGACAGCGAAGCCGCGACCCAGCACGCGACGATCACGCTGGCGCTCGATCCGACCCACCGCCCGGCGCTCCAGCTCAAGACCGAGCTCAACAACTCGGATCCGATCGCGCTCGCCGCCGATCAGCTCGCGCTCGCAAACCTCGCACCTCCCGAGGAGCGCGCGACCCGGTTTGCAGCGCTCGGCGATCGCTACATCGAGCTCGGCGATCGAGCGACCGCGCGCGAGATGTATCGCGAAGCGTTGACCTACCGTCCCGGCGATCATCTGTTGTTGACCAAGTTCTTGGAGCTCGTCGCCGACGAGGGCGACTGGGGCTACAGCATGGATCTGGTCCAGCGACTGATCGATACCGAGCAGGATCCGAAGATCCGCGCGCGCTACCGCCAGACCGCCGCGATGATCGCTCGCGACGAGCTGTCGGACCCCGAGCGCGCCAAGGCGCTGCTCCACCAGGCGATCGAAGACGATCCGATGGCGTTCGGCGCCGCCGACGAGCTCGAGGCGCTGCTCGCGGGTGAGCCTGGTGGCGAGGCCTTGATGGTGTTCTATGCGCGCCGGCTCGAGCATATGCGCGCGAGCGAGGGCCGATCGGGTGAACGGTTGCGATTGTGGGATCGCATGGGCGAGATGTGTCTGGCCGCCAACCGTCGCGACGACGCCGTGGCGGCGTTCGAGGTGGCGCTGACGTTCGACGCCGACAACCTCGATCGCCGGATCCGGCTCGCGGACCTCTACCTCGACGCGAATCCGTCGCATGACGTCAACGCGATCATCCAGCATCAAGCCGTGTTGCGGATGAACAAGCGCCGGCTCAAGTCATACATGGCCTTGCGGTCACTGTATCGCCGCACCAACCAGCCGGACAAGGCGCGGGCGTGTGACGACGCGATCGTGATCATCGGCGCGCACAAGCTCGACGACCGGATCGATGACCTGTTCGAGCGCGACCGCACGACCGAGTCGTCGGTGATCCGCACGACGATCCGACCGCCCCGCGCGCTCTCGAACGATGACTGGCTCGCGCTCGCGCGGATCGATGTCGACCTCCACCTGTCGGGCCTGTTCGCGGTGGTCGCGCCGCCGTTTGCCGTCGAGCGCGCTCGGATGCGACCACCGCAGACGGTGCCACCCCGCGAGCACGACCTGCCTCCGGCAATCGCTCGGGTCATCGATCAGGTCGCCAATGCGTTCGGCATCCAGCGCCCGCCCACCTATCTCGACCGCACCGAGAGTCTGGCGGCCAAGATCGCGATGCGCGTTCGCCAAGGTGTGCTGGTGCCGGTGCTGTTCATCGGCCGGCCGGCACTCGATCATCAGATCAATGATCACGAGCTGGCATTTCTGGTCGCGCGTCAGCTGTCGGACTTGCGAACGGACCGGATCGCGCGGCTGCTGTGCCCGCGCGCCGGCGAGCTCGCGCAGATCATCGAGCTAGCGTCGGGGGGCACCGGCGATTCCGGCAGCCACGCATCGCGCTGGCTGTCCACCTCGCTTCATCCGATGGAGCTCGATCAGGCACTCGCGATCGGCGCGAAGCTGCGCGACCGCGGGGTCCATCCACTCACCGCGGCGCTCGCGTGGCTGAACGCGACCGAACGTGCCGCCGATCGGATCGGCTTCGTGGTCGTCGGCGATCTCTCGACCTGCGTCCGGGTGCTCGAGAAGGAACCGTCGGCGGGAGAGCACAACCGCGTGCTGGAGCTGATCTGGTCGAGCATCACCGAGGACGTGCTGTCGGTGCGTGCGCGTGTCGAAGGCTGGACCGCTGCACCGCCGCCGGTCACGGTCAGCGCGACGCGCAGGTAACCGGGTTCGAGTGGTAGACAGCCAAGCGCCGCCGCACTACTAACGGGGCGATGGATGTCTTCGGCAAGCTCTCCGCGTATGACTTCGGTGAGGTCCATTTCCGGCTCGACAAGGCCAGCCAGCTCCGCGCGATCGTGGCGATCCACGATTCGCGGCTAGGCCCTGCCCTCGGCGGTTGCCGGTTCATCGAATACGATACCGACGAAGCGGCGTACATCGACGCGCTACGCCTGGCACGCGGCATGACGTACAAGGCCGCCCTCGCCGGGCTGTCTCACGGCGGCGGCAAGAGTGTGATCATCCGGCCGAAGCAGCACTTCGATCGCGTATCGCTGTTTCGCGCGTTCGGCCGGTTCATCAACGATCTCCGCGGCCACTACATCACCGCCGAGGATAGCGGGACCGGCCTCGAGGACATGGAGATCGTGCGAACGATGACCAAGCACGTGACCGGGATCGATCCGGCGCACGGTGGCTCGGGCGATCCGTCGCCGTTCACGGCGCTCGGCGTGCGGCGCGGGATCGAGGCATGCGTGAAGTTCAAGCTCGGGCGCGCCGGGCTCGACGGTGTCCACATCGCCGTGCAGGGTGTCGGGCACGTCGGCTATCAGCTGTGCAAGGAGCTCCACGCGGCAGGCGCGAAGCTGACCGTCGCCGACGTGGACAAGCTGAAGAGCGAGCGGGCGCAGCGAGAGTTCGGCGCGGCGATCGTCGACATCTCGGCGATCCCCCAGGTCGACTGCGATGTGTTCGCGCCATGCGCCCTCGGCGCCGGCCTCAATGACGACACGATCCCTCACCTCAAGGCCAAGATTGTCGCAGGTGCTGCCAACAACCAGCTGGCGACGCCCCACCATGGAAACGACCTTCACGCCCGGGGCATCTTGTACGCGCCGGATTACGCGATTAACGCCGGCGGCCTGATCAACGTCGCCCAGGAAGTGAAGGGCTACGACGCCAACCTGTCGCGCGAGAACACGCTCAAGATCTACGACACGATCTGGGATATCTGCGAGCGCAGCAAGAAGATGGGCGCACCGACCCACAAGGTCGCCGACATCATGGTCGAAGAGAAGCTCGCCGCGGCCGCCCGGGCGTAGCCACCGGACAGAGACGCAGCGCCTGACGCCCGAACGGCCACAACCGATCCGCGCACCTTGTGCGCGAAAACACGCCGAACCGCTTGCTGTACGGGGGGCCCTCGAACGACAAATCACCCCATGAATCGCTTTGTCGCAGCTGTCGCAGCAATCGGGCTGGTCGCCACGCCATCGATGGCCCTCGCAAACGTCGAGATCGGCGGTACCGCTGGCTTTCACATGTTCAGCGAGAACAACGGTCTTGGGGTCGGGAAGATGGAGGACGCGACGAGTCAGAAGAACTCGGCGCTGTTCGGCATCCGGCTCGGCGTGTTCTTCCAGGGCATGTTCGGGGTCGAGGGCGAGTTCGGCGTCATTCCGAGCGAAGCGCGATCGATTCTGTTCTCGGTCTACAACATCACATACCGCGGCCACGCCGTGGTCCAGCTCCGCGCGAAGGATCCCGAGAACGTGTTCGTTCCGTTCCTGTTCGCGGGCGGCGGCGTCATGCAGGTGTACAAGAGCGATGAGCCGAACGAGATCAAGGAAGAGTCGATGGTCGTCCCCTACGCCGGCCTTGGCGTGAAGTATCGGGCGGCCAATAACTGGGGCCTGCGCGCCGATGCACGCGCGCTGTTCCCCGAGAGCAGTGATCCCGATGCGAGTCGCGCACTCGACGTCGAGATCTTGCTGTCGCTGTACAAGGAGTTCGGTCGCCCGAGCAAGGTCGAGGAGGCGCCGCCGCCACCGCCGCCGGTCAAGGACGAGGATCCGGACAAGGACGGCGTGATCGGCGCTGCCGACAGCTGCCCCAACGAGCCCGAGGACAAGGACTCGTTCGAAGACGAAAACGGCTGTCCCGATCCCGATAACGATGGCGACGGCGTGGGCGATGCCGACGACAAGTGCGCGTCCGAGCCCGAGGACAAGGACAACTTCGAGGACGACAACGGCTGCCCGGATCCAGACAACGACGGCGACGGCGTTCCAGACGCGGCTGACAAGTGCGGTACCGAGCCGGAGACCAAGAACGGCTATCAGGACGACGACGGGTGCCCCGATGAGATCCCGGAGAAGCTCAAGAAGTTCACCGGCGTGATCCAGGGCATCACGTTCAAGGTCAACTCGGCGGCGCTCGCGGGCGCATCGGCGAAGACGCTCGACAAGGCGGTCGCCGTGCTCGCCGAGTTCAAGGACATCAAGCTCGAGATCCAGGGTCATACCGATGACCAACCGCTCAAGAAGGGCGGCAAGTTCGCCGACAACACCGAGCTTTCGCAGGCCCGCGCCGAGACCGTGAAGGCGTACTTCGTGTCGAAGGGCATCGACGAGAGCCGGCTGACCGCGCGCGGCTACGGCGACAGCGCGCCGATCGAGGACCCCAAGGGCCTCAAGGGCGGCAAGCTCAACGCCGCGCGGGCGAAGAACCGCCGCGTCGAGTTCAAGCTGATCTCGAGTGAGGCCGAGAAGCCGGCCGACGAGAAGCCCGCCGAGGAGTCGCAAGACAACTAGTCCTCGTCTGCACGACTGCCGGCCGTGCCGGCGCACCACCTCGGAGCCTGTGTCCGAGGTTTTTGCGTTTCGGCCGATGGATCGCCGGGGCGGATCGATCACATGCTCCGCCCGCCGTGGCCGAGCCAGCGCTATCCGCCGTGATCGTCGGATCCGGGTTCTCCGGTCTGTGCGCGGCGATCTTGTTGCGGCGCGCCGGGATCAAGTCGTTCGTGATCCTCGAGAAGGCCGAACGGCTCGGCGGCACCTGGCGCGACAACAGCTATCCGGGCGCAGCGTGCGACATCCCCTCGCACCTCTATGCATATTCCTTCGAGCCCAACCCGGCGTGGAGCCAGGCGTACGGCCACCAGCCGGAGATCCTCGCGTACCTCGAGCGCTGCGCCGCGAAGTATCAGCTGCACGAACATCTTCAGCTCAAGACCCGCGTCGTGTCGGCGACGTTCGATGAAGCGTATGCGACCTGGACGGTTCGCACCGCGACCGGCCAGGTGTTCGTGGCGCGTGCGTTGATCCTCGGCAACGGCGCGCTTCACCGTCCTGCGATCCCCAGCCTGCCCGGCGCCAGCGCGTTCACCGGCTCGCGGTTCCATACGGCACGCTGGGACCACAGCCACGATCTCAGCGGCAAGCGGGTCGCGGTCATCGGAACCGGCGCGAGCGCGGTTCAGCTCATCCCTCGCATCGCGCCGGACGTGAAGCAGCTGGTTGTCCACCAGCGCACGCCTCCATGGGTGTTGCCCAAGGCCGATCGGCTGATCGGTCGCCGCGAGCAGTGGCTGCTCGAGCACGTTCCAGGTGCGCATTGGTTGCGGCGCAGCGGCCTTTACTGGTTGTTCGAGAGCCGCGCGGTCGGGTTCGTTGCTGCCCCCACGCTCAACCACGTCGTCGAGCGATTCGCGCGAGCGCACCTCGAGCGTCAGATCAGCGATCCAGTGCTGCGCGCCAAGCTCGTGCCGAGCTACGTGCTTGGCTGCAAGCGGGTGCTGATCTCGAACGATTACTACCCGGCGCTGATGCGCGACAACGTCGAGCTCGTCACCGATGACATCGCCCAGATCGAACCGACGGCGATCCGCACGAGCGATGGCACCCGGCGCGACGTGGATACGATCATCTACGCGACCGGGTTCAAGCCCGCCGAGTACCTGTCGGCGATGCGGATCATCGGACGCGACGGCGCCACGCTCGACGACGCGTGGTCGACCTCGATGCGCAACTATCTCGGCATCACCGTCGCCGGGTTCCCCAACATGTTTCTGCTGATGGGGCCCAACACCGGGCTGGGGCACAACTCGATGATCTTCATGATCGAAGCGCAGGCGCGCTACGCGGTGTCGGCAATTCGAGCGATGCGTGCCCAGCAGCTCGCCGCGATCGATGTCCGGCCCGAGGTGGAAGCGGCGTTTCGCGCCGAGATGATGCGCCGGATGCCCAAGACGGTTTGGACCACCGGCTGCAATAGCTGGTACATGGCGCCCGGTGGCGACGTGATGTTGTGGCCGGGGTTCACATTCGAATACTGGCGGCGAACGCGGCGATTCCAGATCGGGGATTACCAGACGACCTCTGCATGAGCCCTCGTCCGCAAGCGTCGTACAGCGTGCACGCGATTGCGATCGGCCAGTCACTCAGGTCGATGATCGACACCAGTCACAGCCGTCATGGCGTCGCATGGGCCACGCTCGCCGTCGTCAGCGGCGGCGGACAACCTTGTACGCCGTAGTGCGACAGCGGCGCCAACGACGAGGGCCGCACTTCGCAACAGGCTGCGGTTATCGTGAAGCCATGAGGGGACGGATCGCGAGCGTACTGATCACCTGTGCGCTCGGCTGTGGCGGTAGCGACGACGGCAATGAGCCGCCGCTGCCACTGCCGCCGCCATCCTGCGAACCAGCGGCCACGAGCTCGGTGACGGTTGCGGCGCCGATGCTCGCGTACACGCTCGCGGATCGCTGGCACGAAGCGTGGCTCGGTTCGCCTGCGGTCGCAGATCTCGACGCCGATGGCACGCCCGAGATCGTGGTCGCGCGCGACGAGCTCTTGATCGTCTGGCACGCGACGGCGGGCGGTGGTGGTGACGTCGCATGGCGAGCGACGCTGCCGGGACGGATCTGGGCCTCACCGGTGGTCGCCGATCTCGATCCTGATACCCCCGGGCTCGAGGTCGCCGTCGCATCGCGCGGAACGATCAACGCGTACGACAGCGCCGGCCAGGCACTTCCCGGGTTTCCGTTCAGCTGGCAGGACGAGCTGAGATCGCTCGCCGCTGGCGACATCGATGGCAACGGCTCGCTCGAGCTGGTCGCGGTCACCTCGACGCCGCTCGACGCCAACGGCCAGCGCGACATCGTGATCGCGGTCCGCGGCGATGGTTCGACGGTGCCCGGGTTTCCACCCAACACGACCGGCGCCGCGGGTTGCGACGACGCCTGTTATGTCACGGGCGGCTACGATCAGAACATCGCGCTCGGCGACGTCGATGGTGATCACAAGGCCGATCTATTCGCGACCCAGGACAACGCGTACATGTCACTGCACGGCGGGGACGGCCGCGCGTTCGACGCCGCGTCGATCTTCGAGGATCGCACCAAGTTCTCGGGCATTCGCTGGATGGTCGACTACGCGCTCGCGCAGCAAGGGTTCGCCAACAGCGAGCCGATCGACGAGCAAGCCCATTTCACCAACACCGCTCCTGCGATCGCGGACCTCGACGGCGATGGCACCGTGGAGCTGATCGCGCTCGGCTCGATCCAGAACGCCGCGCAGACCGACCGCGAGCGCGGCGTCGGCTTGTTCGTCGCGCATCACGACGGCACGCGCCCCGTCCCGTGGGTGGCACCACCGCGGTTCCCCGGCTATCTCGGCGGCCTCTGGGATGGCACCGGAAACATCGTCGGCGTCACCAACGAGGTCTCGATCGCGGAGATCGATCCGGAGCGCGCCGGACGCGAGCTGGTGTTTGCAGGATTCGACGGCAAGATCCACGCGGTGAGCAGCGCGGCGGAGCCGCTGTGGGAGCGCACGTTCACCACCGACGCCGAGGTCTGGACCAGCGGTCTCGCGGTCGGCGACCTCTCCGGCGATGGGGTACCCGAGCTGGTGTTCGCGACATACAGCCCGTCGGGCGGCGATCTGATCGTGCTCGACGCCGCGGGCAACGAGCTGCACCGGATCGCACTCGGCGGCCGCGGCGCGATGCCGGTGCCGACGATCGGCGATGTCGACGCCGATGGCGACCTCGACATCGTGGTGTCGCTCAAGGACGCCGAGGATCGCGTGCGCTCCGTGCTGGTCTATGAGGTCGCTGGCTCGTCGGCGAACTGCCTGATCTGGCCGACCGGCCGCGGCAACTACCACCGAGACGGGTTCGTCCCGCCGGGCTGAGCTCCCGCTCACGACCATCACTCGACCCGACGGTTTCGCCACGGGCGCCGATCCCACGTCGTGGGAGATGTGCGAACGTCGCTCGCCATGAAGCTCTACATGCATCCCGTGTCGACCGCGAGCCGCCCGGTGCGGCTGTTCATCGCCGAGAAGAAGATCGCCATCACCGAGCAGGTTGTCGACCTGATGACCGGCGAGCACTACAAGGACGAGTTCACCGCGATCAATCCGAGCCGCATGGTTCCGGCGCTCGAGGACGGTGACCTCCGGCTGACCGAGAGCTCGGCGATCCTGAAGTACCTCGCGTCGAAGATCGAGGCGCCGGAGTACCCCAAGGATCTGAAGAAGCGCGCGAAGGTCGACGAGGCAATGGACTGGTTCAACACCCAGTTCTATCGGGACTTCGGTTACGGCGTGCTGTATCCGCAGATCTTTGGCCACCACAAGCGGCCGTCGGACGAGCAGCACAACGGCGTGATCGCGTGGGGCAAGGAGAAGGCGAAGATCTGGTTCGGCATCCTCGACAAGAGCATCATCGGCACCAAGCCCTACGTGTGCGGCGATCAGATCACGATCGCCGACTACTTCGGTAGCTGCATCGTCACCGCGGGCGAGATCGTCGGCTGCAAGTTCGAGGGCTACGGCAACGTGCAGCGCTGGATCGGCAACATGAAGAAGCTGTCGAGCTGGGCGATGGTGAACGAGGTCATGTACGGCTTCGCGAGCTCGATCAAGGACAAGAAGTTCGAGACGCTCTGACCAGCTGGCGGCCGGCTTCGGCGGGCTCGCCACGGCCGCGCCGATCCAGCGATGGTCCGCGCCAGCGTCGCGCGATGAGCGCTACTATCGCCGGATGAGTCGCACCAGCCAGCTCATCTGCCTTCTCGCCATCGGGCTTGGCGCGAGGAACGCCGGGGCTGACGCGTCCACCCCGAACTTTCTGCCGTTCGGCGAGCGCGCATCGATGCTAGGTAACGCCGGGATCACGAGCTCGCAGGGCGAGGCCGTCTATTACAACCCGGCCAACCTCGGCCGCATCGATTACCCGAGCCTGTCAGTCTCCGGGTCGACGTTCCTGCTCTACGAGATCTCGATCGATCCGTACATCAGCATCGACGGTGAAGACCAACCGTTTGCTGCGAGCGGCTTCGTCGCGATTCCATCCGCCCTGATCTCGACGTACCAGATCGGCACGTACACGCTCGCCACGGCGATCCTCGTTCCCGACGCGCTGACCTACAAGAGCCGGCAGACCTTCACCTTCGCCAACGAACGGGACACCTCCCTCACCGAGGTGCTCTCGCAGAGCATGTGGCTCGGTGGCGGGATCGGCCGCGAGATCGTGCCCGGGCTCTACGCGGGCGTCAGTGGGTTTGTCCGGCGCGACACGAGCAACCGGATCTCGGCGTACCGAGCCCAATGGAGCGACGGGTACTTCGAGCAGATCGTGAGCGTCGACCAGGCGGTGCTGAACCTCGTCGGCGTGCTCGGGATCCAGTGGCAACCGTCGAACCGTTTCGGCGTGGGTCTTCGAGCTCAGCTACCGAGCGTCGAGCTCACCGGCTCCCAGGATCGCTGGTCGAGTTTCGTCCAGGCGGATGCCATGGGGCTGATCACCGACAATACAGAGCAAGAGTTCGAGGACCTCCACGCGTCCAACCCGTCCCCGACCGATCTCGGTCTCGGCATCTCGGCGAGACCCCATCCCAAGGTCGAGCTGATGCTCGACGTCGGCGTGCAGCTGCCGGCGACCTACACCGTGCTCGAGACACCGATGGGCAACCAGACGACGAAGTACGTGACCACGATGCGCGCGAACCTGGGCATGGAGATCGAGATCGCCACCAACAAGTGGTTGCGCGCTGGCGCGATGCACACCCCCATGGCCGTCGAGGACGGCACGGAAGACTACACCGGTGGGACCCTCGGGTTCTCGTTCCTTCGCGATCGCACGATCACCTCGATCGGCGTGTTCGCGGCGCAAGCTACACCCGACAACGAGGTCATCGGAACCGATCCGGTGGAGACCACCCAGGCACGCGTCCGGCTCTACGGCGGGCTGATCGCGATCTCGTACCGGCTCTGAGCGGGGGTGGGCGGATCACAGTTGGCTACTCGACCCGCGGAACAGCTCGGGGACACCAGGCGAGGCGTGCGCGGGCGCGCGCTGGACGATCATCGCGGGCCGCTCGATGACGAGATCGTCGATGACAACGGGTGCATCAGCCCGCGCTGGCTGGGCAATCCGCCAGCGAGCACCGCGGTCCCTCCGATCGCGAGCATCGAGCCCAGACCCGCGATCACTCGCGTCGAGACATTCACCATCCATCTGCAACGCCCGCCCTGGGCTGGTTAGTCCCAACTGTGGCACCCTGGAGCCATGATTAAGGGTCTCCATCACGCTGCGTATCGCTGCCGAGACTCCGAGGAGACGCGGAAGTTCTACGAGGACTTCCTGGGGCTCCCGCTGGTCAACGCGTTCGAGATCACCGAGACCAAGACCGGCCGCCAGACCCACGTGCTGCACTCGTTTTACGCGATGGAGGATGGCTCGTGCGTCGCGTTCTTCGAGGTGCCGGACTCACCGTTCGAGTTCAAGCGCCAGGACGACTACGATCTTCACATCGCGCTCGAGGTCCCGCGCGACCAGCTCGAGCGCATGCTCGAGAACGGCCGCGGCGCGGGGATCGAGACCCGGGGAATCTCCGATCACCACATGATCGATTCGATCTACTTCCGCGATCCCAACGGCTACGTCGTCGAGCTCACGGCGAAGCGACCGGATCACGACGTGAAGATGAACCCGGCCGAGAACAACGCGCGCAGCCGTCTGGATCGCTGGCAGAGCGAAAAGACCAGGCGCTAGCTGGTTTACCTAGGGAATCGACGGCGTGACGATCACCGGCGCCGGCGTCACAACGGCGGTGCTCATCACCGGCGCCGTGCTGCGCACGACGACGCGTCCGACCGCACCGCCACCACCACCGCCATTGGCATCGCACGGTGACGACCCGCCGGGCTTCGCCGGGTGCATCGCCGTGGCGCCGCGTCCGCCCGCCATGCCGCCGTCGCCGCGCTTCATCCCGCCGCTCGCAGGAGCCATCGCGGCCAGCGCGTCGGCCCCCGGCAAGCCGTTCAAGGTCAGCGGACTGTACGCGCCGCTGCCGCCACCGCCGCCGTTGGCAGCGATGATTCCAGCGAGCACCACCGTCGGCGCATCGAGGTAGATCGCGCCGCCGGCGCCGCCACCACTACCGGCGCCACCGTCGAGCGCCAGACAGTACAAGCCACCGGCGCCGCCACCACCACCTGCACCGATCACGCTGTTCGCCGTCGTCTCGATTCGTTCGAGCGCGCTCAGTTGAACGGCGCCACCGCCGCCGCCGCCGAGCGGGGTGGCGCAGAACCCGGGCGAGCCATTGCCGCCGCCCGCCCCACCTTCGAGCACGTCCAGCACGTTGGTGCCCACGATGGCGCCAGGCGCGCCACCATCTGCGACCGGGTCTGCGCAACCGGGGCCGTTGCCCACCGTCCCGCCTTTGGTGCCCTTCGTGCCAAAGCCACCACCGGCGCCGCCGGAATCGTGAAGCACGCCCGCATGGACCCCGTTGCTCGCCATCACCGCACCTGGAGCGCGGCCACCCGGTCCGGGCGTGGCGAGCGTCGCGCTCGCGTCGATCACACCGTTCACGGTGATCGTCGTCGCGACGATCGCGAGCGGTCGATTGCCCGTGACGTCGAGCGTACCTTCGATCGTGACGTCCGACGCGCGGATGACCATGAGCTCCGGACCGCTCGGATCTTGCGCGATCGCGGCGATCTCGATGTCGTCGGTCGGCGGTGTGATCGTGAGCGCCTTGGTGTCGACGTGCACCAGGCCGGTGACCACCCACGGGGTCTTACCGGCCGATTCCTGGCCCGGCGGCAGGTGCGGCACATCGCGGTCTATCGCGGCGTCATCGATCGCCATGTCCGGGCCGGCGCCATCGAACTGCATCAGTGTTGCGTCGGTCGGCGTACTGGTTCCCGCCTCAGGTTGGAACCCACACCCGGCCATCACAAGCAATACAACCACCCGCACGGCCGTAACTTAGCCTCGGACGCGGGTCTTGCGATCGAGAACCGGCGGGTAAATGATCTGTCGACGACGGAATTCCAGCGGTTAGCCGGTACCGATCGGCGGTCGGGCGAGCCGGATCTTCGCCGCTCGTTCGAACGCGCGCGCATCACGGGAGATGCACTGCCATCAAGCCTTCACCGAGGCGACCAACCCGAGCGACAGATGCGGCCAGCGATCAACTGCGCGCTGGTCGATGAGGTAACAGGCATGAAGGCGGCTCGTCACGACAACAACGCATCGTCCTGAAGGGGAGCGGCGCGCCCGCTCCGGCGCTAGTATCGCGCCATGACCGACCCTGCCGTTCGCACCGACGCTGCCTGGCTGGACGCCCACTGGATGCCGTTTACCGGCAACCGCCAGTTCAAGGCACACCCGCGAATGATCATGGGAGCCGAAGGCGCGTACTACATCGATGCCAGCGGAAACAAGGTATTCGACGGTCTGTCGGGCCTTTGGTGCTCCGGGCTCGGTCATGGCCGGCGCGAGATCGCCGACGCGATCGCGAATGCCGCGCGTTCGCTCGACTACGCACCGGCGTTTCAATACGGGCACCCGCATTCGTTCGCGCTGGCCAACAAGATCAAGGAGCTCACGCCGGCGGGGCTCGACTACGTGTTCTTCACGTGCTCTGGCTCGGAGGCCGCGGACACGTCGCTCAAGATGGCGCGCGCATACTGGCGGGCCAAGGGGATGGGAACCAAGACTCGCTTGATCGGCCGCGAGAAGGGCTATCACGGCGTCAACTTCGGTGGCATCTCGGTTGGCGGCATCGTCGGCAACCGCAAGACGTTCGGACAAGCCGTCGAGGCAGATCACTTGCCGCACACCCAGCTCGCGCTGTACGACCAGCGCAAGGCGTTCACGCGCGGCATGCCCGAGGACGGTGCGGCCCTCGCAGATGACCTGGTCAAGCTGATCCAGCTGCACGACGCCTCGAACATCGCGGCGGTGATCGTCGAGCCGCTCGCCGGCTCGGCCGGCGTCGTTCCGCCACCCAAGGGCTATCTGCAGAAGCTGCGGCAGATCTGCACGGCCAATCAGATCCTGCTCATCTTCGACGAGGTGATCACCGGCTTTGGCCGGGTCGGCTCGATGACCGGGGCCGAGGAGTTCGGCGTCACCCCGGACATCCTCAACTGCGCGAAGCAGGTCACCAACGGTGCGCAGCCGCTGGGCGCGGTCGTCGCGACCAAGGAGATCTACGACACGTTCATGTCGAGCGGCGGTCCCGACTACGCGCTCGAGTTTCCCCACGGCTACACGTACTCGGCGCATCCCGTGGCCTGCGCCGCGGGCGTCGCCGCGCTCGACCTGCTGGTCAAGGAGAATGCGGTCCAGCGCGTGCGGACACTCGCGCCGCACTTCGAGAACCTCGTGCACGGCCTCAAGGGCCGCAAGCACGTCACCGACATCCGAAATTACGGTCTCGCCGCCGGCCTCACGCTCGCGGCCGCCCCGGGCGAGCCGCTCAAGCGTCCATTCGAGGTCGCCATGAAGTGCCTCGAGCACGGCGTCTACGTCCGCTACGGCGGCGATACGATCCAGCTCGCGCCGCCGTTCATCAGCGAGACCTCCGAGCTCGATCGGATGATCAGCGTGCTCGCCGATGCGCTCGACGCGACGGCCTAGGTTGTTCATCATGTCCGAGGTCCGGACACAAGGTGACTAGCTGGCGCCTGACCCTGCTGGTTCAGCGGGCAGGAGCTCGAACACGAGCTCGAAACGTGCCTCCATGGCGGTTCCTGATCGGCTCTTCGGGATGGGAAACCGCCAATCCGGGACGAGCGCGTCGACGCAGGGTCTCATCTGCGGAAGGTTGCGCGGGCGGTACGCGATCGTTCGCCCGGATTGACTGACCGTGATCTGCAGCGGGAAGTCACCGTGATCGAGGCCGGCGCCGACGAGCTCGCGCTTTGCGCACGATTCGAGATCCGCAAGGTACGCGGTCTCGATCTTGCGTCGTACGGCCATCGCGGTGAGCGTCGAGGGCTCCATCGCCTGCGTCTTGGCGAGGCGGACGCGCACGGAGGTCGAGGCGAACACCTGCGGAGCTTCCTCGGACTGTTCGTCGGGTCTCGCCGCGTCCGCGGGCGCGGCGCGGAGCTCCTGTGTCGTCCCGCGCTCGACCCGAGCCACCGATGAACCGCACGCGACAACCACGACGAGCAACCACGGCACTGCGTTCGACATCGAAGATCCTGTTGTGGCCAGCTCCGGCCAGCTCGCCAGATGAAACGTGCGAGCTCGACGAAAACTTCATCGGCGTGATGGACACCTCCCGCCACCGGCATGTCCGCGCGCACGTGGTGCATCGCGTCGCGTGCCCAATCACGGCGATGTCGCGAACCGCTCCAAGACACGCGGGCATGACACTCAGCTAGAATGTCCGCGATGGTGGACGATGGTGAACCGAAGCGCGGCGGGGGCGCCGAGGCGGACGAGCGCGAGGCTTCGACCGCGGGCAACGAACGCTCAGACGACAGCGGGTACGCCGTCGAGGATCGCCACCACGCGCATTGGTTCCTCGACGCGATCTTCGAGCACATTCCGGACATGGTGTTCGTCAAGGAAGCGAAGCAGCTGGCGTTCACGCGATTCAACCGTGCGGGCGAGGAGCTGCTCGGGCTGTCGCGCGACCGGATGCTCGGTAAGACCGACTTCGACTTCTTTCCGCCATCGGAGGCGGCGTTCTTTCAGGCGAAGGATCGGGAAACCCTCAACGGCAAGGTCCTCGTCGAGATTCTCGAAGAGCCAATCCAGACCCAACAAGGCCAGCGCTGGCTCCATACCAAGAAGGTGCCGATCCTCGATGAGGCCGGAGAGCCCCAGTACCTCCTTGGCATCTCGCGCGATATCACCGAGCGCAAGCGCGTCGACACCGAATTGCGCGAGGCGAAGGCCTATGCCGAAGCGGCTCATCGCGAGCTCGAGGCGTTCAGCTATTCGGTGGCACACGACCTTCGCAGCCCGCTGCTCGCGGTCGATGCCCTTGCGAGGATGCTCCGCGATGAGTATTCGAGCCAGCTCGATGACCGAGCACAACGACTGCTCGGCACCTTACGCGATGCCACCCAGCGAATGGCGCAACTGGTCGATGACCTGATCGCGCTCTCGCGGGTGACGCAGATCGAGCTCAGGCTCGAACGCATGGACCTGACCCTGCTCGCGACCACCACGATCGCCAGGCTGCAGCACGCGGACCCCGGGCGACGCGTTGACGTGACCGTCGCTCCAGGGATGGCGGTGACTGCGGACAGCGGGCTCATCGCGATCGCGCTGGACAACCTGCTCGGTAACGCATGGAAGTTCACGTCCAAGACCGCAAGGCCTCACATCGAGCTCGGCACCATGGGTGATGACACCGAGCGACTGTTCTTCGTGCGCGACAACGGCGCCGGGTTTGACACCGCTCATGCCGAGAAGCTGTTTGGCGTGTTTCAGCGGTTGCATACCGAATCGGAGTTCCCCGGTACCGGCATCGGGCTCGCGACGGTCGACCGCATCATCCGCCGCCACGGAGGCCGAATCTGGGCCGCAGGTTCACCCGGGAACGGCGCAACGTTCTACTTCACGCTCGGCCCAGGGGCGTAGTCGGGGACGGTTTCACATTAGCCAAGTTGAGATCTCGAACCGCGCGAGAAGATTGAGGTCGGGCGGGACGGATTCAAGTTCTGGGGCTCCCCAGAGTGAGATCGGCCCGGTGATGACCGGAAAGTCCTGGATCAGATGGCAGTGGCCGCAGAGACGGCGCGGGAAGATGAAAGCGTCCCCCACTGCTTCAACAATCACGCTGCGTTGGCCTTCGTAACTTGGCTAACTTGAAACCGTCCCCGCTACAGGCCGAATGTGCTGCGGCGAATGAACTGGCCGCGGCCCTGCTTGGCCTTGGCGACCCACTGATCGTTCTGCACGACCAGCTCGCCGCGAGAGAACACGTGCGAGGGGCTGGCGGGAACCTTGCGGCCCTCGAACGGCGAGTAATCGACACGCATGTGCAGCGTATCCTTGCCGAGCACCTTCTCGCGCTTGGGATCCCAGACCACGACGTCCGCATCGGCGCCCACGGCGATCGTGCCCTTCTTGCCGTACATGCCGAAGATCTTCGCCGGCGCGGTCGACGTGATCTCGACGAACCGGTTGATCGAGATCTTCCCCTGCGTGACGCCTTCCCAAAGCAGGTGCAGGCGGGTCTCGACGCCAGGCATGCCGTTGGGGATCTTCGAGAAGTCGCCGCGACCGAGCTCCTTCTGATCCTTCATGCAGAATGGGCAGTGGTCGGTGGCCACGACCTGGAGGTCGTAGTTCTTGAGACCGCGCCACAGATGATCGTGGTGATGCCTGGGGCGCAGCGGTGGCGTGCACACGTAGCCCGCGCCCTTCCATTCATTGCCCGGGTCACCGCGCAGATCGTCCTCGGTGCAGAACAGATACTGCGGGCAGGTCTCCGCATACGCAGGCAGCCCACGATCCCGCGCCTCCATCACCCGCTCGAGCGCCCGCTGCGCCGATAGGTGCACCATGTACACCGGCACGCCTGCCATCTCGGCGAGCGCGATCGCGCGCTCGGTGCCGGTCGACTCGGCCATCTCCGGTCGCGTCAACGCGTGATACACCGGCGCGGTCCGGCCTTCGGACAGTGCGCGCTGGACCAGCACGTCGATCGGCAAGCCGATCTCGGCGTGCATCGTGATCAGCGCACCGAGCTCGCCGGCGCGCAACATCGCGCGGAAGATCTGCTGGTCGTCGACGAGGAACACGCCGGGATAGGCCATGAACATCTTGAATGACGTCACGCCCTCGCGAATCATCGCGCTCATCTCCTCGAGCGTGCCTGGATTCGCCTCGGTCATGATCATATGGAAGCCGTAGTCGATCGCGGCCCGCCCCTCCGCCTTCGCAAACCACGTGTCGAGGCCCGCTCGCATGCTCGAGCCCTTCGACTGGATCGCGAAGTCGACGATCGTCGTCGTGCCACCGTGCGCCGCAGCCACCGTGCCGGTGTGGAAATCATCCGACGCGGTCGTGCCGCCGAACGGCAGCTCCATGTGCGTGTGCGCATCGATGCCGCCGGGGATCACGTACTGATCCTTGGCGTCGATCGTCTGCTCGGCCTTCATCGCGCCGCGCTGCGAGGGATGCGTGAGCCCGACGATCTTGCCATCCTCGATCCACACGTCGGCGATGAACGAATCCGACGCGCTGACCACCGTTCCGTCTTTGATCAGCGTCCGCATGGCTCAGTCCTCCACCAGCGGGCCATAGGCGTCCGGCCGGCGGTCCCGGAAGAACTGCCACGTGCGGCGTACTTCCTCGATCATCTCGAGGTTGAGCTCGGCGACGATCAGCTCGTCTTGATCCTCCGAGCCGCACGCGATGATCTGACCGCGCGGATCGACGAAGTACGAGCTGCCATAGAACTTGCCGATGTTCCACGGCGCCTCGGTACCGACGCGGTTGATGCAGCCCATGAAGTAGCCGTTGGCCACCGCGTGCGCGGGCTGCTCGAGCTTCCACAGATACTGCGACAGCCCGGCGACGGTCGCCGACGGGTTGTAGACGATCTCGGCGCCGGCGAGCCCGAGTGCACGCGCCCCCTCGGGGAAGTGGCGGTCGTAGCAGATGTACGCGCCGATCGTCGCGTAGCGGGTCTTGAACACCGGGTAGCCGAGGTTGCCCGGCTTGAAGAAGTACTTCTCCCAGAACCCGCTGGTCTGCGGGATGTGCGTCTTCCTGTACTTGCCGAGGTAGCTGCCGTCGGCGTCGAGGATGGCCGCGGTGTTGTAGTAGATGCCGGCCTGCTCGCGTTCATAGACCGGCACGACCATCACCATCTGATACTTCTTGGCGATCGGTGCGAGCCGCTCGACGGTGGGACCCGGAACCGGCTCGGCCGCGTCGTACCAGCGCTTGTCCTGACCGGGGCAGAAGTACGGCCCGTTGAAGATCTCCTGCAGGCAGAGGATCTGGACGCCCTTCTTGCCGGCGTCGTGGATCATCGGCATGTGCTTCTCGAGCATCGCGGCCTGGATCTCGGCGACCGGCTTGCTCTCGTCGTTGATCGGGTTCGATGCCTGGATCAGACCGGAAATAACCTTGCGTGCCATGGGTGTGTCCTTCTGGGTCCCGGGTTCGGTTGCGTAGGTTCGGGTTCAGTTCGTGACCAGCGTCGAGGTCTCCTTGGCGATCTCGCCCTTCCAGGTCTCGACGTCCTTGCCAGACTTCGACCGCGCGGCTTCCTTTGCATCGCGCGAGGCCTTCTGGCGATCGACCAGGTCGTGGTGGGTCGTGAAGTACGGCAGGCTCTTGCCGATGATCTCGCGAATGTTGGTGAACTTGTGGTCCACCATGAACTTCGACAGCTCGTCCTTGAGCTCGCTGATGATCTCGTACCCACGGAGCATCGCACCGGTGCACACCTGAACCGTGGATGCGCCGAGCAGGAAGAACTGCGCCGCATCGAACCCCGTCTCGATGCCGCCGATGCCGCTGATCGAAACGCCGGGGTTCGCACGTGCGACCTCCATCACCTGGCGCAGCGCGATCGGCCGCACCGCCTGGCCGGAGTAGCCGCCGGGCACCGAGTGGCCCTCCACCGTCGGCATCGGCCGCAGCGTCTTTATGTCGATGCCGCACACCGAGAGGATCGTGTTGATCATCGCGATGCCGTCGGCGCCACCGCGCAGCGCCGCGCCCGCGGGTACCGTCGGGTTGCCGACGTTGGGCGTCATCTTCGCCCACACCGGAATCGTCGCGACCTGCTTCACCCAGCCGACGACCTCCTCGACGATGTCGGGGTTCTCGCCCATCGCCATACCCATCTTGCGCTCGGGCAGGCCGTGCGGACACGACAGGTTCAGCTCGAACCCATCGACGCCTGTCGCCTGGACCTCGCGCACGATCTGTTGCCACGCTTCCTTGCGGTACTCCTCCATGATCGAGGCCACCAGGATCTTGTTCGGGTAGTTCTTCTTGAGCTGCTTGAGATCGTCGATCCAATCGGCGTACGGCCGATCGCTGATCAGCTCGATGTTCTGAAAGCCGATCACTTCCTCGCTGGTGCGTCCGCGAAGCTTGGCGTACCGGGGCGCCGTGTTGATGACCTTGCTGGCGTCGAGCGAGAACGTCTTGCAGACCATTCCTCCCCACCCGAGGTCGTACGACCGCGCGATCACTTTGCCGTTCGTTCCTGGCGGGCCGGAGCCCAGCAAGAACGGGTTCTCGAACTTCATGCCATTGACGGTGATGGACAGGTCGGTCACGTCGTCCTCCCGGGGGATCGGTTAGCAGTGCGGAAACAGCTGGGCTAGCACAGCTTCAGAGGCACGTTCAACCTCGACGACGGCCGATGGATCAGCGTGCGAACTCTGCACCTCGGCGTGCCCGACCTCCACCGTCAAACGAACTCGGTTCGTCGAGACTTCACCAGCTCCGACCGCCCAAGCTCGCGATGGCTCGTCCACCAGGCAATGGTCCGACCTTCGCAACTCGGGTCGGCCATGAAGCGTTGCATCGCCTTGCTCACCGTCGCGGCCCTCGCGGTCGGATGCACGAAGAATGGCGCGTTGATGGTCGGCACCGCGCTGACGGGCGCCGGCATCGTCATGACCGCCGCCGCGGATCCAGAACCTTGCGAGCACTGCTTGCTCGACGCCGACGGCTCGGTCGGCCTCGCCGTCGAGCGCGCGGTAGGCCTCTCGGTCGCGCTGTTCGGGCTCGGACTCATCGCGATCAGCGGAAGATTGCCGGAGACCCTCGAGCCCGCCCAGCCAGTGCAAGCGCCCGCACTTGCTGCGCAGCTCGGCGCCCCGGGAAGCGTCGTCTCGACGCGCGCGCAGCTCGGTGCCCCAGGTAGCCTCGCCGCCGAACCACTGCCGGCCCAGATGGTGCTGCTCACCTCGCGGCTGGAGAATCGATTGTTGCTCCAGGCGAGCACCGCCGCGCGCAGCGGTCAATGCAACGCCGCGGTGATGACGGGCAAGGAGCTCGCCGGCCGCGATCCACAGCTCCACACCAAGCTGCTCGACAACGACCCGCCCTACGCCGCGTGCGTAGCGCGAGCACAGCTGCTCGAATAGCCTGGCGGGCTCGACCCGGTGATCCGAACGCGATCACCGCGGCAGCGCGAGCTCTACTCGGGTGAAGTGATCTCGCGGACGCTCAGATTCTTGAAGTCGACATCGCGCGCGGTGTCCCACGCGAACGTCGCGATCGGTCCACCCCAGCTGACGCGGCCATCGGCAGGACCCATGCAATGGGTTCCGTCCGTGCCGAACCCGGTGGTATCGATCTTCTCGTCCACCTTCACCCAGGTGTTGTTGGCGTTCCAGTCCGCGTAGACCTCGACCACCGAGCTGCTGCCGCGGTTGTAGATCACCGTCTTGATCCCGACCCACTTGCCGACCAGGCTGCCCGCCTGTGCCGGCTTCTTGGTGGTGTACGCGTACCCCGATGAGTGCCACTGCTTCTTCGAAACCGTG
Source organism: Kofleriaceae bacterium (assembly GCA_050187075.1). GTDB lineage: Bacteria > Myxococcota_A > Polyangia > Haliangiales > Haliangiaceae > JABFXX01. The sequence continues at coordinate 17,480 of JBFWXW010000013.1, read as the reverse complement.
GTGGCTCCCGAGAAGTGCACGTTGCCCTTGTACGCCGTGCCCTCGCAGCCAGTACCACCATCACCCGCGGTGTTGCCGTGATAACCGCCGCGCGCGTACCACGACAGGTTGTCATCGCCGGATCCCGGATCGTTGATGCGCACGTAGCCGGTCATCTCGACGTTCGTCCAGTCCTTCGCGGACTGCATGTAGCCCTTGGCGGCGAGCTGCGACTGGTTGTACGTGGTGATCAGCGACGCCTTGTAGCCCTCGGTCGTGTACACGTTCATTCGCACCTGCGTGTCCTCGACCTTCCAGGAACCGTCGCTGTTGCGCGTGATGTCTGACTTGGGATTGAACCGTGCGAGGTTCTCCGTCGGGTTCGTCATGTTGATGAACCACTGATCGCCGCCCGGCTTGGTGCAATACAGCTCCTTGATCCCGAACGGATCGTCGGGGCATGTGACCGCGGGCGGCGGCGAATCGGGCGGAGGAGGGTCCGGCGGCGCGGGCGGTGGCGGCGGTGGCGACGGATCGTCGCTGGGTGTGATCGGCTTGCTCGGCGTACTTCCCGCATCCGTCGTCGTGCTGGAGCTGGGCTCGTCCTCGGGATCGATCACCACCCCGCCGCAGCCCGCTGCGACCAGCAGTCCCAACATCATCCAGCGCTCGGGCATCCCCATGCAGCCGAATCGTTCACGCGGCGTGCCGGCACGGACCGCCACGGAACTAGTTGAATCCGGCTCCGACGCCGTCACCCTCGTCGGGGATTGCAGCCCTCAATACAGGACCCAAGCGGACCAACCCGCGCCAGCCCCGTGTCGGCGGCGTCACATCTGGCGTTCGAACGCCGAGGCCTGGCTCACTGTGGCGGCTGGATCTCACGCACGCTGAGGTTCTTGAAGTCGACATCTTCCGCGGTGTCCCAGCGGAACGTGGCGACGGGCCCACCCCAGGTCACCGGCTGGTCGGCCGGTCCGCTGCAATGATCGCCTTCATTGCCGAACCCGCCGTTGTCGAACTTCTCGTCGATCTTCACCCACGTGTTGTTGTCTTCCCAGTCGGCGTACAGCTCGACGTGCACGCCACGGTTGTCCGCTGCGTTGTAGATCACGGTCTTGAAGCCGACCCACTTGCCGACGATCGAGCCGCGCTGTGCGTCCTTGGTCGGCGTGTACGCATAACCCGTGTTGTGCCACTGCTCCTTGGCGATCCGCGTGTCGCCGTTGAAGTAGAGGTCGCCCTTGTAGCAAGTGCCTTCGCAGCCCGAGCCGCCATCGCCGGCGTTGTTGCCGTGAAACCCGCCGCGTGCGTACCACGCGAAGTTGTCGTCCCCGCCGCCGTCGTCGTTGACCTTGATGTACCCGGTGATCTCGACGTTCTTCCAGTCATTGGGCGACTGCATGTAGCCCTTGGTGTGGAGCTCATCGGCGTCGTACGTCGTGATCATGTTCTGCCGATAGCCGTCCGTGGTGAACACGTTCATGCGCACCTGGGTTTCGGTCATCTTCCACGAGCCATCGGGGTTGCGAGTGATGTTGTCCTTGGGATCGAACCGCGCGAGGTTCTCCTCGGGGTTGTCCATGTTGATGAACCACTCGTCGCCGCCTGGCTTGGTGCAGTAGATCTCTTTGATGCCGAACACGTCGTTCTGGCAGTTCACCGGCTGAGGCTGTGGCTGCTCTCCTGGGTCGGGCTTGGGATCGCCGCCGTTGTCGTCGCCGCCGTTGTCATCGCCGCCGCCGCCGTTGTTGGTGGTGTCGGCCGGGCCGGTGCCGTCGCCGATTTCACCCATGCCGCTACATGCGGCGCTACACACGAGGAGGACGGTGCCGAGAGCCTTTACGACGGTCTTCATTGCCGCCCGCCTAGTTCACGGCTTGTGCCGCCAAAAACTCGGCGGAACTCACCGAAACCACGGACTGGACACTCGGGACGCCTGGTGTGGGGAGTCCTCGCACCGGGGTGTGAACGGTGCACAACCCGGTGAAGTTACACGCAATGTGTCGCCTGCGTTGCGACAGCCCGGCGCGAACGCGAACGTCAGGGCTGCGTAGGTGGCGTGATCTCGCGAACGCTTAGATCACGAACGTCGACGTCGGTCGCGCCGTCCCATCGATACGTCACCACCGGTCCAGCCCAGACCATCGGCTGGTCCGACTTCCCGCCGCAGGTACCACCCTCGTCGCCCATCCCCTCATCATCGAGCATCTCGTCGATCTTCTCCCACGTGTTGTCGGCGTTCCAATCGGCCCATAGCTCCACGCGCACCGCGGTGTCGTTGTCCACGTTGTAGATGATCGTCTTGTAGCCGATCCATCGATCCTCGACGACGCCCTTCGCAGCCTTGCGATTGGTGAACGAGTAGCCGTGGGGATGCCACTGCTCCTTCGCGATCCGCGTCTGGCCGTCCCACTCGAGCGCGCCCTTGTACGACGTGCCCTCGCAGCCGCTGCCGCCATCACCCGCGCTACCACCGTGAAACCCGCCGCGGCCGTACCACGCAAACCCGCCATCGTCGGCGTCGTTCACCTTCACGTAGCCCGTCATCTCGACGTTCTTCCAGTCGGCCGGCGACTGCATGTAGCCCTTCGCCGCCAGGTCGTCCTGATCGTAGGTGGTGATCAGGTCCTGCTGGTAACCCTCGGGCGTGAACACGTTCATCCGAACCTTGCTGGACGTCACCTTCCAAGACCCGTCCGAGTTCTGCGTGATCTCGGTCTTCGGATCGAACCGATCCAGGTTCTCCTCGGGGTCGTCCATGTTGATGAACCACTCGTCGCCCCCCGGCTTGGTGCAATAGATCCGCCGGATCCCGAACACGTCATTGTCAGGGCACATCGCCGTCATGGTGCCGGCATCGAGCTCGAACTCGTTGGACGCATCGCCTCCTGTCTCGAGCTCGCCACCGTCGACCAACGCGGTCCCGGCAGACCCGTGACACCCGATCGCCAGCATTCCGAAAATAGCTACGGACACAACTTCCCTGGTCATCGCGCGCGAGCGTAGGGCACGCGGTGTCCGGGTCGCGCGTTCGCGATGGACCCACGCGGTGACAGCTCGTCTCCGACGACGAAGTCGTGAAGAACACGCGTTAGAGCACACGCGCGCACATCGAGAAACCTGCGTGCTTCCGGTGAGCTACGGGTGTCGCCCTGATCGCGACAGCGATCCCGACTGTGAACGCGCGCAGACACCGGTTTGTGACCCCTCTTCGAACCTGCCACAGCACGTGTTCGAGCCGTGGTAGACGCATATCCGACATGGGCATCAAGACGATCACGCATTGGATCGACGGCAAGCCGTACGAGCGCACCGCCGACCGGCACGGCGATGTTTTCAATCCTGCTACCGGCGACGTTCAAGCCAAGGTCGCGTTCGCAACACCGACCGTCGTGGACGAGGCGGTGGAATCGGCCGCGCGCGCCGCGCAGAGCTGGCGAAGCGCGTCGATCGCGAAGCGCACCAGGATCCTGTTCGCGTATCGCGACCTGATCGACAAGCACAAGGCCGAGCTCGCGAAGCTGCTGACGCTCGAGCACGGCAAGGTCACCGGCGACGCGATGGGAGAGGTCAGCCGCGGCCTCGAGGTCATCGAGTTCGCCTGCGGGATCGCCGATCTCGCCAAGGGCGAATACTCGGAGAACGTCTCGACCGACGTCGATACGTATTCGATCCGCCAGCCACTCGGCGTGGTTGCCGGCATCACGCCGTTCAACTTCCCCGCGATGGTGCCGATGTGGATGTATCCGATCGCGATCGCCTGCGGAAATACGTTCGTGCTCAAGCCCAGCGAACGGGACCCTTCGTGCGCGAACTTCTGCGCCCAGCTGCTCACCGACGCCGGCTTGCCACCGGGTGTGCTCAACGTCGTGCACGGCGACAAGGTGGCCGTCGATCGCTTGCTCGAGCACCCGAAGGTGGCCGCGATCTCGTTCGTCGGATCGACGCCGATCGCGAAGTACATCTACGAGACCGGCACGCGGCACGGCAAGCGCGTCCAGGCGCTGGGCGGTGCGAAGAACCACATGATCGTGCTGCCCGACGCCGACATGGAGCTCGCGGCCGATGCGGCGATCTCCGCCGGTTATGGCTCCGCCGGCGAGCGCTGCATGGCGATCTCGGTGGTGGTCGCGGTCGGCAACGCGGCAGACAAGCTCGTGCCGCTCATGCGCGAGCGGATCGCCAAGCTGCGCGTGGGTGACGGTCTCGATGCGGGCTCGGAGATGGGGCCGCTGATCAACAAGGCGCACCGCGACAAGGTCGCCGGGTACGTCGACAAGGGCATCGCCGAGGGCGCCACGCTGGTCGCGGATGGCCGCTCGGTCGCGGTCGCCGGTCGGCCGAACGGGTTCTTCCTCGGTCCGTGCCTGTTCGATCACGTCGCACCGTCGATGGACCTCTACAAGGACGAGATCTTCGGACCTGTGCTGTCGATGACGCGCGTCGCCAGCTACGACGACGCGATCAAGCTCGTGAACTCCAACCCGTACGCCAACGGCGTGGCCCTGTTCACCAACGACGGCGGGGCCGCTCGCAAGTTCCAGCACGAGGTCGAGGTCGGGATGGTCGGCATCAACGTGCCGATTCCGGTGCCGATGGCGTACTACTCGTTCGGCGGCTGGAAGGCGTCGCTGTTTGGCGATCACCACATCTACGGCCGCGACGGCGTGCGCTTCTACACGCGGACCAAGGCGGTGACCTCGCGGTGGCCGGATCCGCGACATCGCGGCGTCGATCTCGGGTTCCCGCAGAATCGCTAACACGCGCCTGTTCGGGAGCGTCGACCCGGGAGGTCTACGCCTACGTAACGGTTACCTGGCCTCGACGCTCAGCGCCGGGGCGCGCCGGGGGCAGCATCCGAAACATCGAACGGATGGATCAAGCTGCACGCACGCGGCGCGACGCGCGCCTTGGCGACTCCGACCGGCGCAACGTCCATCAGATCGTCGAGCGAAACGTCGAGGGTCGGCTGCTCGAACGGCTCGGTGATGTCGTCATCACTGTGAGTTCCCACTGCCAGCCGTTTGCCCCGCATTTCTCGACGAAATGCATCGGCCATGCCTGGCGTAACCGTCGGCAACCTCGCTCGGTGGCTAGTCGAGCTGCCTGAGGTCACGGTGGACCGCGGGTCGGTTGTCCTCAGTGGTGTCGTCGACAAGGAGCCCCCTCTCATGCCTTCGGTGGGACCACGATCTCGCCGGAGACTTCGGTTGACCGATCGGAGGCCACATAGGACGCGTGCGGCGTCCATCGGGGCTGCCGGAACCGCGGGAAGGCGACCGGCTGCGTATCCAGGTCAGCGAGATTTCCGACCGGAGCTGGAATGCCGCCAGAGGGCTCGAGCGCGTCGATCGCGAGCACGTCGAGGCTCGACCGGATCTCGGAAGCGGTCGGCCGATCGAACCGCTCGAGGGCAAGCATCTGGTCGACCTGGTCGGCCAGCGCGCGCGGCACTTCGGGGCAACGCTCCAGGACCGGAACGTGCGGCTCGGCGCCCGCGACGCCCGGTGCCACGAACGGCAGCGTTGCGGTGAGTGCCTGATACGCGATCACGCCGAGCGAGAACACATCGGCCCGATCATCGGCCGGCTCGCCGCGCGCCAGTTCCGGCGCGAGATACGGATAGCTGCGTACCGGCCGGTGGACGAAGTCCACCGCGTCGTGCGTGCGCGCTTCGCTCCAGTCGGTGATGCATGCGGCGAACGCGCGATTGGTGAGGATGATGACCTCGGGCGATAGCGAGCGATGGATGACGCCGCGGCGGTGCGCATGCTCGAGCACGTCGCTGAGCTCGCGGATCAATCGAGCGACGCCTGCGATCGGCAGCGGTCCCTCGACGAGCTTTTCGGCGAGCGTTGGTGCTTCGATCGATTCGATCGCAAACCACGGTCTCCGATCACCCAGCACGCCTGACTCGTAGACCCTCGGCACGCCGGGATGCGCCAGCGCTTCGAGCAAGCACGCCTCGCGAAGCAACGGCACCGCCTGCTCGGGAGCGCGCACCTTCAGCAGCGCCCGCCGCGCGAGTAGGACGTGAACGACCTGGTAGACATCACCGGTCGGGTTCGCGGCCACGTCGGCCTCGACGCGATAGTTTCCGATCCGAGTCCCAGCTCCAAACCGCTCCATACTCGGCGGAGGATGTCACAGCCGTTTCGGATTTGAAGCGCTGTTTTGCGTGAATTTTCTTCAGGATACGGTCAGCGGCGGATCCGGACCCCGGCGGAGAGATCGGAGAGCCTCGTGGGGACCTCTCCGTCCACGCCGCAGACCGGGACCGCAGCGTCGAGCGGCACGTGCTCCATCGTCCTTGCCAACCACGATGCACGATCGCGAACGCCTGCGCTGGTCGGACGCGAATGGGGATCGCTCGCCAGCATGTGGTCCACCAGCGAGGTCAGCTCGCGCGGCGCATGCGGGCACAGATCGCTCGCTGCCACCGCCCGCGTCGGCAGGACGCCGGTGAGCGCTCGGAACGCGATCACCCCCAGCGCGTAGACATCGTCACGCGCATCGACCGTGATCCGATCGGCGTCGAGGGGCCGGGCTTCGCTCCAGTGGCGGATCCGCAACCCCGATCGCCCGGGCGTTCGCACCAGCGCATCCGCGGTCAACCGGCGGTGGACGACACCGCGCTCGTGCGCGTGGCTGAGCGCGTCGGCCACGTCACGCATGAACACCACGATATCGGCGATCCCGAGCTGCTCGGCGGCGAGCGTGCTGGCCAGGGTCTCGCCGTCGATCCACTCGAAGGCCGCCCACGGTCTGCGATCCGGGAGGATGCCGCACTCGTAGACGCGCGGTACCGCCGGATGAAACATCGCGTCGACCATGCAGGCCTCGCGCAGCAGCTGTACGGCGAGGTTCTTCAGGTTGGCCTGGTCGGGGTGGATGACCTTGACCACCGCCTGCCGCGGCAGGATCACGTGGGTACCCAGGTACAGGACGCCGATCTCCTCGGAGGCGAGCGTGCGTTCGATCCTGTAGTCACCGATCCGGCTCAAGGACGGCGCGGACGTCGGCCGATCGCGGGTGCCGGTACGAGCGATCAGGGGCTGATCCGTGGTGCCGGTTCGTCCAACAACAGGTCGATCGCTGGTGTTGGTCCGGCCCACAAACGGAACCCCAGTTGAATTCGGTCGATAGCGCTCGTTCACGCGCGCAAAACGCTGCACGCGCCGTGCCCCCGGCTGATTGGCTGCGTGTCCGCGGCATGGCCGCGAAACACTTGAAGCGCGGGCGCGCTGGTTCGCGGCGAGTTGCCGAAAAACGTCACAACCAAGGGGGCATACGGCCTCAGCGTCAGCGTGCGGTCGCGTGCGGGGTAGGCAGCCCGGGTGGGATACGACCTCGCATGAGCGCCCAGTACAGGCCTCCGGCGAGGCCGAACCCGACGAACCACGACCAGTCGTAGATCGGTCGCATCGGTTCCCAGAACACACCGAGCAACGCGACGATCGTCCCCGCCAGCGTCGCGTACACGGCCGGCAGGTTCCAGCCGTTGCTGTAGCGATACGCTCCGTCGGCGACATACAGCGATCGCAGATCGAGCCGCTTCTTGCGCAGGACCCAGTAGTCGACGATCAGCACGCCCGCGACCGAGCCGAGCGACCCGGAATAGCCGACGAGCCATCCGAGGATGTACGAGTTGGTGTCCTTGAGCAGCTCCCACGGCATCATCGCGATCCCGATCAACCCGGTGATCAGGCCACCGGTCTTGAAGTTGATCTTGCCCGGCAGCGCATTGGCGAAATCGTTGGCCGGCGACACGACGTTGGCAGCGATGTTGACGGCGAGCGTCGCGATCACGACGGTGAACATCACGATCGCGACGATCGCGCGGTTGTCGAACGTTCCACCGAGGACGATCGGATCGGCAATCCCCTTGGGGTTGTTGAAGATCACGATCGTGGCCGACGTGATCACGATGCCCATCGCCGCGAACAGGGTCATTGTCGATGGCAGCGCGATGGTCTGACCGATCGCCTGCTCGCGCTGCGACTGCCCATACCGTGTGAAGTCGGGCATGTTGAGCGACAGCGTCGACCAGAATCCGATCGTCGCCGTGAGCGACGGAATGAACACGCTCATGAAGGTGGTGTTCGGATTGTCCGCCGGGGCGACGAACGCAGTGCGCGCGAGGATCGGCCCCAGCCCACCGGCCTTGTCGATCGCCCACCACACGAGCACGGCGGTCATCACCAGCACGAACGGAGCGGCGAACCGCTCGACGCGGCGGACCAGCTCCATGCCGCGATAGATGATCAAGATGTTGAGCCCCCAGAACAGCAGGAACGAGATCCACTGCGTCGTCGGAAAACCGTGAAAGCTGCCGAGCATGTCGTGCCACCCCGGCGCGAGCGACACGAAGAACGTCTGCAGCGCGTGGCCACCGATCCACGCGTTGATGCCGAACCAGCCGCATGCGACGAGCGCCCGCATCAGCGCCGGAAGATTCGATCCCGCCGTGCCATACGCGGCGCGCGCAAACACCGGGAACGGGACGCCGTATTTGGTTCCCGGATGCGAGTTCAGCAGGATCGGTGCGAGCACGATCAGGTTGCCCAACAAGATCGTCATCAAGGCCTGCCACCAGGCCATGCCGCTCGCGATCAATCCCGACGCCATCGTGTACGTCGGGATGCAGTGGGCCATCGAGATCCACAGCGCCGCGTAGTCCCACGTCGTCCAGGTGCGGCGGCGCACCGCGACCGGCGCGAGATCCTCGTTGTACAGCTTCGAACCCTTGAGCTCGTCCGGTGCGCGCAGCTCGACACGCCCGTCGGGATGCTCGATCGTGGTGTCGCTCATGGTCGCTCGAAGCTATTCGATTCCGGCAACCCGCGCGACCGTCCGCCCACGACAACCGTCACCGAGGAAACCGCGACAGCTGGCGAGCCCGCTGGTCCCGAGCTCCGCGCGGATCGAGCTCGGCGTGATCGATCCGGCGTCCGAGCACATCCTCGAGCGCGAACATCGCCCACGCGCGCACGTGCGGCTGGGGATCGAGCAGCTGCTGGGTGAGCCGAGGCACCATGGCTCGCCCGAGCGGCGAGCGTGCATAGGCCGCCGCGGCGAGCATTCGCAGCGCGGGATGTTCGCTCGCGAGCCAGCGCTCCCCGATCGGACGATCGAGACCGCGCACGCCCGCCGGAACCACGAGTCGCACCCGATACTGCTCGCGCAATTCATCGAGCGTCCACTGCGCCGAGCGGTCGAGGTGACACAGGTTGCACGCGTTCGGCGCACCGGCAGCGAGCATCTCGGGGTTGCTGGGCGACGAGATCCGATGGCTCGCGACGAACCGATCGATCCCCATCACGATCCGCGGCATGTGACAGTCGATGCAATCGACCCCATCGTGGCCGGCGTGTGCGCGCGCAGCGCCGGGTTCGGCGAACGCGTCGTGGCACCGCACGCAGGCCTCGATCGCCCGCGCGTGAGCAGCTCGCGGCTGGGCGAGGGCATCGGGGCGATGTGGATCGTGGCAGTCGGTGCACCGGATGCCCGTGCACGGGCCGGCGGCGAGATCGATCGCCTCGCTCGAGTTGCGTGACGCGCTGCCATCGGGAAACCGCGGCGACGGCCCCGAGTGACATTGCGCGCACACGGTGTTGACGATCGCCGGGTCGCGCCGCTCGTCCGTGAATCGCGACGCCACTGGCGCGCCCGGCCGTGCCCGCGCACCGTCGGGCACGAAGTGGATCGGCGCACCGGCAGCGTGTGCTCGACCGCCGAGATGGCAGCTCTCGCAGCTGATGCCGGTGGTGATCTGCGCCGAGACCTCGAGCCGCTCGCTGCCCGGCGCTGCGCTGAACCACTGCTCGAGCCCGTGTCCGACTGGCTGGGGCCGCGACGCGCGCGCGATCCGCTGGGCGAATGGATACGTACTGTGACACCACGGGCACCGCTCGGCCCAAGGCTCGCGCACCGGGGCATATGCATCGAAGCTCGCTTCGTCGCCGAGCCACGGATCGAAGTACGGCTGCGGATACCACCCGTTGCGACGCGGCCACCAGCCAAATGGCAATCTCACCTCGACGGCATCTGCACGGCCCAGCTCGGTGCCGACGTATTCTTGCAGGCCGCGCATGCCAATTGTTCGAGTCACGCGGTACGTCACCACGTGGCCGCCGCGCGACAGCGTCATGCGGTAACCATCGCCATCGCGGACGAACCGCGCTTGCCCGCCCGCATAGTCGAGCACCGCGCCGTTCCAGTCACCGATCACCGCGCCGGTCGTCGAGGCGCGCTGATTCATCACCGCGTGCAGGCTGCCGCGCCAGCGTGCGTGCTGGTCGGGATGGCACTCACCGCAGGCGTCTGGTCCGAGGTAGTCGCCCGCGAAGATGTTGGTGTCGGGCCCGGGTGGATCGCTGTTCGGGACGCGCGCCGTGGTGGCCACCGGCGAACGCTGTGCAGGAGGTGACCGAGTGGCGACGATCGCCATCGTGGTGACGGTTGCGGCGAGCACCGCGGCGCCGATCCATCCCGCGCTACGCATCGAGCCGCCCGCTGTGCATGGTTGGTACACGCGGAGCGTCGCGCGTGTGAGCAAGCGTTGGCGGCACGGACTGGATGGACACCGGGTTCCTTGGTGAGCTTAGACCATGAGGAAATCGCTGATCGTGGCGGCGCTCCTGAGCTCGGCTGCGCTCGCGCGCCCAGCGTCGGCGAACAGCTGTAATGCCTACTACCCCTATACGGCAACCACCAGTGTCCCGCTCGGCTGTCCACTGGTGGTCTTCGTTCATCCCGGCGCGACCACCGATCAGATGCTCAACGTGTTCGCGCGGCGTGGTGAGGCGATCATCGATGTGACCGGGGAGACGACCACGACGCCGACGGAGCTCGACGTCTGGTTCGACGAGATCGACGAGAACTGCGTCGAGACCACCGGCTACAAGCGGCTCCCGTACACGATCCACGAGATCATGCTCGCAGGCGTCGAGGTCGGTGATGTGCTGCAGCTCGAGGTTTGGGGGCTGAGCCCGGACCCGACCGTCCTTCCCGCGGGTCCCTGCCCGCCCGTGGTCGCGCCGTCGGGATTGTCATGCGCCGATCCGGTGCAGGAGCTCGAGTCGTGCTGGATGCAGCCCGATGACATGGTTGATCCGGCCCCCAGCGATCCTGGCGACCCCGGCGACCCTGGCGATCCCTCGGAGGGTCCTGGCGCGGGTGGGTGCCAAACCTCCCGGGGCTCCGGCGGTCTCGCGGGGCTGCTGATCGCGCTCTGCGGGTTGTGGTCGCGGCGCAAGCGCGCTACCGCCGACCTGGGGGCGCGCGCCGCTCGACGCGCGGCTGATTGACGCGGTCGCGATCGACGACGATCACCCGCCGCACCGGCACGTGATAGCGGAACTGGTGATACCCGTAGCCGTACCAGAACGGGTCGTAATAGCCGAACACCGGGTCGTATGCGACGTAGGTGTTGATCTGCTCGCGTACCCGGGTGAACTCGGTGAACTGCACGTAGCGCTGGCCGTCGTCCTGCGCCAGCCCCCAGCGCTAACGTAGCGAGCCGAACGACGAGGGGTCCAACCGACGCATAAGAAACGTGATCAGCAAGGTCGCCGCAGTCCCTGCCGAGACTGTCGCGCCGGTCGGTTGGTCCGTGTGGATGCTGACCAGGGCGGGCGCCGGGTATTGGCGACCGCGGTTGTCGAACGCGATCAGGCTGACCTGGTCGGTCGCGACGGTGACCGGCCGGTCGCTGGTGTTCTGGACCTCCATCGACATCCCGATCAACGTACGGTCCTCGAGCTGGCGGGCTCCGCGCGACCACACGTTGACGTGGATCCTCGGGTCGACATCGGGACTCTCGCGCACGTCGTACGCCGCCGCTGGGTGACCTCCGTGTCCTGCGGACGTCACATCGTCGCCAGCCGGCCGAAACATCGCGCGATCCGTAGCGCACGAAGTCACCACCGCGAACATCATCCAGAGGTGGACTCGCATGCCCCATGGTGTTGCATCTGACATACCGAGCGCCGCGCTCGACGCTTGGCGAGTTGCTGTTGCTCGACGAGCATGATGACCGCCAACTCCGCGCGGCAGCGCACGACGCGCCCGAGCGCACTCACGGTCATGTCACGAGATTCGCTCGCAACGCGCAGCAGCCCGCGATCGGGCCGCGTGGTCGGCGCGACCGACCGACGCGCGCCGAAGCCGACGCGCCAGCAAACGATCTGCGACGCAACCCGTGCTCACCGGCAGCGCTTGCAGCTGTCGCGCAGCGTTTGGCCGCCGGCCGTGCGAGCGATCGAGGCAGACGGATTGCACGACCTCGAGGCGGAGGTTGTCATGCGACTCACGACGATCATGTTTCTCGCGGCGGCAGTCCCTGCGACGGCGCTCGCGGTTCCCCCCTATCACGATTCACCCACCGACGATCAACAGCCGATCGAGGCGACGGCACCGCCCGAAGATCTCGACGACACGCAACCGGCGCAACCGCTCGACTACGACGAACCGATGGTCACCGACTCGTTCGAGTGGTCGACCGGCCAGAGCCGGCTCGGCGTGATGGTCATGGGCCTGACGCCGGAGCTCCGCAGCTTCTACGGGGCGCCCCGCGACAGCGGTCTGCTCGTCGCGCAGGTTGCCCCCAACAGCCCCGCGGAACGTGCGGGACTGCGCGTCGGCGACATCATCACCAAGCTCGGCACGGAAAAGGTCGAGACGGCCGGCGATATCCTGTTCGCGATGGACAAGGTCGACGCCAACAATCGTGTGACGGTGCAGATCATTCGCAACCGTCAGACGATGACCGTGCAGCCGACGCTGGGAAGTCGCAACGATTCGGTCTGAGTCGGACGTCGGCCTGGTGCGCCGGGTGTCGATCTCAGAATAGCCGGCCTTGCGTACCACCCGAGCCGCCGGTGGGCGCCTTGCTCGGCGCAGCGAGCCCGATGTGCTGAAAGCCTGCAGCCGTCGCAACGCGGCCGCGCGGCGTCCGCGCGATGAACCCCACCTGCAGCAAGAACGGCTCGACCACCTCTTCGAGCGTTCCGCGCTCCTCCGATAGCGACGCGCCGACTGCTTCGATTCCGACGGGACCACCGTCGAACCGCTCGCAGATCACCTGAAGGTATGCGCGATCGAGCGCATCGAGCCCGGCGTGATCCACGGCCAATCGATCGAGCGATGATGCAGCGATGTCCCCATCGATCGTGCCGTCGCGCTCCACCGCCGCGAAGTCGCGCACCCGCCGGAGCAAGCGATTGGCGATCCGTGGCGTCCCGCGCGATCGCCGCGCGATCTCGGTGGCGCCATCGGCATCGATCGGCACGCCGATCAACGACGCCGACCGCTTCACGATCGCCTTCATGTCGGTCAGGTCGTAATAACGCAGCTGCCAGTTGAACCCGAACCGATCGAGCAGCGGCGCCGAGAGCAGCCCCATCCGCGTGGTCGCGCCGAGCAACGTGAACCGCGGCAACTGCATCGTCACCGCCTTGGCATGTGGCCCGTCGCCGATGAACAGATCGAACCGGAAGTCCTCCATCGCCGGATACAGGTTCTCCTCCACGATCGGCGCGAGCCGGTGGATCTCGTCGATGAACAGCGCGTCGCCCTCCGCGAGCGAGGTCAGCAAGGACGCGAGCATGCCCTGGTGCGCGATCGCCGGGCCGCTGCTGACGTGCAGGTTCACACCGAGCTCGTTCGCGATCACGTGAGCCAGCGTGGTCTTGCCGAGGCCCGGGGGACCGGCGAACAGAAAGTGATCGAGCGGCCAGCCGTTTTCCTTCGCCGCGCGCACCGAGACTCGCAAGTTGTCGATCAGCTCGCGCTGGCCGATGTACTCGTCAAAGTTCTTGGGGCGAAGCGCCGCTTGCCACGCGCGCTCGGTGGAGCGCTCGACCGGCGCGACCTCGCGACCGCCCTCGGGTGCGCTGTCCGCCTCGTCGATATGCTTGCTGCGTCCCACGGGCCGACCTTACCTGGGCATGCTCCGCAGCGCCTGGCGCAGCAGCGCTTCGATCGTGGTGTCGTCGGTGACGGGGAGATCTGCCACGACCTGCTCGGCCTCGACCGAGCGCCAGCCCATCTTGACCAGCGCGCTCATCACCTCGCCCAGCATCGGGTGGCGGTTCGTCGGTTTGGCCGCGCGCGGTGCGCCTGCCGGCACCGCCACAGGACGGATCGATCCGTCCGCGCCCCACGTCATGATCAGCTGCTCACATTTGTCGTGCAGCTCGACGACCAGCAGCTCCGCGGTCTTCTTGCCGATGCCCTTGATCCGGGTCAGCCCGGCGACGTCCTCGCGCGCGATCAGCGCCGCGATGTCACGCGGGCTCGAGCCCGAAAGGATGGTGATCGCGGTGCTCGGCCCGACGTTCTTGACCGTGATCAGCAGATCGAACAGCCCGCGCTCGTGGGCGTCGATGAACCCGAACAGCGCGATCTCGGTCTCGCGAACCTGCGTGAACACCTTCAAGACCACGCGCTCGCCGTGACTCGGCAGCGCTGCGAGCGTGTACGCCGAGCACGTGACCTCGTAACCGACGCCGTTGCAATCGACCACGACGTGCTCGCCGTCGCGCAGCAGCGTTCCCTCGAGCCGAGCGATCATGGCCGTGCCCTCACGACCGAGCTGGTGAGCTTCGCCGCCGTCGGCCGGATCGATCGACCGTGCGTGATCGCGACCGCCAGGGCATCGCTCGCGTCCGGCCTCGGCAAGCTGCTCAGGCCGACCAGCGCTTGCACCATGCGCCCGATCTGGCCCTTGTCGGCCCGGCCCGAGCCTGCAACTGCTTTCTTCACCGTGGCCGGTGGATACGACGCGAGCGTCAGCCCCGCAAGCCCACACACGGCCAGCGCCATCCCGCGCGCCTGCGCGAGGGCCAGCGCGGTGCGTGGATTGTGATGGCTGAACACGTCCTCCACTGCGACGACGTCCGGCCCCAGCTCGTCGATCACCTCGCGAAGCCCGCGCGCGATCTCACCGAGCCGAAACTCCATCGCGCGTGCGGCCGGCGCTGTCAGCACGCCGCACTCGACATAGCACAGCTCGCCACCTCGCTCGTCGATCACGCCGTAGCCGCAGACGCGGCTGCCAGGGTCGAGCCCGAGGATGCGCACCGACCTACCCTACAAGAGGGATCCGACACGCGGGCAAGTTCCTGACCTAATCGCACTCTGGGAAGACGCGCCCCACGTCTCGATCTGCGCGCGCTAACCGACCGGACGCGCGCCGAAGATCGCCGTTCCGATCCGCACGTGGGTCGCGCCACACGCGATCGCTACCTCGAAGTCTTGGCTCATGCCCATCGACAGCACCGGCAGCGCCACGCCGAGTTGCTGACCCAGCTCGTCGCGGAGCCGGCGCAGCGCTTCGAAGCTGGGGCGGCTCGCCTCGGGATCCTCGGATGGTGGCGGCATCGTCATCAGGCCATCGAGCCGGATCCCGTCGACGCGGATCAGCTCGCGCGCGACCGCCGCTGCGCTGGCGAGGGTCACGCCGCCCTTGGTCTGCTCTCCCGCAACGTTGACCGAGAGCAAGATGGGCTGCACGCGGCCTCCGGAGCGCTTGCCGAGCTCGGTCGCGAGCTCGACGCTATCGACCGCATGCACGAGCGCCACCTGGCCCGCAACCAGCTTGGCCTTGTTGCGCTGGAGGCGGCCGATGAAGTGCCAGCGGACGTCGGTGACGTGGGCTCGCTTCTCGGCGAGCTCCTGTGCGTAGTTCTCGCCGAAATCAGTGGCACCCGCCTGCGCCGCGACGCGAACCGCTGCTGCAGGATGGGTCTTCGACACGGCGACGATCGTCACCTCGGCCGGCGAGCGACCCGCGCGCTCACACGCAGCGTCGACCTGCTCGCGGACCGCCTGCCACCGGATCGCGATGTCATGCGTATCGGTCACGACGGCGTGCCTGAGGCCAGCTGTGGCAGTGGGCCGCCGGCGTCGCGAAGCGCCGCGAGCACCTCGGCGAGCGGAAGGCCGATCACGTTGGTCACCGAGCCGCGGATCTCGCGCACCAGCGCCGCGGCGATGCCCTGGATCGCATACCCCCCGGCCTTGCCGTGCCACTCACCGCTCGCCACGTAATCGGCGAGGGTTGCGGCATCGAGCTCGATCATCGTCACGTCCGTGGTGACCACGCCTTCACGTACCACGGTCTGGTCACCGCGTTGGCCCACGAGCGCGAACGCCGTCAAGACCTGGTGGGTCCGGCCCGACAGCCAGCGCAGCATCTTGGTGGCTTCCTTCGGCGTCTCGGCCTTGCCGAGGATCATCCCATCGAGCGTCACGGTCGTGTCCGCCGCGAGCACCCACTCGCCGGCCCGCCGGGTCGCCGCGCGTGCCTTGTCGCGCGCGAGCCGCATCACATAATCGACCGGCGATTCACGCTCGTGCGGAGTCTCGTCGATATCGACGCTGCGGACCTCGAGCGCCAGCCCGACACGCGCCAGCAGCTCGCGGCGGCGCGGTGACGCGGACGCGAGCACGAGCCGGGTCATGGCCATACGATCGCCTGGATCGGCGTCGTCGAGAGCTTGAGCGCGATCGAAATTCCATCGACGAACCGCGGCTTGTCGCCATCCATGGCCTCGGTGCAATGCATCGTGACGTTGCCATCGCCATCGACGACGTCGCGGATCTCGGTGCCGTCGCCATCGATGCAGATGTCGACCTCCTTCGGATCGGTATCGGGGCTCGAATCGCAGAACGCCTCGAGCCCGTCGCCGTCGACGTCGATATCTGGTTTGCGGCAGCCGGTGTACGTATTGCTGATCTCGCCGGGCGCCTTGGGCAACCCGAGCACCGGCCCCAGGACGCTCGCAAACGCCGCATCGAGCAGCGAGCTCGCCGGTTCGAGGCCGATCACCGGGACTCGGGCACCGCGGATCGTGTCGGCGGTTCTGGCTTCGACCACGCCGCCGAGTCGTCCGTTCGCAAGCGTGAGCGTGCCTGCGTTGTCGACGACGTCGCTCTCGAGCGTGGCGCCGGTGAGCCGAAGATCGAACGTCACGTCGGTGCCGAGCGGAAGCTGGAGGCTGATCAACGTGGGCCCCGCGGTCAACACGAGACGACCGTCGTGGCTGGTGATCTTGCCGTCGACGAACTTGTTATTCGGCGCGCCGCTCGTCACCGAGCTCGGATCGATCGTGATCGCCACCGGCGTTGCCGGATCGAATGGATTGCACGCGGTCGCCGCTCCGTCGCCGTCCTGGCTGCGATCCGCGACGCCGTCGCAATCGTTGTCCAGCCCATCGCCGCACACCTCCGTCGCCCCGGGATGCACGGCCAGGTTGGTATCGTCGCAGTCACCCGCCATCGGACTGACGCCATCGCCGTCGCCGTCGACCGCGTTACTCGAAGGCGTCGCTCCGTCCTCGTCTGCGAGCCCGTCGCAATCGTCATCCTTGAGGTTGTCGGCGACCTCGGTCGCTTCGGGATTGATCCCCGGATCGTGGTCGTTGCAATCGCCATCGGGGCGCGACGGTCGTGCGCCAGCGCCGGCGTTATCGGTCGCATACACTCCGCGATAC
>JBFWXW010000012.1:0-126997 GCA_050187075.1 Kofleriaceae bacterium | reverse complement strand
CCCAACACCAGCACCTATCACTGGTTCTCGGTCACCAACGCCGGTGAGACCCACGACCACATGGCGGCGATGCCCAAGGGCGACTCGCTGCGGTTCGTCCACACCGGCACGTCCGAGGGCAAGCCGTTCAAGGAGGTCATCGACATGACGTTCTCGAAGGGCTCCAAGGAGCTGACGGTCCGCAGCGAGACGTTCGTGGCGGGCGCATCAACGTCGGTGCTGGAGGTGAAAGGTCGCAAGTAGGCCCGAGCACTTTACCCGCGCCGCGGTCGGCGTTAGTACCGTGGCGTGGGCGTGTTCGTCGGTCGATCTCGTGAGCTCGCGCTCATCGAAGAGGCCGTCGCCGACGCGGGTGCGGGACGGCGCGCACTGCTGTTGATCACCGGCGAGGCCGGGATCGGCAAGACCCGATTGCTCGAGGCGCTCGCGAGCCGGATCACGAGCGCAGGCGGCCAGGCGGTGTGGGGGCGGACCTGGGAGGTCGGTCTCACACCCGCCTTCTGGCCATGGACGCAGGTGCTCGGTGCGCTCGACGCGCCCGACGATCGCGCTCCCACCATCGAACCCGATGAACGCGTCGACAGCTCCACTCGGCTCGCCAGCTTCGATGCCGTCGCGGCGTTCATCGCCCGTCGAGCGGCGCGGCGGCCGATCGCCATCTTGCTCGATGACGTTCATGCGGCCGACCCGTCATCGCTCTTGCTGCTCGAGTTCGTCGCGCGCCACGTTCGCGATGCGCGAATCGTCGTGGCCGCGACCGCCCGCGACGGCGAAGCGGCAAGCGGGGTGGAGCAGTCGCTCGGGCGGATCCGCCGCGATGCACGCCGGATCGCGCTGCCTCGACTCGACGCCGCGGAGGTCGCCGCCATGGTCGGCTCCCGGCTCGACGCCGCCGGCTGCATCAAGGTCCGTGAGCTCGCCGACGGCAATCCGCTGTTCATCGAGGAGCTCGTGGAGTGCTTGGCGTCCGCGCCGAGCGACGCCCGCCCACTCGCGGCTCTGGTCGGCACCGGTGTGCGTGCGGTCATTCGCGAGCGGGTCACCAAGCTCGCCGAACCCACCGCACAGTTACTCGCGGCCGCGGCGCTGGTGGGCCGCGAGTTCCGAGGCGCGGTGGTCGCCGCCGCGCTCGACCTCGATCGCGCTGATCTCGAGCGCCGGCTGGCTCCGGCGCTCCGCGCGCGCGTGGTGTCCGAGATGACCACGGACCGCTATCGGTTCTCGCACGCCCTGGTGGCCGAGGTGCTGGCCGACGATCTGGATCGCGCGACCGCCGCCGAGCTCCACCTGCGCGCCGCCCAGGCGATCGAGAGCTGCGATGACTCGCCGGATGCCGCGAGCGCGATCGCGCATCATCTGCTGCAGGCTGGCCACCTCGCGGCCGACGCTGCGGTGCGTGCCGCTGAACGCGCCGCCGACGTCGCGCTGACTCAGCTCGCGTTCGAAGATGCGGCGGCGATGCTCGAGCGTGCGCTCGGCGCACTCGGCACCACCGACCGAGATGGCCGTCGCCAGCGTGCCGAGCTGATGTGCAAGCTCGCGGAGGCGCTGCAGTACAGCGGCCAGCATGCGCGAGCGAGCGAGATCTGCGAAGCGGCGGCCGAGCTCGCGCGCATGCTCGACGATGGCGCGCTGCTCGCACGCGTCGCGCTGGCGCTCGGGATCGAGCTCCGGTTCGGGCTCACCGATGCCACCTTGGTCGGTCTGCTCCAGGAGGCGCTGCGTGCACTGCCGCAGGCCGACACACCGCTGCGTGCTCGCGTGCTGGCGCGGCTCGCCGCGGCGGAGCAGCCCGCGCTCGACCCGGCGGGACCGGTGCGTGACGCGCTCGCAGCGATCGAGATGGCGCGGCGGTGCGGCGATCCACGCACGTTGCTGGACGTCATCCATGTCGCGTTCGCGGCGCTGATCGATTATGTACCCGGCGCTCAGCTCGAAGCGCTCGGTCGCGAGGTGCTGGCGCTCGCGACCGGTCGCGCCGATCGACTGATCGCGATCCACATGCGGCTTCGGCTGTGCTTTACCGCGATCGACCGTCGCGATCGTGCCGCGTTCGATGCTGCGGTTGCCAACCACGCCACCGCTGCTGCGCAGGTCGGCACGCCACGTGTGATGTGGCCGACGCATGTGCTGCGATCGATGCAAGCGTCGATCGATGGCAGGTTTCGCGATGCCCGGGTCGAGATCGAGCACGCGGCGGCACTGGTGGCGAAAGTCGATGATCCAACGATCGAGCGCAGCCTGCAGATCCATCGCGCGATGACCGATTGGATCCAGACCGCGCCGCTGGGAGATGACGTCCGGCGGCTCGCCTTCACGCACCCGACGATCGGCTCGCTGCTCGTGTTCTGGGTGGATGCCGCCGCAGGTCGCCTCGACTCCATCCGAGACCTCCTACCGCAATCCGACGCCGCCGTGGACGCCGAACCGTCGCTCGCGCTGTTCATCATCGACGCGGTGATCGGCCTGGGCGACCGCACCCGCGCGGAGCAGCTCTATGCGCAACTCGAAGCTCATACCGGCAAGCTGGCGGTCGCTTCGATGCTGGGATTCGCGATCCTCGACATCTACGATCGCGCGCTGCTCGTGCTCGCCACGCTGCTCGAGCGCTGGGAGGTGATCGATCGCCACGCCGAAACCGCGCTGCAGGTGGCGCAGCAGGTGATGTCGCCGCCGTGGATCGCGCGAATCCAGGCCGACTGGGCCACCGCGCTCGAGCGTCGCGGTCGCCCGGAGGATCGCGAGCGGGCCGCCCTGCTATGGACACAGGCCCTCGCGCAGGCGACACGCCTCGAGATGCCGGGCCTGCTCGCGCGCGCGCGCTCCGCGCAGTCCGCGCAGTCCGCCACGCCCCCTCCGCACACTCCACCCGCTGGACGATCAAGCCCTGGCTCGAGCGCCGGCGCAGGCACGGGCGCAACGACCACCAGCCGGACCGTGTCGGCCACGCGTGTCGGCGAGCTCTGGATCGTCCGCGGATTCGGCAACGAAGTGCACGTGCGGTCTTCGCGCGGCATGGAGATGCTGGCGCGAATGCTCGCCGAGCCCGGACGGGAGTTCCACGCCGTCGATCTGGCCAATCCAGGTGGCACCATCGATCTCGGCGACGCGGGCGAGCTGATCGACGATCGCGCGCGCGCCGCGTATCGGACGCGGCTCGCAGATCTGGAGGACGAGCTCGCACGCGCCGAGCAGTGGGGTGATCTCGGTCGTGCCGAGCATGCTCGCAGCGAGATCGCTGCTCTCTCCGAACAGCTCACGCGGGCGGTCGGGCTCGGTGGTCGCGAGCGTCGTGCCGGCCAGGCGGCCGAACGCGCACGGACCAACGTGCAACGCCGAGTGAGTCACGCGATCCAGCAAGTGCGTGCAGCGTCGCAACATCTCGGCGAGCATCTGGTTGCGACGGTGCGAACGGGAGCGTTCTGCGTGTATCGCCCGTGACGACCCGAGTGTGGCGGACCTACCACGTGTCCGCTGGCACCGGTCGTGCACTGCTTACGGGGACCTGGAGGAATCCATCATGACGCCGCATGCCTCGGTCGCCGAACGAATCGTGTACGGGACGCCGCTCGATCCGGCCACTGACCTGGTCCCGATCCGTGTTGCTCCGCGGTCCGCGACCGCGTTCATCGGTCGAGTGCTCCTGTCGTCGATGTTCCTGGTGAGTGGCATCGCGAAGCTCACCAATCCGGCGGAGACGGCAGGCTACATGACCGCCGCGGGAATTCCGTCGGCTGACGTGCTGGTCTACGTGGCCGGGTTGATCGAGATCCTCGGTGCGCTCTCGGTGCTGTTCGGATTCCTCGCTCGACTCGGATCCCTCGGGCTCGCGCTGTACCTGATTCCGGTATCGCTGACGTTTCACGACTTCTGGAACTTCACCGGAGCCGAGCAGAAGACCCAGCTGGTGAACTTTCTCAAGAACCTGACGATCATGGGAGGCCTACTACTCCTCACCTCGTTTGGCGCAGGTCGGTACAGCATCGACGCTGCGCTACGCCGGCCGTTCCAGGCGTGACAGCGTCGGCGTGCGATCATGCGCGTCGAGCGCTGACGCCGCGACGTGAGCTGTGAACAACTCGTAACGTCTTGCTCGATCGTCGTCGAGGCACGACATCGACGGGGGCGTCGTATCTCGCGGCATGGCGAATGCAAGCCGGCATGCGAATGTTGCCGACGGTGTCCGACATCATGCTCGAGCGACTCGTCGCGTGGGGCGTGAGAACGATCTACGGCTATGGCGGCGAAGGCTCGAGCGGCCTCGAATCGGCGCTCACTCGTGCCAACGATCGCGTTCGCTGGGTTCGCACCAGCGATGAGCAAGCAGCGGCGGCGATGGCATTCGCGCATGCGAAGCTGACCGGTGAGCTCGGTGCGTGTCTGGCGACATCGAGCTCCGGGGCCGTTCATCTGCTCACCGGACTGCATGCAGCGCACACCGAGCACGCCGCCGTGGTCGCGATCCTCGGCCAATCGGCGCGAATGACAGGGGTGGATTACCACCAGGACGTCGACCTCCATACGTTGCTGAGCGAGGTCGCTCCACATCGCGTGCACGAGTGCCAACATCCGGAGCAGATCCGGCACGTCACGGACCGCGCGCTGCGCATCGCGCTCGCCGAGCGAGCGATCAGCTGCCTCGTGGTGGACGTCGAGCTTCAAGATCAAGCCGCGACGGCCGCGTCTGCGCATCCCGGATACCCGTCGGCGGGCACCGGATTTCATGTCTCGAATGTCGTGCCCGCGCACCGCGATCTGCAGCAGGCAGCGGCGCTGCTCGACGGAGCCGCTCGCGTGGCCATGCTGGTCGGCGCCGGTGCGCTCAACGCGACCAGCGAGGTCATGGCGGTCGCCGCGGTGCTCGGTGCCGGCGTGGCGAAGGCGTTGCTCGGCAAGGCGGTCCTCCCCGACGAGCTGCCGTACGTGACCGGCGCGCTCGGGCTACTCGGCACCCAACCATCCCTGCAGATGATGAAGCAGTGCGACGCGCTGCTGGTCGTCGGCTCGAGCTTTCCGTACATCGACTTTCTTCCGGATCCCGGCCAGGCGGCGACGATTCAGATCGACATCTCTCCGCGCGTGCTCGGATCGCGCTATCCCGTCGACATCGCCCTGCACGGGGATGCCGCGTTGACGTTGCGCGCCTTGCTCCCGCTGCTCCACCGCCGTCACGACCGCGAGTGGCGCGACTCCATCGAGGGCTGGGTCGCAGCGTGGTGGCAACTGCTGGAGCGCCGGGCGCACACCGAGGCCATTCCGATCAATCCGCAGCGCGTGTTCTGGGAGCTGTCACCCAGGTTGCCCGCCGATGCGATCGTGACCGCCGATTCCGGGTCGTGCGCGAACTGGTGGGCGCGCGATCTCAAGGTGCGCGCGGGGATGATCGCGTCGTTGTCGGGCAATCTCGCCACGCCGGGGCCTGCGCTGTCGTATGCCGTCGCAGCAAAGTTCGCATTTCCGAATCGGCCGGTGATCGCGGCGATCGGCGATGGCGCATTTCAGCTGTTCGGCAACGGTGCCTTGACCACGATCACGAGCCATTGCAAGCAGTGGCCAGATCATCGATTGGTCGTGGTCGTGCTCAACACCGGCGATCTCGGAATGATGCGGTGGGAACAGCGGATGACCGCGGTACCACCCAAGCTCGACGGATTCGGCGACGCTCACGAGTTTCCATATGCGCGTTACGCCAACTTGATCGGGCTCCAGGGCATCGGTGTCGATCGCCCGGATCGGATCGGTCCAGCGCTGGACTGGGCACTGTCCGCCGATCGACCCACCGTGGTCGAGATCCATGTCGACCCGGCGATTCATCCGGTACCACCCCATATTCCCGTCGAACAGGCGCGCCAGCTCCTGAACGCGATCATTCACGGAGAACCCGACCACTCGGGTAGGATCCCAGGATCGCGAACGATCTCGGCGTGAAACGTCATGTGCCCGCGACATCTGTAGCGATCTCCGACGGTTTTGCGCGGGGTCGCGCTTCACACCACCCGCGGATTCGGACACAGTTCGGCCGCTCCCGTGTCGCACGATCAGCTCTCTCATGATCTGGCGTCCCTGAAGATCGATCGCGAGCCGAGGCCTCGCGGACGCTCGTACCGGGGACTGCTATGGGTTGCCGCGATCGTCGGAGGCATCGCGGCGGTCGCATACTTCTGGGTCTACCCGAAGCTGGCTTCGAGCTTGTTCTCTCCGGAGGTCCGCACCGGACAGATCGCGCTGGTCTCGCCGGCACAGGCGCAGGTCCAGGTCACCGCGACCGGGTACGTCGTCGCCCAGATCTACGCCAAGGTCGCTGCCAAGGTCCCCGGTCGAATCGCCGAGATCTTCGTCGAGGAAGGCCAGCGGATCGAGCACGGCACCAAGGTGGCACGTCTCGAGGACGTCGACTTCAAGAGTGCGCTGGCGGCATCGAAGTCGCGAGCCGCGGCCGCGCGCGCCAAGATCCAGATCGCACGTGCACGGCTCGCCGAGGTAAAGGTGACGATCGAGCGCGAGCGTCCGCTCGTGGAGAAAGGCGTGACCGCGAAGGCGACGCTCGATGATCTTCAGGCACGGGCCGACTCGCTGGTCGCCGAGGTGCGCTCCACCGAGGCCGAGGCGGCAGCGGCCGACGCCGAGACCAAGAGCCTCGAGGTCCAGCTCGGCAGCTACATCATCACCACGCCGATCTCGGGGACCGTCGTGGACAAGCTCGTCGAGGTCGGCGAGGGTGTGTCACCGGGCTTCGGCACGCCGGGTGTCGTCGAGGTTGTTGATCTCAGCTCGCTCGTGGTCGAGGTGGATGTACCCGAGGGCCGGCTCTCGCAGATCCGCCTCGGCGCGCCCACCGAGATCGTCCTCGATGCATACCCCAGCAAGCGGCTGCGCGGCGCGGTCAAGGAGATCGGCCGCCGCGTCAACCGCGCGAAAGCCACGGTGCCCGTGAAGATCAGCTTCGTGGATCGCCCCGGGATGGATCCTGCCCCGACCGCCGAGGGCGCCGGAACCGGCAGCGCGGATGACGGCCATGGTGCTGGCAGCGCCGCGCCAGCGGCAGATCGTGGTAGCGCCGCGGCCACGGGCACGACCAGCAAGGCCGATCCCCGCGAGCCCCAGATCCAGGTGCTTCCCGACATGGCGGCGCGCGTGAGCTTCCTGGCGGCGGCGCTCGATCCAGCGGCGCTCAAGATTCCACCCAAGCTGGTGGTTCCAACCAACGCCGTCGTGGAGCGCGACGGTGCGACGGTGATCTTCGTGGTCGACGATGGCGAGGTTCGGATGACGCGCGTCAACGTCGGCGCGCCATTTGGCGATGGCCGCGAGCTCGAGACCCAGATCCCATCGGGGACCGAAGTCGTGCTGGATCCGCCGTCCGATCTGATCGACGGGCAGAAGATCAAGGAGAAGAAGTGATGAGCGAACAAGCGTCCAACGAAGCTCCGTCTCGCGCCGCCGCCGGTGGCGACTCCATCGTCACGCTGAAGGGCATCAACAAGACGTTTTATCGCGGCAAGGAATCGATCCCCGTGCTCGATAGCCTCGACCTCGACGTCCCCAGCGGCTCGTTCGAGGCGTTGATGGGCCCCTCCGGCTCGGGCAAGTCGACGCTGCTCAACATCATCGCGGGTCTGGATCGGCCGACTCGCGGCACCGCGCGCGTGGCCGGGGTCGACCTCCACAACATGTCCGACGGCGAGCTGGCGAAGTGGCGATCTCAGACCATCGGCTTCGTGTTCCAGTCGTTCAACTTGATCCCGGTGCTCACCGCGGCGCAGAACGTCGAGCTGCCGTTGCTGCTGACCTCGCTGTCGGGATCGGACCGCAAGAAGCGAGTCGCCACCGCGCTCCGCGTCGTCGGCCTCGAAGATCGGATGGAGCACTATCCGCGCCAGATGTCGGGTGGTCAGGAGCAACGGGTCGCGATCGCGCGCGCGATCGTCAACGATCCGAAGATCATCGTGGCCGACGAGCCCACCGGCGATCTCGATCGCAAGAGCGCCGATGACGTGCTCACGCTGATGGAGAAGCTCAACAAGGAGCTCGGCAAGACCATCTTCATGGTCACCCACGACCCGGCGGCCGCCGAGCGCGCGAGCGTGCAGCGCAAGCTGGACAAGGGAGCGCTGCAATGAACATCACCACGTACGCGCGCCGAAACCTGTTTCGGCGACGCGGGCGTACGATCATGACGCTCGCCGCGGTCGCGGTGGTCGTGCTGATCTTCAGCATGATCCGCACCACGGTGCTCGCATGGAACGCCGCGGCCGAGGAAGCGGCAAAGGATCGCGTGGCCACGCGTCACAAGATCTCGATCACGATGCAGCTGCCCAAGCGCTACATCGACGAAGTGCGCAGCATTCCAGGTGTCGCTGCGTCGACGTGGGCGAACTGGTTCGGTGCCAAGGATCCGAAGGAGCGCACGCCGTTCTTTGCGGCGTTCGCAGCGGATGGCGATAGCTGGTTCGACGTCATGGACGAGATGAAGGTCGACCCGGCAAAGCTGGCCGAGTGGAAGGCCACCCCGAACGGAGCGATCATGGGTGACGTGCTCGCCCGAACGTTGGGCGTGAAGGTCGGCGACAAGCTGGTGCTCACCAGCGACATCTATCCCGGCGACTGGGAGTTCAAGGTCGTCGGGTTGTACATGCCCAGCCGGAAGACCATGGATCGCAACAGCCTGGTGTTCCACTGGAACTACCTCAACAATGACCCGCGAGCATCGGACACCAAGGACCAGATCGGCTGGGTGATGTCGCGGATCGCCGATCCCACGAAGAGCGCTGACATCTCGCGCGCGATCGACTTGAAGTTCGACGAGCGCGACGATCAGACCGTGACGATGAGCGAGCGCGCGTTCCAGCTGTCGTGGCTGGGCGCGTTCTCGGCGATCCTCAGCGTGCTCGACTTCTCGTCGCTGGTCATCCTGCTGATCATGACGCTGATCCTCGCGAACACGATCGCCATGAGCGTGCGCGAACGAACCCATGAATACGGTGTGCTCCGCGCGATCGGGTTTGGACCAGGGCAGATCACCACGTTCATCTTGCTCGAGTCCGTGTTCATCGCCTTGCTCGGCGCCGTGATCGGGGTCGCGCTCACGGTGCTGTTGATCAACAACGGGCTTGGCCCCGCCATCGAGGAGAACATGGGCGGGCTGTTCCCGTACTTCCGCACGCCCTCGAACGTGATGATCACGGCGATCATCGCTGCGGGCGGCCTGGGCCTGCTCGCCGGGATCGTTCCCGCGCTCGGCGCATCGCGGCGCAAGGTCACCGATTCGCTGAGGAGGATCGACTAATGGTCCCGATCCAATACAACGTTCGCAGCTTGTTCGTTCGCAAGGTCACGACGCTCGCGACCGCGTTCGGGATCGCGCTCGTCGTGTTCGTGGCCGCCGGATCGCTCATGCTCGGTGAAGGCGTCAGCCGCGCGGTCGAGACCGGCAGCCGCGACGACACTGCCATCATCTTGCGCAAGGGATCGGACGCCGAGCTGTCGAGCACGCTCAGCAACGACATCCTGGGGCTATTCCGTGGCCACCCGCAGGTCTCGCAGGCCGCAGGCGGCGGCGTGATCGGCGAGATCGTCGTCGTGATCACGGCTGATCGATCCGATGGCTCGGGGATCTCGAACGTGCTGGTGCGCGGCACGCCGCCCGAAGGGTTCGCGTTCCGGCCGGAGATCAGGATCACCAAGGGACGCGCACCCAAGCCAGGCACCAACGAGGTCGTGGTGGGTGAGCAGATCGCTGGCCGGTTCAAAGGCGTGGGGATGGGTGGCCAGTTCGAGCTGCGCAGGAATCGACCGCTGATCGTGGTCGGTGAGTTCGCCACGACCGGCACCAATGGCTCCGAGGTGATCGGCGACCTCGACGTGATCCGGCGCGCGGTGGGTCGCGAATCCATCGTTTCGTCGGCACGCGTTCGGCTCACCGACAACAGCGCATTCGATGCGTATCGCGCGGCGATCGAAGCCGACAAGCGATTCAGCGCCAAGGTGATGCGCGAGAGCGATTACTTCAAGAAGGTGGCGGGACAGACGTCCGGGTTCTTGTTGATGCTCGGCGGTGGCATCGCGTTCATGTTCTCGATCGCGGCGATGCTTGGTGCCGCGATCACGATGAACGGTGCGGTCGCCCACCGCACGCGCGAGATCGGAACGCTGCGAGCGCTCGGGTTCTCGCGATTCGCGATCCTGTTCGCGTTCTTGCTCGAGGCCGCCCTCCTCGCCGCCATCGGCGGCGGCATCGGAACGCTTGGCGCGTTCTTTCTGTCGTTCTTGACGTTCCCCGTGATGAACTTCCAGACGTTCTCGGAGATCGTGATCGGATTTCCGATCACCGGTGGGCTGGTGATCCAGACGTTGATCATCTCCGTCGGGATGGGGTTGCTCGGCGGGCTCGCTCCGGCGATCCGTGCGGCCCGCATCGCTCCCGTCGAAGCGATGCGCGGCTGATCGAACCGCGCGCCACGCGCCATCACGCTGGTGCGCGTGTTGCGGGTCCCGCCTCCACGCAGCTACGTGGCTCAACGCGTGCAGCCGGCGTGAGCTATGCCGGAGATCCTTACCAAACACCCGGAGATCGTGAAGAAGGTCCTGGTCAGCGAGGGCGCACAGTGCGGAGCCGGCAGCACACCGAAGATCCTCACCAAGTGTCCGAAGGAAAAATTCTGCACGCTCGCTGGAGGCGAGATCTGCATCTACGGTCCATCGGAGCTGGGAGAGATGAACCAGCTCGATCGATCTGACGTTTGCCGAGCCGCCGCGATCGTTCCGGGCCGCGGCCCCGACGATCCTGCGCTGTTCGCCGGGTTCGCTGGAACCGCCGGTTTTGCAGATCTCATGTTGTCCGTGCCGCTCGTGGTCGCAGGTATTCTCGCCGTCGCGCTGTGGTCATCGCCGAGCAAACGACCGCGCGCCGCTGACACGATGTGCGGACGTACACGAGCAGTGGACTAAACCTGGACGATGACGCTCGCAATCACCGCGTCCGGTCCGGTCTCGATACGCAGGTCGTGCATGGTCGCGATCTTCACGCTGGTGCGTAGGGCGCCGATCGGAACGCCACGAATTCGCGCGCGCACCAGCTGGTCGGTCACCTCATCGATCTCGATGTCTGCGTAAACGAGCTGATCCACCGCAGTGCGCTCGATCAGCTCGTTGCACCAGCGCGCGAGCAAGGCCCGCGGCTCGGCAGACTCGATCAGGACATGGACCCAAGCTCCTGGAGGATCTTCGGTTGGCGTCGCGAGAAGCTCGGCCAGCGCGCGTGCCGCCTCATCGAAAACGTCTTCGATGCTCGGACCTTCGAGCTGGATCCGGACTTCTCCGGGCTGTTGCTCGTAGCTGTGCTCCGACATGCCGACGAGCGGTGCAGTGACCGTGCCCACACGATCCATCGCCGAGCCGAGGCGGCATATGGGTTGCACAAGATCCGGTCAGAAGCTCGACGGTCCCAATGGGCCCCTCGGCGCAACGGACCTCGCCAGAAACCTGGACGGTCACACGCTCACAAGGAGTCATCCCAAAAAACCGGAGGACAAGCGAACCAACCGCCGAATCGAGACGTCGGATCTCGGTTGCGACGTAGGCCTTGCGGAGTAAAAAGCTCAGATGGGGAACGCGCCTTTCCACGGGTGGCGAAGCGCAGCCTCGGAACAAAACCCTGAAGTCGAACCGACGAGTAACGACAAGAGGGCAGCGGCCGAAGAAACTCGGTGCAGCTGAGCTGCGAGATCGAACCCCAAGAGAGCCAACGATGCGTCAAGTGGTCCACTGGGGCCGTCGAGTGACCGGCCGTCGAGCAAACGCTCGGCGGCCGTTTGTTTTTCGTTCACCGATCCAAAACATCGAGCTCCGGTTCGCCATCCCCGATTCGGTCGCCGCTTGGTCTGACGGCACTCGGCACTTCGCCGTCAGGTGCGAGCCGCTCGTGCAAGCGCAGGTCTAGCGTACGTCCAAGCAACGAGCTGACGATCGCGTCAGTTGTACGTCGCGCTGAACGCGAGGCCGAGCGTGGCGAGTGTCCAGTCCGTTCCGTCCGCTTCGACCTGACCGCCGAGCAGCTCGAGGCCGAGGCCGAGGCCGACCTTGTTGGCGACGAACCACTCGTACCCTACGCCGAGCGTGAGCCCGAAACCGACATCGGTGTCGGCCCGCGGCATGTCGTCGACCTCGAGCGACATCATGACCGCGCCCAGCGATCCGTGAAGGTAGAGGTTGCTCGCGCTGTACCAGTTGACACCGACCGCGGCGTACGAGATGCCCCAGACGACGTCATCGGGTGCCTGCATCGTCATACCCTCGAGCTCGAGCTCCGGGCCGAGCACTGCATGGCCCAGCAGCTCGCCACTGATGATCAGCCCCGGTTGCACCGCGTAGCCAACCGCGATCCCAAATCGTCCGGCACCACCCTTGAGCGTCGCATCCTCGCCAGCGACCTTCGCCGTGGCCGCACTTCCGGCAAAGCCGGGGGTGACCCGGAGAAACAAGCCGGTGTGCTTGGGTGGCGGTGCGGTCATCTCGACCGATTGCGCAGCCGCAGTTGCCGCTGTGGCTGCGATCACGAGGACAACGGACAGCGAACGAACGAGGGTAGTCATGGCGTGCTCCAGTTGAGTCTGCTGGTAAGACACGCGACCACCCGCGCGTCGCACAGAAACTCTACGAGGTGAGGATCAGTCCGTGGATTCAGCGAGAAGGCGGCTCACCGAGATCTCGATCTGTCCGGCGAGCGCACGCAAGATGCTGTCCACTTCGTCATCCCCCAGCGACAGCCGCTCGCGAAGCCCCTCCCGCGTCTTCGCCAGGAGCCGCTCGCGCGCGTGCGCCAACCAGCGCGCCACGGTCGCGCGATGGACCCGAAACGTCGGCGCCAGCTCGTCGATCGTGAGGCCATGGAGGTGATGCATGCGCAACAGGTTGCGCTCGCGCGCGGTCAACTCTCCAAATGCAGCGCGCAGCGCCAGCGAGCACGCCTCGCCGTAACGCGCGTGGGCCTTCGCCCGCTCGGGATCATCGGGGCTACCTGCCAGCTGGAAGAACACCTCGTCCTGGACGATCGCGTCGCGCTTGCGATCGCGCAGCAGGTTCATCGCCACGCGCATCGCCGAGATTCTCACCCACGCACGCAGCGAGCCCTGGCCCGAGAACTCGGCGATCCGGGGGTTGCCATCGGTGACCACCAGCAAGCGCTCGCGAACCAGCTGCACCACTTCATCGATGAATTCCTGCGCGCTGTAGATCCGGCGTGCTGCGGTCTCGATGACCTGCGCGAACTCGTGGTCGAACGCCGCAACCGCCTTCGGCTCGCCGATCGCGCAGGCATACGCAAGATAGAGGTCGGCGATGTGCGGATGATCCTCGTCGATCACCACGTCCAGGCGCGCGAGATGTGCCGCGAACCCCGTGGGATCGATCACGACCTCCGTCCAGCGTTGCTGGCCAACGCGTATCCAGTGCGTTAGCTGATCGTTGGGCGAGTCCACGCGCGGGACGCTAGCATGGGGGTGATTTTTCCTGATAAGGCAGAGTCTGGATCGTGTCCGACGAGCCCAAACGAGACACCATCGCATGTCCCGCCGAGAACACGTGGGCGCGCTACATCGGCGGCGAGCTTGACGATCCCGGCGCCGACCAGGTGGAAGACCACCTGGACACATGTCCGGCCTGCAGGCAGCTGTTCGCAGATCTGCTGCGCGGTGACGATCGGTCAACCGTTCGCGAACAGCCCCTGGATCTCGGTGACATCTCGATCCTGCCGCGCGGCGCCTCGGTTGGCCGCTACCTCATTCACGGCGTCCAGGGTCGCGGCGGCATGGGCGTGGTCTACAAGGCGTTCGATCCCGAGCTCGATCGTCCGATCGCGCTGAAGCTCGTCGGGTTCTCCGGCCAGGGCACCAAGCTTGGCCAATCGCGCGTGCGCCTGTTACGTGAGGCCAAGACTCTCGCCCGGCTGTCGCATCCCAACGTCGTCACGGTCTACGACGTCGGCGCGTATGAGGACAACCTGTTCGTCGCGATGGAGCTGGTGACAGGCAGCACGCTGCGCGCCTGGCTCGACGACAAGCCGCGCACGCCGCGCGAGATCCTGGCGGTGTTCCACGCCGCGGGCGCGGGGCTCGCTGCCGCGCACAAGCTCGGCATCGTCCACCGCGACTTCAAGCCCGAGAACGTGATGGTCGGTAACGATGGCCGCGTGCGCGTGCTCGACTTCGGGCTCGCGCGGTGGCTGGCGTTTCGTGGCCGGATCTCGATCTCGGGGTTCACCGATCTGCCGAGCGCATCGGGATCGATGGGAACTGCGCTGACCCGGGATGGCATGGTGCTCGGCACGCCGGTGTACATGGCGCCCGAACAGGATGACGGCAAGCCGGTCGATTCGCGCAGCGATCAGTACAGCTTCTGCGCCGTGCTCTACGAGGCGCTATACGGGAAGCGGACGTTCGCGGCAACCAGCCACTCCGAGCTGGTCGACCAGCGCCGCCACGAAGAAGTGCCACCGCCACCCAGCCTGCGCGGAGTCAGCAAGCGAGTGCGCCGGGCGATCATCAAGGGCCTCCGGCGCGATCCGGACCAGCGCCACCGCTCGATGGATGCGCTGCTGCACGAGCTCGGCGCCGATCGGTGGACGGTCCAGACCAAGGTCGCCGTGGCTGCGCTGGCCGCGCTCGCGCTCGGCGCCGCTGGCTGGGCGACCTGGGTCGCGACACATCGCGCACCGACCATCGAGGACACCTGCGCGCTCGCCGACGGTGACGTCAAGCGTGTGTGGTACCCCGAGCGCAAGCGCGACCTCCAGCGGCGGTTCACCGCGGCGGGGCTCCCGGATCCCACCGGTACTGCCGAGCGAGTCGCCACCAAGGTCGACAAATGGACCGCGGAATGGTCCCACCAGCGCACCGCGCTGTGCGAGATGACGATGCGCGCCGACGACAAGCGGAGCGAGCGGATCGCCGAGAAGCTGCAGTGCTTGCTGCGACGGCTCAACGAGCTCGACGGCATGGTCAGCATCTTGACGCACACGGTCTCGATCGACCTCGCGACGAAGGCCGACAAGATGATCGACTCGATCGAGCGCCCTGGCAGCTGCGAGCTCAAGCCCGATGTCACGGTGACTGCCGAGACCCGCGATCGCTGGCAGCCGTACATGCAGGGCCTCGTCGAGGTCCACACCCTGTTCGGTGCCGGAAACCAAGCCGAGGCGATCAAGCAGGCGGACGACCTCGTCGCGCGCGCCCGAGCGTCGGGAGATCAAGACGCGATCGGGTTTTCGCTCGAGCTGCTCGGGGACGCGCTGACCAGGTCCACGGATCCCAGGGCACGCGAGGTGCTGCTCGAAGGAATCCGGATCAACACGAGCCTCGGAGAAGAAGGCCTCGCCACCGATGGTTGGATGAACATGGCCGATCTCTTGATCAAGCAGGACAACCTCGGCCCCGAGGTTGATGCGGCCCTGTTCAACGCCGAGCTCGGCATTCTCCGGCTGCACGAAAACGGCGATCGGCCTGCGAAACACGCGCTGTCGCGCGCTGTCGTCCATATCAAACGACTCGAGATCGATGCCGCTCGCGCCGATATCGATCGCGCGACGCAACTGTTCAAGGAGCTCGGCGTGAGCGAGCACCAGGGCGAGCTCGCGCTGCTCGACACGTTTCGCACGGTCGTCCATTCGCACGCAGGCGAGTGGCAAGCCGCTCGCGAGACCATGCAGCGGTCGCTGACCGGCTGGAAGGAAACCATCGGCGAGCGGGTCCCGCTGTACGGCGCGATGGTCAGCATCATGGGCAGCATCGCTGCGATGCAGGACCACATCGACGAGGCCGACCGATGGTTTGCCGAGTCGATCAGCCTGATCGAAGGCTGTGACCAAGCCGATCCTTCGCGCGCGACGCTGCTCGCCGGCGTGCTGCCATCGCGCGCGTGGCTCTACGCGCGCACCGGTCGTTGTGGCGATGCCACCGCGATGACCAGACGCGTGAACGAGCTCGCATCCGCAGGGGCCAAGCTTGATCCGGACGACCGCGCACTAACCTTGCTCACCGACGCGCATTGTCAGCTCGAGCGACGAGAACCCACAGCCGCGATCGCGACGCTCGACCACGCGCGACCTCTCGTCGAAAACCTTCCCTATGGTGTGACCTTGCGTGGGTTGATCGATTTCGCGCGTGCCCGCGCGCTCGTGGCGCTGGGCAAGGACCGTGCGCGTGCGCTCGAGCTGGCCAACCAGGCGCGCGATGGGCTGTCGAAGGTGCCCGGGGAGGCCCTGCGACGCGCCGAGGTCGAGGCGTGGATCGCGAAGTTGGCTGCAAAGTCTTCAGGCATAAAACCCGGTCCGCGCTAGATTAGAGGACAGTGCTGCGCCAACTAACCTGTGCGGTCCTCGCTGTTGCGCTAACTGCTTGTTCTCCCAAGGCTCCCGCCACCGGAGACTCGCCCCGCCCCACCGCCGACAAGGTCACTCCGTCCGGAGCGCCGGCGGAACCGGTGCCCGCACCGGACCCGCGTGAGGCGGCGCTGTCCACGACGGTGTTACAGCTGCTGGAGCACGAGCACCTGCTGCGCACCAAGGTCGACGACGCGGTGTCGCGCGAAGCGTTCGCGAATTATCTCGACCGGCTCGACGGCAGCAAGATGTTTTTGTTGAAGTCGGATCGCGACGCGCTCGCGCGCTACATCGACAAGATCGATGACGAGCTGCGCTCCGGCTCGCTCGAGCTGGCACACGAGGGCTCGCAGATCTTCGCGTCGCGCGTCGCGGTCGTCGACAAATGGGTCGCCGAGATCCTGGCGTCGCCGATGAATCACAATGACGAGGAGTTCGTCGAGGTCGATTTCGAGAAGATCGAGCCGGCGACCACGGACGAGGAGCTCCGCGATCGCTGGCGCAAGCAGCTCGAGCTCGAGGTGCTCGAGCGGACCGCACAGATGGAGGCGCGACTGGAGCAGTCGAAGCCGGGCGCGAAGAAGCCCGACGACGATGACGATGCGGCGGCGATGCCCGCGTCGAAGATCCCGCCGACTGCCGAGGGCCGCGAAGCGATGGCGCGAGCCGATCTCGCCAAGGCGTACGCGGGCCGGTTCTCGCGGCTGAGGACGCCGGGTCCGCTCGACGCCGCGGATTCGTTGATCAACGCGGTCACCAGCGTGCTCGATCCTCACACCACGTACCTGCCGCCCGCCGACAAGGCAAACTTCGACATCCAGATGAGTGGCTCGGTCGAGGGCATCGGCGCCGTGCTGCGCGAGCGCGATCACTACATCGAGATCGTCGAGATCGTCCCCGGTGGCGCGAGCTGGCGCCAGGGCGGGCTTGCCACCGGAGATCTGATCTTGTCGGTCGCGGCCGAGGGCAAGGAACCGGTCGATACGTTCGACATGAAGATCGACGATGTCGTGAAGATGATCCGCGGCCCCAAGGGAACGGTCGTGAAGCTTCGCGTGCTCAAGCCCGACGGCAGCGAGCAGGCGATCGCGATCACCCGCGACGTCGTGGTGA
Source organism: Kofleriaceae bacterium (assembly GCA_050187075.1). Lineage (GTDB taxonomy): Bacteria > Myxococcota_A > Polyangia > Haliangiales > Haliangiaceae > JABFXX01. Next base: position 109,512 of record JBFWXW010000012.1, on the reverse strand, counting down.
TCGAAGAAGCGTATGCGCGCGGCGCGGTGCTGACGCGCAAGGGCCAGCGCCCGGTCGGATACATCCATCTGCCGAGCTTCTATGGCGGGCGCAACAGCCAGCACACCGCGGCCGCGGACGTTCGGCGGCTGCTCTCGGAGCTCAAGGCCAAAAAGGTATCGGGCGTGGTGCTCGACATCCGGCAGAACGGCGGCGGCCTGCTCGGTGATGCGGTGGAGATGACCGGCGAGCTGATCGATCAAGGCCCGGTCGTGCAGGTCAAGGACAACCGCGATCGCCAGGAGACGCTCAAGGACGACGAGGCCGGCACCGTGTTCGACGGCCAGCTGATCGTGCTGGTCGACCGGTTCAGCGCATCGGCCTCGGAGATCCTCGCCGGGGCGCTGCAAGACTATGGGCGGGCGCTGATCGTCGGCACGGGTCCGACACACGGCAAGGGCACCGTGCAGACCCTCGCCGATCTCGACCGCGCGACCGACAAGCCGATGGATCTCGGCGTCCTCAAGATCACGATCCAGCAGTTCTTCCGGGTCACCGGCTCGTCGACACAGCGCGAAGGTGTGACGCCCGACGTGCTACTCCCCGACCCCGCCGGTCACATCGAGTCGGGCGAGCGCGAGCTCAAGCACGCACTGGCGTGGTCTTCGGTGCCGGCAGAGAAGTACACCAAGCTGCCGCCGAGCTGGAACAAGGCCGAGCTCGTCCAGCGCAGCGCCGCGCGCGTGGCCAAGCAGCCCGTGCTTGCAAAGGTCGCAGCGACCACCGCGCTGCTCAAGGCACGCCGCAACGATACTCGGATTCCGCTCGCTCGCGCGGCATGGGAAACGCGCCGTAAGACCCAGCGCGCCGCGCTCGAAGCGGTTCAGCCGGACCTCAAGAACGCTCCGCCGCGGCTCACCGTGGTCTCGATCGAAGATCCGAGTGCGAAGCACACACCGAGCGCGAACGGCAAGACTGACGATAAGCTGTCGAAGTGGCGCGACAGCCTGGCGCGCGACCCGTGGGTCGAGGAATGCGTTGCGATCCTGGGTGACATGGCGGCGAGCGGGTCACCGCGTCTCGTCGGCGGCTCGCGCTAGGTGAACAAGTGCAACGTGAGAGCGGCGCCGTGGGACGGGTCGTGACGCTTAGCCCCGGCGACGGCGCGTGAGCGTCGCGACCATCGCGCCGAGACCGACGAGCATCAAGCCGCCGCCATCGCTGGTCGAGCAGCCGCCACCGTCACCCGCATCATCGCCGCTGTCCGCCGCTCCGACGGGCCAGCACGCATTCGCTCCGGTGATGCACTCGAACCCTTCCGGGCAACTGTTGCCGGTCTCGCAGGATGCCGTGCACAAGCTGGCGGTTCCGTCCGAGCTGCACGTTCCGGTCGAGCAATCACCGTTGGTCGCACACGCCGCGCCGAGCCCACCGTCGATCTCGCGACCGGGCATGCAGAAACCGCCGAGGCAGTGGAAGCCGGCGTCGCACGCCGCCGCGCCGGTGCACGCGGCCATCACGTTCACCCTCGCCGATGCGGTCACGGTGCGATCGCCAAAGTCGGTCGCCGAGATCGCGAGCATGTGCTCTCCGGCCTTCACCGACGCCGGTGCATTCCACACCAGCGGCAGCTCGGTGAGCGTCGACATCGCTTGACCGTCGATCGTGAGCTTGCTGTGGAGCACCTCCAGCGGGCTGGCGAGCGTGGCGCGGACCGGGAACTCGGGTCTCACCCACTGACCATCCCTGGGGTAATCGAGTGAGACCGCGGCATCGGTGAGGTCGGTCGCCAAGCCGAAGGTCGCGTTGAGATAACGGAAGCTGTTCTGGGTATCGTCGAAGCACCGGCACCGCTGCGGCGTGGTTGTCCCGCAGGTCTGCTCGCTGTTCTGCCAGGTCTTCTTCGAGCCCAGATCCATGTAGGTCATCGGATCGAGTGGATCGAGCGAGTGGCTGAGCCCCCACATGTGCCCGGCTTCATGCGCGATCGCCGCGCACAGATACGGGATGTCGGAGGTCTGGTTCGCGAACACGAACGCGAGATTGTTATTGCGCTGCGCGTTGCACGAGATGAACGGTGCGATCCCGCCGGCATCCTCGATCTCGGGATTGAGCTCGGCCGAGGTTCCTGCGGTCATCACCTCGAAGTGCGAGGCGTTGCCCGGATCGTCGGTGACGACCTGGATGTCGAACGGAGCGAACGTCTCCCGCAAGCACGCGATCACCGCATCCCAGTGCGCCTGGTCATGCATGTACGGCGAGAGCGTCACGGTGGTGTCGGCGATGCTCGAGGTATCGGTGAACGAGCTGTCCGTCCCGGACTTCACGACGCAGCCGTTGGGCTTGCAGTCGTTGACGTAGAGCGTGTGCGAAGACGTCGTCAATCCCACGACCGACGGGTCGCACGGGATGTAGCGATCCTTCCAGACGTCCGCATGAGCGATTCCGGGACCACCGATCGCGAAGCCGAGAGTCACCAGCCAGGCGCTGCGCATGGCACGCACCCTACGGCGGTGCTGGGTACCGGCAGAAGTGCGACGCTCAGGCAACGCCTGGCAGGTGCTCGCGCGATTGATGATGTATCCGGGCATCACCTCGCGCGCCCCACATCGCTCGCACCATGATCGACCCATCGGTCTCGGTGCCGATCGATGCCGGACATCACGTCGGGCCGCCCACATCGATTGCACCATGATCGACCCACCGGTCTCGGTGCCGATCGATGCCGGGTCCCCCACATCGATTGCACCATGATCGACCCACCGGTCTCGGTGCCGATCGATGCCGGACATCCCTCGCATCGCTTGCGCCATGATCGACCCACCGGTCTCGGTGCCGATCGATGCCGGGTCCCCCACATCGATTGCACCATGATCGACCCACCGGTCTCGATCGATGCCGGGTCCCCCACATCGATTGCAACCAGAGAGGCCACCGGCCATCGAACAAGCCAGGTCCGAACCGGGCCAAGCCATCGATAACACACAGGACTATCGGGGCATGGACCGTGCAACTCCAGCTCGCGATGCGACGCCTCTGCCCGACCATGACCGGTCTGCTCGCGGTTCTCGCAACCGCCGCCTGCACGGGCGAGGTTTCCCCGGCCCCCGACGACGACCCCTGGACGGATGGCAAGGGCGACGGATGGAGCTCGGAGCGGGCCATCGATGTCGTCATGACCCAGCCGTACTGCGATGTATGCACCGCCGAGGACAAGGCGTTGCTGTCGGATCGCTCCGCGATCTCCAAGCGGATCATCGAGCTGCTCGACGGTGCCCAGACGACCGTCGACATCGCGAACTACACGTTCAGCGTCCGGTCGATCGAAGCGGCGGTCGTGGCAGCGAAGCAGCGCGGCGTCATCGTCCGCGTCGCGATGGATGCCGGCCAGCAACATGGTGACACGGTCGCGACCCGCCTGGTCGCCGCGGGCGTCGATGTGAAGTTCGTGGCGGGCGGCGGCAATCCCGCGGGCCTTCAGCACGCAAAGTTCATGATCGTTGATGGAACGACGCTCGCGACCGGCAGCAACAACTGGTCGTCGACCGGAACATCGATCAACGAAGAGAGCACGATCGTGATCCGCTCGGTGGCCGAAGATCCGCTGCTCGCGGGATTTGGCTGTCACTTCGAGGCGATCTGGGCGGCCGACGCGATGGCCGTTGGCGCATGCGCCAACGCGGAGGTCACGTTCGCGCCCAGCAGCGCGCCGGTGAAGATGATCAAGGAGGAGATCCGTCGCGGTCAGAAAACGATCGACGTGCTCATGCATCACTTCGCGTTCGACGATCTGGTCAAGGAGCTCGCGCAGGCGGCCGAGCGCGGCGTGCGCGTCCGGGTCATCGTCAATGCCGCGGATCGCGCCGAGCATGCGGGTGCGCAGTGGGACCGGCTGATCGCCGCGGGCGGCGAGCTCCGCTACAAGCAGACCAACGCGGAGCTGTATCAGCTGATGCACCACAAGCTCGCGATCATCGACGATCGCGTCGTGGTCAACGGTTCGGGCAACTGGTCGGGCAGCGCGTTCTTCAAGAACTTCGAGAACTACGTGCGCTACCGCGATCCGCGGGTCGCTCGGCCCTATCGCGAGCTGTTCGATCGGCTGTGGATGTGGTCGCTGTCCGGCGATTCGCTCGACGCCGGCAAGACCGCCGCGCAACAACACGCCGAGCAGACCAAGGTCTACTTCGGCAACCTGCACGCGCACTATCATGCCGATGCGGCGGGGGTTGCGCTCGACGACGGCAAGGCGATCCGCGAGGTCGATGGTGTCAAGGTACCGGTGGACGTCGGAGTCACGCCGCTCGACGCCGCACGTTACGCGTACGAATACGCCCGCGATCGAGGCGGCATGGATTTTCTCGCGCTGACGCCACACACCGCCGACGACGGCGCAGCCGAGGCCGGGGACAACGCCAACATGATCCCCGAGCAGTTCGACCAGATGGTCAAGGTCGCGGCCGACGTCACCAGCGCGTCGAGCGGAACGTTCGTCGCGATCGCGGGCATGGAGTGGAGCACCAACAGCACCGGCAACCACGTCAACATCTTCGGCAGCAGCGAGCTCGCCAAGATCGAGCGCGGTCGATTCGACCTGCTCTACAACGAGTTCCTCCCCGGCCGCGATCTGATGGGCGACACGCCCGCGTTGCAGTTCAATCATCCACGCACGTTCCGGCGGCAGAGCGAATCGCTCGGCGGCAACTGGGATCAGATCTTCGACGTCAACCTGCTCGAGGTTCCGAACAACTCCGAACGTTCGAAGAAGTTCAATGACTACGGGCTCGATGATTACGCGCCGCTCAACGCCGAGCTTCCGCGATGGATTGCCGGCGAGGGAATCCCGGATCGCGAGATCGTCCGCCAGACCCTGGCGACCGTCGAGGCGGCGGCGCGCCCCTATGCGCGGCTGTTCGAGGTGCTGGTCGCGCGCGGCACCAGCATCGCGCACGAGAACCACGAGAACGCCAGCCTGGTCACCAACTCGACCACCGGACAGATCGAGCGATTCACGCGCGTGCACAGCGACTGGGACTACTACCTGCTGGCCGGGTTCCGCACGGCACCGACGGCGCCGCACGACAACCACTTCGCGAACTGGGGCACCGGCCACTCCACCCGAACCGGCATCATCGCCGACACGCTGACCGAGGCGGCATTGCTCGAGTCGATCGATCAGCGCGCGGTGTACGCGAGCGAGGACGAGCAGCTGGTGGTCCGGATGTACGCTGACCATCGAATTCCGATGGGCAGCAAGCTCGTCACCCACGCTGCGACGACCACGCTGTCGGTGTGGCTCGAAGATTCCGACTACACCGGGACGTTCCAGGTCGCGGTGTACGGTGGAACGATCGGTGGTGCCGCGGTGCAGGAGATCACACGGCTCGACGCGGTACCTGGCGGCAGCTGGCAGACGATCACGCTCGATCTCGCCGCGACCGGGGAGCAGTTCGTTTATCTCGAGGTCCTCGAGCCCAGCCCCGATCGCATGGCCTGGAGCGCACCGATCTGGATCGAGCGGCTGTGATCGGTTCCGCCGTCACGCAATTCGTGTGACACCTGCGCTCATCACGAAAATGAGCATTCATCATCGGCTACTCCAGTCGCCGGTGATGCGCACAAACGGCCAGCGCTCGCACGGCGCGCCGCGCGGTTAGCTGCGATTTCGGCCGGCACCAAGCTTGCTGAGGGGCCGCGCCATCCAACGGAGCTCCTCGATGAACCGCCTGGTCTCGTTTTCGTTCGTTTTATCCCTTACCTCGCTTACCGCCTGCACCGAGCAGCCTGACCTCTACGACGGCGAGACCGTCAAGTCCGAGGACGGCAAGCAGGACTCGAGTGCCGTTGCCACGTTTGTCGACCTCGAGTGGGACGGCTCGCTGATCACCAACTTCTCGTTCAACGATCGGTCCACCGTTCAATCGCAGCTGTTCTACACGGTCGGACAGCTCAACGGCATGAACGCCGTCGGCCGGATCGACAAGGCCGAGATCACGAACATCGTCAAGACGTCGACCCCCGATGGCCGCGTGAAGATCGACTACAAGGCGAAGATGCTGGTCGCGTGGGGCCAGCGCGCGAACGTGCCTGCGTCGATCGACCTCAAGCTTCCGCTCGACGTCTCGAGTGCGGGCCAGCAGGCGTTCACGACCAAGTACAGCGCGAAGTGCGTCGACTTCTCCGCGCACGACGTGACGACCGGCGACATGTTCTACTACTACCGGCCCGCTCGGACCGGCTGCACGATCGATCCAGCCGACCTGAGCACGGTGCCGGCCACGCTGTCGCCCAGCCCGGTGCAGACCACCGGAAAGTTCCCCGAGTATCACAAGGTGTGGGAGGACGGCCGGCTCGAGGTCGTCGCGATCTTCGGCAAGTACGAGGACGGCGCCACCTCCGGTAGCGACGCGGGCATCGCGGCGTACAACCAGTTCATCGCGGCGATGAAGTACGAGCTGCGCAACAACAACCTGGTGACCACGCCGGCGACCCTCCCGAACCTTCCCGGCGTGGACGTGCCGGACATCGAGTTCGACGCGACCCTGCCCGATGGCAAGCAGATCCGCGTCGTCGCGCTGCTCACCGACAACGTCCGCCTCGGCTTGCTCCAGCCGGCGTTTCGCGCGCGTTACGAGAGCCTGTCGACCCGGGCCGACTACATCGTCTACAACGGCCACGCCGGGCTGGGCACCAACGTCCGCGCGCTGGCGAATGCCGGGGCGTGGGTTCAGGGTCAGTACGTGATCATCCAGCTCAACGGCTGCGACACGTTCGCGTACATCGACGATGCGCTGAACAAGGCGCACCAGAACATCAACCCCGACGACACGACCGGCTACAAGTACCTCGACCTCGTCAACAACGCGATGCCGGCGTACTTCAACCAGCTGTCGAAGACGACGATGGCCATGTTCCGCGGGCTGGTCGCGCACAGCGCCCCCAAGACGTTCGAGCAGATCTTCACGGGCGTCGATCACAACCAGATCGTGCTGGTCTCGGGCGAGCAGGACAACGAGTTCACGCCGGGCAGCGGCGGTAATCCCGAGGCGTGGGCAGGCATCACCGAGTCGGGCACGCTCGCTCGCGACGAAGCGAAGCAATGGGCGACCCCGACGGTCGAGGCCGGCAAGTATCAGTTCTCGATCACCGGCACCAACGACGCCGACCTCTACGTCCGCGTTGGCGAGGCGCCGACCGCGACGCTGTACGACTGCCGCCCGTACAAGACCGGGTCGAACGAGAGCTGCCAGGTGGAGCTCGCCCAGCCATCGACGATCCACGTGATGGTGCGCGGCTACTCGGCGACGTCGTCGTACGAGCTGGTCGGCAACAAGCTCTGATCTAGCGATCGTCCGAGCGATCGCCTTGGCGCTGATCGACGACCACACTCGCCTTGGGTAGCGCGGTCTCGTCGTCGCGTGAACGACGCCCGCCGCGCCGATCTGTAAAATCGGCGCTCTCCGGGTCGTCACGACGGCGCCGGCGTTGGCGGCCCGCATCGGGACGGAACACGCGCGTCACCAAGAACCCGATCAGCGAGATCGCGACGATGCCGATGATCCACAGCATCACGGTCGGGATCGCCACGCCGAGCACCGGGACCTTCGGCGACGACTTCATCGCCGAGTAGACCATCGCGGTTGACATCGACGAGAACACCACTGCGCCGAGCAGCGCCGCGATGCCTGGCCGTTCGCCCGAGCGCCATCGGCTTCGCCGCAGCAGCGACAGCACGGTGACAGCCGAGATGATCGCGAGGATCGCGCCGACGTTGTCGAGCAGGGTACGGAAGGTCGTGAGGTAGACCAGCGCGATCGCGATCGCACCCTGCGCGATCACCGAACCGAGCGGTGGCTTTCCCGACGTTGCGCCGAGCACGGCGGGCAACAACCGATCGCGCGCCATCGCGGCATACACGCGTGGGCCGATCAGCGTCATTGCGCTGATCGCCGCGAGCAGCGACAGCACCACGAACGCCGACATCACCGTGGCCGTGCCCCGGCCCAGCAGGTTCTGCATCACGACGTGCGCGAGCGTGATCCGCTGAGGATCGGTGGTGCGAAACTGCACGACCTCGTCGTGGGACAGGTTCATGACGATGATCGCGTTGATCAGCACGTACAGCGCGGTCACCAGGAGGCAGCCGATGATCATCGCGCGCGGCACGTCGCGACGTGGTTGCGCGAACTCCTCGGACGCATAGATCGCCGCGTTCCAGCCGCTGTAGCAGTACATGACAGGCACCATCGATGCGAAGAACGCGTAGATCGGAAACTCGCCGCTCGGCGCGGCATCGGCGGATGGCTGCGGCAACGTATGGGATCCGGCGCTCAACCCGACCACGATGAAGCCGATGAACAGCAGCGCCTTTACCGTGGCGAGCACGTCCTGTGTCCACTTCGAAGCGCCGAAGTTGAGCGCATGCAGAAACGTGATCGACACGATGCTCGCCGTCGCGACGAGCTTTGGCGGTACCCCAGGGATCACGGTCTCGAAGTAGTCGCCAGCGGCGTGCGCAGCCATCGCGACCGGCACGGAGAACCCCACGAGCAGCGATGCCCAGCCCGCGACATACCCGACCGCGGGGTGCAGCAGGCTCGACAGATAGCGATACTCGCCGCCCGATCGTGGCACCTGACGTGCGAGAGCTGCATACGCTAGCGCACCACCCAGCGCCACGATCCCGCCGAGAACCCAGGCAGTTAGCAGTTGCACGGCCGACAGCTCGGGCGACATCGCGCCCGCGGTGGTGAGGACCCCGGTCCCGACCATGTTGGAGATCACGAGCCCGAGGCCAGTCCACAGCGTGAGCTTGTTCGCGGCCACGATCGAGAGCCGACAAGTTTACCGTGGAGACGGCGCGGAGTAAGCTTTCTGACATGCGCCTTTCCGAGGGGATGTCACGCGTAGCTACAGCTCTATTCTTGGTCGCCATAGGTTGCGGAGGTGGCTCGACGGCCGGCCCCGCTGGACCGGCGGCACCAACCGCACCTCATGACACCACCGCTGGTGGCGAACCGACCGGGGGCGCGAGCCCGACCGCGGCGCCCGCCGCACCGCGGCAGTGGAAGCCCGTCGACACCGATCCGCAACCGGGCGTCGGCAAGGACTACCTGTCCGACGCCATGGTGTTGTTCCACGTCGTCACCTGCGGCGGCGACAAGGCCGTTCCGCGGGGCCTCGACGCCGCGACGGTCGACAAGCATTGCAAGCGCCTCGGCGCGCTGATGCAGGGCTATCGCGACAAGTACCTCTCCAAGGCCGAGCCATTCTTCGCCTCGATCCGACCAAAGGACCTGCCTCCGACGGTGGTGTACCCGTTCGGCGGCGGCGATCTGCTGTCGGCACTGACCACGTATCCCGACGCGCAGGAGATCACGACGATCTCGCTCGAATATGCGGGCGATCCGCGCCGGGTTGCCAAGCTCACGTCGAAGAAGGATCTCGAGAAGAACCTCAAGCTGTTCGACGACACGATGGCGACGCTGCTGTCGGGTGACTGGAACTGGACCCGCAACATGGAGGAGATGCAGAAGAATGGTCTCCCCGGTCAGATCGGCTCATCGCTGATCGGCCTGGTGATCCATGGCTACGAGCCGGTCTCGATGCGGTTCTTCAAGATCACGCGCGACGGCGGGATCGACTATCTCGACGAGGCGGAGATCAAGGATGCCGAGGGCAAGAAGCCCGAGAAGCTCCGCGCGTGGGGCGCACCCGACTGGTCGGATGCGTTCTCGAACTGCGAGATCCGGTTCCGTCCACAGGGCGGCAAGGGTCCGGTGAAGGTGTTCCGGCACATCGCCGCGAACCTCTCCGATTACCACATGACGAAGGATCCGAAGCATCTGACCAAGAACCCATCGCTGCTCGCGCATCTCGAGGCGAAGGGTCAGGTGTCGGCGTTGACGCGTGCTGCGTCGCACCTGCTCTGGGAAGACTCGTTCTCGCTGATCCGCGATTATCTGACCGCGCACCTCGAATGGATGCCGTCGGACTCGACGGGGATCCCACCTCCGTTCGCCGAGGCGGCCGGACTGGTCCAGGATACGTACGGCTCGTTCGAGTCGGCGTATGAGCCGAGCGATCAGGGACACAAGCCGAAGTACAACGAGGCATTCAAGGCGCTGTTCGCGAAGAACCCGCCCAAGCCGCTCGACTTCCGGTATGGCTATCCTGATGTGAACAAGCGCGGGCACATGATCGTCACGCGCCGCGTGAAGTAGCACTCGTTGCTACGGGACGAACGTTCGGGTCCAGCCCGCGCCTGACGCGCGGAACGTCCACGATCCGTCGTCACTGTTGAAGCTCGGGTTGGCCAGCGTGAGCCCGCCAGCCGCCCGGACTTCGTCGAGCTCCACGTTCACGCCGAAGTTGGTAACACCGCGCTTCATGTAAACGCGGAACGCGATCTCCGCGTGCGTCTTGCCCTGAACGTATGGCCCGACGCGTATCAGGTGATACCGCCATGCTGGCAGACGCTGCGAGCCGAGCCCCCGGTCGAGGAAACCTTCGTTGCCAGCGACGTCCTCCTCCCAGACAACGACACCGTCGATGACGAGCTGCCGAAACAGGTAGCCCGAGGTCGCCGCGTTGAACGAATCGGTCGTCCAGAACCCGATCTCTGCATTGGCGCCGCTACCGGTAACCGTTGCGGTCTGCGCCATTTCGGCAAAGTGTCCGGCGGTCCCGGCGAGGCCCCATGGATAGGACAGCCGCAGGCGCCCTGCGTACGTCGGCGTCCACGACGAGTAATGCGTCTGCATGGCGATGTACTTGGGATCGGTCGTGTAGATCGGCGGTACGTAAGGCATGACCCCGTCGGCATAGCCCTCCGTGGATAGACGCAGCGCTTGCCCGAGCAACGTGTTCACGTATGCGGACGTCGTCGCAGTCCCGCCGGTGCCGGGATTCGCGTAGATCATGACGTAGAGCGGCAGGTCCTTCGTGCCTGTGAGGTGCGTGATTTGCCAGGCCGATGGCTCGGGAACCCGGACCTTGGTGTAGTCGTCTGCTTCCATGCTCGCGTTGTTCACCGTCATGCCCGCAGCGGTGATCTCGTCGAATCGGACGCCAACACCGAAGTTCCCGACGCCCGCCTTGTCGAAAACACGGAGTTGAATCGTGATGGTCGCGCCCGCGGGCCGATTCGTGAGCGCCGCGGTGATCGCTTGCGGATCCGGACGGACAAACTGCCACTCACGATCGCCGATCACCTCGCCGCCTTCGTCGCCTGCGACGTCGTCCTCCCAAACGACCGTGTTGTCGACGACGACCTGCTTGGTGTGATATCCGCTGGTCGCGCCGCCGTAGTCGTCCGAGATCCACAACCCGAGCTCGAAGGTCGCTGGTTTGGGCGTTGCGATCGTTGCGGTGCGCGCGACGAGCGCGTACGAGCCGGTCGTCGAGCTTTGATGCCACGGGAACCGAATCTCGTAGGCACCTCGCTTGTGGCTCGTGCCACCCTCCTTGTCTGACGGGATACCGGGTTTGTTGCTGAGGTTCGCCCGCGCGATCTTCAGCTGCGGAGCGAACAGGGCCGTGTTGGTGAAGTCGCGGGACGCCCAGTTCGTCCCCCCGTGATACGGCCAGATCACGCCGTCGAAGTAGGGACCGTAGAGGTCGACGAGATACTGCGTGCTCGCGGGATCTCCGATCTGCTCGAAATACAGGATCGGAATGAACGCGAGGCTCGGTTGAATCGCATGTGCCGCCTCGACGATTTGCTGGGTATAGCCAGGCGTGAACAGCGTGAAGGCGTCCCCGGCGGGATACGGCGTGTTGTAGCCGAAATCGTCGATCACGAACGCTTGCAGCGCTGGCTTTGTTGTCGCGAGTGTCGCGATCGCTTCGGCCCATGCGACATAGTCCTCTTGGAAGGGAGGATAGTTGGGGGCGCCGCCGGCGTCAGGTGTTTCGCTCGGTGGCACCAGGTAGACCCAAACCTTGATGCCGTTCGCATGTGCAGCGTCGAGAACCGCCGGCAGGGTGTTCCACTTGCTTTGCGAGCTCGTATAGATCAGATACGCGAACGTGTTGATCTTGGCGGCGGTCAGCCGCGCCATCGTCGCGGGAATGTCGATGGGCCCGGCGCTGCTCACGGCGCCTTCGGTCGTCACATAGCTGGCATACGAGCCGAGTACGCCTCCGATCCGCAGCGGCGGTACGAGCACCGCAGAGGTGGCCTGATCGTCTGAATCGTTTGGCGATTCGCATCCGACCACGAACGTGAGCGCGAAGACGAGGAGCGTAGAGACGGTCCGCATCCCTCCTCTTAACGCAGTCTCCGCCGGCTGTACGTCGGCGGGGGCGGTTTCTCCGTGTTCCGCCGTTACAGGTTCGGATCGAACGCGCTCAGCACCGGCCGCGTCGTACTGCACTCCCCGCTCGCGAACGTCGCCGACCCCAGCACGACCTCGCCCGCGCCCGACGGCACGTTGTCGTCGATATCATTGCCGTACTCGAACGACACACCTTCGAGACCCTCGACCAGCGGGTGTCCCGACCCGAACGTCACCGTGAAGCTCTGCCCCGCGTTGTTATCCGTCAGCTGCCCACAGGTCGCGGTGCCGTTGTCCTTGAAGTCGAGGTGCACCAGCTCCGAAACGTTGAAGCTGTTGCCCATCGAATACGTGATGTCGTCGCCCTGGGTGACCAAGCCACCGCCCGCCGCGATGAACGCCTTGAGCGTGTCGATCGTGCGCACGTCGTCCCACGGATAGCCAGGGTTGGTGAACCACACCACGTCGTAGCCCGCGACGTCCTCCGGCAGCAGGCCACCCGAGCGCTCGTCCACCAGCGTCACGTCGTATGCAAGCTCCGCCAACCGGTCGCGGACGAACGAAGCGTCATCCAGGAATTCGTCGTGATGCCCGTTGTCGAGCACGACCAGCACCTTGGGTTGGGACTTCGGCGCGACCCAGTCGATCGCATTCGATGCGAGCCGGCTCGCGACCTCCTGCGGCACGCCCGGGTTGGACATCGTGAGCACGATCGTGGCCTGGCGGCCGGGGCCTCGCTGCGCCTCACACGGCACGTGCACCGTCGAGAACTTGCGGCCGGTGTACGTGGCACCGTCGGGCGCGGTCCACGTCCAGTCGGTCTGCAACGTCACGTCGCCGCACTGCGACCACGGAAGATCGGCGCACACCTGATGCGTCGACTTCAGATAGTCTGCGATGTCGCTGAATGCATCCTGGATCTGACCCACGTCGTCGAGCCGGCGATGACGGCCACCGCTCGCTTCCGCGAGCTCCTTCAATCCCGCGTCGTCGATCTCGTGGCCCATGCCGATCGTGTAGATCGGCGTGGTGACGTGATCGACGCGTAGCTTCACCAGATCGCCGAGTGTGGTCGCGACGCCGTCGCCGGGATACTTGTTGAGGTCGTAGGTCGCGGCTTGCTCGTCGGCCGAGTTGTTGTCGTAGCCGTCCGTGAACGCGACGATCGCGAGCTTGCTGCTCGAGACGCAGAACTGGCGCGCATCTCCCGCCGCGGTGGACGTAACCAGCACGTCACCGCCGAGCGTCTGGTTGCCCATCCGAACGCCGTCCCACAGCGAGGTCCAGCCGTTATTGATGAACAGGTCGTCGGTCGCCGCGGCGAGCGCCGCGCGGTCGTTGGTGAGCGTCTGCCGGATCGAGCTGTTCGTGCTCACGCGAACGAGCGACGCGCGACCGCCCGCGTTGACGACGGCGTCCATCAGATAACTCGCACCGGCCTTGAGCTCGTCGAGCTTGCCGGCCTCGGAGCCCGAGTTGTCGATCACCACCGCGACGTCGGCGGCGCCACTCGAGCACTGCACCACCACGTTGCTGCTGTCGATCGGCATGAACGGTCCGAGCGGTCCCGATTGCGACGCGCTGACCGCGACCTCGAGCGAGCTGCTATCGCATGCGGTCGCGTTGGAACCATCGGTGACCAGCAGGTCGAGCCCGATCTTTCCGCCAGCGCCCGCGCGCTCCTCTTGCACCGTCATGTTGGTATTCGTCTCGTCGAGAGTGCACGCACCCCACAACGCAACGAAGGTCAGAAGCTCGGTCGTACGTCGAATGGAACCGCTCACGATTGACCATCATACAGTGGTCTGCGTGCTCGTCGGGCAGCGTTGGGGCTGCGTTTGTGAGCTGTCGGTGAGTCGGTGTTCGCGCACAGCGCTGGTGATGTGCGACGACGAGCGCACCGGCCGACATCACCGTCCGCGGATCGCCTTGACCAACCAGCCGCCCTTGAGCCGGCCCACGACCTTGCGCATCTCCACCGCCGCGCGCTGGTGTGAGATTCGCTGGTCGACGAGATCGTCGATGATCTGCGCCGCTTGGCGCCCGCGCCGCGCACTATCGATCCAGTCCACCCACCCTTCCCCCCACTTGGCCACGCGCTCCAGCCACTCGGCCTTGCGCTGCTCGACGAGCGCAGCCTTCCGCTTGACCCAGATCGCGTCGACCTTGGTCTTGATCCGTAGCCTCGCCTCGGCTTCCTCGGGGGTGAGCCGCTGTGGTGGTTCGCGCTCGAGCAAGGTCCGAGCGAGCCCCGTATCGACGAGCCCGTGATCTTCGAATGCTTCGAGCTCCGACAATGCCGCGAGCCGGCGATCGACGCGCGGGCTGGCTTGCTCGCGCAGACACGTCACGACCTTGTCGAGCGCGAGCCAGCGATACACGAAGTCGAGGCCGGTGCCCTTGATGTTCTGGGTGCCCATCAACGTGACATCCGAGCCCGGCGGCACCGAACGCGCGCAGCGTTCGATGATCTGATCGCCGGTCGCGTTGGAGTCCTCGATCACGTCGATCTGCGCGAGGAACAGCGCGCGGAACGCCGCCGCTTCCTGCGCGATGAACTTCTTGCGCGCGTCCTCCGATGGGCTCGCGAACACCTCGGCGAGCTGAGCCTCGAGGCGAATCCGGATCTGCAGCCGCGCGAGCTCGAACCAGAAATGCTCGAGTACCTCGGCCCTGGCCGCCGGCTCGAGCGTCTCCGGCTGGTCATCGAGCGCGGTCGATGGAGGGGCCGGCTCGAGCGCGCCGTCGACCACTGCGGTCAACGCGGCGTCTGCGACCACCCGCGTGCGAACCTCGTCGATCAGCACCGGGCCGGGCGCGGCGAGCCGCTCGGCGATCAGCGCGCGGAGCTCCAGATCCTTGTCTGCCGCGATCACCAGCCCTGCGCCGCGCGCGTACAGCGCCAGTCTCGTCATCGCCGCGTCGACGGTGGGCCTGGGGATCCGGAGCTTGCCCAGCTCGCGCGCGAGCCGGTTGGCGACGACCATGGGCACGTCGCCCTTCGCGAGGTCCTCGGGCTCGATCAAGCTCAGCTCGGCGAGATAGTCGTCGAGCGCGGTATCGACGAAGCCACGCAGCCCTTTCAGGTTGGTGCCGATCAACACGTGGCGATCGAAGTCGACGTCGCGCACCAGGATCCGCGCGAACACCTCCGAACGCGCGATCCGATCGGCGCGGTTGTTGACCACGGTGATGACCAGGCGGTGCGGCTCGCGATCGACATCGAGCTGGTCGAGCTTCATCCGGCGCCAGTTGTTGATGAATCCGGTGCGCTCGTTCGCCGAGTTGCCGCACACAAACGTCAGCACACGGCCGCGGACGCGACACGGAGGATACGCCTTGAGCACACCCAGATCGGGCACGACGTTCTCCGCCATCGTGAGCAGCGCGAGGTCCGGATCGAGGCCGAGCTCGTGCGCGACCCGTACGACGAGCGCGATGTTTCTGGGGTGCTCGCGATACGGGAACAGATCCAGGACATCATCGCCGATGTGCTCGGCCTCGCGCTCGCCGACGCTGTACATCTTGGTGTTGCGCGCGCGGCACACGTCCTCGAACAGCGGCAGGTAGCTGGTCTCACTGGTGACCAGCGTCGAGTTCTCCGGGATGAACTCGGTGATCACGTTGGCGACGTTGAACCCTGCGGGGCCCTGGATGTCCTCGTGATCGGGATAGCAGTTGGTCAGCGTCACCAGATCGTCGTGCATCCAGTCGCGCTGGAGCAGCTGCACGTATTTTGGGTTCAGCGCCATGCACTCCCATAGAAACGTCTCGGCGCCGAGCCGCGCGCCGAGCCGCACCATCGCCATCTGCTCCCAGATCGTCGCCTTGTCGTACGGGCGATAGATGAAGATCTCGACCGGCTGCTGCAGCGGCGCGGAGTGAATGAACATCGCCTCGCAGCCGGTGGTCTTGACGAACACGTCGAACCCCAGACCGTCGAGCAGGCCGGCCTTGAGCCGCTCGGTGCCGCTCTTGCCACGCGTTCCCCAGCCTCCGATCGATAGTGGAAAGCTGCCGCGGGCCTGTGCGATCTGCTGGCGCTTGTACCAGCTGCGCGTCCAGAACACGGCCGCCACCGCGGCGGCGAACATCACCAGCGAGGCCTGGCTGTTCTTGGTCGCCGACGAGAAGTACGAGCGGTTGGCCTCGAACCAGTCGGTGATCGGCGCCAGGGGACCGAGCGCCATGGCCGCCTTCGTCATCGTCTGGTCGGCAGCAGACGGCCTGGGTGCGACGAACAGATCCGCCGTATCCACCCCGATGGGTGTGAGCTCGCCCGCCGCGGTCTGGTGCGGGTACCCCTCGAATCGAGCCGTGATCCCGTAGGTCGCTTCGAGCAGCTCGAGATAGCGGCGGCGCTGTGGATCCCGGCTCGACCGCAGCGAGGCCAGCCGCAACGCCACCAGCCGGCGATAGCGAAAAGTCACCAGGAACCAGTTGCGAATCCGTCGCCAGCGCGACGCTGGCGGGCTGAGCGCCACGCTGCCAACGCTCGACACGACGCGGATCGGTGCGCCGCTCCACACCGGCAGATCGAGCACGTCGTCGACGGTTGGCAGATGACGGCCCCAGGAGCCTTCACTGTCGACGCTGACCCGTTCACCGGGGACCGTGGTCGCGGTGGCTTCCTCGAGCAGCCCGGGATGCGCGCGAACGTTGCCCGGGTAGGTCCGGCCAACGGTGTGCACCCATGCCTGCCGCTTGTTCGGCAGCGGATTTCGCAGCTCGTGGAGGACTCGCCACAACCGGCGCCGAAACCGATCTCCACGCCAGATCGCGATCCGCTTGCCGCGCCGACGTGCGCTGACTCCCCAGTCTCGCCGGGTCAGATCGGCGAGCACGCGTCCGAGCGTTCGGTCATCGGTGGCGGCGGTGGCAGCTTCGGCCGGTAGCTTGGCGATGTTCACGGTCGAGCGCCGTCCCGGTCGGATCCGCGCGGTCGCCTCGGACAGCGCCTGAGTCAGCGCGCGCCGGCCGAGGTCGCGTTCGCGATCGATGGCCTCCGCGGCCGCGGCGCAGACCTCCGCGATCTGCGGGGTGGTGTCCCGCTCGACGATCCGCGTGCTGAGTGCCTCCAGCCAGCTCGGCGCCAGCCGAACCAAGGTCTCGTGATCGCGTACGCCGAGATCGGACGCGAGCGCCGCGAGCTCCTCCGCGGCGACCTGCGCGGGATATGACGCCTTGTCGTGCACCAGCCGGCACAGCAGCGCGCCGGCCTGCTCGACGGCGATCGCATCGTCCAGACCGGACGATCGGCGCACCGCCAGCGCTGCTGCCGCGCGCACCTTGGCAACCAGCTCACCAGGTCCTGCGAGCGTGCACAGGATGTCGTGGGCCGCGGGCCATGCGATCGTTGCGGTGAGATCCGCGATCGCGATCCGGACATGGTCCGATGGATCGTTGGCAGCGACCAGGGTGCCGAGCAGCGCCTGAAGCTCGGCGCGCGGCAAGCGGCGGGCCGCGATCTGGAGCGCAAGCTTGCGCACGAACGCGTCGCGCGCAGGCGATGGCGTTAACAAGCGTTTGGTGATCAGCTCGCGCGCGGAACCAGGAGCGGCCAGCACCCCCGCATCGAGCGCGCACGCCTGGACCCACGGGTGTTCGTCGCGATTCGTGGCCGTCTTCTCGATCGACTCGTTGGCGCGCTCGGCACAGTTCGGATCGAGCTCGAGGAGCGCCACCAGCGCGCGCCCCGCTGCCCACCGAACCTGCCAGCGCCGGCCCTCCACCATCCGCACGCCGATCTGAGCGCCGAGATCGGCGCGCACGATCCGCTCTCGCGACTCGCTGTGGCTCTCATCGGTGAGCAGCCGGAACACCGACTCGAGCCACAACATCCCCAGCTCCGACTGGATCGAGAGCGCGAGCTCGGCGCGGTTGTGACGCTCGCGGAGCGCGTCGGGGCCGAGGAACCGATCGAGCGCCTTGAGGTCACCTTCGAGCTGCGCCGCGCTGGTCGCGTGCTCGACGAGGTACTCGCTGAGCAGGCGCTTGCGCTCCTCCGAATCGATCGCGCGCGACACCATCTGGTGGAACGCGGCAAACGCGCGTGCACCGGCGCGCTCCTCGACATCGAGCTGGTCGAGGACCTGACAGATCCGCAGCGCACACAGCGCGAGCTGCCCGGGGAGCGGCTCCTCGACCAGCGGCACCGGGCTGCGCTCGATCATCACGATCCGCGTGGCCAGCCGATCGATGATCGGGCCGCGCAATCGCCGCTGCAGCGCCGGGAGGTATTCCCGCAGCAGCTTCTTCACCAGCGGCAGGTGTGGCGCCGCCTCGGGGTCGAACGCCTCCGCCTTGATCCGGCGCCGGATCAGCGCTCGTCGCGCCATGACACCTGATCCATGAAGTCTGCGAGCGCCTCTTCGAAGCCGAACTGCACCGGCTCACCCACGGTGGCAGCGTCCCATCGCAGGACGAGCCCGAGCGACCGCTCCCATCCCGAGATCTCGGTGGGTGGGTACAGCTCGCCGCGCAGCGCGAGCGAGAATCGCCCCGGAGCAGCGCGAAAGCCCCACGCCAGCTCGGCGGATAGATCGTGGCGCCAGTAGCCGTCGGGGCGGTCCGCATCCTGAAACCGGTAGCTCGGCTGGTACGCGAGCCTCGCGACCGGGCCACCGAGCGGCACCAGCTCGATCAGGCCGCGCCATGCCACGCTCGCGCCGATCATGTCGATCCCGGCAAGATCCTCGTTGCTGCGCGCCTCGAGCCGCGCGATCGCGACCTGATCGGCAAACGGCCGCATCCGCAGCCCGGTGCGGGCGATCCACTGCACGGGGTGGTCGCGACGATACAGCCCGGCGATCCACGGATCGGTCTCGAGCAGCGGCGTCACCGGGCCGAACGCGCCCGCGACGATCGTTGCGTCGGGCACCAGGTACATCCGCGGCGTGATCTGGACCGGGCGATCGACGATCAGCCGGCCGTCGATTCGCCACGCGGTGTCGGCAGGCACTCCCTGAACCCCAGCACCGAGCTCGATGTGCGCGCCGAATCCCGCCGGCAGACCATCGTGCTCGCCGATCAGACGGACGCGGCCGGTGGGCGCGAGCGAACCGGCCTGACGGCCCCGTAGCTCGCCAAACCAGTTGGTCCGGCCGATCCGAGCGCGGAGCTGCGCCGCGACCTCGGCGCGAAGCCCGCCGGTGATCTGTTCGGAGTCGATGGCCTCGGCGCGATCCTGTCCGAACGTGATCTCGACCGATGGCACGAACCGCCGCGCTGGCTCGGCCGCGTGCCAAAGCGGCGCCTCGAGCGTCAGCGGCCAGGGCAAACCGCCGCTCAGTGGCGCGGGCACGGGCAACTTCACCGAGCTGAGCTCGTCGTCGACGCCCGCGGCGATCCGCTTCGAGAACCGCAGCGCGAGCAGCCCCCGATCCGGGACCACCGCGATCCGATGAACCCCGGCGGGAACGGCGATCACCTCGCGAACCGCGCTGCTGAGCGCGCCTCCCGACGCCAGCGGAATCGGCCTGGCATCGAGCTCGAGTGCTCGTGCGGTGTTGGTGGGGCCGGTCATCCGCACCGTGACCTTTTCCGCGAGCGGATCCTTGGCGGTGCGTGCGAATCCGCGGATATCGATGCCGACGACGGTGGGACCGGCAACCGTGATCTCGGCGGAGCGCGCCGGCGACGCGAGAAACACGCGCGCCACCCGGCCCGCCCGAGGAACATCGTCGTCGCCGTCAGGATCGACGAGATGAATCGCCGCGAGCGCCTGCGGATCTTCCGTCCCGACGGCGACGGTGATCTTGTGCCTGCCGGGGTCGACGTCGATCTCGAGCAACTTGGTCGGCTCGCTGAACGGCACGCGAACGGTGATCGGCGCGCGTTGATCGACGCGGACGGATGGCTTGCACTCGCCGGCGGCTGGGTTCCACCACAGCCGGCGACACCACGCTTCGATCGTCACCTTGCGCGGTCCACGGACGTCGAACGAGGTCTCGCGCCCTGGATCGACGAGCCTGGCGTCCGGCCACGGCGCCGCCAGGATCGCGCGGCGCACCGAGACCCGGGGCGTTGCGTCCAGCGGGCTCGGCGGAAACTCGATGCGCTCGATGCCCGCGTTTGCGGTCGTGGCCGTGATCGCGGACCACCTCGACAGCCGGACCGCCACCGCACGCGACCGGCGCAGCCGCGGCAGGTCGACCCGCAGCAGTTGATCGGCGAGGCCGTAGGCGACGGATGCGTCGGTCTCGGGATCGAGATACGACTGCGACGTCATCGCGTTCAGCGTCGCGACATCGGTCTGCCACGTCCGCAACGGCCGCCACAACATCGCCGCCTCGGCCCGTCTACCGGCGAGCTCGGCCATCCGAGCGCGCGTCCATCGCAGCGCATCGTTGGTGATCTTTTCGAGCGCCTCGAGTCGCTGCGACTCGGGGATCGCGATCGCTCCGGTCGTCCGTGCCTCGCGTACCACTGCCAGCGCCGGAGCGAGGTCGAACCCCTCCGGCAGCATCGGCGTGATCGCCGCGCCATCGACGAGTGGGCTGCCCTGCGGCTGCGCCGGGAAATACACCATCTCGACGCGGGTCTCGAGCTCGGCGATCAGCGTGGCGAGCACCTGCAGCTGACTGCCCGATGCCGTCAGCGATGCCGACGCGAGATCGCGGCGCGCGGACATGTTCTCGCCGAGCTGGATCAGCGCACGCGCCCGCGCCAGATACGCCGCGGCATCGTTTGGCGACTTCACGAGGATCTCCGACTGGGTCACGACCTCTTCGATCGGATCGGCGAGCTGCTGATCCCCGCCGGTGCCGGACACCACCGACTCGCGCCCACGCCGAACACTGAAGTGAACCAACAGATCCGGTTCGTCGGTGGTGATCCAGACGCGCTCGGTCAGCGGCGGCATCCAGATCCAGGCCGAGGCTCCCATCGAGAGCTTGGCATCGCCGCCGATCGGCCAGGTCTCGCGATCGACAGCGCTTGGCTCGAATACCAGTCGGCGCGGCGGACCGGCATCGCTGTGGAGCCACGCTTCGATCGTGCGCGGAACGACCGCGCCTCGGTAGCGCGTATGGAGCTCGACGCGGATCGGTGCCGGCGATCGCGCGGCGGGGAGCAAGTAGCGAGGCGCCAACGTCGCGGAGGTCATGTGGAACACGCGGATCACGCCGCGCTTGATCCCGGTGGCCCCGGGAGCCATCACGAAGATCCGCGAGCCCGCCGGCGCTTCGACGCGCATCGTGTGTCTGCCGGGAGCCGCCGCCAGCTCGACTTGTTCGACCGCGGACACGCCGAGCGTCGCGAACGCATGATCGTCGAGCCAGATCCGGATCGGGCCGGGCTGCTCGGCGGAGGTCATGGCGAGCACGCGCACCAGCGCCAACCTGCCGCCGCCCGGGCCGGGTGGAATCTCGACCGCCCACGGCTTGCCGAGCTCGAGCTCGATCATCGATCCCACCGCCTCCTGGGTCGGATCGCGACTGATGATCGGCGAGAGCCAGACGCTGGAGACCGCGCTGGCACCGATCTCGCCGAGGTTCGGCTCGAGTCGCCGGAGCACCGCGACTCGCCCGACATCGAACATCGCGCGCTGGGTGAGCTCGCCGTTGGGCGCCTTGCGCCACGCGCGCTCGGCCGAGGTCACGGCGTCACTTGGCGTTCCCGCATGAAGGTGCGGCGCCATGGCCGCGAGCAACGCGGGTGTCGCGTCGATCCATCCGACCACGATGGCGGCCAGTGGATCTGCAGCCACGTCGTCAGGCAACCGGGTCACCAGCTCGAACACGAGCGCCTCGGCAAGCTCACGCGCGAGCGCGCGATCGCCGATCAATCTCGCCACCGTGAGCACATGCGCTCGCGCATCGCTGGCAGCTAGCACGGCGGGCGCGGTGTGCAGCGCGGCGAATACGCGCACGGATTCGGCCAGCGCGTCGAGCTTGCCCGGATCCGCCACGGCAACCCCGAGCGCATGTGCGAGCACGCGATCTGCCATCCGCGCAGCGGCGGTTCGATCGGTGCGTAGCGCCTCGCGGGCATCGCGCAACTGCTCGCCGAGATCCGGATCGCGCAAGCGAGGGCGGCGGGCGCGATGCTCGAGCCGAACCCATCGCAGGTTGTCGAGCTTGACGGTCAGCTTGTGGGTGCCCGGGCCGATCGCGAGCTCGGTGCGAACCCGGCGGCCGAGCTGCTGGAGCTCGGGATCCTTGGGGAGCACGGAACCGTCGCGCGACTGCGTCGAAGGTCGCGTCCAGTCGCTCCGGCGCGCCGCGAGCACCCCGTCGAGCTGCACCTCCACGGTTCCGATCTCGTCGATCCACCCGCTCGGCATGCGCTCCGCACATGCCTCCACGATCACCGCGGCCGGTCCTTCGAGCTCGACGTGCCAGGCTGGGGTCGCGGCGCCGTACGCAGCGCCGAGCTCGTCCTCGAGGACCTTGCCGTCAGGCTTGTGAAGCGTGCGGTCGACGTAGGTGTCGAACCCGCGCCGCCGGAGCGCGATCCCGGCCTCGGCAGCTGCCCACCGCCAGACTGCCAGCGCACGACGGACCCGATCCGGCAGCTTGCCGAACGCGTTCACCCACGCCCGCGCGCCGGCCAGCTGCAGCCGCAGCGCACCATCCTCGTCGCCGGGCAGCTCGGGGATCGGACCTCCGCGCTCGATCCACGCCTCGACGTTCGCACGGACGACCTCCCACGCCAGCCTCGGCGACCGCGCGACCGCGCGCTCCACCACGATCGTCGTGGGCTCGCGCGCCGTGATCACCCACAGCGATCCGGGTCCAGGAGGCTCGACGAGCTGGATCGCGCCGGTCACCGGCACGCCCGCCTCGTCGATCCATAGCCGCGCGCCTGGCTCTCCGACGACCCGGCGCATCCGGATCGACGCCGCATCGCCACCGGTCACCCGCAACCGAACCATCTGGATCGGTCCGAGCCAGAGGATCGCTGCGTTCGCCTCGGTCACCGACACCGGATCGGTGGTGTCGCTACTGCCGGCCGGCTCCCAGCCGAGCTTGGTATCGATGGCGCTGGGCTTCACCGGAAACCGCACCGGATGCGGCGCCCACGCCGTCGTCGGTTCCGGCGTTGCGAGCGCAGAACCCGCGAGCGCCAGCAACAGGATGAGCGCCGAGCGGATCATGGACTCGGTAGCGGGGCCGCTGCGAGCCCATCGACCAGCGCGCGAGCCCAGCGCTGAGCCACCGCGGCCTCGGCGAGTTGCTTGCGAACGCCGAGCTGAAGCTCGATGTGGATGAACCGGGTGGCCGACGAAAGAGCAGCGAGTCGACCCTGGACGTTGTCCAGCCCGCCGAGCGCCTGGGTGTCCTCGGGATAGCGCGCGACGGTGATCCCGAGCGCACTCGCGAGCGTGCTCGCCGCCCGCGAGCTCTCCTCGGTCGAGCCCTCGGGTCGCGACGCGCTGACGATCGCCGCCGCGGTTTCGCTGGTCTGGCCGTCGAAGCCGTGCAGCTGGATCACGATCACGGGCCCGTGCGTCATCACGACGGCGGTGGCGTTCTGAAACGGGTGCTCGGAGTTGTGCGCGACGTCGGCGGGGTTGAACCGTAGCTTGCCGCGAACGCCCTCCGCTTGCTGAAATCGGTGGACCGAGTTGGCGAACAAACCGTGGATCTCGGGCGGGACGGTCTTGCCCCAGAACATCGCCGCGGCGACGCTCTGGGTGCGTAGATCGAAGTACACGTGCGGCGCCTGCAGCAAGATCGGCCGGCCGGTCGGGATGGGTGCCGCGTGGAACAGGTAGATGCCCAGACCGTGTTGGGCCTTGGGCGGCTCGCGAACGACCCAGGTCGGCCGCTCGGCGATGGTCCACAGCTCGAGCACCATCCCGGCGCGCGATGCAAGGGCCACGAGATCCGGGGCCGGTCCAGGCGCAACACCGCGCCATAACGCTTCCACGAGGTCGTCGAGCGAGCGCCGCTGCTGCTCCGTGGGTGATCGATACGCGACCTGGATCTCTCCCGGCCACAGCGTGGTTTCGGCTTGAGCGACGGTGAGCACGCGATGTTGAGCCACGGGGGCACTAGCAGAGCACGCGGAGAGGAGGAGGAGAGCGATCGAAACCGCGAGGATCGCGAACCAGGGAGGATGTGCGCGGGCCGAGGTGAGAGCACGTGCGGGCAAGGCCCTGGGCGGCGCTCGTCGCGAGCGACTGGCGCGAGCCGCGGAGGCGCGCGGGTGCGAGCGCATCATCGCGCGCCCCTCGGAACACCGGCGGGCGGCCTGGCAGGCGTCGCCGGGCGATCGGGCGCGGGGGCATGGCGCGTCGCGACAAGCCGGATCCATGACGGCGGTCCCTCGAGCACAGCCACGTCGATCCGATGGTTGCCTGGAGCGAGATCGTCGAGCAAGCCCAAATGCACCACTCGCGGCGTCCCGGCCCACGTCCCGCCCAGATCGATCAGCCGCGCCGCCTGGCCGCGGGTCGGCGGTAGCTCCGCGACCACCTCGGCATCGCTCAGCCGCGAGGTCACGCCCTCTCGCCGCTTGGGCTTGCCGCCGTCGACGGCGAGCCGGACCCGCACCGCAGACTGCGCCCACGCGTAGACCACGGCATAGAGATGGATCTGCTCGCCGGGCGCTTGCGAGACATAGGCGGTCACCGGGCGGCGGCCGAGCGCGTACAACGTCCGGTCGCGATAGACGCCCCACCGATCACTGGCAGGCGGACGGTTGATCCACACCTGGGTCTTCGGTGGTGCATCCACGCTCACCCGATGCGTCCCCGGTGCAGTGGGAGGGAGCTGCGCGCTGCCAAACAGCGTGCCCAGCACGATCGTCGTCGGCTTGCCGTCGATGGTCACCACGGCCGTTGCGCCGAGGGCCGTGCTCGGCGCAGCCCACGACAATCGCGGCCGGGTCGTGAGCTTCGGCCGAAATTCGAGCGCACGTGCGGTCCGCAGCGCGAGCTCGGTCATCGCGCCGGGCTCCCACTCGCGAACGACGGCGTTGACGTCCTCGCGATCGACAAGCTCGCGGCCGCGCTGCTGCTCGGCGCCCAGCAGCTTCAGGCTCTCGTACGAAGGAGCGGGACCAGGGCCGCGCGACTGATCGGCGAGCGCTGCCGGCAGATCATCGGGGACCTTCACGTCCAGCCGGACCTGGGCTTCGAGCTGGGCGAGCCGGCGATCGCGCGCGAGCTGCTCGTGATTGTTCGGAGCCGCCGCGTACCAGCTGCGATGTAACAGCGGTGCGTAGCGCCAGGCGAGATCCTGGTTCGGCGGGTCGGTGTACGGCTGTTCTCGTTCGAGCGGTCCGGGAAACCAGCGGAAGCACGAAACCGCGACGTCGCGATCGGCCGAGATCTCGATCGCGGAGGCCTCGGTCGGTGCGATCAACCGAAACGTCGCCGGTTCGGCGACGGCGCGCACCGTACCGACCCACTCGACGCGATCCAGCTTCGACGTCGTCTCGGTCACCGTGATGGTCTCGGTTCCGAGCGAGCGGCCATCGGGGCCGCGGAACGTGATCGTGATGGTGGCCGGCGGCATCGCCATCGAGAACGCATCGGTCGGCACCGAGATCAGCCGCGCGTCGACGCGCAACGCTCGACCGAGCAGGCCCGCTTCGATGGGCGGGTACACCGGCACCGTGGCGATGGTGGATGGACCGACGACGATCAGCGGAATTCGCACGCGATCGGGCACGATGTGATCGGTCGGAGTCGCGACCCGCCGCTCGTCGGGAATGACCCAGCGTTTGTGATCGGCTCGAACCCGGATCAGCGTCGGCTCGGGCGCATCGGTCGACACCAGCACGGTCATCACGCCCGCGCCGACATCGACGACGAGCGGCGGTCCGTCCGACGACCACTCCTGATGTTTGGTGCCGATCGTCTGGACCCGGAACGGTGTCGTCGAGCCCGGCAGCGGCGCGATCGCGAGCCGTGCTGGACCGAGCACGTTCACCGCGATCGACCGTTCCCGCGATAACTGGATGCCCTGCGCATCGCCGGAGAACTGCGGCGCACGAAACCCACTGAAGAACACCGTACGAGTCTGGAAGTCGACCCCATCCTCGCCGAGCGCAGACAACCGCTGCCAGCGCGAGCGCAGCCGGTGGTCCTGCTCCATGGGCTCGAGCATCGACCACGGCACATAGGTCGACGACCGCAGCAGCTCGGCCTTGAGATGATCGTCCCAGCGCAGCGCGGCGCGTTCGCGCGCCGCGGCATCGCGCGGATTCGACAAGAACGCGCGAACCACGGCCTCGCCCTCCCCGACCAACCCGAGCTCGAGGATCGAGTCGACGGGCACCTCGGGGAGATCGACGATGGTGATCCGCTCGTCGGTGAACTGCAGCCCCTCCTGGCTCCAGGTGCCCTCTTGCGACCACACGCCGTCGACCAGATCGGCCTTGGATTGCCGGCTGGTGATCGCGATGTCGGACTGCCACAGCGGCTTGTCACGGTGGCTGATCGACAGCCGGATCCGGTAGGTGAAGTCGATCGCGGGATCATAGCCACCGACGAGGGTCACCAGATACGCCGATGACATGCGGAGCTTCAACCGGCCGCCGTCGAGCAGAAACCTCGGTCCGCGATTCGCATGAATGCGGTAACCGAGCACGCGGTCCGCTCCGTGCAGCTTGAGGTCCTGTGCCGATGGCGGATGCTGAAGCACCCGCAGCGACTGCCACGACACCAGCGCGAGCCCGCCGACCAGCGCAACCATCGACAGATGAGGCAGAACGCGCCGGATCACGGCGGCACCACTCCGCTCACCTCGATGCGCAGGCACCAGCGCTGCAAGGCTCGCCAGACCTCGACATCGGCGCCGGCGATCGGCGAAACCGTCGCGCACACCGTGCTCGCCGAGCTACCCATCAGCGCTGCAACGCGACGCACACGCTCGCCGCGCCGGCCCTCGAGCAACACGTAGCCGAGCTTGAGATCGGGACTCCAGCCGAGCGACACCCGCGTCTTGCGATCCCGCATCAGCACCGCGAGGGTCGCCAGGTCCTGGGTCTCGGCGTACTCGAACGCGAGCGACAAGGCCGGCGCCATCTCGTCGCGCACGGCGTCCACCGTGGGCCCCGGTGAGACGCCTTCGAGCAGCGCGCGGCCGACTGGCTTTTCGATCAGCACCGTCCCGACCGCGGCCGCATGATCGCGCAGCTCTTCGACCGAATCCTGCGGCAACGCGCGGTGCCGCAGCACCGGCGACACCCACACCGACGCGAACGGAACGCCGATCGCCTGGGCATACAGTAGCTGCGGCGTACCCGCGCCCAGCAGCGGCGCCACCGTCTCCGAGCCATCGACCCAGTGCGGCGCACCACCGATCTGCCACAGCAGGCCATCGCGCGACATCAGCTGACGAATCGTCGGTGGAATGTAGGACTGATCGAGCAGCGGTGTTCCGAGCGACACCACGACGCTTTGCTCGATCGGCCGCCACATCGCGAACCCGCGGATCTCGACGATCGACCCGCGCGGATCGTGGGCGAGGTAGCGCGTGAGCGCCTGATGAACCGCATGAAACGCCGTCGAGACCTCGCCCGGAACGATCGGATTGCCATAGTCGACGTCGGCGCCCGGAGCTCGCGCCGCCCATTCTGGATCGAGAACCAGCGCGACCGCGGCAGACGATTGCCAGGTCGCAGCAGCGAGCCGGCCGGTTCCGGTCTCGATGTACGGCCGCGGCGCCGCGACCACGATCGGCAGCTCCGGCCTCGCCGCAACCGCGAGCGCAACCCATCCGCGTCCATCCTCGCCGGTCAGCACCCACGCACCGCGGCCGACGCCTGCACCGTCCGGCAACCATTGCAGGCCGTGATCGAGCGTCCGCGCGACCGCCGCGATCACACCGAGGTGCGTGCCGCGAAGCTCGACCAGTGGCGCCACGACCAGCTCCTCGAGTACGAGCAACTCGGTCTGGGACGGCGGCGGCGGCGTGTTGGACAGCGCCCGCCACTGATCGACCCAGCCGAACACCGACAGCTCGGGCACGGTGAGCACCCGGGTCGCGACCTGGCCGAGTTGCACGAGCAGATCCTCGGGGTGCACGCGAAGCACCACACGCGGATGCGCCGGTTGCCACAGTGGATTGGTGTTGGGCGGAGGATCCCAGGTGAGCTCGACCTTGTCGGGCCACAGGACGGGGACCCTCACCGCATCTGGTAGTGCATGGCGGATGTGCAAGCGCGGCTTGCCTTGCGGCAGCTCGGGCGCGGCGGCGAGCTCGACGATCGGCCGATCCTGAACGGCGCGATGGGCCGCGAGAAACGCCGACGACAACATCGCCTGCTCGCCGCCCACCACCTCGACCCCCGAGTACAGCACGGCGGCACACTGCAGGCGATCGCAGATCGCCACGGACGCGTGGGCCATCGGGCGGTCGCTGCGCGGGCGAACGACCTCGAGCACGGGTCCGTTCGATCCTGGACACAACAGCGCGGTGTCCCAGCCACGCTGGCTGCCGAGCAATTCCTGACCATCGAGCAATCCCCAGCAACCGCGTGCGTTTTCCTCGAGCGGCACCAGCCGCAATCCGAGCCGCTCCGCGAGGTTGGTGATCCGCGTGCTCGGTTTGCCGCCGTCATCGAGCCAGCCATCGATCGAGCGCCACAGCGCCGCGTAGTCGGCGAGCATGGCGTCCGTGATCATCGAGCCTTCGCGCGAGCTCTGCTCTTGTCGCGCGCGAACCGACGCGGCAAGCGCAATTCCGACCGCCGATCGTGTGAGCCGCGTGCTGGTCGCGACGCGTGCCGGTGCCGCATCAGCGTAGCCTGGCGTCCGCGGGGCGAGCTGCTCGAGCCCGAATCCGACGCCGCTGCCGACGACGAACCCGACCAGCGAGACCGCGATCGACGGCAGGAGCACGCGGCCGGTCTTGTTCAGCGTGATCATCTTCACCGCGATCAAGCTGGTCAGCACGTAGCCAAAGCCGAACAGGTCGGTGAGCCGCATCAGCGGCCACCACACGACGAAGATCCAGCCCATCAGCAGCTTGAGCAGGAACCCCAGGGTGAACACCAGCACGAGCTTGCGTGGGCCCTCGAGGTTGCGGCGCCGCACGATCGGCAGCGACAGTGCGGCCTTGGTGATCATCACCAGGATCAGCGATTCGATCACCGTGCTGGCGGTCAGCCGCGGATCGAACCAGGTGAGCGCGAGCAGCGACGGTACGAGGATGCCGTTGTAGTCCCAGCCATATGACAGGTTGAGCCTCGCGGCGATGAACGAGCTCGTCAGCAGCATGATGTACGCCTTGGGGCTGCCGAGGAAGTCCAGCGCGACGTTCTCGTACGTCAACTCGAGGCTGGAGTACGACAGGTTGGTGAACTTGAGCACGATCAGCGCGACGATCGCCCACGTCATCACCACGGTGACGCCGACCTGAAACACCGCGCGCGGCAGCGATAGCTTCCACGCCATGTTGGCGAGCAGCGGCACGAGCACGAGGCCGATCGATGAGAACTGATGGTGCCCCAGTGGCAGTCCCGAGATCTTCTCGAGCCCGACCATCACGTCCTCCAGCAGATACAGCTCGCACGCCTGGCGGACGAGCACGCTGACCAGCACGATCAGGAAGAACCGCTCGCGTCCAAAAAATGGGCTCCACCCGCCCGCCTTCGACCAGATATCGCTGACCGTGCGGCATGCGATGAACGTCAGCGTGGCCTCGAAGCAGATCGCAAATCCCGACGATGGCTGGATCACGAACACCGAGGCCAGGTAGCCCGGCACCACCAGGCCGGCCCACACCCAGCCGAACACCTCGGTCAAGAACAGCAGCACGTAGATCCCGACGAGGACGGCGACGAGGATCGACTGATCGAGCCCACGTGGCGGGAACAGGTTCAACACGCCGTGGTCGAACATGGCCGTGGATCAGTCGCCGCTGGTTGGCTTGCGGGCCGATTGGAGCGGAACGACCTGGCCCATTCGCTCGTCGTCGCTGCCGGTTCCGCTGCGCGATGGCTTGTCGGCCGGACGCGCGGCTGCGGTCAACACCAGCGCGCTGGGGACCCGCTCACCGGGCGTCGCTTCTCCCACCTCGATCCGGTTGAGCACGAGATCGTAGCGAGTCTGGGCCGCGGTGTCGTTGGCGCCGGGCTCCGCCACGGTCACGACGAAGTGGACCGACTTGCCGGCGACGGCGACCTCGCGCAGCATCTCGCGCGCACCGACCACGCTCGTTCCGGCGAGCTCCGCGATCAGCGCGGCGATGCCGGCACGTTCGGGCGATTCGATCGCCATCAGCGATAGAAACTTGAGCATCGCACCATTACAGTGCTCGACCATTCCCCAGGTCGTCGCGCTGAGCACGCCGATCGGCAAGTACTCGAGCATGGCGCGGGTGCGGTCCTGCACGTGAGCGAGCGTGGCGGTGTCGTGACGCGCCGCCGACACCGCGTCGAACAGCGCACCGGCCATGCCGTCGCTCATCTGCTTCACGTCGGCGGCCTTCCACTGGAGGCGGTGCTGGCTGATCGCGATCGCGACGTCGTCGGCGTACGGCTCGAGCACGCGGAGCTGTTCGGCCGTGACCTGGCGCAGCGCCGGCATGTTGACGATCCAGAACCCCAGCAACCGGCCGAACGCGGCGATCGGAATCAACAACGACTTCTGGTTGAGGTGCTCGCGCAAGAATGGCCGATTCGACCACTCCGGCTTGTGGCTGCCGTATGGCAACCGCCACGGATCGCGCCGGACATCGCGACGCTGCTCGAACACATCGGCGTCGGAGCCTTCGTACCACCGCGTGAGCTTGAGGTGCCATGCGCCGGGCGGTAGGGCTGCCCACAGTAGGCTCGTGCTCGGTAGCAGGGTCTTCAGCGTGTCGGCGAACCGATCGAGAATTTCGTCCTCGGTGGCCCCCGCGCGGATGGTGGTCGATCCGAGCCGCAATCGGTTCTTGACCTGACGGCGTAGCTCGTCGACGCCGCGCAGCGCGTCCTTGCGTTCCAGGATCAACCCGGCCAGCGCGCCGGTGACCAATGCGAGCGCTGGAGTGCCGATCGAGAACTGCATGCTGGCGTAGCGAAACAGCAGATAGCCAATGAGGTAGAGCACCATGCCGGTTGCGACGGTGCTGCCCACCAGCATCCACACCTTGCGCGTACGGCGCAACACGAACACCCCGACGATCGTGACCAGAGCGAGCGACACGAGCTGTGCCCAGCCCGGTACCGATCCGAGCTGATCATGGGCGAGCAGCGAGTGGACGGCGTGGGCGTGGACCTCGGCCGGCGACATCGGACCGACCGGCGTGGGCAGCGAGGTCGTGAACCGCTCGCCGCGGACGCCGATCACGATCACCCGATTGGAGAACGTCGATGGCGGCAGCTCGCCGCGGGCGACATGGTGCGCGGGGATCGTCGGCAGTCGATCGGGCGAGCCGATGAAGTTGACCGGCAACGTGCGTGCGGTCGTGGGAAAGCCGAGGCGCGTGATCAGGTCGCGCGTGATCGATTGGCCGTCGGGATCGCCGAGGTCGATCGCGTCGACCACGCCGGTCGTGGTGAGCGAGACCGCGGGCTGCTGAAACGCAAAGTTGCCGGTCGGCACGATCAACCAGCCCGCACCGACGCCGGACGCCAGATCGTCGGGCACCGGCGCGTTGGCCACGATCCGGGGCCCCGGCTCGAGCAGCGCGATCAGCTTCGCGCCGCCGTTATGCATCGGGCGAATCAGCTGCTCGTATTGCGACCACTGCCACGGCGGCGGTCCCCACGCCTCGACGGTCTGCTCGTCGATCGCGACGAACAACATCGGCACCGACTCACGCGATCCGCGCACCGCGTAGTAGCTGCGCTCGGCGACGTTGTCGATCGCGGAGCCCAGGCCGAGCAGCGATAGCAGCCACGCCGCGACGAACGCGGTCACGAAGGTGATCGCGGCCCCTCGGGTGCGCGCATCTCGCACCCAGACGTTGCGTGCTTTCTCCAGGGCTTTGGCCACGTTGCCCGGATGTAAGCCTACGCCAGGTCTTGTCCTACCTCCAGAAAGCCACCCCCAGGGGGCCGGGGCTCACGGCAAAATCGTCAGATTGCCCTAGCCGTTCGAAAGAATTGGCCGAAACTAGGTTCGTGGGGCTCTGGTCCTGGATCACCGACCGGTTCGCGAAGCCCGAGCACAACGTTCAGCGCGACCTGCTCGCGGCGCAGCTCGAGCTCACCAAGGTCGCGCGCCGCGATGGCTACACCGCCGCGGCGATGCATGCGGCGTGGGGCTCGAGCAAGATCTTGCGCCGCTACAAGCGACTGAACCATGCGCCGATCGCTCGCAAGCTGCTGTGCGAATCGGTGGCGCTGCTCGGCTCAAATCCGACGCCCGAGGATTATCAGACCCAGATCGACGCGTGGATCGAGATCGAGACCGCCGCTCAGCCCCTGCCGCCGAAGGAAAAGGCGCTCGTCCGCTGCGTGCGGGAGGCCGCGATCGCGTTTCATCGCGGTGCGCTCCCCGAGCAGGCGATGCGAGCAGGGCGTAACCGGCTGCCCGCCGCCAATGAGCTGCCGACGACCGACATCACGCAGGCGGCCAAGGAGATCGCACAGCTGCCATACACCGGCCCGATCCCGACCGCGCGAGATGTGAAGTAGCGCGGCCTCCCGGTGCGGGCTCGCGAACCGCTTCGCGGGTCACCTGCACTCGCACCGCCGCACGACCGCCCCGCATGCGAGGATGCGGCGTGGTCGTCACACGTCGGATCGCCGGACATCAGATCGCCAGGCCAACGTTCCAAGCACCGAGTGACCTCGTGGCCTGGCTCGGCGCAGTACAAGCGCAAGACTACGCGGCGGTGAAGTGGGCAATCGCGCTGCGCCTCGATGATGCGAAGGCGAGCGATGCGACGATCGAGCGCGCGATCGACGGCGGCGAGCTGATCCGCATGCATGCGATGCGATGGACCTGGCAGATCATGATTCCGAGCGACGCTCGCTGGATCATCCGCCTCGTGGGTCCGCGCATGATCTCGCGCGCGGCGGGCCGCAACCGCCAGCTCGGGCTCGATGCAGCGACGCTCGTCACGTGCGCCAAGGTGATCTGCCGCGCGCTCGAGGGCGGCAACCACCTGACGCGTGCGGAGCTCGCTACCGCGCTCGATCGCGCGAAGATCTCGCCAGCTGGGCAACGGCTCGCGCACATCCTCGGCCACGTCGAGCTCGACGGCTTGATCTGCAACGGCGCGCGTCGCGGCAGGCAGCCGACGTATACGCTGCTCGATCTGCGCGCGCCGCCGTTGCGAGGTGAGCCTACGCGGGACGAGCTCCTCGCGAAGCTTGCGAGCCGATACTTCACTAGCCGAGGCCCGGCGACGATGCGCGACTTCATGTGGTGGTCGGGCGCCACGATGGCCGAGACGCGCGCTGCGCTTGCTGCGATCGAACCCGCGCTCCGCGAAGAGGTCATCGACGGCCGGAGTTACTGGAGCACCCCGGCCGCGGCGCGTACACGACGGTCTGCCCGGTCACCGTCGGTCGTCCTGCTGCCGGCGTTCGACGAGTACCTCGTCGCCTATCAGGACCGGCGCGATGTGCTCGAGACCGCGTTCAAACCCCGGCTCAACCATGGCGGCGGCCTTCTCGTCCCATGCGTGATCATCGACGGGCTCGTCGCTGGCACCTGGAAGCGAACCCCCGGACGCAAGGAGGTCGCGATCGACATCTCGATGTTCGCGCAGCCGTCGAGGTCTCATCGCGCCGTGATCGAAGCGGCTGCCCGACGCTACGCCAGCTTCCTCCAGCTGCCGGCGCGGATCGCGTTTGTCGGCGGCAAACCTGGTGCGAAACGCAACCAGCCTGCGGCCAACGCCAAGCCAACGACGAGATCCTCGTCGCGCATCGCGCTGTGAAGGTCCTGATCCCGAGCCCGTTGCGGTCGTACACCAAGGCCAGCGAGGTGGGGGCCACCGGCGTCACCGTCGCCGAGCTGTTCGCCGACCTCGAGCGCCAGTTCCCCGGGATCCGATCCCGCATCGTCGACGAGCGTGGCCACCTCCGCACGCACGTGCGCGTGTTCGTCAACGGCGAGCAGGTGTTCGATCTGTCCAAGCCGCTCGACCCCACCGACGCGGTTCACATCGTCCAGGCACTCAGCGGCGGATAGCCCGCGCGCAACGCAGCGTCATGCTCGTCGTGCCCGCGCCGAATCCTCGAGCCGTGGCGCGCGCCCCAGGTAGCTCGCCGCGAGCTCGCCGAGGATCTCGCGAACGTCCTTGGGGGAGTCCAGGTAGTAGCGCGACAGCGTGTAGCGCTGGCCGATCCGGCACGTCCACGCCCGCGCGGGCAGCACCGCGAACATGTCCTCGTCGGTGCGATCGTCGCCCATGCACAGGATGAACGGCGGCTGCCGCTCGCGCGGCAGCAAGTCGCGAACGAGCTGGCCCTTGTGGATCCCTTGCGGTCGCACTTCGACCGCCTTGTGTCCGCTCACCACGGTCACTGGCAGATTGGCGAGCGACTGTTCGAGGTGCACGAGCAACTCGTGCGATTGCCACTCACCGAGCGCAGGCTCGACCTGACGGAAGTGCCACGCGATCGCGGTCTTCTTCTCTTCGATCAGCGATCCCGGGGTCCGGCTGGTGAAGTCCTGCAGCACGCGGCGCACCGAGTCCATCCAGTCAAGGTTCGGGTGCTCGCGCTGGACCCACTCGGTGGTGCCTGGCTCGCGCACGAACATGCCGTGCTCTGCGACCAGCCCGATCGGCACGTGGCCAAACCAGCTCTCGAGATCTTCCTGGCTCCGCCCACTGATCAGATAGACGTCGTTCCGTGGCGTGCCCGCGAGCTGTTCGACCAGTCGCACGATCTCCGACGACGGCACCGCCTCATGGGGCGCGTCGAAGAACTCGATCAGGGTTCCGTCGTAGTCGAGCAAGATCAGCCGCCGGTCCGCGGCGAGGTAGTCGCGCCGCAGATCGAGGAACGCGGAACGCAGATCATCGGTCGTGCGCAACCTGGTGTCGCTCTCGGCGAGCACGTCGCGCACGAACCGCCGCGCCCAGTTCAGCGAGTCGAACTCGCGGACGTAGCGAAAGTTGCGAATGGCGCGCAGCGAACGCTCCTGCTCGGGCATCTCGAGCGCCTTGCCGATCGCGTCCGCGACGCCCTGGATGTCACGCGGGTTGACGATCAACGCGTTGCCCAGCGAGCTTGCGGCACCGCAAAACTCGCTGAGGATCAGCACGCCGTGCCGCCGCCGCTGGCACGCCGTGTATTCCATCGCGACCAGGTTCATGCCGTCGCGCAGCGCGGTCACCAGACACACGTCGCCGCGCTCGTACAGCGCGCATAGCTCCTCGAACGAGGCGTCCTTCGCGATGTAGTGGATCGGCACGTAGTCGGGCGTCCCGAACCGACCATTGATCTGACCGACGATCCGATCGACCTCGTCCTTGAGCGCCTTGTATTCGGGCACGTCGGTACGGCTCGGTACGGCGATCTGAACCAGCACGAGCTTGCCGATCCATTGCGGATGTTGCGCGAGAAATGCCTCGAATGCCTGGAGCTTGAGCGTGAGGCCCTTGGTGTAATCGATGCGATCGACCCCGACGATGACCTTGTAGCCGTCGTAGGCGCGCTCGATCTTCGTGCGAGTCTCGGTGATCGCGTCGCCCTCGAGCATATTGAGAAACCGCTCCGGCTCGATCCCGATCGGATAGCTGCCGTATCGGATCGTCCGTCCGCCATGCTCGAGCTCGACCGGCGTCGATCGAGTGCCGAGCACGCGCAGACACGAGCTCGCGAAGTGCCGGCAGTACTCGTGGGTGTGAAACCCGATCAGATCCGCGCCGAGCATGCCCTCGAGCAACTCGCGACGGACCGGCAACAACCGATAGATCTCGGAGGACGGAAACGGAATGTGCAGAAAGAACCCGACACGAGCTTGCGGGCAGCGCTCGCGGATCAGGGCGGGGAGCAGACACAGCTGATAATCGTGAATCCACACCACCGTGTTTGGTCCGCACAGCGGGACGACCGCATCGGCGAACCGCTCGTTGACCTTTCGGTACTCGTCCCAGTACGGCAAGGTGAAGTCGACCAGGCTCGGCATGTAGTGGAACAACGGCCAGATCACCGAGTTCGAAAATCCGTTGTAGAAGTGGTCGACCTCCGCGCTCGACAGGAACACGGGGTGAAGATTCTGGCCGGCGAGCCGCTCGCGAAGCGCGGGTTGCTCTTCGTCCGCAACCGGTGCGCCGGGCCACCCGACCCATGAGTATCCCAGCCGATCGCTGACGCCGACCATCGCCGAGACCAGTCCGCCGGGGCTCGGAACCAGCTCCTGGGTACCGGATCTCGTTTCGATACGTACAGGGAGCCGGTTCGAGACGATGACGAGCTTGGTGTCCGGGACGACGGGGATGGAATCGTGCACGCCAAACTCCCGAGCAAAGTGCGGGCCCGCTGTGACACCCACGTCCGCGCGGAGCGTGCGCGAGGGCCACAGGGTGCGTTCCTCACGGCACGGCCTAATTCGGTACGCACCCTGCACTATTCGTCGTCGTGGCGAAATGTCGGCAATGAAACCCACCTCAGCAGGGTCCCGAGCGGCGGCTCGGGATGCGACGCCATGAGTCACGCGTGCGCCGACTGCGCGCGTGCGCTCACCAGCGTTCACTCGGGAGCAGTACATGTGCGCACGTAATCGCAACCTCCGGCCGCTGCGGATCGCGCAGGTTTCACCGTTGTTCGAGAGCGTTCCTCCGCAGCTCTATGGAGGCACCGAGCGAGTAGTCTCGTACTTGACCGAGGAGCTCGTCGATCAGGGACACGACGTCACGCTGTTTGCCAGCGGTGACTCGGAGACCTCGGCGATGCTCGTCGCGAGCACACCACGTGCACTTCGACTGGAGAACGCCGGCGACCCGATCGCGCATCACTACACGATGCTGGAGGAGGTCTATCGTCGAGCCAACGAGTTCGATCTGATCCACTTTCACTGCGACTACCTTCACTTCCCGCTCACCCGACGCGAGCGGATCGTGAATGTCACGACGTTGCACGGCCGCCTCGACATCCCGGACTTGATCTCGCTGTATCACGAGTTCTCCGGCATGCCGGTGGTGTCGATCTCCGACTCGCAGCGTGAGCCGCTGCCGTGGGTCGCCTGGCAGGGCACCGTCTACCATGGGCTACCCACCAACCTGTATCGGCTCGAGCGCGAGCCCTCGGATTACCTCGCGTTCATCGGCCGGATCTCGCCGGAGAAGCGGGTCGATCGAGCGATCGAGATCGCTGCGCGCGCCGGGATGAAGCTCAAGATCGCCGCGAAGATCAATGATTGCGAGGCCGACTACGTCGCCGAGATCAAGCCGATGCTGTCGCAACCCCACGTCGAGTTCATTGGCGAGATCGGCGAACGCGACAAGCAGGAGTTCCTCGGCCGCGCCCGCGCGCTGCTGTTCCCGATCGATTGGCCTGAACCGTTCGGGATGGTGATGATCGAGGCGATGGCGTGCGGGACGCCGGTGATCGCCTGGCCGTGCGGTGCCGTGCCCGAGGTGATCAGCGATGGTGTGAACGGCTACATCTGCACCAGCATCGACGACGCGGTGCATGCCATCGACGGGCTCTCGCGGCTATCGCGCGTCGCTTGCCGCGCGCAATTCGAGGACCGTTTCACGGCGGCCCGGATGGCCCAAGATTATGTAGATATTTACCGGAGGCAGGTGGATGCCCGACGAGATCATCCAGATCGAGGACCAGTATTACATCCTCGCCACAAGCTCGCGCGCGGATGACTTCTGGCGGATCATCAAACACGGCGAGAGCTTCGGCGTGTTTGATCGGACGGGGGCGATCCGTCCGATCGGTCTCGGCGAACAGGGCGTCTATCACGAAGGCACGCGGTTCCTGAACCGATTCGAGATGACGATCCAGGGCCAGCAGCTCCAGCTGCTGCGCTCCACGGTTCGCGGCGATCACGTGCTCGCGGTCGATTTCACCAATCCCGACTACGTCAACCTGCCCGAGCCGCTGCCGCGTGCTTCGATCCACGTGCTGCTCGAGAGCTTCTTGTTCGAAGGCTCGTGGTGCGTGCGCGCCACCGTCCGAAACTTCTCGGTGCGTGCGACCGAGCTGAGTGCCTCGATCTGGTTCGGCGCCGACTACTCCGACATCTTCGAGATCCGTGGCGTCAAGCGACCGCGACGCGGCCGGATGTTGACTCCGGATCTCGACAACGCCCACGTCGTGCTCGGCTATGAAGGGCTCGATGGTGCCACCCGATCGACCCAGCTGGTGTTCTCGCCATCACCAGAACGTCTGACCCCGACGAGCGCGACCTTCGCGCTTCGGTTACCGCCGCACGGCGAACAGTCGTTTCACATGACCGCGAGCTTCCGGATCCACGACGCGCGCCATCGCCTGGTCGCGTTCGACCATCCGCGACCGTTCAGCGTAGCCCTCGAGAGCGCGACGACCAGCCTGGCCGCGAGCGAGACCTCGGCGACGCTCGAAACCAACAATCCCCGTGTCCACGAATGGATCGAGCGCTCCGCCGGTGACATCCGGATGATGATCACCTTGACCTCGCACGGACCGTACCCGTACGCGGGAGTACCGTGGTTCTCGACGGTGTTCGGGCGGGACGGCATCATCACGGCGTTCGAGACGTTGTGGCTCGATCCCCAGCTCGCGCGTGGCGTGATCGCTCACCTCGCTGCGCTGCAGGCAACCGCGCTCGAACCGGAGCGCGATGCCGAGCCCGGAAAGATCGTGCACGAGACCCGGCTCGGCGAGATGGCCGCGCTCAACGAGATCCCGTTTGGCCGGTACTACGGCACGATCGATGCGACGCCGCTGTTCATCGCCCTGGTGGGCGCGTACTGGCGACGCACCGCCGAGCACGGGTTCGTCGAGGCGATGTGGCCCGTCGTCGAACGCGCACTGACCTGGATCGAGCGATACGGAGATCCCGATGGCGACGGGTTCATCGAGTATTCCCGCCGGTCGTCGACGGGCTTGCTTTCACAGGGCTGGAAAGACTCCAACGACTCGGTGTCGCATTGCGATGGAACGCTCGCCGAGCCGCCGATCGCGCTGTGCGAGGCGCAAGGCTACGTCTACGCGGCCCGCCGAGCCGCGGCGGAGCTCGCTCGCGTGCTGGGTCACGGCGAGCGCGCGGGCCAGCTCGATGCCGCGGCCGATCGACTGCGCGAGCAATTCGATGCCGCGTTCTGGTCGCCGGAGCTGGGGACGTACTACCTGGCGCTCGATGGCGACAAGCGCCCGTGTGCGGTGCGCGCGTCGAATGCCGGCCATGCCTTGTTCACCGGCATCGCGAAGCCCGAGCGCGTTCGTCAGGTCTGCGACGCGCTGCTCTCGCCACATTCATTTTCGGGATGGGGCATCCGCACCCTCGACGATCGCGAGGCTCGCTACAATCCGATGTCCTATCACAACGGCTCGGTATGGCCGCACGACAACGCGATGGCGGCGCTTGGCATGGCGCGCTACGGCTACAAGGACGCGGCGCTCAAGGTGCTGCAGGGAATGTATCGCGCGAGCGTATATTTCGATCTGCACCGCATGCCCGAGCTGTTCTGCGGCTTCCCTCGTCAGGAGCACGCGGGGCCCACGCCCTATCCGGTCGCGTGTCTGCCACAGGCGTGGGCCGCGGGCGCGGTGTTCATGCTGCTGCAGGCGTGCGTCGGTCTCGACATCGACGCACCTTCGCACCAGATCCGGGTCAGCCGCCCGGTGCTGCCGGACAATGTCGACCACCTGACGATCCGTAACCTGCGCGTCGGCGATGCCGTCGCCGACCTCATCATCGAGCGCGCCGACCGCCACGTCGCCGTCCATGTGGACCGCTGCGACGGAGAGCTCGAGATCGTCGCCGTGAAGCGCGATCGTTGAGGCTCCGCTGGTCCTCCCGGGTGTTCGTGTTATGACGGCCTCGATGTCGCAGCCGCCGGAGCACGTCCCGCTTTCACCCGATCAGGCGCTGTCGCGGTTGATCGAGGGCAACCAGCGATTTCGTCGGGCGAGCACGAGCTCGCAGGCGCGGACGTGGAGCCAGCAACTCGCGATCGAGAACCAGCGCCCGTTCGCGATCATCCTCGGATGCTCGGATTCACGCACGCCGGTCGAGATCCTGTTCGATCAGGGGTTCGGCGACCTGTTCGTGGTCCGGATCGCCGGCAACATCGTCGCGCCTTCCGTGGTCGGCTCGATCGAATTCGCGGCGTCGGCGTTCGGAACGCAGCTGGTGGTGGTGATGGGGCACACCCGGTGTGGTGCGGTCGGCGCGACGGTCCGAGCGATCGAGACCGGTCACGGGCCGGAGTCGAAGAACATTCGCGCGATCACGGATCGCGTGGCGCCCCACATCGAGGGCTACATTCGGCCCGGCGATCCACAGCGCGTGATGCGCGACTGTGTTCGCGCCAATGTCCGAGCCTCGGCAGATCATCTTCGCCATGGCAGCCGCATCCTCGAGGACCTCGTCGGGAGCGGCAAGCTCGCGGTCGTCGGCGCCGAGTACGACATCCAGACCGGGATGGTCGACTTCTTCAACGGCGTTCCCGACGGCTTCACGCCGCCGCACGAGGCCGGATGATCGCATCGCCGCGAACCTATTTGGTCGCGACGTACACGTGCCAGCCAGGTGAGATGGTGAGCTCGCCGTAGCGATCGCTCCGCTCGTACGAGAACCCGAGCTTGCCCAGGATCGCCTCGACCTCGTCTGGCGAGTACAGCTGCAACACGTGGGTCTCCTCGCACTGTCGATAACGATCTCCGTCGGGAATGAACATCGTGATCGATCGTGAGAGCCGCCGGCGATCGCGATCCTCGGTCTCGATGAAGCCCACCGATGTTCCGGCGTGTGACCAGAACGTGCGGCGGACTCCCGTAGGTCCGCTGCGGCCAGGGCCTGCCACGTCGAACAGCAGCACGCCGCCCGGAACCAGCGCGTCGTGAATCGTCGCGAGCCGCCGCTCGAGCGCCGCAAGGCCCGCCGACGGATCGGCCGCATAGCTGAATGCCTCGCCAACAGCGGCTACCGCGACACACCTCGGCAGGTCGGCTTGCCACAGTGAGCGGTGGACGAAGGTTGCCGTGGGCACCTCGCTGCGCGCGATCGCGAGCATGGCCTCGGAGATGTCGACACCGTGGACATCGAACCCGGCGTCGGCGAGATAGCGACTGAGGATCCCCGAACCAGCGGCGAGGTCGACGACGGTTCCCTTGTTGCCAGCGATCCGCGGGATCAATTCGCGCGCCGCGTTGCGCGCCGTGAAGCCGAACCCGGCGTGATGGATGCGCGCGAGGTCCGCACCATAGTAACCCGCACCGAGCGTCGGCTCGGCAGGGCGAATGGACTTGTGCAGCGTGATGATCTGACCGCCGATCGCGAACCCGAGCGCAACATGTGCGCGCACCGACAGATCGTTGCCTGCAGTGATGTCCGACGCCAGATCGATGCAGCCGTGATCGCGTGCCCACTGCTCGGCTCGCTCGATCAGCGCCCGTCCCACACCGCGCCGGCGAACCTCGGGCTCGACGTACCAGCCCTCGATGAACCCGCATGGCCGACGCGGATCGCAGTCCTCGGCGTGCGAGCGCCGCCCGACCTCGACGAACCCGATCAGGCGCCCACCATCGTCCGCGACGAAATACGCGAGCGGTTGCGTGCTCGGCGGCCGGCCCTCGAGGGTCCGCGCGACGTGATCGCGCTGGTCGTCGAGCTCGACGTCGGGCCACAGTTGCAGGCACAACGCCGTGACCGCGTCCAGATCGGTGAGCGCAGCCGCTCGGATCACGAACGTCATCAGGACGGCGCGACGAGGCTGAGCTGTCCGAGGTAGTCGCGCTTGCCCAGGCCGACGCCGTTGTGGCGCAGGATCGCGTATGCGTGCGTGAGGTGAAAGTAGAAGTTGGGCACGACGTGCTCGAGGAAGTAGTTCGCCCCCGACATCACCTTGCCCTCCCAGCGCGGCTGAGTCACGACCCGGGTCGCAGCACCATCGAGCTCGGCCTCCGAGCACGTGTGGACGAACTCCAGGGTCGAACGGATCCGCGTGCGAAGCTCGTCGAGGGTCTGCTCGGTGTCCGCGTGACTGGGTGCGGTCTTGCCACTGAGCCGCGCCGCGCCGAGCTTGGCGGTGTCGCACGCGATCTGAACTTGCCGCGAAAATGGAAACTGATCCGGAGCCAACCGCAGCCCCATGAGCACGTTCGAATCGAACGACTTGGTCTTGGCGTATTCACCGGCGACCTCGAGCCACTTGTCGAGCTGCGCCAGCTGCTTCTGCATCTGTTGGAACATCGCGTGGTACATGGCGCGCATACTACCCCGCGCGTGTTCTCGAAGTACCTGCACGTTCGGCCTGTTCGGCCGATCAGATCAAGTCACTCTTCAAGGCGAGCGCGAGCAGCGCGGCATCGAGCATCAGCCCCACGGTTCCCGCCGCCATCGCGGACGTCCACACCGACTCGGGAGGCTCCGCCGGTTCGCCCTTCCGCATCTGCTCCTCGCGCTCGGCGTTCGACGCCCGCGCGGAGCGATACCCTGCGTACGTCCCACCGGCGGTGAAGCATCCCGAGAGCATCGCCACCACCACTACCGGCAGGACCATGGTTGACGTCTTCATCGCTGTGGTCATAGCCGAATGCCGGCCACGAATCACCTACTGTGTTGGTAGATCCGGCCCGGCATGACCGTGTCCGCGACTACTCCCACGCGAGCTTGCGGTACGCGATGAACTTGTAATCGTAGTCGTCGCCCTGGCCGTCGATTCGCATGGTCGCCTGCGAGATCTCGGGCTTGCCGATCGTCGCGACGTACGGCTCGGCCGGCGACTTGAGGCTGACCTCGTCGAACCGAATCGTCTCGTCGAGCGTGCTCTCCCAGTTGTTCTGCGGCTTGCCGTCGGCGTCGAGCCCCGAGGTGTCGATGAACGCGAGGATCTTCGCGGCATCCGGTTCGCCATCATTGTTGGTGTCGAGATTGAGCTTGCAGCCCATCGCGCCGACCCACGTGTTGCGGATATCGCCGACCTCGAACGAGTTGGTCGGACCGTCATCGTAGTTGGGGTGCGTCGATTCGTAGCGCAGCCGCGCCCGGTCACCCGAGAAGTTGACGATGCCGAGGTCGTAGGTGTCCGCATAGTCCGGATCGTCGTCGCTGTGTGGGCCGCTCGCCAGCTTCGCCGAGATCTCCTCGCGGTCGCTACCGTCCACGAAGAAGTAGCCAACCAAGCACTGGTTGCCATCGGGCGTGTTCTCGAAGTCGTGTCGCATCGAGCCGTTCGACTTGAAGTTCTTGGTCCAGTCGAATCGCTCGGACTCGTACGTGAAGCCGTTGATCGCCAGGTACTCGACGCCGTTCTCGTCATACGTGGGGGCGTACTCGCCATCCGGCAACGGAGTGCCGGGCTCGCCGCCGCGTGGCTTGTCGCCACTCGTGGGCTTGTCACCGGGTGCGCCTTCGATCATCCCCGTGCATGCCCCGAGACAACCCAGGATCAGCGCGCACAATGTTGCATTCGTTGTGGTGTTCATCATGACGATTCCTCGGCGGCCCTATGAGCAACCGCTGGACCGGAACCGTCGAACCCGCGGTCGCGCTGATATCCACCTCGGATTGCTCGGAACGACCCTCAACTCTGAGCGCTATTTCGGA
The DNA here is from genome assembly GCA_050187075.1 of Kofleriaceae bacterium. GTDB lineage: Bacteria > Myxococcota_A > Polyangia > Haliangiales > Haliangiaceae > JABFXX01. Next base: position 65,697 of record JBFWXW010000012.1, on the reverse strand, counting down.
GCCAGACTCCCCAGCCAGCACCTGGTGGGTGCGCTGCGAGATCGCCAACCAAGACAAGGTGTAGCCGCGCGCGCAGCGTCGTGATTTCGGCGACGCAGCGCCACGCGGCTGGGCGTCGGTTCGTTGCTGCGCGCGACTTACTTGAGCGACACGCCGAACACCTTGGTCGGAATCCGCGCACCGGGCTTTGCCCACGTCGCGACGACGACGTCTTCGATGATCGTGACGTACATCCCTGGTTTGACACCGTCGAGATATCGCGGATTGACGGTCTGCGGACTATCGGACTTGTCGACGGTGACGGTCTCCCACTTGGTGCAATGGCTCTCGTACACCAGCGTGCCATCCGAACGGATCTGGGTGATCCGGTTGGTCGACCTCGATTGTGCACACTGGGTCTGCTTGACCATCTGCTTCTTGAACTCGACGGTGACCGTCTTGCCGCTCGGCTTGAGCTTGCCGATCACGCCCGCACCACCGCCGCTGCGCGAGCCACCGGCGCCGCCGAAGTCGCGCGTCACGTCGGGATACTCGAGCCTGACGTCGCGATCATCGAATTCAACGCCCGCCGCGAGGATCGCGGTGTGGGTCGCCGTGCGTGGCCCCCGGAAGCCGGGCCAGCGCTCCATCGCGTCACCCAGATACCGGACGAACACGTCGCGCTTGAAGTCGCGCTCCTGGCCAACCGTCATGCACGTCGCGAGCGCGATCGATGCGAGATAGACCGGCGGACTGCTGACGACCGGGCCCATCGCGGTGTCGATGAAGTGCTTGCCGTTCTCGCGGTCATCGCGCATTCCCTCGAACTTCTTCGCCGGCACGGTGGCCATCGCCGCCTTCCAGGCCGCCCACGTCTTGTCAGCGCACCCTGCAAACGCCTTGCGCGAGTTGGTCGCGCGCGCGTCATCCATCGCGGTCGCGAGCTCGATCAGCGCCGCGTCGGTCTTGTAGCGACCATCCCACTCCTTGCGCGTTGCATCGGCGAGCTCGAAGATCTTCGCGTAGCCAGGATCGCTGGCGATCAGCTTCTTGACCTTCGCGGCGTGCGGGGCCAGCAGCGGCCGCAGCTGGTCCATCTCGATGCGGATCCGCATCTTGTCCGCGCCGCTATAGGCGGTGTTCGCGCGAAGCTCCGCATTGATCTTCTTGTAGTCGAGCTTCGCGATATCGCCCTGGCACATCGCCCATTGCACGGGACCGTTGCGGCTGTTGCGCAGACACTTGCGAACGTAGGCGAACCGGCCGGTCTCGGTGAGCTTGGTGCCGAACGCATCGACCAGGTAGTTCTCATCGAGCGCGAGGTCACCCGAGGCTCCGGCGTCGACCATCACCATCGCGTATTGATCGACCGCGTCGAAGCTGGTCCACGCCCGCTTCAGCCGATCGCCGATGCCCATCTCCTGGCCCATCGTGTTGATCCGGACGTCGCCGTTCATCCGATCGCCCTGACCGAGCATGGCGTAGTCCACCGCATCGCCCCAATCGGCCTCGGACAGATCGAGCCGCTGCATCCACTTCTGGCGCGTGGCCTCGAGCTCCTTCATCCGCGCGTTCGCCTCGCCGTCGGGCTTACACATCATGCCCACGACATTCATGATGACGTTGCGCGGATCGTCGCCCTTGACGGCAGCGTCGACGCCACCAAACGAGTCGACGCGGTTATTACCGATCTTCGCGCACCACGCGGGCGCAGCGGTGGCTTCGGTGACGAGCCCCAGGCTCCCGAGGCTCGTGATAGCGAACGCAGCAAGACGTATAGCAACCTTCATTGGATGGTCTCCCCCGGGCACAACGGTCGCGCAGGTCGCGCGGCTATTGCAAGGCCATCGCCCGCGTCATGATCGTCTCACTGCAGGTGGCTTCCCGATCACGGCAGCTCGCGCTGCGGCCGGCCGATCAGATAGCCCTGCAACAGATCGCAGCCGAGGCCGACGAGCGTGTCGCGTTCCTCCGGAGTCTCGACGCCTTCACCCACCACCAGCGTGCCGACCTCCTTGCACAGCCGGCATAGCGCGCCGATCGTTCGCTGCTTGAGCGCGCTCTTGTGCACGTCGCGCACCAGCGACATGTCGATCTTGACGATCTCCGGCGTCAGCTCGGTGAAGCTGCTGAGCCCGGAGTATCCGGCGCCGATGTCGTCGACCGCGAGCCTGAACCCCATGGCACGCAGCCGCGCGATCCGCTCGGCGATCTTGGGCGAGCTGTCCAGCGACGCTCGCTCGGTAACCTCGAGGATCACGCGCGACGCCATCCGCGACAGCGGTGAGCTGGCGTCGATCAGATCAGCATCGTGCAAGTCCTCGGGATGAAGGTTCACGAACAGCGTCACGTCGGGTGCGCTCGTCGAGATCGCTGCGCTAGACAGCGCGCGAACGTTGCGCCCGATCATCGGAAGCCGGCCGAGCTGGGTCGCTGCCTCGAGCATGGCAGGCGGCGAAGGAATCGACGGTTCGGTCGAGCGCATCAGCGCCTCGATGCCAAACAGCGCGCCGTTACTCGCGTGAACGATCGGTTGAAACGCCATCCACATCGTGGATAGCGCCTGGTCGAACCGAACCTCGAGCCCGGCGCGATCAGCGACGCCCGCATGGACACCCGAGAGTGCGTACGCGTCACGGCGAAGCCGTGCCAGCGCATGTGCTCGAGCCGCGTGCTCGACCGACTTGATGAACGTCTCGGGATCGAGCGGCTTGGTCAGGTACCGGAATGCCCCGTACTCCACCGCCGCGGATGCCGCCGGCACCGACGGGTCGCCGGTCATCAGGATCACCGGTACATCGAGATCGATCCGCCGCACCGCGCGGAGCAGATCGAGCCCGCCACCATCGGGCATCTGCACGTCACTGACCACGACGTCGAACGCGCTCGACTCCAGCGCCGTGATCGCCTTGAAGCCACTGTCGACGTCGACCACCTCGAACCCAGCCCGGCGCAGCGTGCGTGCCACGGCCCGGCGGATCTCGGCGTCGTCATCGGCGACCAGCGCCTTGCGCTGATTCGGCTGCGGGACGGCGATGATCCCACTGCCATCGGCGGTGGTCGACTCGGCGTGAACACCCCACGCCCGCGCGACGGCAGCCCGAAGCTCGCGCGGAGTGAACGGCTTGGCGAGCAGGTCGTTCGGCGGCGCGCCTGCGGTGGTGAGCGCTCCGACCGGATAGCCGGACATCTGAACGAACCGCAGCGAAGGCCGCAGGTCGCGCAGCTGGCTCATCAGCACTTCGCCGCGCCCGTCGGGAAGCACGACGTCGAGCAGCACCACATCGATCGCATCGACATCGCTGACGCAGATGTTTCGAGCTTCGTCGGCGCTGGCCGCTTCGATCACGTTGCAACCCGCTTCTTGAAGGATCCGCACCGCGACGGCGCGAATGTCGTGCTGATCGTCGACGACGAGCACGCGGATCGGAGGCAGGGTCTTGGGTGCCGTGATCGCGGGAATCTCGGCCGTGATCGAATCATGATCGGCGATCGGCAGATGGATACGGAACGTCGAGCCGTGGCCGCGCTCCGAATACACCGAGACGCCACCGCCCGCCTGGGTCACGATGCCGTGCACGATCGACAACCCGAGCCCGGTCGTTGGCCCGCCACCCTTGGTGGTGAAGAACGGCTCGAAGATCTTGCGCTGGGTCTCGGCGTCCATTCCGACGCCGGTATCGGTCACCGCGAGCTCGACATATCGCCCCGGTCGCAGGCCGCGCGCTGCCGCGAGCTCGGAATCGATCATCCGCGATTCGATCGTGAGCCGGCCGCCCTCGGGCATCGCGTCGCGGGCATTCGATGCCAGGTTGAGCAACAGCTGTTCGATCTGGCCCGGATCGGCAAACACCTTCGCGACCTGCCCTCGCAGTGTCACGAGCTTGATGTCCTCTCCCATCAGCCTGCGCAACATCGGCGAGAACTCGGCGACCAACGCGTCCACATCCAGCCGGCGTGGAGCCACGATGCCGTGGCGACTCAACGTGAGCAGCTGTCGCGTGATGTTGGCACCACGCTCCGTCGCTCGACGGATCTCGATGACATCTTCACGACGGGCGTCGTCGTCGGGGATACTCTCCTCGAGAAAGCTCGTGTAGGTCTGTACGACGGTCAACACGTTGTTGAAGTCGTGCGCGATGCCGCCGGCAAGCCGGCCGACAGCATCCATCTTTTGGGCCTGGCGCAGTTGCTCGGTCGCCCGCTGCAGCGCCTGTTCGGCGTTCATGCGGTCGGTGACATCGGTGATCACCGAGAGTCGGACGGCGATGCCATCGACGGTGAGATCGCTGGATCGGACTTCGACCGAGATCTCGCTGCGGTCTTTCTTGCGGTGGCGTCTTATCGAACGCAGACCAGGCTCGTCATCGGCCAGGGCGCGCTGTGGCGTCCCCGGCTCGGCCATGCAGATGTCCCCGAGCGTCATCGCTGCAAACTCATCGCGGGTGTAGCCGTACTGCGCGATCGCTGCGTCGTTGACCGTGATGAACCGCAGGGTGTCGCGATCGAACGTCCACATGGCGCTGGGGCTGCTCTCGAACATCGCGCGGTAGTGGGGGTCGCTCAGGTGCGCTGGTTGCAGCGCCGCGCGATCGGCGGTCGAGCGCCCGCGTCCATCGCGTGCTGCCGACTCTGGATCGGCGAGGGGTGGTTTCGAGCGTGCGTCGTGCAGCATCAGGCCTCTGATCGGGCGGCCCACGACCGCCGTCGCCACCTCGCCCTCCGACCCTTTAAAAATCGTAAACCGCCGCGTCGCTCGACAGAAGTTCCTAACGCGTTACTCACGCGACGCAAAATGAGTCAGCGACTAGAGTTCCGATGTGGGTGTCCTGGTTCGCGTTCGGCCCTCGCCCGCGCCGATACGATCCCCGACACAGTTAAAATATTCAGTACATGGCCGATATCCCGGAGCGGATGCGCGCGCACCTGCAGTTGCTGACCGCAACGATGTCGGCCCTGGGGGACCAGGTCGAGGCCCCGCAGTTCCTGGAGTCGCTCGCGCATCAAGCCGCGGACACCCTTCATGATGCGTGCACGATCTTCGTGGTGGGATCCGACGGAGCGCTCGTGGGGGCGGCCGCTCACGCCGATGATCCCGAGCTGCTCGAACAGCTCCAGCTGCTCTTGGCCACCACGCTCGTCGTGGACGAATCGCCGCAAGCCGCGGAGCTACTTCGAACCGGCAAGCCGCTATTCCTCCCCGTGCTCGAGCCTGAAACGATGAAGCCGCGCGTCGCGAGCCGCAGCGCGCAGTTTCTCGATCGCGTTCCGGTCCGCAGTCTGATCGCGGTCGCGATGCGCGCCGGTGGGAGGTCGGTCGGCATCATGACGCTGTTGCGTCACCGTACATCCGACCCGTTCGACGAGCGCGACCTCGAGTGCCTGCAGGCGCTCGCCAATGCCGCTGCGCTCAAGCTCACCAGCGATCGGGCCGATGGCCGGGCTCTCGGCGACACGACGATGCGGCTGGCCGCCGAGAGCGCCAGCCGTGCGAACGCGTTTCTCGACGCGATCGTCGAGCACATCCCCGACATGGTGTTCGTCAAGGAGGCCGGCCGGCTGTCATTCATCCGGTTCAATCGAGCAGGCGAGCTGTTGCTGGGGCTGTCGCGCTACGACTTGCTGGGCAAGAATGACTTCGACTTTTTCCCGCCGTCGGAGGCCGAGTTCTTTCAGGCAAAGGATCGCGAGACCCTCAAGGGCGGAGTGCTGGTCGAGATCCTCGAGGAACCGATCCAGACCAAGAACGGCCAGCGCTGGTTGCACACCAAGAAGGTGCCGATCTTCGATGACCATGGCGAGCCGAGGTACCTGCTCGGCATCTCGCGGGACATCACCGAGCGCAAGCGCGTCGACACCGAGCTGCGTGAGGCCAAGGCGTACGCCGAGGCGATGAACCACGAGCTCGAGAGCTTCAGCTACTCGGTAGCTCACGATCTGCGTACTCCGCTGCGGGCGATCGAGGGGTTCAGCCAGGCGCTTGCGCTCGACTACGCCAGTGTTCTCGACAGCACGGCACTCAAGCTGCTGAACCGGGTGCGCGAGGCGGCCAAGCGGATGGCGACGTTGATCGATGACCTGCTGAGTCTGTCGCGCGTCACTCGAAAGGAGGTCAAGCGCTCGCCTGTCGATCTCTCGGCGATGGCGGACTCGATCGTGGCCCGGCTGCGCCACGCCGCCCCGCACCGCGAGATCACCGTCGCGGTTGCACGGAACATGAACGTCGACGCAGACGGTCGACTGCTCGAGATCGTCCTCGAGAACCTGCTTGGCAATGCCTGGAAGTTCACGTCGTCGACACCCGCTCCCCGCATCGAGGTCGGCATGATCGAGCATGGCCATCCGCGAACGTTTTTCGTGCGCGACAACGGCGCCGGGTTCGACATGGCCTATGCCAAGAAGCTGTTCGGTGTGTTTCAGCGCCTCCATTCGGAGACCGAGTTTCCGGGAACCGGAATCGGCCTGGCCACGGTGGCTCGGATCATCCAGCGCCACAGTGGCCAGGTGTGGGCCGACGCCAAGCTCGGGGGCGGAGCCACGTTCTACTTCACGCTCGAGAGCTCGGATGGGCTGTATTGACCGTATCGATCGGCACCACCGACGGGAGCGGCGACGCCAGCTCGTCATCGTAGATCGTCGCGAGCTCGACACGCCCGAGATGAGGATTGCGCCGGTGCGCCCGGGTCTCCAGCTCGAACCGCGCGCCGATCTCGAACCGCTCGCTCAGATACGCGGCGATCTCGGGACGCGAGACGACGCGGGCCGCGACGATGTGCCGGATCCCGCAGACGCCAGCGCGCGCCAGTTGCCACACCCGGCGCGCGGCATCCTCGGCCCAGATCGCCGAGCGCCACTCGTCGGCCACCACGGTCATCGGCAGTTGCCGGCCATGCCGGTAGCGCAGCCAGTCGAGGTGACCATTTTTCCCCGTGCACGACGGCCCGATCCACAGGCCAGAGCGAATCACCAGCGTGTTGGGTCGCGACAGTACGATCGATTCGGCGGCAGCACGCGTTCGGCCATAGACCGACAGCGGATCGACTGGGGACCGCTCGTGATACGGGCCCCCGTTGCCGCTGAACACGTGATCGCTCGAGCAATACACGATGCGCGCCGCCGCCGGCGCGTGATCGATCAGCAGCTGTGTGCCGTCGACGTTCACCGACCACGCGAACTCCGGTGACTCCTCACACTTCTCCACGTCACACACGCCGGCACAGTGGATGATCAGCTCGGGTTGCTCGTCCTGAAACAATGCGTAGACCGCGAGCGCGTCGTCCAGATGGATCCCTCGATCGACGCCGGGGGGGAAACGTCGGGTGTGGCCGTTGACGAACGCGGTCACCGGGGCCGAGCCGCGAGCTCGAAAGATCGACCATCCCAGCATCGAGCTGGCACCGAACAAGAAGGCGGGCCTCACCCCGGTCATCGCGGGATGAGTGTAGCTCGTCGCAACGGCCGGCAGCCTCGAGCTAAGGACTCGAAACGTGTGGCGGGAGGACCTGAAGGTCGCCGGGGTCGGCGGACTGAAGCGCGAGGGTCGCCAGGACGGCGACCAGCACCGCGAGCGCGGCAAACGCCACGAACGCCCACCGGTTGATCACGATGGGCGCGTCACGCTCAACGGCGCGACCAGCTGCACCACCGTGGACATTGCCGAGCGCCGACCCAGGACGAGGCGATCGGCGCGCAGCCACGGCCGGTCCCACCAGCGAACCGCCGAGCGCCGGATGCGCCGCCACTGGCGCGCTCCCCACGGGCGCCACCGGCGCACGTACAAGGGGCGCGATCGGCGCGGTCGTCACGCGCGCCCGCGGCGCACTCACCAGAGGCGCGATCGGCGCGGTCGTCACGGGCGCCCGCGGCGCACTCACCAGGGGCGTGATCGGCGCGGTCACGGGCGCCCGCGGCGCACTCACCAGGGGCGCGATCGACGCGGTCACGAGCCGGGTAGCAGCGATGTGCTCGGGCCGTGCAGACAGACGCGGGCGCTGGGTGGTGATGACCTGTGATTCGTTCGAACCGATCATCGAATCCGTCCACAGCGTCACGGGATGCGCGGTCGCCATCGTCTTGAGCGGTGCGGCGCCCGCGGGTGCGACCCGGCGGAGCAGCGCTGCGAGCGCAGACGCACCGTCGTGCCAGCGATTGGAGAATCGCGCATCGATCAACGCGTCGATCAAGTGCTGCATGTGCTCGAACCGATGGTCCGGGCGGTGCGCCAGCGCTCGCGCACAGATCGCATCGAGACTGGTTGGGACTTCGGGGCGGATGCGACTGGGCGGGACGATCTGGGTGGTGGATACGACCGCGCCGGAGCCGCGAACCGCCGGCGACGCGAATGGTTGAACACCCGCGATCAGCTCGTACAGCACCGCCCCGAGCGCAAACACGTCCGAGCGATGGGTCGCGCCTTCGCCGCGCAGCTGTTCGGGTGCCATGTACGCGCGCCTCGGATCGCGTGGCGCCGGTGTGCGATCCCCATCGACGCTGAAGTCCGCGACGCGCACCTCACCGAAGCTCGTCACCAGCAAGTTGGTCGGCGTCAGGCTGGCGTGAACGATCGAGCGCGAGTGTGCGTACGCGAGGCCCTCCGCGGCGGATTGAATGATGTACGCGCACACACCGAGAGGAAGCGGTGCGCCGCGCGACTGTTCGAGCAACTGGCGCGTCGACGGGCCATCAACGAGCTCGGTCACCACAAGCACGTCCGCACCTTCGCGGGCGAGATCGAGCACGCCCACGAGATTTCCGTGGTGAATGCCGACCAGGCGGTTCACGCTCCGGGCGAGTCGTTGGACGAACTCGGCATCGCGCGCGAGCGAACGAAACAGGCGTCGGATGGCCACCGGACGGCGAAACCCTTCCTCGCCCTGCGCGTACCCCAAGAACACGTCGGCCGAGCTGCCGCGACCGAGCACGTGCTCCAGCACATACCGCGATCGACCGGAACCATGTGATTCGTTCAACATCTGTGACTGCGTCCACACGCCCGACCAGCACCATCGACCACACGTTTCATGAGATATGCCAACTGCTTGCGTCGTGGATTCGAGCAGCTACCAGCTGCTGGGTGGCCAGACTAGCCACCTTGGCGTCTGGACACCGTGGACAACCGGCTGCAGCGGGGTGCGCCCGCCCCGCAGCCAGGTCGTGACGTGGCGCGGCGCCTGACATAGGGTCGGCGCCATGACAGCGCGCTGGCTCGGGATGTTATGGGCGGTGATGTTCGGTTGCGACGGAGCGTCAAGCACGCCGGTCGACGCAGCGCCCGTGCCCGATGCGTCGCTGTGCATGCCGCTCGGCACATGCGACTGGCTCGACGATTACCAGCGAGCGATCGTGGGCAAGCTGGCCGGTCAGCAGGACATCGCACCCGGCATCCGCCTCGCACATCGCGCAAGCGTCGACGAGCGCCATGCAACACGTAGCTACCTGATCGACGAGCTCACGGCGCTCGGACTGTCGGTATCGCCCCATGACTACGGCACCGGCGCGAACGTCGTCGCGACGCTGCCATCGACAACGGGTGCGGGCGAGCTGATCGTCATCGGCGCGCACTTCGACAGCGTCGCTGCAGGTCCAGGAGCCGCGGACAACGCAACCGGTGTCGCGATCGTGCTCGCCGCGGCACGCTACCTCCGCGAGGTCTCCGTGCGCGAGCACCCGGTCGCGTTCGTGCTGTTCGACGAGGAGGAGCTCGGTCTGATCGGCAGCAAGGCGTACGCGGCGCAATTGATGTCGGCGGGTACGCCGGTCGCAGCAGCTCACAACTTCGACATGCTCAGCTTCGATGGGGATGGCGATCGCGCCGTCGAGCTGTGGTCGCCAGCGCCTGCGCTGACCGTGCTCTACCAGACCCATGGTGCTCGCGCCGGCATGCCGATCCAGCCGGTGACGTTCGCATACAGCGACCACCAGGCCTTCCTCGACGCGGGGTTTGCAGCGGTCGGTGTCGGTGAGGAATTCGTCGCAGACGATCACACACCGCACTATCACAAGGCCACCGACTCGTTCGAACAGATCTCGTTTTCGTATCTCGCGAGCGTGACCCACCTCGCGTTCGCTGTGGTCGAAGATCAGCTCGCACCTTGAGGATCCCGCAGGACGCGCGCGGTGACATGCCGGGACAGCGGAGCTAGCATGACGCATGTCGTCGCCCTCTCGCCGAGATGCCTTGCGAATCGGCACCGCACTCGCCGCGGCGGCGTGCTCGTCGCGCGGCAACAACGCGGAGTCACAACCCGCGCCAACAACCGCCGATGCGAGCTCGCCGCGACCTGCCATCATGAACACGCGCGCCATCCCGAGGTCCGGCGAGCAACTCCCGGTGATCGGTCTCGGTACCTGGCAGACCTTCGATGTCGGTGGTTCTGCCGCAGATCGAGCACCGCTCGTCCAGGTGGTGCAGCAAGTCCTCGCCGCGGGCGCGCGCGTGATCGACTCGTCACCGATGTACGGTCGCGCCGAGCAGGTCACCGGTGATGTGCTCGCGCAGATCGGCAAGCTCGGCACGCCCTTCCTGGCGACCAAGGTGTGGACCACCGGAAAGCAGGCGGGCATCGACCAGATGACCCGTTCGATGCAGCGCATGCGCGCGTCGCGGATCGATCTGATGCAGGTGCACAACCTTCAGGACGTCGCTACCCACCTGCCGGTGCTTCGCGACTGGAAGCGCGAGGGAAAGCTTCGCTACATCGGCGTGACTCACTACTCGCACGGTGCGTTCGGCGAGATCGAGCAGCTGATGCGGCGCGAGCAGCTCGACTTCATCCAGATTCCGTACAGCGTCGTCGACCGCGCGGTGGAGCAGCGGATCCTTCCAGCCGCGCGCGAGACCCGCACGGCCGTCCTGGTGATGACGCCGTTCGAATCCGGCGAGTTGTTCAAGCGTGTCGCCGGTAAGCCGCTACCCAGCTGGGCAGCGGAGCTCGATTGCACGAGCTGGGCGCAGCTGTTTCTGAAGTTCTTGCTCGGTCATCCGGCGGTCAATTGCCCGATCCCCGCGACGTCGAATCCCCGGCATGCGGCGGACAATCTGCGTGCCGGGCTCGGTCGAATGCCTGATGAGGCGCTGCGTCGCAAGATCGTGAACGCCGTCGAAGGTTGACGCGACAGGCTCCTGCCGCCCCTCCGCGCCGACCAGGACTTCGTTGACCGCAGTTGCGTCGACGAAGGCTGCCTCGCGCGCCGGCGCCTCACCGTGCGCTGCTGCCAGGTCGACGCTGATCACGACCGCGTTCATGCAGGACTTGCGCGAGCCACGACCTGACGCCGGGAGCAAAGGCACACGTGATGCAATACCCAGGGCAGGAGGTTCTCGATGAGAGGAACAGCCCTCGCTATCAGTCTCGCGCTCGGCACGATCGGGTTTGCGCCCGTCGCGCGAGCCGACGATCCACCAAGAGGCTCATACGGCGATCGCTGGCGTGATGACCGCTACGACCGCGATCGCTACGATCGGTATGATCGCTACGATCGACGTGATCGCTACGACCGTTACGACGATCGCTACGATAATGGGCGCGATGCTCGCCCGCTCGTGACGATGGGGATCAGCCGGAGCCAGCGCGTCACCATCAATCAACGTGCGGGCCGGTTCTCGCGGCTTCGGTTGCAGGCGGTGCGGGGGCAGCCCTACATCGACTTCGTCTACCTCGTGTTCCGCGGCGGAGAGACGCAGCGCATCGACATCAACCGGCCCCTCGTGGAAGGTGAATCGCTCGATCTCGATCTGCTCGGGCGTCGCCGCGCGATCACGTCGATCACGATCGGCGGTCGGCCCGACCGCTGGTCACGCGTCACCGTCGTTGGGGTTCGCTGAGCCGCACGCTGCCGGTCGCTCGTTCACGAGCAGGTGAGAACACGTAAGGAGCGAGCACGAACGGTAGGCTCACCGCACCACTGGCCTTGCATCGCAGTGCGGTGTGATCGTTGGCGCGCAGATCTTTGCCGCACAACGACACGATCGGTCGCAGCGCGAATCGTCGGAACCGATCCGAACTGTCCTATGATCGCGGGGATGAGCAACCTACGAAGCCTAGGTACGACGTTGACGTTATTGCTATGTGGTTCGGTGCTCGCGGGATGCGGCGAGGACAACGGCGGGTGGTCCACGGTCGACGGTGCGCCCGCGTTGCTCACGGCCAGTCACGTCTGGGCGTTCTCGCCCAACGACGTGTGGATCCTCGATGGAACGTCGACCATCCATCGCTACGACGGCGCGGCGTGGTCGACCTTGAGCACGCCATCCACGATGGGCCTGGGTTGCATCTACGCGCTATCAGCCTCCGAGGTCTGGCTGTGCGCGGGCAGCGACGTCCTTCATTACGACGGCGCGACGTTCACCACGACGAACGTCACAGGACCCAGCGGACTCAATACGCTGATCGCGCTATGGGCTTCCTCTCCGTCAGATGTCTGGGCGGTGGGTGACGAGGCGATCATCGCGCACTACAACGGTTCCAGCTGGAGCGGTCAGATCGTCGGCTCACCGTTCAAGAGCTCGATCTGGGGCTCCGGTCCGGACGACATCTATGCGGTCAGCACCTTCGATCTGATGCACTACAGCAACGGCACGTGGACCGAAGTGGATCTCGATGCCGGCGCCGGTGGCGGAGGGCAGGTGTGGGGCACCGGCGCATCGGACGTCTGGTTGATGCCCGACTCCGATCAGATCAGCCACTTCGACGGCGCCAGCTGGGAGACCATCGAGCTGGATATCGTGGGTGATCTGTCCGCCGTGTGGGGTCCAGCACCCGACGATCTGTGGGCCGCCGGCGGAGCGGGATCGATCGCGCACTACGACGGGTCGTCCTGGGACGAGGTCACGCATCAGGAGATCGGAGCACCGTATCTGCGCCAGCTGCGCAGCGTTCACGGCACGTCATCGTCCGACATCTGGATCGTCGGACACGAGCTCGGAGAGGGCGGCGCGACCGGCTTGATCTATCACCGCTGAGCCAACGCTGAGCCACCGCTGAGCCACCGCTGAGCGCGGCTACCGCGCTACTGAATGATCACGGTGGACGCGAACCCGAGCGTGAGTCGCAGCCGCTGATTTGCGCCGATCGTGTTGCCCATCGCGGTGTGAGTCTGCAGGTCGCCGTCGATGCACGCATTGACCCGGGACTCGTCCTTGTTATCGCCGAGTGCGACGTAACTGGTGACCACGTTGCCGTATTCAGAGCCCTGGCCGGCAGCGAACACGAGCTCGATCTCCGACAGGTTCAACCCGCCACCCGCCGGCTTTCCTCGAAGATAGACGCCCGAGATGGTCAGATACGGACCATCGAGCTCGAACTCGCCGGCGCTGTTCGAGTAGTACACATCGTAGAACTCGCCCTCGGCGCCAGGGATATCGTGTGAGCTGACGGTCATCGGATCCGCGAGGTGCGTGGTGAGCTCGGGCCCATCGACGGTGAACGCATACTTCGTCGGGCCGGTTCCTCCGGTGCGTTCCCAGAAGTTGATTCCTTGAAGCCCCGGAAGGGTCCGCACCGGGCGGGTCTGCACGGCGGTGTCATTGGCATCGACCCCGCCATTGCCGTTGCCGTTACCGTCGCCGTTGCCGTCGCCACCCATCGAGGTGCCACAGCCCACTGCCAATCCGCCGGCGAGCAGGCCGAGGACGATGGGGGTGCGTGTGAGTCGGGGTACGAGCAAGCTGCGCCTCATCATGTGCCCTCGATCGCAGAGCAACGATCGCACCAATCGGCCCCGGCCGCCACAATCATGGCTAGGTGCCCGATCTTCGACGGCGTGCGCCGGCTCGCGGCACGCTAGCTGGGGCACTCAGTCCCAGGGGTGCACCTGACGCGGACCGGGAGCCCCAGCTCGCATTTCACGCGTCGAGCGACGCGCGCAAGAACCACGCGTGCTTCTCGAACTCGGTGATGATCCCGGTCAGCAGATCCACGGTGTCGGTGTCGCCGAGCTTCTCACCCAGGCCTCGGGACTCGCGCGTACCCTCGAGATACTTCTCGATCCGATCGGCGAGCAGCTTCACGTGCTCGAGATCGCGCGTCGTGTCCTGCGGATACTCGGGCAGCTTCGAGGTCTTCGCAGCGTGGCGAACCGTCCCGAACGCCTTCGCGCCCAGCGTGACTGCGCGCTCGGCGACCGCATCGTTGTGCAGTGCGAGGCTGACCGCGAAGGTCTCGAACAGCGGATGCAACGACGCGAACTGCGGCCCCTTGATGTTCCAGTGCGCGACCTTGATCTGCGAATGCAGATCGAGTCCGTCGGCAAGCCGGGCGTTGAGCGTGTCCGCGATCTTGGAGCGAACGTCCTCGGGCAGGTGACTCGGGCTCTTGTACATGGGATCTCCTCCGGTGGAGAGCCTTGGTTCCCACACCGGGGGATTGCCAGCAAGCACCCGCGGCAGCTGTCGTGCTCAGCGCGTCCCGCGGCTGATCTTGCGAATCGCATCGCTGATCGAGGCGAACGGCTTCTCCTTGCCTCGGGACGGCTTGGTCCGCTCCCGCTCGACGTGCTCGGGCCACGCCGGTTGCTCGCCGACACCACAACGCGGCGTTCCGTCGTTCATACACGCGGTCACGATCGCTTCGTCGGTCTCGATCCAGTGCGCGAACATCGACTGTTTCCAGCTCGGAACGCCAGGAAACACCCGGGCCACGTACGCTTCGGCGACCTCACGCCCCCAGACCATGGCGTCTGCTTCGCTGGTCGCCTCGATCAACACGCCCTGCGAATTCTCGTCCTCGGAGCCGCTGCTGAACTGCGCCGCGGTCTGATAGCCGAAGCAGAACAAGTGAACCGTGGGCGAAGCCATCGAGTGCCTTCGCTTCGTCTTACGCTCGTTACCAGCGATGTTCAACGCTGAACGCGCACCGGCGCACAACGAGGCAGCTCACGGCGCGACCGTAACGACCACGTTATCACTCACCTGGTAGGTCGACTGGCAACCGCGCGGAGCATCGCAGCGATCGATCTGGAGCTGCAGATCCGCGGCGGCCCGCAACGTCACCTCGGTACCGACCGGAATGTCGGGCATGAGAAACGACAGCGTCTCACCCGTGGTCATCAGCCCCGTCGATTCGGTCAGCCGGAACAGCTCGGTACCGCCGTCGCTGCCAAGCAGCTCCGCATTGCTGAGCGCGCCCGGTGGCGACATCTCGAGCGTGATCGTATCCCCGACGCGCACCATGCCGTCGGAATGAGAGGTCAGCTCGAGCTGGCGGTAGTCGAATGGATGCCACACCACGAACGTCCACGTCGCCGAGCCGTCGCTGATCTCGAACGTCGAGGGTCCGTCTTGCTTGGGTGCGTCGTCCCACCACAGCGCTGAGTCCAGGCAGCTCAGCACGCCGCTGGGCGACGCGGGGCCTCCGGGATCGAGCTCGCCGCGGACTCCGTCGAGCGTCGCCCTGGTATCCCGCGGCGACAACACGCGGCAATGATCGCGGCCGTTCATGGGTTCGTGAAGCCGCAGTGTATTGTGCTCGTACAGGATGCGGGAATCTGGCCCGAGCTGCATCTCGGCATCGAGCTCTGCGAGCGGAACGACGTGCGTGGGAGGACCGATCTGGCAGCCGGTCACCACGAGCGCAGGCCCCACGACGGCAGCGAAACCCACATGACGCATGCGTTCAACAGATCGCATGCAACCGCGAGACGAGGGAACCGAAAACCGCGCCAACCTCGGGTGCATGCTACGTGCGCGTCATTCTACGTGCGCGTCATTCGACGGGCGCGTCATTCTAACGACTGCCTTACGCTCGATCGGATGATCCCGAGCGCGCAACAGGGCATGCTGGTGCGACGCATGCGCGGGAAGCTGGCGGCGGGGGCCGCAGTTGCGGTGATCGTCATCGGTTGTCTGCCGCAGCCGCGGCGTCCGCAGCCACAACCACAGCCACAACCGACCTACGCCGCTCCGTATCCGTATCCGTACCCTGCGCCGTATCCAGGCCAGCCGTATCCACCGCCGACCTACCCACCACAACCGTACCCACAACCGTACCCACAGCCGACCTATCCGCCGCCGGCGTACCCACAACCAACGCAAGCACCGCCGCCCGCGTCGCCATCGCAACCGATCTCGGCATCGCCACACCCCGCGCCACAACCCGTCGCGGAGGCCCCACCCACGCCAACGCCGGCGCCTACGCGGCCTCCTACCCCGGCGCCAGCTCCACCCATCGCGCCCGCGGCCCCGCCTGCCGCGCCACCACCCGTAGCGCCAGCACCCGCTCGCTCTGCATCGCGTGCACCCGACGCCGACCCCGTTCCGGAGTCCGATGACGACGGGCAGCCGCCCTGGATCCTGCCCCCGTGGACCAGCTCGGAGCCGGTCCGATTGATCAGCTCCATCGGGCTATCCGGGCTCACCGAGCCTCGCCAGGATCTCGACGTCGCGATCGGCTTTGGCACGCGCGTGAGCTTCCGGATCGCGCGATACGTGACGATCGGCATTCACGATCACGTGCTGCTCGGCAACTGGAAGCAGGTGCAGCGCTATTACGACTACATCGCGGACTGCGAGAAGATCGACACCAGGTGCGATCGCCGGTCCGACTACTGGGCGATCGGTTGGGCACTCGCGCTGTCGAGCGCACAGGCAGGCTGGGACGTCATGCTTCGATCGGAGGGCCCGAACAAGCCCTGGGTGTCCGCCGGCTCGTCGCTGACGGTGTTCAGCACCAATGCTGGGTTCGCAAGCGATCAGACGAACCAATGGGTCGTTGCACACACCGGCAATCTCGGGGTGGGTTACGACTTCGACATCGTCGGGTTCGGGGTGCGGGCCTCGTACACCAACGATTCGATCCTGTTCGCGAGCAACGGCCCGCACCTGCTGAGCGTGCTGTTCTCGATCGACGTGCTGCTGCCGCGCGATCACGAGGATCGCAAGGCGTGGAGCGATCGCGATCCGTGACCTGGTCAGGGCCCGCGAATGGATCGATCGATTCTCGGTTCTGGTCGCACCCTCGGTTATCAGGTAGTCAGGGCTGGTACCGCTCGACGCTCGCGAGCAAGGTCTCCAGCGTGATCGGCTTGGCCAGGATCTCGGTGAGCTGCATGCCCGCGGTCTTGTCGTAGATCCGATCGGCCGCGGTCATCACGACGGTGGGAATCGACGCCAGCATGGGATCCTGGAGCTGGCGGCAGCGGAACTCCTGACCGCTCATGATCGGCATCGACAGGTCCAGCAGGATCAGGCTGGGCTCGATCGATCGCAACATCTCGAGCGCGTCCGCGCCGTTCACCGCCGATACGACCGAGTACCCTTCGTCTTCGAGCACCTCCGAGATCGTCTCGCGGATATCAGCATCATCATCGACCACGAGCACCGACACCGGCTGCCGGTTGGGTTGCCTCGCCCCGTCCGCCGAGGGCCAGGATGCTGGTGCCTCGACACTCATGCGACCTCCCGATTACCACGTGGCAACTCCACCGTGAACGACGAGCCCTGACCAAGCGTGCTCTCGACGCGAACCGTTCCCCCGTGGGCCTCCACGATCTGCCCGACGATCCACAACCCGAGCCCGAACCCGCCGTAGTGTTGCTCGGGTACCGCTCGCTCGAACCGCTCGAAGATCCGGGTCTGCTGTTCGGGCGAGATCCCGATGCCGTGATCGCGAACTCGCAGGCGCGCGACCTCGCCGTCGACCTCGGTGACCAGCTCCACCGGCTTGGTGGCTCCGTACTTGATCGCATTGGACATCAGATTTGCAATCATGGTCTCCAGACGCAGCCGGTCCCATTGGCCTTCAATCTGGCCTGCCGATCGCACCGAGACCGTGCATCCGGCGCGCTGGATCGATTCGCGCATGCGCGCGAGCACGGTGTCGATCGCCTCGCGGAGATCGAAGCGCTCCATGCGCAGATCTAGCCGGCCCGAGGTGATGCGCGTGACGTCGAGCAAGTTGTCGACGAGGATCGCCAGTCGCTCGGCTTGCCGCTGCAGGGTCTCGAGCTTTCGATCGACCTTGGGATCCGAGAGCCGCGCATGTGCGTCCTTGAACCGCAACTTCCGCAGGCTCTCGAGCTGCAGCTCCATCGTGGTGAGCGGCGTCTTGAGCTCGTGCGATGCGATCGACAAGAATTCATCGCGTGCGCGCACGGCCTGCTGGAGATCATCGAGAAGCTGCTTCTTCTCGGTGACATCGCGAACGATCGCGGAGAACCCGATCAACGCCTCCAGCGACCCGATGCGATCCAGCGTGCATAACGCCCAGAACCGGCTGCCGTCACGCCGGAGTCGGAACCCCTCGCCCAGGTGGGAACCGTGCTCCGCTGCACTGCGGAGCGCATCGTGGGGAACACCTTGCGCGCGATCCTCAGCGATGAAGAATCGATCGATCGGTTGGCCGAGGATCTCCGATTCTTCATAGCCAACGAGCCGCTGCGCCCCAGGGTTCCAGCTCAGCACGTTGCCCGCCGCGTCGAGCATGAACACGGCGTAGTCGCGGATGTTTTCCACCATCAAGCGGTAGCGCTCCTCGGCTCCCCGCAGCTGAACCACCACCTGGTGACGCTCTCGCCGGATCTTCGCCTCGCGAATCTCGCGATCGATCGCGGCGCCGAGCAGCGCGAGGTGGTGCTTCGAGAAGAAGTCGTGCGCGCCCGCTTTCATCGCCTGGACCGCGACCGCCTCGCCGATACTCCCGGAGACGATGATGAATGGGATATCCTTGCCGGTCGAGTGCAGGATCTCCAGCGCGCCGAGCGCCGAGAACTTGGGCATGTGGAAGTCCGAAAGGATCACGTCCCACGCACCGCGCTCGACCGCCTCCCGGAAGGCCTCGGCGTTATCCACGTTCACAGAATCCAGCTCGTAGCCGGCCTTACGGAGCTCCCGAAGCACGAGCTCGAGGTCATCGGCGTTGTCCTCGACGCTGAGCACGCGGATCCTCGAGCTGATCGGCTGCGTGGAGGACATCGTTACCTCTGTTCGCGCGAGCCAGCGTTGTCCGTGTTCACTACCATTGTACTTCGCTCGACATCCTGAAAATGTGGAAGTCCCGCTTCAACCTGCATGCCTGATCGGGATCCAACACAACACGCCCGGGTAGCAAGCACAACCATCAGTGCCGGAAGCTTGGCCGGATAGAGCCAGCTCACGCCCTGTTGTTTCGTGCTGTTTCGCCACGCTGTTGCAGTTCCGCACAGTCCCCGCGAACGATTTTGTGCGACCCCGGGGGACCCCACGCATTTGGACACCATAGCTACGGAGTGTTCGATGCGGTTGTCTATCGTTGCCATCGCGACTGTGGTCGGTTGCGTACCCATGGGTCATCCCAGCCGCGGGATGCCGTCCTCGGAGTTCGAATATCGCCGGTTGTGTAGCGATCTCAACTACGCCTACGAGACCGGCTACAACGCCGGCCTCAAGCGGGCGCCGCTCGATACGTCGTGGATCGGTTTCAATTGCGCGCCAGCGTGGCAACCGTACGTCCGCGAGCGCTACCAGAACGGCTATTTGCTGGGCTCCCAGAACGCGCCTGCGGTGCTTCAGATCCACGGCGCCCGCCCGTACGCCGGCCCGGGCTACCGTTACGTCGAGAGCTGTCGGTTCTCGAGTGACTGCGGCGAGGGCAGGACCTGTCGCGCAAACCAGTGCATGGGCCTGGGCGTTCCGGGAGACGTGTGCTGGTTTCCCAGTGACTGCCTGTCCAGCTCCTGCGACATCGCCGAGAAGGTCTGCCGGTGACCAGCACGATCTTGTGCGACGCGAACCGATTGCCTGTCGCATTCGTGCAACAGCTCGGAAGGCGCCTGCGAGTGATCGTCAGGCCGCCGGCTGCGCGGCGCTCGCGAGCAAGCGATCGATCGACAGCTCGATGCGGCTCTCGATCAATCCCACCACCTGCTCGAGCTCCGGACCGCGAAGATCATAGCGCTCGGCAAGAACCTTGTTGGTATGCGAGCGGAGCGCGCGTTTCGCACTGTCCACCCAGCGCGCCGCGGTTGCGCGATGCACGCCATATACAGCACCGATCTGATCGATCGACTGGTGACGGACCAGGTGCAACCGCAACACCGCGTGCTCGCGCGGAGTCAACCTGCGCACGGCTTCTTCGAACGAAGCCTTGAACGCCGCGCGATGACGGTTCTTGATCTCGGTCAACGCAGGATCATCATCCGGGCACGCCAGCGCCTCCAACCAGTCGCCATTGCCGGCGACGCGCCGCGAGCGCAGCAGCATCAACGCTTCGCGGACCGCCGCCACGCGCACGAGGCCTCCGAGCCGCCCGTGCCCGGCATAGCGGATTAGGCGTGGCGCGTCCGGGCCATCTCCGACGAGCAGCTTCACGCGAACCAGCTGTTCGACGTCTGCGATGTCGGCATCTCCGAGCGACATCGAACGCAAGGTCGGACGAACCGGCGCGAGGTACTGGGCCTCGAACTCTCGAATGGCCTCCGGTGAGCCGGCGGCGGCGGCTTCCGCCAGTGCGACCTCGCGCGCGTCCATCGCCGGGACACAACCATGGCCGTCCCGAACGGTCTGTAGTCAAGCTCACATCCTGCCTCGACGACGGGCTGATCCTCGATTATCTCGAGCACCGCTTGCCGCCATGGCTCGTCGAGCAGATCCATGCCCACCTCGACACGTGCCGCGACTGCCTGAGCCTCGTGGCGCAGCTGATCGCCTGGTAGCGACCATGCGGGGCGAGGGCGCCGCGCAACCGGCAACTGCTCGGTTTCGCTGTCCGGCGCCTCGATGACTTTTTTTGGGGACGTCATGTCGATCGGTCACCGACTCGTTCGTCGTCCAGTCAGAAGGCACACAACGCCCCGCGGGGCACAACAAGGAGCAAGCAATGCGCGTCATGGTGATCGTCAAGGCATCGAAGAATTCGGAAGCGGGAATCCTCCCGACCACCCAGGAGCTCGACGAGATGACCAGGTACAACGACCAGCTGGTCAAGGCGGGCATCATGCTCGCCGGCGATGGCCTGAGGCCGAGCAGCGCGGGCAAGCGGATCCGGTTGTCGAGCACCGAACGCACGGTGGTCGATGGTCCGTTCGCCGCGACCACGGAGCTGATCGCCGGTTACTGGATCTGGCAGGTGAAGTCGATCGAAGAGGCGGTCGAGTGGGCCAAGCGCTGCCCCAACCCGATGCCGGGTGAAGAGGCCGATCTCGAGCTGCGGCCGTTGTTCGACGTCGCCGACTTCGGCGATGCAATCACGCCGGAGATTCGCGACCGCGTGTCGCGGCAGCAGGCCGCGCTGGAGCATCGCTCGTAACTTCTCGCGCCGCTCATCGCACGAGTCCACCTCGCCATCTCGCCGCCGGTGCTCGGCACCGGCGAGCAGCCGTTCGCCGGCATCGACGTCGATGCGCTCGGTTGCGCGTGCATCGAGGACGTGGCGAGCGAGCACGCGATGCACGCGGTGCTCACCCGCAGGTGCGTCAGCAGCTGCAGGGTTTGCCGCGCGCGGCGCGCTGCCGGCGGGCGGGCCTACACGACGTCGATCTCGACGTCGTCGGGATGGACCTCCCATCCACGATTGTCGGGATGGCGTGGCTCCAGATCGAACGGATCCGGATCCTCATGCTCGACCGGCTGCGGGTGATCCCGCACCGCGCGGGCGCGGCGGCTGTGCATGTGGTGCGGGGGCGTTGCTCGTGGCTGGTGAGCATCCCGCCGGTGAGTGACTCGCGGTGCCATATCGAAAAGTCGTGCAACGCGAGTGCCGCGTGCATCGGTTGCGCACGTGCACACCAGGCTCAGGATCGGTGCTTGCACCAAAGACCGACCATGAGGACCATCATCGCGACAGCGCTCCTATCATTGGTGCCGGCGATCGCCGTCGCCGACGCACCCAAGCGCGCAAACGACACACCAGCTCTGACGGTGACATCGCCCGCGTTCAATTCCAACGGCCTCATCCCCGCCGAGTTCACGTGCGACGGCAACGACATCTCGCCGCCGCTGTCGTGGTCGAATCTCCCCGAGGGGACACGCAGCGTCGCGATCCTCGTCGAGGATCCCGATGCTCCGAGCGGCACGGTGACGCACTGGATGGTGACCGGGATCCCGGCATCGACGACGTCGCTCGACAAGGGCGCCGCGCTTCCCGCGGGCGCGATGGCCGCCAGGAACGACCGCGGCAACGCCGGCTACATGGGACCGTGCCCGCCGTCGGGACGTCACCGTTATCGGTTCCAGGTCTACGCGCTCGATCACGTGCCAGCGAAGGTCACGACCAAGGCCGAGTTCACCGCTGCGCTGCGTGGCCACGTGCTGGCGATGGGCCAGCTCGTCGGGCGCTATCAGAAGCAAGCTCGCTAGCTTCAGAGCTCCAAGGAGGGTGTCATGCCCCAGAAGGCAACGATCGAGCGCGCCAAGCGCAAGCTGCGGCGCGGCGAAGCGCCATCGACCGCCGCAGGCGAATTCGTACGCGAGGAGATGCACCACATCCGCCACGGCCGCCATGGCGCGCGGTCCCCGGAGCAGGCGATCGCGATCGGATTGTCCAAGGCCCGGCGTGCCGGCGTTCCGCTGCAGCCACCCGAACCCGGCACGACCAGCCGGCGCACGCGTCATGCCGCACAACGCGCCTATCGCGCGGGACAGAGCCATCCGCGGCGCAAGCCGTCGCGGCGGCGCAGCACTGCGATCGTTGACGTGCTTCGGCGCGAGCCGCGCCGCTCGGCGTCACGCAAAGCGCTATCGCGCCATGCTCATCGCGCGGCATCCCGCCGCGCGGCGGCGCGAAAGGGTGCGCGGACCCGGACTCGAAGTCGCCGGCGAAATAGCCGCTAATCCGACATCACCGTCGCGACCTCCGAGCGGCCCTTCGCGTTTGGCTTGTGCTGGTTGCGGAACAGCCAGAACCCCAGCGGAATCGTGGAAGCGGCGCCGAGCACGATCAGCGGCCAGCCGACCTTCTTGCGACGGTTGCGGCCCAAGCGGTCCGCCAGCAACAGGCCCGCCCCGAAGCCGATCATTCCTCGCGTCGCGCTCATCAGCGCGATCTGTGGTGAAGTAACGCGATGTTCTCGCATGGTGAACCTCCTGTGGAATGTGGTGCAGATCGAATGCCAGCGAGGTGAGCCGGCGCGCACGCTGGCTGTCGACGCGGTCACCCGTGGTCGCCCGCGGCGCGCTGCTAACGGCCCGCGAAAGGATAATTCGCTCGCCCTCGCGGCCGATCCATCCCCGGGGGCTTCGTTGCTCCTCGGTCACGTACCGACGGGTATGCTCCCTCGTCGCGCCTCGCCCGCGGGGCGCCTCGCCGCGATCATCGATCGATGTATCCACTCGCGGCCCTAATCGAGCACAGAGGCGTACGCCGCCAGCAAGCTGGTCAGCTCGTCCCGCGCGAGCTGAGCGCAACCGAGGTATGCGCGACCTGAGGGGATGCCATCGCGCCGTGCGATCAGCACCGCCTTTCGAATCGACACCGCGATGGGATGGAGCCGCTCGACGAAGCTCGGGTGTTCCGGGACGACCGGGAACTCGGCAAACCGGCGGATCGCATAGGTCAGCTGATCGAAGCGCTCGAGCTGCTCGGTGGATAGCTTCGCGTCCGGCTGGTCCTCGAATTGCACCGCCGCCTCGGTCGACCATCTCGCGAGCTCGCGAACCACTTCGAGCGTCTCGCGGGTCATCGACGCGTCGACGGTCGCGGCCTTGAGCCATTCACGTGGTCCGAGCTCGATGTTGGAGCACGCCGCGGCGATCCCTGCGCGGATCCTCGGCCAGCTCTCGACGGCGTTGGGCAGCGCGGCGGTGCGATCCAGCGTCACGATCGCCTTGTCGAGCAGATCGACCGAATCCGGCGCTAGCTGGTCGCCCACGTTCGCTTTCACATCACGGGCGAGCGCGAGCAGCATCTGCGCGTGTTCCGCGAGGGCCGCCCCGTCGTCGTGATCATCGAGATCGGTCCCATAGACCAGGATTCGTGCGAGCGCATCCACGCCCTGCGCATGGCGCTGCGCACGCTCTGCGGCGCTGTCGTGCAGGCAAGTATCGATCGCGGCGGCGAGCAACGTCACCAGGTGATCGCCCCGCCGATCAGCGCGATCGAGCTGGTACCCGAGGACGCTACGGCTCTGCAGCACGAGCGGCAGCCGCGCTCCGCGTCCACACGCGGTGTTCGCGATCAAGATCACCGAGGCAGGGCCTTGCGTCGCTGCCCGATTGCCGAGCTCGAACAGCACATCAGGGCTCGACACACCGTCGGCGATCGCCGTGACGTCCGCGATCATCAGGCTGGCCTGCGCGATCCGCTCGAGTTGATCCTCACCAGCACGGCTCGGCGCACCACTGGTGTCTCGAACGGCGTCGTGGACCACGGCGTCGCGACCCAGCGACGCGATCGCTCGATCGATGCAGTCGCGGACGAACCCGCGAAGACCGAACGGCTCGCTCGCGGTCGTCCACGCATAGAAGATCGACGTCTGCGCCATCACACGGGAGTACTTTCGCACGGCGCCCGAGCACACCGAAGGGCTCGCGTGGCGGGCCTACCGGGGCTGTCGCTATTTCGCGTCGAGTACCGTGCGGCACCGGGCCGGTAGCGAGGGCGATGCGCCGACCTTGGATCGATACGTCCCGCGCTTGGTCTCGCGCTCGACCTTGGCGGTGGAAGCGAACCACCAGTCCAGGCCGTCGCAACCGTCACCCGCCGGCAACGGCCTCTGCGCCAGACAGTCGGCGCTGTCCTGCGGACACGCGAGTCGCACATGAAAGTGATCGTGGTGTCCCCACCACGGGCGCAGCTTCCTCAGCGCCGCGCGGTCGATCTTCGGTCGCCCGCACAGCTCGCGCTTGATCACCGGATTCACGAAGATCCGGTCGACGTCTGGCGAGCTGGCGGCGAGCACGAGCAAGTTGACCACGCGCTCGGTGAACCGCTTGTTGGGTTTGCCGTGTGCGAGGTCGACCACGGGCTCGGGCCCGGTGGCCACCTTGCGATCGAGCGAGTAGCGCAGGTCGACGTCGAGCCCGGTCTGATGGCTCGCGTGGCCGTTCGGCGCCGGGCCCCCGCGGGCTTGCGCGAGATCATCGACCCATAACGTGCCGAGCCGGCGGGCAGCGACGGTCTTCCCCAGGTCCTGGATGTACGAGATCAAACGTGGGTGACCGAACGCGCGCCTCCGCTGAGGCCGCGCGATGCCATAGCCCTTGCCCGAGCGCGGTAGCTCGACCGCACCCTGGATACATCCTGCGCTGTAGCCGCCGATGGCGTCCGCGATGCCGGGCGCTGGTGTCGTCGCGAGGTGCCATCCCGTGATCAGCGCGGTCGCGGCGGGGACCGTCTCCGAGGCCGCCGTTGCTGTGGACGTCGCCGTGGCGGGAGCCGCTGGCGGCGCAGGGTCTGCCGTGACCGTGGCAGCCGAGATGACAAGTGCCGCGGCACCGCTCGATATCAGCCCCCGCATGTGGGTACAGCGTAACAGGTCGGAGTGTGCGCCGCCGGACCGATTGGATGGCCCGCATCACGCCGGGGCTCCCAGATCTCGCTGGGTTTCGGGCGTCGTCGATCGGTCGCGATCGCGGTCGTCGAATACGTGCAACGTTTCGGTTGCACATTCTACGCGTGGTGGCATGGTGCAACTAGGAGGTTGCACATGTCCCCCACCGATCGAATCGAGAAGCGAATCACCTTGCGTGCGCCGATCGCGCGGGTATGGCGAGCGATCAGCGATACCGCTCAGTTCGGCGCCTGGTTCGGCGTCAAGCTGGACCGCCCGTTCGCCGCCGGCGAGGCTGTGACCGGGGTGTTCGAAGGACACTTCGATGAGGCCGAGCTCATCGCGCACCAGCAGCGGCTCGGCCTGAAGCCGTCGAAGATCAGGCCTCCGGCGCCGCACGCCGTGTTTTGCACGGTGGAACGCATCGAACCCGAGCGCTATCTGAGCTTTCGGTGGATCCCGTACGGCATCGACGCCGAGTGCGATCCGAAGGACGAGCCGACCACGCTGGTCGAGCTCCAGCTCGAGCCGACTCACCACGGGACGCTGCTCACGATCGTCGAATCCGGGTTCGATCGCGTCCCGGCCCATCGCCGTGCGAGGGCCTTCATGATGAACGAGGGCGGCTGGACCGCGCAGCTCGACAACATCAAGCGCTATGTCGAAGCTGCCTGATCGGACCATCGCCGACGTGTTCTCCGCGCTGGGCGACAGGACTCGCCTTGCAATGGTGAAGCGACTCGGCAGCGGAGTCGCGCTGTCCGCTACCAGCCTGTCGGAGGGCGCCAACGTGACGCGGCAGGCGATCACCAAGCACCTGAACGTTCTCGAGCAGGCGGGGCTCGTCGGCCATGAGAAGCGAGGCCGCGAGGTGCTCTATGCGCTCCAACCTCGGCGGCTCGACGAGGCCAGCGCGTTTCTCGATGGCGTATCGGCCGGCTGGGACCGCGCGCTCGAGCGCCTTCGCCGGCTGGTCGAAGATTGAGGCCGTTGGCTCGCTGGTACCTCAATGCGCGGGCCGGTGCTCGATCGCATGAAGCCGCGACCCATCTGGCTCCGGCGCACCGGTCAGCGGAACACCCAGCGTGACCGCCAGCGCCTCGCCGATCGAGTCGACGAGGACCAGCTCGCACGCACGCCGCACCTCATCCGGCACGTCCTCGAGATCGCCCTCGTTGCGGCGGGGCAACACGATCACCTTGATCCCTGCGCGGTGCGCGGCGAGCACCTTCTCCTTGATCCCGCCGACGGGCAGGACCTTGCCTCGCAAGGTGATCTCGCCCGTGGTCGCGACGTCGCTACGCACTGGACGCCCGAGCGCATGAGATGCAAGCGCGCTCACGATCGTCAGGCCCGCCGATGGGCCATCCTTGGGAATCGCCCCCGCCGGTACATGGACGTGGATCTCCTTGCGCGCGAACGCGTCAGCCGCGATCCCGAGCACCGCGGTATTCGACCGCAGCCACGACATCGCCGCTTGCGCGGACTCTCGCATCACATCCCCCAGCATCCCGGTGAGCACGAGGTTCATCCGCTCGGATGGCATCAAGCTCGCCTCGACGAACAGAATGTCGCCTCCCGCCGGCGTCCAGGCCAGTCCGGTGGCCACGCCCGGCCGATCGATTCGTTCGACAACCTCATCGAAGAATCGCTGGGGGCCCAGAAACTCGTGTAGCTCCGCGGGCGTCACCCGGATCGGCCCGGACACGCCGCTGTGAATTCGCTGTGCGACCTTGCGCAGGATCGTCGCGATCTCGCGCTCCAGGTTGCGAACCCCCGCCTCCCGCGTGTACTCGCGGATGATCCGCGGCAGGGTGGTCTCGTCAAACGTCACCTCGGAATCGCGAAGCCCGTGTGCGAATCGTTGCCGCGGTACCAAATAACGCATCGCGATGTGTAGCTTCTCCTCGTCGGTGTAACCGGCCAGCGTCAGCACCTCGAGGCGATCGAGCAAGGCCGGCGGGATCGTGTCGGTCGAGTTGGCGGTGCAGATGAACAGCACCTGTGAGACGTCGAACGCGACGCCGAGGTAGTTGTCCACGAACGCGTGGTTCTGCGCCGGATCGAGCACCTCGAGCAGCGCGGCGGAAGGATCGCCGTGAAATCCTCGGTCGAGCTTGTCGACCTCGTCGAGCATGAACACCGGATCGAGCGCCTCGGCGCGAACGATGCCCTGGATCACGCGGCCGGGGAGCGCGCCGATGTACGTGCGACGATGACCGCGGATCTCCGCTTCGTCGTGAACGCCGCCCAAGCTGAGCCGGGTGAATTTGCGGCCCATCGCACGCGCGATCGATTGACCCAGCGAGGTCTTGCCGACGCCAGGTGGGCCCACGAAGCACAGGATCGGCTCGACTCGAGCCTCGGGTGTCGTCCCGAGCTCCTGCGCGCGTTCGGAACGCAGCGCCTTCACCGCGAGATACTCGACGATGCGCTCCTTGACCTTGTCCAGATCGAAGTGATCCTCGTCGAGCACCACGCGCGCGCGACGCTCGTCGATCGCTCCACCCGTCGCCTTGGCCCACGGCAGCTTCGCGATCCAGTCGAGATACGTGCGAATGATCCCGTGCTCGGGAGATGCGCTGGGGATCCGCTCCAGCCGGTCGAGCTCGCGATCGGTCTCGCGCCGTGCCTCGTCCGAGAGCGACAGCGCGGACAGCCGCGCCCTCAGATCGTTGGCCTCCGCCTGCTCGGGTTCGGTTTCGCCGAGCTCCTTCTGGATCGTCCCCATCTGCATCCTCAGGATCGCCTCGCGCTGGGCCTTGCTCATCTCGGCGGCGGTCTCCGCGGTCACCTCGTGAACCACCCGGCGGACCGCGATCTCGTGCTTGAGAATTCCGACCAGCTGGTCGAGCTTCGCCGATACCGAGGCGAGCTCGAGCAACGGGTGCTTGACCTCGACCGACAGCGACATCGTCGTGGCGATGATGTAGGCGAGGTGTCGGCCGGAGGTCAGGTGCGGGAGCGCGTCCGCCAGCTCGTCGGGCAGCTCGATCGCGAGCTCGACCAGCTGGCGAAACAACGTCTTCACCGTGCCGATCAGGACCTCCGCGTTGCCCCCCGTCTCCTCGATCTCGGTCGCGGTTGCGAACCGGCATACCAGGTAGGGCTCGGTCCGGACGAAGTCGAGCACGCGAAACCGTTCGCGACCGCTGAGCACGACTTGGACGGTACGATCCTTCGCCGATAGCTGAACGACCTCTCGGATCGTCGCGAGCGTTCCAACCCGGAAGATGTCATCGGGCCCCGCCGGCACGGCGTGTTCGTTTCTCTGGGCGATGACGCCGATCAGCTGGTTTCCCCGCTGCGCCTCTTCGATCAGCTGGATCGATCGCTCTTGTCCGATCAAGATCGGCGCCGCGATCAGCGGGAACGCCACGGAGTTGCGCAGCGGCAGCACCGGCAGCGTGTCGCCGAGTCGCCACGTAGGCGTCGTCAACACCGCCGCCCTCGCGCGCAAGGATACGAACCGATGCACCACGCGGACATGGTCTGGTGTCACTGCAACTCGCAAGCCGCCCCGCGACCCGCCGTGCAGCCCAACCGGCTGCGCGAGCGCGACTGAACCACGAATATCGAGGCAGACCAGGCGGTTCGAGGTGGGATCGCGCACCGACGTACGGCGCGAGGCGCCCTCCATGACGCGGACGCAGCTGGCGAGAGATTCGAGCCGCCCGGCGACTCACAGCGCGCGCGCGCCGGCGACGATCGTATGTCCGTGCCAGCGCGCGCGCCGAGCACGCGTCGCGCAAGATCCCCGCCAGCGCCTCCGCCGCACCGGAATGTTGATTGCAGTGTCGCTAGGAAGAGGTGGACCATGACCACGAACGAGTCGCGAGGTGCTTGGCTTGCCCCACTGACGATGGGCACGGTCATCGGAGCCGCGGTGATGTACGTGCTCGATCCAGCGCGGGGGCGCAAACGCCGCGCGCGGCTGATCGACGCCGTCCACCATGCACGCCGCGCCGAGCGTGAGCTGGTCGGCAAGGCCGTGCGAGACGCTCGCCACCGGGTACGAGGAGCCGCAAGTCGCGCACGTCATGCGTTCGATGGATCGGCCAGCGCCGACGACCACGTGCTGGGGGATCGGATCCGATCTGCGCTGGGCCGGATCGTTTCGCATCCGCATGCGATCGAGATCACCGTGTCACCGGGGCGGGTCGTGGTCCGCGGCGTGATCCTCGAGCGTGAAGCCGAGGCGGCGATCTCGGCGATCCGCGCGCACGCTGGAGCCCGTGCAGTGGTCGACGAGCTCGAGCGACACCCGGTGGCGGGATCGATCCCCGGACTGCAGGGCCGAGGCCGCCAGCCGCGTCGGGGCGAGCTGTGGACGCCGATCCGGCGGGTCAGCGCGATGGCCGCAGGGACCACGCTCGTCGGATATGGCCTCGCCCGCAGGACCATGTTCGGCTCCGGTCTGGCGCTCGGGGGTGCGATCCTGGTGGCGCGCGCGATCGCGAACCGGCCGTTCGGGCACGACATCGAAGTGTGCAAGACGATCAACGTGCGTGCTCCCCTCGAGCTCGTGTTCGAGCTGTGGAACCGGTTCGACGGGTTCCCGGCGTTCATGTCACACGTTCGGAGCGTTCGAACGAGCGGCGATTGGTCGCAGTGGGAGGTCGACGGTCCGCCTGGCCTGCCGCTGCGGTTCGAGGCGGAAGTGACCCGACGGGAACCCAACCGCGCGATCGCCTGGCGCACGCTTCCGGATCAACCGATCGAGCACGAGGGCGTCGTGCAGTTCGAGGGGAACACGGAGCTGACGCGCGTCCACGTGCACATGACGTATCGGCCACCAGCGGGACTGCTGGGTCATGCGGTCGCGCGGGTGTTGGGTTGGGATCCGAAGCACCGCATCGATGACGATCTGCTCCGGATGAAGGGCTTGCTCGAAGACGGCCACGTTCGCTCGCATCGTCACCGAGTCGAGATCGGTGAGCTGATCTGAACCGCAGCGTCGCCGCGTCCGGGAGCGTGCAGACGCGACACGAAGCGCGCCGATGTCACGCCCACTCCGCCGCACGCAATCGGCGTGAGTGAAGCGGTTCTCGAGGCCTCGCGGTTGGTGCACCCCATGCATGGCGGGTCGCCACTCGTACGGAGGCGCAGATGAACGAGATCATCGACGAGACACTCTCGAGTGTCGAACAGCTCTACTCCACCTTGATCGCGGGCGGTGCCCAGCGCAGCTCGAATGGACGCAGCGCCACGAGCGAGCGAGACCTCGAGCTGGTCGGGCAACTCCACGATCAACTCGATCGCATGGTCGCAGCGATCGATGCCGTGGCATCGCGGTCGGGCATGTCTCGCGCGCACTGGAGCCCTCGCGCTGCGATGTGGAACGAGGCCGACGCGATCGTGTTCGCGGTCGACCTACCCGACGTCGCCGAGGACGACATCGAGATCAAGGTCGAGCCGTTCATGCTGAATGTTCGCGGCCAGCGGCGATCGCCCTGGCTCGCAGCGGGGTGTCAGGTCACCGGATCCGACCTGCTGGTCGGCACGTTCTCGCGATCGTTCGCGCTCGCGGTGCCGGTCACACGCGAGCACGTCCATGCGCAGCTCGCCAATGGCGTGCTCGCGATCCGGGTCACCACCACGGCGCCCGCCCAACCTTCCAAGATTTCGATCACCTAACAACAAGGAGAATGGCAATGGAAACGGTCAAGATCGATGTTCAGAAGCTGCAGCTACTCAACGAGCGGATTGCCCAGACGATCGACGCACTCAACCAGGTGCGGATGTCGATGCACGGCGTGCAACACTCGCTGCCGATCAACCAGGTCGGCGCCGGGTACAGCGGGTACGCGCCCTACGGCGTGTCTGGGGCGGGGTGGCTGCCGGGAATGAGCCCGTACCAGGCGCCGGGAATCAACACCTACGGCGTGACGCCGATGGTATCGCCATTCACGTCGCAGCTCGCGGGTCCGTTCGGGTCGCCGCTCGCCGCTCCGTTCGTGGCGCCGTTCCTCACGCAGCTGGCGTCGTCACCGTTCGCGGCCCAGCTCAGCTCACAGTTTCTGTCGCCATTCGCGTCCCAGCACGGATCGCCGTTCTCCTTGCCGGTCAGCTCGCAGCTTGGCTCGCCGTTCGTTTCACCGCTCGCGACCCCGTTCATCAACCCGTTCGCGTCGCCGTTCGCACCCTTCGTGTCGGCGTATGGCCCGGGGATCCAGCACGGGGCGTCGTCGATCGGGCAGCAGCAGCAACCGTACGGTGCGATGTTCGGCGGCTGGCCGACGTCCTACTCCAACGGCCTGAGCAACACCCCGTGGGACGCGAGCTGGCAGACGCGAAGCTCGGTTCCGTTCACGGCGACCCAAGCCGTATCGTGAACGCGATCGCGCTGTGACTCGCGTGGGTGGTTCATGGTAGCGACAGCTCCATGAACGCACCCACCGCGTTGTCATTGACCGGCTTCATCGCCTGGACGCTCGCGCTGCTGATCGTCATGGCGGCGATCCGGGCCCAGCTGGTGCTGACGCGGCAGGTACCGGCCAACGGGTTCACACCCGATAACGCGAACCTGTCGCCGTTCATGCAGCGACTGGCGCGAGCCTATCTCAACTGCCTCGAGGGCCTGCCGATCTACGGCGGTCTCATGGCGATCGCGCTGATCACCGGGCACACCGAGATCACCGATCCGCTCGCGATCGCACTGCTCGGCGCGCGGATCATTCAATCGACGATTCATCTGATCTCGACGAGCACGGCCGCGGTGACCGCCCGATTCGCGGCGTTCTTGACCCAGCTCGCGATCGGCACCTGCTGGGCGTATCGCCTGCTACGCGCGCTCGATTCGTAGCGTTGCGATCCGCTCGGGGTCCATGGCGAGCTCGATGTCGACGATCTGGTCGCCGTCGATCATGAACATGAACGCGGCATGCAGTCTTCCATGTGGGGCCCACACCAGGCCTGGAAACCCGTCGATCAGTGCGAACGTCGCTCCGCCGGCGCGACCTTTGAACGAGGTCGCCACGGCGCGCGCTCCGCGCAGTTCCGGCGCGAGCACGGGTGCGCCCCGGTTGACGCTCCCGGACGCGACGCGGATCGCCAGCTCGTCGGCACGCAGCACGACATCGGGTGCTAGCAACGCGAGCAACGCGTCGAAGTTTCCGTCGCGCGATGCGGCGAGGAACGCGTTCACGACGTCGCGATGACGCGCGGTCTCGGCGTCCGGTACGTCGACGCCACGCACTCTGCGACGCGCCCGGCTCGCGAGCTGCCTCGTTGCTGCGGGCGAGCGCCCGATGATCGACGAGATCTCGTCGAACGGCAGATCGAACATGTCGTGGAGCACGAACGCGACGCGCTCCGCAGGTGCGAGGAGCTCGAGCACGACGAGCAAGGCCGGTCCGACCGTGTCCGCCAGGGCGCGCTCGCTTCCGACCTCGGCTGCACCGGAGCTTGCGGGCAGCGGCTCGAGCGGCTCATCGTCCAGCGGCCGCTCTCGTCGCGACTTGCGCGAGCGCAACATGTCGAGGCACACCCGCGCCACGACCGTGGTGAGCCAGCCGCTCAGGTTCGCCACCTCGCTGGTGTCCGACCGGCTCAGCCGAAACCATACCTCCTGGATCGCATCATCGGCTTCGCTCGTGGAGCCCAGCATGCGATACGCGACCGACCGAAGGTGGCCGCGGTTCTCCTGAAATTGGTGCGCTAACCAGTCGTTGTCGCTCATCGTCCATCCGATCGTGGGGATGCTGTCACATCTGGCGTTCGTCATCCGTCATCCGCTTGACGAACCGATCCTCGCGGATGTGACACGCAGCCACCGATCCAGACGGCTGCGCGCACGTTCGCGATGCACCCAACCAACGATGGAGTCAGTCATGCAAGCACGGATGAACAACCCAGCGATGATCATGCCGGACGCGTTGAAGGCGATCATGGCGCTCAATGCTGTCGTCGCGAAGGGGGATGTTCCTGCAAAGACCCTGGGCCTCACCCACCTCCGCGCCAGCCAGCTCAATGGCTGCGCGGCCTGTATCGAGCTCGGCGTTCGAGCCGCGCGCCGAACCGGAGAACCCGACGACCGGCTACACGCCGTGGCGGCGTGGCGGCATAGCCAGCTGTTCACGGATGCCGAACGCGCGGCGCTTGCGTTGACCGAGTCTGTCACGCTGCTCGCCGGCGATCCCGATCCGATCCCCGACGACGTCTGGAACGAAGCCGCACGCCACTACAATGAGGCGCAAGTGGCCGCGCTCCTGCTCTCGATCGGTCTGACCAACATGTACAACCGGCTCAACGTCGCCACGCGGCAGGTTCCGGGTGAGTGGAAGCCACCCACGGTGTCATGAGCCGCCGGCCCAGCGTGCGTTCCCCGCATGAGATCGTGTGGCTCGCGCGGCGCCTTCGGTTCTGGCCCGTGTCTGGTTGACCCTGCGCGATCGGTCATGACAATCGCGCGCAGAGGCTCCTGATGACTCGCTATGCCCTCCTGCTCCGTGGCGTGAACGTGGGCACCAAGAACGCGCTGCCGATGGCCAAGCTCCGCGACATGCTCGAGGCGCTCGGGTGCCGTGATGTCATGACCTACATCCAGAGCGGCAACGCGGTGTTTGCGTCGGAGCTCACCGCCGCCGCGCTCACCAACGCGATCGAGGCTGCGCTCGCACGATACATGAGGCGGCCGATCGCTACGGTGCTCCGCACGCGCCGTCAGCTGCAAGCGATCGTCGACGGCAATCCATTCGCGAACATCGCTACGAACCCTTCGCATCTATGCGTGACGTTTCTGTCGGCGGCCGCAACCCGTGCCGAGCTCGCGCCCCTACACGAACGAGACTTTACTCCGGAGCTGTTCCAGGCCGTCGGGAAGGAGCTGTACAGCTGGTATCCGAATGGGCAAGGCAAGAGCCAGCTCGCGGTCGCGATCGGTAAGCTCGCGCTGCGCGGTTGCATGACCACGCGTAACTGGAACACCGTGTTGAAGCTGCTCGCCATGGTCAAGCAGCAAGACGCCACAGCCACGCGTTGACTGTCGACGACCCGCGCGGTTTGCGCCCGGCTTCGTCGATCGCTGGCCATCGGTTTGCACCCTGGATCGATCACCAGGAGGAACCACATGCAGCGATCCAGGACCGTTCGTTCGATGATCGCGGTGGTGTTTGCGACCACCGCTGCGGCCGGAATTGCCACCGCGCAAGATCGTCCGCAAGACCAACCGCAACCGACCCAACCGCCACATCAGGACCAACCTCAACAGCCATCATCACAGCCGTCTCAGCAGACGATGGATGATCAATCAGATCCAAACCGGGTGATGGCCGCGCAGGTGAGCACGATGGCGACCGTCCAGAAGGTGGACAAGAACAAGCGCGCGCTGACGGTCAAGGACGCGCAGGGCGCGCAATTCAAGGTGAACGTGCCGGAGGACGTGACGAACTTCGAAGGCATCGACAAGGGGGATCGAGTCGCGATCGACTACTACTCGTCGGTCGCGCTTGGACTCGAGAAGACCAAGAAGGGGAAGAAGGCGAGCGGCTCGGAGACAACGATGACCGAGCGCACCCCAGCGCCGCTGCCCGACGGTCAGATCGCCCCGAAGATCTCCGCCAACGCCGAGGTCGTGAAGGTCGACAAGGCGGCGAACAAGCTCACCATCAAGCGTCCTGCCGGGGACATGGAGACGATCGACGTCAGTGATCCGCAGCTACGGTCCCGGCTCACCACCCTCAAGAAGGGGGACAAGATCCATGCGAGCTACACCGAGGCCGTCGCGATCCGGCTGACCCCGCAAGAGCCCCCGCAAGATCGCGACACCGGCACCTGAGTCAGTTCCTCCACCTCGACGCCGGTGGTTGCCGTTTGGTACAACCACCGTCCGTCGATCGCGGATCAGCTCGAGACGTTGTTCGCCCGGATCTCGAGCTCCACGCCTGGCTCTCGATCGCCGGCACACCCGGTAAACTCGTCCACGCGCCACGCGCGGAGGTGCCGAGCAAGAGGCCGATGAAGCTCCGCAGCTTCGACCTCGATTGCGCGACGGCAACGGCATGGCGCCATGACCGTCCGCGGTGGCCCCACCACGGCAGCCGGACGCTCACGGGATCCACGTCCGCTTGATCCAACGATCGCCTCGTGAGCGTTGGCAGCGCTGTGGGCACCGTGTAGATCTCGTGTCCGTGTGGCAGTTGCCAAGCACGTGGACCGACGAGCACGCGCTGCGCGAGGCGTGGCAAGCGGCCGATCCGTTTCCGCATCTGATCGTCGATGACTTTGCCGGCGACGCCGAGCTGCCTCGCCTGCTGGACATCCTCGAGGACGAGCCGGTCGAGCGCTACGCCAACGAGATCTACGCGTTCGAGGCGTCGGCGCCCGAACCTGTCACGGATGCGGTGCGATCGCTGCGCAACGAATTCGCCGACGTGCTTTCGCCCGTGCTCTCGCGCGTCACCGGTAAGCCGGTCCGTCGCGTGGACCTGCGCGCGTACGCCTATCGCGTCGGGCACTACCTGCTGCCGCACACCGATCACCAAGATGGCCTGAAGCGTGCGCTGGCCTATGCCTATTACCTGCCCTCGCCCGAGCCACCACGAGGCGGCGAGCTCGAGCTGTTTCGTTGCGAGCAGTCACAGGGTGTCCTGACGTCCACGGTCCCCGCACGGCTGATCGAGCCGCGCGCGAACCGGCTGGTCGTGTTCGATGTCAGCGATGTGTCGCTACATCAAGTGCGCGAGGTGCTCGGCGGCCTGAGGATCTCACTCGCTGGATGGTTCTATCCATGACCACACTCGATCAGCTGTTCGGCGCACGGACCGCGATGATCGTGCCGGATGCGGTTGCGGCTATTGACGCAGCTCGGTTACGCACCCGATTCGAGACGATCGGCTACCGGCGATATGCCCTGGTGGATCGCGGCAGCTACGACGTGATCGAGAACGTCGCGGCGGAGGTTCCCGCGTTGGTCGTCGAGCGAGCCGCGAAGCTCGTCGGGCGACCGCTCGAAATCGAACATGCGCGGGTGATCCGGCTGATCGCGGGTGATTATGTGTTCGCGCATCACGATCGGTTCCACGAGGGTCATCCGGTGGAGCTGATGCTGGACCTTTCATCGGCGATCGTCCCCGATGCCGAGGTCCACTATCGCCGCCGCGGTCAGGTGTTCTTCCGGTTTGGGTCGCAGCCTGGCGCGGTCTCGATCGTGGAGCGCGGGCCCACCGTGGCCTGCAATCACAGCTATGTGAGCAAGCGCCACGACGACGCATCGATCGTCCGGCTGATCGTGTTGCTGCGCGACCGCGCCCAGGCGATCACGCTGTGAGGTGCTCGACCAGGATCTTGACGCCGAGCCCGATCAGCACGAGGCCCCCGAACACGTCGAGTCGGCGGCCGAGCGAGTGACCGAATCGCTGGCCGATCAGCAGCCCGAGGATGCTCAGGATCGCCGTCGTGATCCCGATCGTCACGAGCGACAGCACCAGCGGTGCGTCGAGCATCGGGAACGTGACACCCACCGCAAATGCATCGATGCTCGTCGCCACGGCGAGGACGAGCATCACCTTGAGCGCGTAGGGATCGCGATCGCCGGGCTCGTCCTCATCGGCTGTGCGCGCATCCCACAGCGTCTTGCCGCCGATCGCCGCGAGCAGGCCGAACGCGATCCAGTGATCCCAGGCGCGAACGAACGCACCGAACTGACTACCGATCGCCCAGCCCACCAACGGCATCAGCGCCTGAAAGCCACCGAACAGCAGCGCGACGAGCACCACGTGCTTGACCAGGATCCGCCGTGTCGCTAGACCGCGCGCCGCCGCAACGGCGGTCGCGTCCATCGCGAGCCCGATGGCCAGCACGACGATCGAGCCGAAGCTCATCGAGGATCCTCCGCGCGAGCCATGACGAGCGCAGTGTAGCGTCGCTGACGTGGTGGCGCACCGATCTGCAACCACGCCCCTGGTGGGTAGAAATTCCGCGCGCGCACACGATATACAGCGGCTTCGATGATGCGATTCCTGGTGTTGATCACGCTGGTGCTGGCCCCGAGCTCGATTTGCGCCGATCCGCAGCCGGCTCCCACGCTGAAACTGCTCACCGCCGGCAAGAACCCGACCAGGGTCCTACGTCTCACGCCCAAGGTCGGCACTCGCTCGACGATCGAGATCACGGACGAGAGCACGCGAGCCCGCGGCGCAATCGGCAACGTTGGCCCCGCGGAACCGATGCCCTCGACGCGTCAACTGCTCGAATGCGAGGTGACGGCTGTCGAACCCAATGGCGATTTTCGCGTCGAGACCGTGGTGGACAAGATCGATGTGCGTGCTCCGAAACGGACATCGCCGGCACAGGCGCAAGCGATGAAAGCCCAACTCACGGCGCTGGTCGGGGCGAAGAGCTACGCAGTCGCCAGCGATCGCGGCGTGACCCGAGAGTCTGGGTCGACCCCACCCCAGGGCGCGACGGACGAGCTGAAGCAACAGCTCCAGGCCCTGCAAGGAATCCAAAGCCAGATCATGGCGCCGTTCCCCGAGCAGCCGGTCGGCGTTGGAGCTCGGTGGGAGCTGACCATGACGGTGACAACGCCCCAAGACGGGGGATCTCTCGTGGTCAATCAGACTGCGACGTTCGAGCTCGTCGAGCTCGCAGGAACGCGCGGCAAGATCGCGATCAAGCTGCGCCAGACCGGAAAGACCAGCGATGGCGAGCTGACGATGTCGACCACCGGAAACGGCATGATCACGTTCGACCTCGTGTTTCGCTCGGCCACCAGGGCGCGGCTCGACACGCGAAGCGAGACTCAGCTCAAGAATTCCAGGATCGCGCTCGGGCAAGTGAACACCACGAAGTTGACGATCACGTCGAAGCCGCATTAGCGACCGCAACTGGACGCATGGATCGCGATCGCGGCCGAGCGCCCCGCGGGCGACGCGCGAGGAGGGAGCCCCCGGGATCGCTACTCGGAGGTTGGGCAGGTGCGCGCTCGGTTTCACATCCGAGGGCTGCCACCATCCGAAACGGAGGTGACGCCATGCCGATGTTTTTTGCCAACCCGGGCAGGTTCCGCGCATGGCTCGCGAAGCATCACGCCAGCGCGCAGGAGCTCGTGGTCGGGTTCTACAAGAAGGCCAGCGGACGTCCGAGCATCACGTGGGCGGAGTCGGTCGATGAGGCGCTGTGCTTCGGCTGGATCGATGGCGTGCGGCATAGCCTCGGCGAGGACGCATACACGATCCGGTTCACGCCGCGACGGCCGACCAGCATCTGGAGCCGGATCAACGTGGCTCGAGTCGCGGAGCTCGAGCGACTCGGCAAGATGACGCCGAGTGGTCGTCGCGCGTTCACGGCCCGCACACCCGAGCGCACCGGCGTGTACTCGGCCGAGCGCAAGGGCCAGAAGCTCGCCCCCGTGCACGAGCAAGCGCTTCGCGCCAATGCCAAGGCATCCGCGTTCTTCGATGCGCAACCGCCCTGGTATCAACGATCCGCAGTTCACTGGGTCGTGAGCGCCAAGCGCGCCGAGACCCGCGATCGTCGGCTCGCACAGCTGATCGCATGCAGCGCACGCGGGACGACCATTCCGCCCCTCACGCGCAAGCCGGCGAGCGCGAGGCGAGCCCGAACCCGGCGATCCAGACGCAGCACGTGAGTGCGGCGATGTATGCGTGCCTCGCTCTGTGACCGGCGCTTCACGGCGGGAGCCGCAACGCCGCGATGTCGTGGGAGCCCTCGCTGGCATCCGGTCTTGCACAATGGACAGACATGAGGACGTGGGCTGCGGTGATGAGCCTGGCAGTTGGCTGTGGTGGGACGAGCCGCGCCGTGAACGATCCGGCCGCGCAAGCGCGCGATGCCGAACGCAAACGGATCGAGGCGCTGCGGCCCGAGCGCCCATTCGAGACGCGTGCGATCACGGGCTATCGTGCACTGGCCGCATGCGGGCAGGGGCCCTATCGGATCGACGCCAGCGCGCTGGGTGCGAGGTTCGGCGAGCAGCTCGAGATCAACATCTGTGCTCCGCGCAGCCTGCAAGGTGACTATCGGCTCACCGTCGGCGGCGACCGCGGCGAGCCGCGGCACTTCGGTTCACGCAACAACAGCGACTACTGCCGAGCAACGGCGGCCGAGGTCGCGCAGCGCGGTGAACCCGTGCGCGCGGGTTCGTATGGCCCGGCGAGCGGCACCGCGTCAGACAGGCCGAGCTCGACGAGCACGGGCGTGACCGGAGTCAGCGCGGCGCCGACGATCGACGCCAGTCCACTCGCACCCGTGACCGGCTCGTTCGCGGAGACCTGTCCCGACGGCATGTTCCTGACCGGCATCGTCGACTACTCATCGCTGATGCAGGAGACCGACGGCGTACCGTGGAAGCCAGGCACGTCGCTCACCGTCGAGCTGTGGGCAGCCGAGCCGCTCCACCTCGATGGCGCGATGTTCGTCGTGATCCAGCGCGGCGTACGCGCCGACATGACGGTCGAACGTTGGAAGGAGTATCGCCAAGCCGAACAGCGATGGGCGGCGATGTGGAATGCGTATCTCGAAGGCGAGGTCACCGCGGGCCGCGCCGAATATGCCGACATGAATGCGCGCACCGACGCGCCGCCGCCACCGCGCGTCGAGATCAAGCCGCCCAAGCCGAGCCTCAACGCCGAGTGGATCAGTGGTTACTGGCAGCGCGACCGCGAGTGGATCTGGAGCGCGGGGTTCTGGCGCGTACCCGAGTCGGATATCGTCGCCGAGAAGACCATCGAAGCTCCCGTCGCGCCACCGCCGCCGAAGGCCGAGCCACCCGCCGCGGCGCCACCACGAACCACCGCCGCCGTGAACCTGGTGTGGACGCCTGGCTACTGGAGCTGGAGCGGCAGCGCGTACATCTGGGTCGAAGGCGCGTGGCGGATCCCGCCATCAGGCGGCGTGCGCTGGGTCGCGCCCACCTGGAAGCCGCGCCGTGGTCGCGTCGTGCTCGTACCCGGAGGATGGTCGTTGCGGATCGGCCGATAGGCTGCGGGTTCTCTGGTAGTTTCCGCAGCTTGGAAAAAGATCGCAGGGGCGTCGATCGCTTCAATGGCCGACCGTCGTGCTGATGAAGACCCGAACGATCCCTCACCGCCAGGAGACCACCATGCGTTTCATGATGATGCACAAGAACGATCCCCAGACCGAAGCTGGCAAGCCGCCCCCGATGGAGCTCGTCCACAAGATGGGCGAGTTCATCGGCGGACACGCGCAAGCGGGTCGAGTGCTCGACGGCGCCGGACTCTCCGGCAGCAAGACCCGCACGCGACTCACGTTCCGCAACGGCGACATCACGATCAAGAACGGCCCGTATCGCGGCGACAACGAGCTGCCTGCCGGCACGCTGCTGCTCAAGGTCAAGACCCGCGAGGAAGCGATTGGCTGGGCGGAGCGCTACGGCAAGATCCTCGGCGACGGCGAGATCGAGCTCGGCAAGGTCAACGAGCCATGGGACATCGGCCTCATGCCCGCGCCGGAGAATCCGCCGCTGCAGATGCTGCTGATCGACAAGGCCGACAAGGCGACGGAGTCCGGTGGACGAACTCCGCAACAGAAGGCGGCGATCTCGCGGCTCAAGACCGAGATGACGAAGGCCGGCGTGCTGGTTCGTTCGCTCGCGCTGCAGCCGAGCTCCAAGGGCAAGCGCCTCACATTCACGAACAACCATCTGCAGGTGCTCGACGGCCCGTTCGCGGAATCGAAGGAACTGCTCGGCGGGTTTGCGGTGCTCGAGCTGTCCGGAATGGAAGACGCGATTGCGCTTTGTCGGACCTATGCCGAGATCCTCGGCGGCACGCTCGAGGTCGATATCCGACTCGTCGACACGTCGGAAGACGCCGCGTAGCGCACCCGGGCGCACGGGCGAACGCCCTGCCCCGCACGCGCGATCTCGATCGCGGGGTTCGTTGCTCGGTCATGTCCCGACGGTAGTGCGCGCTCGTCGCGGCTTCGCGCGCTTGCCCTACGCACCGCCACCTCGCCACCGCTTGCTGCCCGCACGCGTTGTCGCGCGATGTGCGTGGCCGATGTCGGAATCACCGAGCGACCCGAACGGAACCGAGATCCTGCACCAGCGGATCGTCGTTAACCGCGGATCGAGCGCTGCTTCATCCACGCGTCGAGGTTCGACAGCCAGTGGGGATCGCTGACCAGCTTGGGACGTGCTCCGCGTACCAGGGCGGTTGCTCGGGTGCGGTCTCGCCGGCTTTCCCATAACGCCTTCCCGAGGTCGAATTCGATCTGACCTTGGAGATGTACCGGCGCGTCGGCCGCCTTCGCGAGCTTCAATGCCAGCTCGAAATCGCGATGCACCAGCGCGGCTTCGTGCGCGGCCATGAGTCCCCAGCCAGCAGCGAGGAACTTGTCCAGGATGTCTCGCCAGCGACGAGGCTCGAGCAGCCAGTCGCGAAGCGTGCCGCCGTCGACCAGCTCCATCACGATGAAGAAATCGTCATCGACCGTTCCCGAGTCGAACACGGTGACCACGTTTGGATGATTCAGACGAGCGAGCGAGCGAGCTTCTCGGAGCAACCGGGTTCGAGGTTCGGCCAGCAGCGCGCCGCGCGCGAACTTGATCGCGACCGCACGATCGAGCTCGAGATCATGAGCCGCGACGACCACGCCCATCCCGCCCTCCCCCAGCACGCGTTCGATCCGGTAGCGCGCGAGCGGACCAGACATGCGAGGAGCCCCGAATTCAAGCTGACGGGTCAGGGCGGCGATCGTCTGGCGACACGCCGCGCAGGTTGCCATGTGGTCGTCGACAGCGTCGTGATTTCCCGGCTGCCCCTGCACGAATCCCAGCAGGGTGCGATCTCCAGGGCACGCGGGCGTCACGGGCCACCGGACGTCGCACACAGCCTCGCGCGATGCAAGCAAATCCGGGCGGCGTGCCGTTGCGATGGCGGCGTCGCCCGGCTTGCTCGACTACCAGCACATGTGAAACGACTGCTCTTCGTCGACGGTGGTGTCGGCCTTCACGCCGCCACCGCAATCCGCATAGATCGCCGCGGCTTCACTGCCCAGGGTTGCCACGGCGGCAAA
This sequence comes from Kofleriaceae bacterium, assembly GCA_050187075.1. GTDB lineage: Bacteria > Myxococcota_A > Polyangia > Haliangiales > Haliangiaceae > JABFXX01. Next base: position 23,319 of record JBFWXW010000012.1, on the reverse strand, counting down.
CAGCTCCTGTTCATCGAGCACGCCGTCAAAACGCGTGCGATAGCGTGCGCGTTCGTCCCATGCACCGGTGTTGAGCGCCATGTATTGCCGCCATCGCGGCATGCCGCGCGACACCGCGATCGCCTCCTTGGCAGCCTGCTGGCACTCCGACAGCTTTCCCGCAGCTTTCAGCCGGCGCGCTTCGGCGACGCGGTAGTGCACGACGTTGATCCCGCGAGCCGCTGCATTGCCGGTGGCCTCGCATACCAGCCGCCCCATCGAGCCGCAGCCATCGAGCCCGCGACGCATCGACCTGGTGTAATGCACGATCGTCACGCAGCGGAGTCGCTGGCGCGTCATCGGGTGCGAATGAGCTCGCCACGTGCCCGCGATGGCGATCACGTCGCCAGCTCCGAGCTTGATGCCCTGATCCTCGACGTACGCGGCGACGACATCGGCCTGCCACGTGCCTTTCTTGTGCGGCTTTGGGAACCGTCCGCGCGCGGGGACGAGCGCGAGTGATGCCGGGGCGATCTCATCGGCGATCAACTGCGACGCAGCGTCATCGGTACCAGGCTTCTGACACACCAGATGCCTGATCTGAACCGGACCGGGCTGCGACTTGGCAGCACGTGGATCCGCCGGCTCGGTCGGATAACACGATGGCAAGCAGCGCTCGTGGCCCTTGCTCGGCGGCGGTTCCTCGCACGTCGCCGCCAACGCATCCTGGTGCTCGCTCTCGAGCTTGTGATGCTCCTCTGCGAGCTTGTTGCGTTCGGCTTGCGACACCTCATGGGAGCTTGATTCCGTCCGTGTCCGTTGCGGTGACGCCACCGGCCCTGCCGCCGATGCGCAGCCAACCAGCGCGACCCAAACCAAGCGCAGGCCGGAGCTCATCGGCGGACGGTATCACTCGACTCCAGACCGAGGGTAATCGCCCGACCCGGGTTCCGGCGGCGCCCGGCGCCCCCCGGCGCCCCCGGCGCCAGACCGAGGGTAATTCCCCGGCGCCAGACCCAGGGTAATCGCGCGGCGCCGCCCGGCGCCCCGGCGCCAGACCGAGGGTAATCGCTCGCCCCCGGCGCCAGACCGAGGGTAATCGCTCAGCGCGGGTCCCGACGGTGGCGGAAACCGCCAGTAACGATCGCCGGCGAAGCAGCGCACCAGCGGGAGGAACACGGAGCATCACGCGCTCAGCCACGCCGCGACGACGCGTCCGCGGTCGCGAACACGTGAGGCACTGCGGCTCGCGCCGCTTCGAAGCAGCTGGTCAGGAGATGTCGTCAGGCGGGCGCCCGCGCACCTCGACCGCGGCAAATCGCGCGAGCCAGTAGGTGCCTGGCGGGAACGCTGCCTCCTCGCCCTCGAGCCACAACGTCCGCGCCTGTCGGTACTCGGCCTGCCAGGCGCCATCCTCCTCGTGCCGATCGATGCGCGTCTGCGCGTTGCGCGATGCGATCTGCGGGCTCAAGGTGCGACGTCGCTCGTAGGTCAGCGGGCAATCTCGCCACGACTGGCGCCGCACCTGGCGACGTCCGACAACGGGCCGCTCTCGCCTGCGCGCGCACTCTGCCTCGACCGCTGCGATCCGGCGCCGTACCTCCGCGATGATCTCGTCCGGGTCTCCGAGCTCGGGCGGGATTGTCGGCGAGTACTCCACCACTGCGGGCATCCGGCCGTTAGCCCGGAACAGCCGCGGTCGCGTCGCATGCAGCGTCCGCTTGTTCAGCAATGCCTGTACGAACTTGGGGCCTGGCCAGTGATGGACCTTTTCCACCAGGTTTGCCACCACCGGATTCGTCGCGATGTAGACGATCTGATCGATCCACGCTTCCTTGTCCAGGGGCTCGACGACGGAGGTCTGCCTGTTGTCCCACATGTTCTCCCACCGCCCGCGCTGCATGTTGATGCACTTGGCGAGATGGGTGTGGAAGCGATGGTAGAAGTCGACCCGATTTCCCGAGCGGTCGTATGTCTGCTCGTGCGTGTGGTTTGACATCATCTCCGCGATGACCACTTGCACGTCGTACTTGAGTGCCGCCTCGATCAGGCAGTACAGAAAGGCATTGTTGGTCTCATCGTCGGGATGCAGTAGGAACTGACGTTGCGTGCACCGACGCGTCACCATTGCGCTCGTGTTGGGTAGGACGCGTCGAGGTCGGGTCATAGCGCGCTGACCAGCAAATCTGCGGCCAGCACCGCACTGTGGTGTTCTCAATGGTTGTAGCGCCGCTCGTCCGGCCGTCGGACGCGCTGTCCGATTCACCGCCGGACACGGACAAACGGATCGAGCAACTCGCCACGACGGACAAGATCGGACAGCTGCTCTGAACCGTTGGCGCGCCCACCTCCCGAAATCGCGCTTGGGCCGGGTCGCGTGTGTCGCAGGAAATCACCTTGGGTCGGGTCCCGCAGGGAATCACCCTGGGTCGGGCCCCGCCGCCCCGCGCCACCCTGGGTCGGGCCGCGCCGCCCGGCCGCGCGGGCCCGCGCCGGCCTCCCGCGCGGAATCACCCTGGGTCGGGCCGCGCCGCCGGCGCGGGGCCGGCGAGATGGGCGGGCTGCGTTAGGAATCACCCTGGGTCGGGCCGCGCCGGCCTCCCGCGCGGAATCACCCTGGGTCGGGCCGCGCCGGCCTGGCCTCCCGCGCGGAATCACCCTGGGTCGGGCCGCGCCGGCCGCGCGGGGCCGGCGAGATGGGCGGGCTGCGTTAGGTGGCCTCACCGTGAGGTGCCGAAGGCTGCCGCGAGCGAGTTGGTGGAGTTTGCGACGATGGGGAATGCGTCCACTGCTCCTCATCATGGGTTCCGCTGCATGCATGGGCACGTCCTCGCAAACGATCCATCAGCGTGGGCTGGTGCCGCGGGTCCGGCCGGCGACGTACGACGGTCAGCCGATGAACGGTCGCACGCGGCTGGAGGGCTACGGCGAGACCACGGTGGTGAAGCCCAAGGCCGGCGCGGACCCTGAGAACGGCGGCGTGATCGCGCGTCATCAGTTCGGCGGCGCGATCCGGTTCGCGAGAGGCGGTCGCACCGACCTGGGGTTCACGTTCGATGCAGCGCGGAGCGAGGGTGCCGTTCCGGTGGGCGTTGGCGAGGTCGCCCCGCCTCGCAAGTCGACGACCTTCGGTCTGGGCATCGCGATCCGACGCGCGGTGGAGGCTTCGCCCGACTGGAACGTCGGAATCTCCGGCAGCCTCATCGCCTGGACGGTCATCCTCCGAGAGGACAGTGGCACCAACAACGATGACTCGGCGGAGGCCGCGGAGCTGTCGTTCTCGATCGTGCCGAGCTACCGCGCCGGAGCGGTCGTGTTGTTCGGAGGGATGACGCTGGCGACCGAAGTCTACGTCCCGGAGTCGTACGTGAAAACAACGACCAATGGTGACTCGGACAACTCCGAGGACCCCGCCGGCGCGAGCAACATCGTGGCGATCTTCTCGGCAGGTGCACGGTTCGACGTCTCCGAAACCGCCTGGCTGTCCCTGCGAGTCGCACAGCCGATGAACAGCCAGGGTGACGACGTCCCGATGGTCGACGCCAGCCTCGGTGTCGACATCCGGTAGCCGCCCCACCACCCCGGCCGTCGGCGCAGCGCCTACTGACTGTCGTACGCGCCGCGGCACACCCCGCCACTGGCATTGCGCACGAGCCCCTCGAAGTCGAGCGTCGCCTCGGAACGCGCTTGCCCCGTGCCATGCGCCGCACTCGCAGCGCTGAGGTGGTAGTTGCCGTTCGCTGCGTCGATGAACAGGCTGGCCGCGCTCGCCGCAACCGTATTCGGTTCGCGGCTGCCCGTGCGATACGACGCGATCGGCGTCACCGAGCCGTTGAACATCACGCGCTCGATGATGTTGTAGTCGCTGTCGAGCAGCGACGCATCGGCCGACCGGACGTCGAGACCGCCTTTGCTGGTGCTCGCGTGCAGGATGATGTTGTCACGCATCATGTTCGCGCCCGCCGAGGCGATGAACTGAACGCCGCTGCGGCCGTTGCTCGGCATCACCACCGTGTTGCCGACCAGCGCCATCCCCTTCGGCCCCCCCGATCCGTCCTCGCGAAAATTCGCGATGCCGGTGTTGGTATTCGCGTAGATCAGGTTGTTGCGGACCAGCGAATCCTGCACACCGTCGAAGTTCAGCGCGCCACCGCCGCCAGCACCGTTGTTGTAGATCTTGTTGCGCTCGATGCAATTGCCGCTCGAGATGCCGTCGACCGCACCCGCGTAGCTGCCCGAATCATCGATGCTGCCATCGGCGTTGATCTGGATCCCGGACATCTTGTTGTGGTGCACGAGGTTGGCGCGGATCAGATGGCGGTCGCCGCTGTTGGACACGTAGAGACCATGTTGCGCGGAGCTGCCGGAGAACTCGTTGTGAATGAACGCGCAGTCGTCGCAGAACCCGCCGAGCAGGCCCCACGTACCGTTGTTGGCATAGATGCCGTTCTGGATCGTCACGAAGACGCTCTCGAACACGCCGATCGCCGCGCGCGGAGCATTCGCCGCGTTGATCCCGTCGATCACGAGGTGGGCGACGTCGTAGAGATAGATCGAGTACCGACCGCTGTTGGTGTTGGGCCCTGGCGCGATGTTGGCCGCGTGGCCGGTCGCAAAGATCACGATCGGCTTTGCGGCGGTCGCGTGAAGACCGTCGATGCTGAATCGTTGATACGTACCGTCGTCGACGAGCACGACGTCCCCCGGATGGACCAAGGTGAGCGCTCGCGTGATCTCGCGGCAAGGCTGGCTCGTCGTGCACGGAGCGCTGGCCCCCCCATTGGGTGACACTCGATACGTCGTGCCGCTCGCCGCGGGCGGCGTGCGCGTGGCCCGCGGCCCCGGCGGCAGCGTCGGTTCCGGATCGACTCCGCACAGCGTCTGCTCGACCGCATTGTTGACGGTGATGTTCGCCGCCGCCGAGGTTGTCACATGACCCGCCGCGTCCTTTGCACGCGCCGTGACGCTGTGAGCTCCGTTGGCGATCGTCTTGGTGTCGAAGCTGATCGAATACGGCGAGCTGGTGTCCATGCTGCCCGCGGGATTGCCATCGACGTAGAACTGCACGCCGGTGACACCGACGTTGTCGCTGGCGGTGGCCGACACTGGAATCACGCCGGAGACCGCGGCCCCATTGGTCGGCGCGGTCAGGGTGACGCTCGGTGCCATGGTATCCCCACCACCGCCGCTACCACTGCCGCTGCCGCTGCCACTGCCGCCATCATCGTCGCCCTCTAGCGTGAGCCCGCAGATCGCTAGCGTCCCGCTACCATCGACGCGGATCGCTGTGCGATCGAGGGAGCCCACCGTGGCCTGCTCGCTTCGAAACGCGTATTGCGACGCGATGGTCTGCTCCGCACCGCTGCCCTGACGAACGAACACCGAGTACTTGTGCGTGCTGACATCGACGGTCATCCGCACGTGATAGGTCTTGCCGGCGCTGTACGTGACTGCCGTCGCCGCAGCGTAACCACTGCCGTTCCTCGCATCGATCCGACCGGTCGCGTTGAACCGCACGATCGCTGCCAGGTTGCCCCACCCGGTGGCCGCCCCGCGCGACAAGCCGAACGCGCTGTCGCTGCTTGCCGACGAAGGTGTCGCGTCCAGCTCCACCGTGAACCTCGCCGTTTGCGATGCGATCGAGCTTGTCACCCATGGTCCGCCAGCGCTGGCCGTCGCGCAGGCCGTCGCAAGCTCCGTCGTCAGCTCACTCCCAGCATCGGGACCGAGATCCTCATTCGAGGACATACACGCAGACAGCACAACAGGAATGCAGAACAGCTCTCGGACACGGATGTTCATTGATGTTCCTCGCAGAGATGAGCAATCACCACGTGCCGCCCGGGATCGCGACACACAGATCCCCACGTAAACGAGCGTCACCCGTTGCTGTGTGGTTCCCCGTGATGTCGATCGACCACTCGTGCGGAACCGTTAAGCACCGCAGTCATGAATCGGTCGTTTGCGGATCGAGCTCGCGCGCTGTTGACTGCGAACGACCCGCGTCTGAATACCTCCCCCAGACGCGAGGATTCCGAGGATACGTAGAATCGGTTACCGCGCAACGAAAGTTTTCTCGAAACGGTCTTCGATCTCGCCGCGATAAGCGGCCTTACATCGACGGGCTGTCGAGTGCCGATCGCAGATGTGGGCTGCGCGGCTTTTGCGCCACCACCGTGAGTCGATCGTGCCGATCGAGACTCGCGGACACGAAACGATCCGGAGCGTGCGCTTGTCGAAGCGCGTCCACCAGCATCACGGCGGTCGCAGCGTGGCAACGCCGAGGTCGCTGCGCTCGAGGATGTCAACGCGACCGCGCCAGACACGAGCGCCGGTCACGGTGCGCGCGCGGCCTCCGCCTCCGAGATCGCTTCGTCCAGGTCGGGCTCCTCGAGGTACCACGGGATGTTGATGATCACGAGGTGTGAGCCACCGAACCGCAACAGCCGCTTGCGGAGACGGCGAGCGCGCTGGGTATGCAAGAGGTATTGCCACCAGCTGGTCTTGATCAGCTCGGGAACCAGGATCGCGATCGTGCGCTCCGGAAAGTCCCGCTCGATCTCCCGGACCAGCACCAGCAACGGCTCGTGCATGCGGCGATATTCGGCATGCAAGACGAGCAGTCGCGGCGGCTTCAGCCCCGCGCGGCGCGCCGGCGTCTCGACGTCGCTAGACCACTTCGCGCGCAGCGTCCCATCGCTGTCGGAGTCCGGCCCTTCGAGCGCCACGACGTGCACGGCATACACGTCGGGAGAGAGCTGGAGCGCGAACGAGATCGCGCGGTCCATGATCCGGTTCCAGGTCTCCGTGGCGACCAGGATGATGGGTGGCTCGCGCCTGGTGAGCTGGAGCGCATGACCGTCACGGCTCCTGGCGGAGAGGTCGTCGTAGTAACTCCGGACCGCGCGCAGCAGCAGGACCACCAGCGGGATGACCAGCAGCGTGATCCATGCTCCGTCGACGAACTTGGTCACGATGATGATCGCGAGCGCGAGCCCGGTAGCCGTGGCGCCAACGGCGTTGATCGCCAGATGAAGCCGCCATCTCGGAGCATGTGAATGCCGGCCCGTACGCAACCAGTGCATGACCATCCCGGACTGCGATAGCGTGAACGTCAAGAACGCTCCGATCGCGAACAGCGGGATCAGGTGCTCGGTGATCCCGCCAAACGCGACGAGCAGGATGCCCGCCGTCAGGGCCAGATACAGAATGCCGACGGAGAACACCAGGCGGCGCCCCACGATCGCGAACGCGCGCGGCAGGTAATCGTCCGTCGCGACCGTCCGGCACATCCGAGGAAAGTCGACGAAGCTGGTATTCGCGGAGCACGCGAGGACGCACAGCAGGCTGCCGAGGACGACATCGTACAGCACCCCTCTCCCCGCGATCGCCGCGGCGAGTTGGGACACGATGCTCTGATATCCCGGCTGCGTCTGGTCCATCGCGCCGATCCCGAACACGTGGACGAGGCCGCCGATTCCGATCAGCAGCAGCGCCAGGATCGCCACGATCGCGACCAGCGTGCGGTGGGCGTGGCGGATCCGGGGCTCCTTGAACGCGCCCACGCCGTTGCTCACGGCCTCCACGCCGGTCATCGCGGTGCAGCCGCTCGCGAAGGCTCGAAGCAGGATCCAGAGCGAGACAGCTTCCGTCGGATCCGGCAGCGCGGGTGGCGGGATGATCGCGACCGGCGCACCCGCAGCGCCAACGGTGCGCACGACTCCGATCCCCAGAACCATGAGGAAGCTGGCAACGAAGATGTACGCGGGAACCGCAAACAGCCGCCCCGCATCGAGCGTGCCCCGCAGGTTCACGATCGTGATCCCCACGAGCAGCGCGAGGCACAGCTCCACTATGTACGGATGCAGCGCAGGAACCGCCGACACCAGGGCTCCGACGCCGGCGGAGATGCCAACCGCAACGTTGAGCACGTAGTCGATCATCAGCGCCGCCGCCGCGACCAGGCTCGCGGTTCGTCCCAGGTTCTCGCGGGCAACGACGTAAGCGCCGCCGTTGTTCGGATAGGCCTCGATCGTCTGCCAGTACGACACGAACACGATCCCGAGCAGCACGACGATCATCGCGATGATCGGAACGATGTGCGCCAGGCCGGCGGCGCCGAGCGGAAGCAAGATCTTCAACGCGGCTTCGGGTCCGTACGCCGACGAGCCCAGCCCGTCGAGGCCCATCGCCGGAACGGCGGTGACCGCGGTCAGCTTGCGCTCCTCCGTCCGACGATTCGGAAGGATGCGCCCCACCAGCAGGCGAATCAGCCGCACCCCGCAGAACTGTGCAACGGATGTACCGCCAGCGAGCCGATCACGGCGACTCGCAGCGACGCCGGTCGGCAAGATCGAGTCGCCATGCCGATCTCGGCTACGCGGGAGCGTGCAGGCGGCGCGCTGCGAGCGACCACCGTGAACCGTCCGCTCGCCGTCCCATGCGGTCATGCGGTCGAGCCGGGCAGATCGGGCGCAGGCCTGGCAGCGTTGCGACAGCTCGTACGTGCGTGCGCGAGCGAGAAACAACCGTGCGACGGTCGCCGCTGCGGCGTGGTGCAGCCTCCTCGCTATGCGCTGGGCGCGCTGAGATCGGACGGCGGCCCGGGTGGAACCTGATCCTTCTTGCGCCCGAGCAGCCACTTGAGCAGCCCACCGATCGCCACGACGAGGAACACGCCGACCTTCTTCAACAGCAGCAGGATCTTTGCGAGCAGCCCCACCTTCGATGCCACCGCCACGCCGGCGCCGCCGAGCACGAGCGTCTTCAGACCGGCACCCGAGCTGTGATCGCCGGGAGCGTGATCTGAATAGCGCGCACCCGGTTTGAACCGCAGCGCTGGAACCAAGGCCGCCGCTTCTCGCTTGGAGGCCTCGATCCGCGCCGGATCATCGATCAGGTTGAACGAAAGATAGCCGGAGCGTCCAAGGATCCGGGTGAAGTGATTGATGAAGTGTGCGCCGGCATCGTCGTGTCCAGCGAGTCCCCACACGAGATGATGGTTCACTCGGTCATAGCGGGGCCGCTCGCTCCAGCGGTCGACGACCAGCCCCGGCAGTCCCATCTCTTTGCGCCTGCCGTTCTGAACCCGCGTGCTCTCCCGGTACGAGGCCAGCAAGTCGTCGGCGTCGAGCTCGTCGGCATCTGAATCGGTGATGTACCCGAGGTCTCCATCGTACTCGATGACCACGATCCACGTGCTGTTCGGAGTCGTGAGCACCGCGAGGACATCCTCGGCGTCACCGCCATCATTTCGGATGATCTCCTGAGCCTCCGCGCGCTCGAGCAACATCACGCCGTCCGGCAGATCGAATTCGATGTTGTGACCGAGGTCGACCAGCTGTGGCCCGACGAGGTGCTTGGGCCATTGGACCTGATGTTCTCCGGTTTGGGCTTCGGCGGCATCCGGTTCGTCGCCCGCGCGGTTGTCAGATCTGTCCTGTTTACCGCCCGCCATCGCGACGGAACACCACGCCAGCACCATCCACACACCGATCAGACGCAACGACATCACGAGCTCCTCATTGATTCGGGCCGCACCAAGCAGGGCGCGTACCACTGCGGAGAACCAGTCAAACGCTGGTAACTCATATGTCGGGCGGTCCCGCCTGTGAACAGGGAATCACGCCGTCGCGAACGCCAGGATCGCTACATGCCGCGAACGCTCGCGAGCCCGCAAGGTTAGCCACGTTACGGAACTCACCGTCGTGGGCGGCTGATTCAGTCGCCAGTGGCCACTCGGTTGGCGCGTTATCGCAGGCGACGACGGGGGGTTAGGACGAGGCCCTGCCGGCATCGAGCTTGCTGTGCGCGCTCAACAGAGAAACCGATGAACCGAGCCACTCTCATCGCCAGTGCTGCGCTCTCCATGATCGCCGCCGCCTCGTGCACCGACACGACTGACCCCTACGCCGGAGAGGAGATCAAATCCGAAGACGGCAAGGCGGACTCGAGCGCCCAGGCGGTGTTCGTCGACTTCGAGTTCACCGGCAAGCTGATCACCAACGTTTCGTTCAACAACCAGCAAACGATCGAGAGCCAGCTGCTGTACACGGTCGGGCAGCTCAACGGCGCGAACGCCGTCGGCCGGATCGACACGGCCGTGTTGTCGAACGTCCAGCGGTCCTACCTGGTCGGTGGCAAGATCCAGATCACGTACACGGCGAAGCTTCCGGTCGCGTGGGGCCGGCGCGCGGACATTCCCGCGACGTTCGAGCTCAAGCTTCCGCTCGACGTGTCGGCCGCGGGCAAGACGGCGTATGCGACCAAGTACTGGGACAAGTGCGTCGACTTCACCGCTCACGGGTTCGACCCCGGCGCGCTGTTCTATCACTTCCGCCCGCGCAACAACGGATGCAACCTCGACGCGACCGACACCCTCACCACGACCGCGACGGTGTCACCGAGCCCGATCCAGACCACCGGCAAGTTCCCCGAGTACGACAAGGTATGGGAGGACGGCGTGTTCAACGTCGTCGCGATCTTCGGCAAGTACAACAACGGCGCGACCGCGAACGATCCGGGAATCAACGCGTACAACGAGTTCGTGCGGTTGATGAAGCTCGATCTGTCCGGTCTGACGGTCACCACGATCCCGGCGACGATCCCCACGAACCCAGGCGTCGACGCGCCCGACCTCGAGTTCAACGTCACGCTCGCCGATGGCAAGAAGGTTCGCGTCGTCGCGCTGCTCACCGACGACGTGAGCATCGGCCTCATGCAGCCGGCGTTTCGCTCACGCTACGAGGAACTGTCCACGCGCGCCGATCTGATCGCGTACAACGGCCATGCCGGACTCGGCAGCCACGTTCGCCAGCTCGCGAAGGCAGGCGCGTGGGTTCCCGGTCAGTACGTGATCGTCTACATGAACGGCTGCGATACGTTCGCGTACATCGATGACGCGCTGTTCACGGCGCACCAGAGCATCAACCCCGACGACATGACCGGTTACAAGTACATCGACATCGTCAACAACGCGATGCCGGCGGACTTTGCGTCGATGCCGCAGGCGACGATGGCGATGTTCCGCGGCCTGTTCGACTACAACGCACCGAAGACCTACGAACAGATGTTCAACAACATCGACCGGACGCAGATCGCCCTCGTCGTCGGCGAGCAGGACAATACGTACACCCCCGGACCCACGGGTCCGGTCGAGGCGTGGGACGGCCTCGATGTTCACGAGGCCGTTGCCAAGAACGAGGAGAAGCGGTGGTCGACGCCGATCATCGAGGCCGGTCGCTATCAGTTCGCCATGACCGGAACCAACGACGCGGACCTGTACGTCCGCGTTGGCAGTGAGCCCACGCTCGCGAAGTTCGACTGCCGACCCTACAAGGTCGGATCCAACGAGACCTGCGAGATCACGCTGCCGCGGCCCGCGAAGGTGTTTCTGATGGTGCGCGGCTACTCCCCGCTCGGCTCGGGCATCGACCTGGTCGGCACCAAGCTGTAACGCCTCTGGCTCAGCGTGGCCGTAGCAGATTGCGCTCGGACAACGACAACACGTCGAGCATCTGGTCGAGCACCGCTTCATGCGCCGGATGACTCACCGACAAGGTGAGGTCCTTCGCGAAGAGCGCGACGAGGTAACGCAGCCGGGCGCGCGCGTCGGTGGCCAGCGCACCATAGTCGAGGTGGCCGATGTTCACCTCCCACCCGGCGGGTGACAGCCGGCTACGCCACGCGCGCGCTGGATCATCGACGAGCACGGGCTCCGGAATGCCCGCCCCGATCCGACCGGCGGTCGGCGCCTCGATCACGACCACTTCGACGGTGGCGGTGCACGATCCGCCGTTGGCATCAGCAGCCACGGTGATCGCGAGCGCGGTCGCGTCGCACAACTCGGCAAGGCCCACCACGGCGGCGCCGTCGCGGGCGTCGATCGTCAGGTCCGAGGAGCTCGCGATCCACGTGACCGCGGCCGCGATCTCCTGGCCGTGCACATCGAATACCCGTGCGCGCACCTTCTTCTGTCCACCTGGCCACACCCGAATGGGGTCGGGCGCGATGCGTATGTGATGAGCCGGCCCGGGCGGCAGCAACGCCGGGACGACCGGAGGATCGTCGGGCTCCGCGGGCTCGGCCGTCGGTTCGTCGCCGCCGCGTGGGTTGCTGGTGTCTGGATTGGGAGTGTCTCCTGCCGGCCGTGCGTCGCCTCGAGCGATCGTCGAGCCCAGCGGATCGGAGGTGCGATCGTCACCGCGTGCGCCGCGTGCGCCGCGTCCGAGCAGCGGCGCCGGCATCGCGAGGTGAGGCAGCCGGTCGCGCAGCCCTCGCAGGGCGCGGCGTAGATCGACGACCATCTGGCGTTCGGATGCCGCGTGGCGCTGCACCGCGAACCGGTCCAGTGCGGCCTGCACGGTGGGAGCGAGCTGCGCGAGCGCGGCCACCAGCGCCTCCGCGGCGGCATCCGGCACGACCCCGCGTCGCGTTCCCGGCGGGACCGAGAGCGCCGCGAACTCGATCGTCCCTCCCAGCGCACGATCGATCCACGGCGCACGCGCGAGTCCCAGACCGGCAAGCTCGGCGAGCCCCTCAGCGACCACCGTTCCTGCGCACGTGAGCTCCACGATTCCATCGCCACCGACGTGATACAGCTCGACGAAGATCGGTGGAAATCCCGGAACCACGATCTGCGGCGCGACGTCGAGTCGAATGCCGTCGAACCGGCGCGGCACCACGGGGATGCGCTCGACCAGCACACCGCGGGCGTCGTACTCGCGGAGCTCGATCGAGACGCCACTCGCGATCAAGGTTCCGCGAAGCTCGGCACCGAGATACTCGGCGAGCCGCCGTGTGGACAGCGCACGCGTTGCGGCCGCATGCAAGTCGCTGATGACGATCTCCGTGAACGTCGCGGCATCGTCGATCGCGGGTGGACCTGGAACGACCTCGGCGCGTGGTTCGTCCTCGATCAGACGCAACAGCCACGTGGCCCCCGCGCCGACCCGCGATCGGATGTCCATGCGACGGCCGATCGACCAGAACCCGAGCAACCCGATGCCATACTGCCCGGCAACGATCTGCTCGTGACGCTCGCGCGCCGACAGGTTGCGCTTGTGAGAGCGCCCGATGTGCGTCGCGATGTAGCGCAAGGCCTGCTCGCGTTCCTCGGCGGGACGAATGCCCTCCCCATCGTCGCGAACGATCAGCACCGGTCGCCGTCCTCTGCGGCGGCGCTCGATCATGATCGTCTTGGCATTCGCGTCGACGCCGTTCTGGACCAGCTCGGCGACCGCCTTGCGAGGATCGCTCTGGCTGCGCGCGAGCCAGCGAATGAGATCGAACGCATCGGCGGGCTGGAGCTTCACTCCGCCTCGCGATCGATTCACCCGGCCCATCGCTGATCCGTACCATCGCGGTGTGATCTCGAGCCTTGCCAGACGCGTCCATCCGGAGGTTGAGCTGGCCGAGCTGGCACCGACACCGCCGGTCTGGCAGCGCGACTCGTCGTGTTTCCATGGTGTTGGCACGGCGACCGGTGGCACAGGCGTTGCCAGATTGCTCGCGGTGGCGAACCGGTTCAACCATGTGATCGAAGTCGTCGGAGCGCGCGGCACCGGTCACGACCGTGCGGCGGTGATCGAGCTCTCAGGAGGCGTCGCGATCGCGGTTGCCGACGGTGCGGGCGGTACCGGCGATGGCGCGATCGCCGCGGACGCGGTGATCGAGGCGGTCCGTGACGCGACCGAACACACGAGCTGGGCGTCGCTCCTGGTCGATGTCGACCGCGACGCGAAGCGACTCAAAGGCGCGCTGACCACCGCGGTCATTGCCAACGTGACGTCGCGCGGCATCTCCGGCGCAAGCGTCGGCGACTCGATCGCGTGGGTGATCCGAGGGACCACCATCGAGGATCTGAGCGATGGTCAGCTACGCAAGCCGCTGCTCGGCGACGGCTGCATTCCGCGCAAGTTCCGATCGCGCTCTCTGGGCTCCGCCACGTTGTTGGTCGCGACCGACGGCCTCTGGCGATATGCCAGCCAGAGCGCGATCGTCCGGATCGCGAGCCGGCCGGACCTTCGTGACGCAGCGAGGGCACTGATCGAGCTCGTTCGGCTTCCCTCCGGTGCGCTGCAGGATGACGTCGCGGTGGTGCTGTGCCGCCACGAATCCGGCCGGGACTGATCCTCGGATCGGAGGCTACGCTTGCCCAGGATCGACACGCCTGTGCACGCGCTTCTTCAGTGGCGCACTCACGAACAACCGGGCCCACCGCGGCTGTTCGGGAGGGGGTTCATGGGTGACCCGTCGCCAGGCGTAACTCAATGCGCGCAGCGCAAGCGCAGCCGCGGCGGCGGATGTCAGCGCCGCAAGCGCAGTCCAGACGAGCTTCTTCACGGTGACCTCCGGATCCACGAGGTGCAAGCGACGTGCAGCGGACCGGCCGGGTCGACCGCGGCGCAGCGCACGTGTTGCCGCCGCGCGGACGCTGCTCAAGCAGCTCGACCCACGCGCACGGCGCAGGTCTTGCCGCGCCAGCTCTTGCATGTCCTCGTGACGTGGAGTCCGGATCCCGCCTGGCGATCTACTCGGCGATCGTTGCGAACCTCGCGATCGCAGTCACCAAGTTCGTGGCGGCCGCCTGGAGCGGAAGCTCGGCCATGGTCGCCGAAGCCATCCACTCCACCGTCGACACCGCGGATGGCCTGCTGTTGCTCGCCGGAGCTCACCTGAGCCGACGAGCCGCGGACGAATCGCATCCGTTCGGCTACGGCAAGGACCTGTACTTCTGGACGCTGATCGTCGGAATCCTGATCTTCTCGGTCGGCGGTGGCATGTCGATCTACGAAGGCATCCACCACTTGCAGCACCCGCGGGATGCGGCTGGCTGGCACCTGAACCTGGGGGTGATCGCGGCCGCGCTCGTGTTCGAGGGTGGATCGTTCTGGTTCGCCCGACGGAGATTTCGCGAGTATCGCGATGCACACCCGGAGGCCGGTGGCGCGCTCGAAGCGATCCACACGAGCAAGGATCCGACCGCCTTCGTGATCCTGCTCGAGGACGGCGCGGCGATCCTGGGCCTGTTGCTGGCCGCGGCCGGTGTGACCTTGAGCCACGTGTTCGGGTCTCCGTGGTTCGATGGCTTCGCGTCGATCGGGATCGGTCTGATTCTCGCGGCGGTCGCGATCCTGCTCGCGTACGAGAGCCGCGGCCTGCTGATCGGCGAGAGCGCGCTGCGCGGCGTCGTCCGGAGCATCCGGGCGTGTGCGGAACAGACCGCGGGACTCGCCCGCGTCAATCGCGTCCTCACGATGCAGCTCGGGCCCGAGGAGGTGCTGGTCGCCCTCGACGCTGTGCTCGAGGCGAACCTCACCGCGGAACGACTCAGCGAGACCGCGGAGCGACTCGAGCACTCGATCAAGCGCGCGCATCCGTACGTGAAGCACGTGTTCATCGATGTCCATGCCGTGCGCACGACAAGCTGACGCAGCCGGGTTCCCGGCGACTCGACCCTCCACGCAGCGACGCGCGATCCACGTGCGCGAGCGGCCGCCACGGTTGACGCCGGATCGGCGTTTGCAGCGGTTGGTGATGTGACAGGCGCGCTCGACGGCCGCTGTAGGAAAGCTCGCGGAGGCGACGCGCCTGCAGTTTTGTCACACCAGGGCAAAAACGGGCGCACGGCAGACGCAGCGAATCAGTCAACCATCGCGTTGTCGCGATGACGGAGGTCAGGATGTCCAAGACAGTCGGCGACTTTCTCCTCGAGCGGCTCATCGAGTGGGGCGTTCGCAGGGTCTATGCGTATCCCGGCGACGGCATCAACGGCATCCTCGGCGCGTTCGGTCGGATCGGTGACAAGCTCGATTTCGTCCAGGTTCGCCACGAAGAGATGGCGGCCTTCATGGCATGCGCCCACGCAAAGTTCACCGGCGAGGTCGGCGTTTGCCTCGCGACGAGCGGCCCGGGCGCGATCCACCTGCTGAACGGTTTGTACGACGCCAAGCTCGACCACCAACCGGTGGTCGCGATCGTCGGTCAGTCTGCGCGCGCCGCGATCGGCGGCGACTACCAGCAAGAGGTCGATCTCCAGAACCTGTTCAAGGATGTCGCCCACGAGTACGTGCACACCGCGATGACCCCGGAGCAGATCCGCCACCTCGTCGATCGCGCGTTCAGGACCGCTCGCGCCACGCGCTCGCCTTCGACGATCATCATCCCGCTCGACGTTCAGGAGCTCGACGCGATCGAATCGCCGCCGCACAAGCACGCGACCATCCACTCGGGCCTTGGCTACATCTCGCCGCGCGTGATGCCATGCCTCGACGATCTCGCGGCCGCGGCGAAGATCCTCAACGAGGGACAGCGGGTCGCGATCCTCGTGGGCCAGGGCTGCCTCGGTGCACGGGAGGAGGTCGAGCAGGTCGCGGACCTGCTGGGCGCGGGCGTGGCAAAGGCGCTGCTCGGCAAGGCCGTGCTCCCCGACCACCTGCCGTACGTCACCGGTGCGATCGGCCTGCTCGGCACCAAGCCCAGCTGGGACCTGATGATGAACTGCGACACGCTGCTCATGGTCGGGTCGAACTTCCCCTACCCCGAGTTCCTTCCCGAAGAAGGTCAGGCGCGCGGGGTTCAGATCGACATCGATGGTCGGATGTTGTCGATTCGCTACCCGATGGAGCTCGCCCTCGTGGGTGATAGCAAGGAGACCTTGCGCGCACTCATCCCGCTGCTCGAGCGGAAAACGGACCGGTCCTGGCGAACCTGGATCGAACGTCAGGTCGAACGCTGGTGGAAGGTGCTCGAGGCGCGCGCGATGAATCGAGCCGATCCGATCAACCCACAGCGCGTGTTCTGGGAGGCATCGCCTCGGTTGCCCGATGGAGCCATCCTGACCGCTGACTCGGGATCCGCGGCGAACTGGTTCGCGCGAGACCTCAAGATCCGAGACGGGATGATGGCGACGCTTTCGGGAAATCTCGCCACCATGGGCTGCGGCGTGCCGTACGCGATCGCCGCGAAGTTCGCGTTTCCCGAACGTGTGGTGGTCGCGATGATCGGTGACGGCGCCATGCAGATGACCGGCAACATGGAGCTGATCACGGTGGCCAAGTACTGGCGCGAATGGAAGGACCCGCGCCTGGTCGTGCTCGTGCTGAACAATCGCGACCTCAACGAGGTCACGTGGGAGATGCGAGCGTTCATGGGCGAGCCGAAGTACCAGGCCTCGCAGGACATCCCTGACTTCCCGTATGCGCGCTACGCAGAATCGCTCGGCCTCGGCGGGATCAAGCTCGAACGGCCCGAGGACATCGCCGATGCCTGGGACCGCGCGTTCGCGAGCGACCGGCCGATCGTGATCGAGGCACGCACCGATCCGAATGTGCCCCCGCTACCACCGCACATCAGCTTCGATCAGGCCACGTCCTACGTGAAAGCGATCATGAAGGGGGATCCCGACGCGTGGGCCATGGTGCGCGCCACGTTCCGCGACATGGTCGAGAGCTTCTTGCCGCACGGAGGCGGGAGGGCATGATCGATGCGTGGAGATCACTCGCGACCGGTGATCGAACGGATCGACGTCGCCGCCTATCGCATCCCGACCGATAAGCCCGAGGCCGACGGCACGTACGCGTGGAGCTCGACCACGCTGGTCGCCGTTCATGTGGCCGCGGGTGGCCATCGCGGATTTGGCTACACCTACGGCAGCGCAACCGCCGTTCCGCTGATCCGCGACCAGCTCGCGGCACGCGTCGTCGGGCAGGACGCGCTCGCGATCGAGGCCATCTGGAACGCGCTCGTTGCGGAGGTTCGCAACGTCGGTCGACCCGGGATCGCATCGACCGCGATCTCCGCGATCGACGCGTCGTTGTGGGACCTCAAGGCCAAACTTCTCGGCACTCCGCTGGCGATCTTGCTCGGCGCCGTGCGAGACGCGGTACCGGTCTACGGCAGCGGAGGCTTCACCAGCTACACGACGGCCGAGCTATGCGCGCAGCTCGCGGGATGGGCGGAGCTCGGGATCCCACGCGTGAAGATGAAGATCGGCGCGCGGCCCGGCGACGACGTGGCCCGTGTCGCCGCCGTGCGCGACGCGATCGGAACCAAGGTGTCGCTGATGGTCGATGCCAATGGTGCGTATTCGCGCACGGATGCGGTCGGCAAGGCGCACGCGTTCGCGGAGCACCAGGTCTCGTGGTTCGAGGAGCCGGTGTCATCCGACGACCTCGAAGGCCTGCGATTCATTCGCGAGCACGAACCGAGCGGGATGCAGATCGCCGCCGGCGAATACGGATACGATCCGATCTACTTCCGGCGCATGCTCGAAGCCGGGGCGGTCGACGTCCTGCAGGCCGATGCCACCCGGTGTTTGGGAATCACCGGCTTCCTCGCCGCCGCACGGCTATGTCAGGCGTTTGGCGTGCCGCTGTCCGCGCACACGGCTCCGTCGTTGCATGCGCACCCGGCATGCGCGGTGACGCCGCTCGTCCACGTCGAGTACTTCCACGACCACGTCCGCATCGAGCAGATGCTGTTCGATGGCTTCATCGCTGCCCGCAACGGCGCGCTTCAGCTCGATCCGATGCGTGCAGGCATCGGCGTCGAGCTCAAGGCACCCGACGCCAAGCGCTATGCGATCTAGGAGGCTGCATGCACCGCGAGATCCATCCCGTCGAAGATCTGGTCCGACGCAAGGTGCTGCCACTTGCGAGCACGACCGGCGCCAGCGAGCTCGCACGTGAGCTGACGAGGCAGCTGCGCGGGGAGGTGCGGTTCGACGACGGATACCGTGCACTCTATGCCACCGACGCCTCGAACTACCGCCAGCTGCCGATCGGCGTGGTCATGCCGCGCGATCAGGCCGATGCGATCGAGGCGATCGCGATCTGCCGCTCGTTCGGGGTTCCGATCGTCAATCGTGGCGGTGGAACGAGCCTGGCGGGACAGGCGTGCAATGCCGCGGTCGTGGTCGATTTCTCGAAGTACGTGCACCGCATCCTCGAGCTCGATGCAGAGCACCGGTTCGCCCGCGTCGAACCTGGCGTCGTGCTCGATGATCTTCGTCGCGCGGCCGAGCGATTTCATCTCACGTTCGGGCCCGATCCGTCGACGCACAACCACTGCACGCTCGGCGGAATGATCGGAAACAACTCGTGCGGCGTTCACTCGATGATGGCCGGCACCACGTCCGACAACGTCGAACAGCTCGACGTGCTGACCTACGGCGGCACGCGGCTCACGCTCGGCGCGACTTCGTGGTCCGAGCTCGAGCGGCTTTCGCATACGGAGGGACCCAGCGGCGAGCTCCATCGCGCGATTCGCAGCTTCATTCGACGCCATGCAACGGCGATCCGCACCGGGTTCCCGCAGATCGCGCGACGCGTCTCCGGCTACAACCTTCCGCCACTGGTGAGCGCGGCCGGGCCGCACCTGGCCCGCGCGGTCGTCGGCTCCGAGGGCACGCTCGTGACGATCCTGTCCGCGCAGGTGCGCTTGGTGGCGAGCCCGCAGGCGAGGGTCCTGCTCGTGCTCGGCTATCCGAGCATCTTCGACGCCGCCGATCACATCATGGAGGTCCGGGAGAGTCTGCCGATCGGGCTCGAAGGCATCGACGACGTGCTCGTCGATGACATGAAGCGCAAGAAGCTCCACACCGAGCGGATGAAGCTGTTTCCCGAGGGCCACGGCTGGCTGCTGGTCGAATTCGGCGGCGATACCCAGGATGAAGCCGAGGCCCATGCCCGGCGGCTGATGTCCCGGCTCGCCAGCGCCCCTCGTCCGCCGAGCATGAAGCTGTTCGACGATCCCGAACAGGAAGCCATCGTCTGGAAGGTCCGCGAGTCCGGGCTCGGTGCCACGGCGCGCGTCCCTGGTCAGCCCGACACGTGGGAGGGCTGGGAGGACTCGGCTGTCGCGCCCGACCGGCTCGGCGACTACCTGCGCGCGTTCCGCGACCTCCTCGATCGCTACGGTTATCGCGCGGCGCTGTACGGCCACTTCGGACAGGGCTGCGTACACACGCGCATCCCGTTTGACCTCCATCATCCCGACGGTGTCGCGAAGTACCGCGCGTTCGTCGAGCACGCGGCCGACCTGGTGATCGCGCACGGCGGGTCGCTGTCAGGCGAGCATGGCGATGGCCAGTCGCGCGCCGAGCTGTTGCCCAGGATGTTCAGCGCCGAGCTGATGCGAGCGTTCGAGGAGTGGAAGGCGATCTGGGATCCCGACGGCCAGATGAACCCTGGCAAGGTCGTGAGGCCCTACCGGATCGACGAGAACCTGCGGCTCGGCCCTGCGTACCAACCACGGTCGCTGCACACCCACTTTCAATTCCCCGACGATGGGCGCAGCTTCAGCTACGCGACCGAGCGCTGCGTGGGCGTGGGCGAATGCCGGCGACTCGACGGCGGCACCATGTGCCCGAGCTACATGGTGACCCGCGAGGAGATGCACTCCACGCGCGGCCGCGCGCACCTGTTGTTCGAGATGATGCGCAGCGATTCGCTCGCCGGTGCCGAAGCCGGAGCCGGCGCCTGGCGCAGCGAAGCGGTCCACGACGCGCTCGATCTGTGTCTGTCGTGCAAGGGATGTAAAGGCGAATGCCCGGTGAACGTGGACATGGCGAGCTACAAGGCCGAGTTTCTCTCGCACTACTACGAGCACCGATTGCGACCGCGGTCCGCCTACGCGTTCGGGCTGGTGTACTGGTGGGCTCGCGTTGCGTCGCTCTTTCCCGGGCTCGTCAACGTGCTGTTGCGAGCGCCCGGCCTGTCGAGAATCATGAAGTGGCTCGCCGACGTCGAGCCACGCCGAACGCTCCCGGCGTTTGCGCGCGTGACGTTCCGAGAGTGGTGGCGTGACCGGCCGGTGATCGAGGGCCAGCGGCCTTCCGTCCTGTTGTGGGTCGACACCTGGAGCAATCACTTTCAGCCCGCCGTGCCGATCGCGGCGGTCGAGGTGCTCGAGAACGCGGGGTTTCGCGTGGTCGTGCCGAACCGGTCGCTGTGTTGCGGCCGGCCGCTGTACGACTACGGCTTGCTCGCGCTCGCCAAGCGCATGCTTCTGCAGATCCTCGAAGCGCTGCGCCCCGAGCTCCAGGCGGGAGTTCCGATCGTTGGCCTCGAACCGAGCTGCATCTCGGTGTTTCGCGACGACCTACCGAACTTGTTCCCCGACGATCCCGACGCACGCAGGCTCAAGAACCAGTCGTTCTTGCTCGGTGACTTCCTGGTTCGTCACGTGCCAGGCTGGGAGCCTCCGCGTCTGCATCGAAGGGCGATCGTTCACGGCCACTGCCACCACAAGGCCGTGCTCGGGTTCGGGAACGACACACCGCTCTACGCCAGGATGGGCCTGGTCGCCGATGTTCTCGATGCGGGCTGTTGCGGCATGGCCGGAGCGTTTGGCTACGAGCGCGATCACTATGCCGTGTCGGTCGCATGTGCGGAGCGGCGACTTGCGCCGGCGGTGCGACGCACTCCACAGGATGTCCTGATCGTCGCCGACGGGTTCAGCTGCCGCGAGCAGATCGAGCAGCAGACCTCGAGACGCGCGCTGCATACGGCGCAGGTGCTTCAGATGGCGCGTGCGCAAGGCCCTGAGGGGCCAACGAGCGTGCCGCCGGAGCAGGGCTATGCCGAGGTCCGGCTCTCCGTGCCGTGGCGACGCACGCTGCGCAACGCCGCGCTGCTCGCGCTCGGTGTGGCCGCCGTGATCGCGATCGTGCGTGGATGCGTGGGCTGAACGCTGTCGTCGATCTGTGCGCAGATGTACGTCGCGGTGCGATCACGGATCGCGACCGATCCGCCACACGGATCGCATGACACCAGAGATACTGGAGGTCATGCGAACGCGAGCATTCGTGATGAGCGCGCTGACCTTCGCAGGCTGCGGCGGCGGCGGCGGAACTGTCTCCGACCCGCCCGATGCCGCGGTCGTCGACGGCCCGCTCGACGGCACGCCGGTGATCGTGCCACCGAATACGTCGCGGATCGGAACGGTGCAGGGCGTTTACCTCGGCAGCGGAACCTCGCAAGCACAGGCAGGTTTCTACGAGGAGCCGATGGGTGCGCCGGGTTGCGCGTGGAGCTACGGCGGAGGCTGCACGCTGACCGTGTGCAACAGCGATGCTGGGCTTGTCGCGACCTCCGCTGGCGACATCGTGTTCACGACGGCTGGCGGTAGCGTGACGGTGGTTCCCGACGGGTCCGCGAGCTACTCGGCCTCCGGCCCGGTACCAGCAATGGCACCGGGGACATCGGTGATGGTCTCCGGAGCCGGCGGTGCCGTGCCGGCGTTCACCTCCGTCCCCCTCGTCATGCCCGCGCCGGTTTCGGTGACGGCGCCCGAGAACCACGCCACGATCTCGCGCGCTCAACCACTGATGATCTCGTGGACCGCAACGCAGGGCCTCGCCTACGTCAACGTCTCGCAAGCGCCGATGCCGGACGCACCCTACCCCGCGGTCTATCAGCGCACGATCCGTTGCGAGCTCCCCGCGGACCAGGGTGGCGGCGAGGTTCCGGCTGACTTCATGAATCAGCTCGAACCTGGGAACATCGCGGTCAGCGTGACCGGGTTGGCGGTCGAGACCGTGGCGGCAGGTGATTATGCCGTGAAGGTACGCCTGCTCGCGCTCGACGTGACGCGCCAGCTCACCGTCGAGTGAGGATCCGTCCGATGCTGGTCGGCGATGTCCTCGCCGAGCAGAGCTGAGGGCGCAGATCTCACCGCTCCTGATGGTACATTCGCAGCGCGATCGGTGCCGCGACCATCACGATCACCGCCGACGCGACCAGCACCCAGACGACGTCCGTGCCGACCGGCTCCCCGTGCATGAGCCCACGCGATGCATTGGTGAGGTGAACGACCGGGTTGTGGCGAACGACCAGCTGCAACCAGTGCGGCATCGTGTTCAGCTCGACGAAGATGTTGCTCGCGAACGTGATCGGCATCAGGAACACGAAGCTCGTGGTCATCACCGACTCGGGCGTCTTCACCTTCATGCCGATGATGATCCACAGCCAGGACACCGCAAACGCGAACACCAGCACGAGCCCGAATGCGGCGATCACACCGATCGCGCCGGCACCCGGTCGAAACCCGATGAGCAGCCCCAGGCCGACGATCAGCACCGCCGCGACCGAATAGCGGAATAGATCACCGACCAGCGCACCGAGGATCGGCGCGGATTGCCACATCGGCAGCGAACGAAACCGATCGAACAGCCCCTTCTGGATGTCGCTGTTGAGACCGACACCGGTGTAAACGGTGATGAACACGATCGTCTGCACCAGGATGCCGGGGAGCAGAAACTGGATGTAGTTTTCCGGCGATTCCTTGAGCGCTCCGCCGAAGATGTACGTGAACAGCAGCGTGAACATGATCGGCGTG